>DATLLJ010000173.1:0-28139 GCA_035537875.1 Vicinamibacterales bacterium | reverse complement strand
TCCGTCACGCCCGCAGGACACGTCGCATCGCCGGGGCAGAAATTGATCGAGACCGGATCTGCTGATGCCGGCGCCGCAGCGAACCCCGCCGACGCGATCAGAACGAGGAACAGCATCAGACGCTTCATTGCTTATCTCCGTGCGTATCTCGCGTATCTCCGTATTCGAAAATTACAAGCACCAACTTACCGTAATTGCAACCGTACTGCCAGACCGATCTCGCGCAAAACCCGATGATTTGCACACAAAAAACAAGAACCCGAATTCAGGCGCGCCTTCAAGAATCTCATCTTCTTCCTGCGCGAAGACTTCTCTCAGCTTCGATGGCTCTCCGGACGGCTTCTCGCAGCTCGGTCACATCATCTGGCCGCCTGAACAGTTCAACGTCAGCCGAGACCCCTGCTGTCCGCCGGAGCTCGCGTTGCTCGCTGGTGGTGATCACGACGGGAATGTCAGCCGCTCCGGCTTGTGTCAGCAGCTGCTGGCACTGATGCCAGTTCTCTCTGAAGGGATAACTGACGTCGTAGACGATCACGTCGGGACGGTTGCGCTGGATGGCCACTTCGAGATCGTCCGGCCGAAAAGATGCGTCGCTGACCGCAAAGCCCGCACTATCCAGCACACCTCGCAGGAAATACGCAACGGATGGTTCCGGACTGAACGTCACGGCGACATACGATCGACCGGTACCAGGCATGCGCGCGCCGTCACGCAATCGGGGTGCCGCTCGAGCAGAACTCAACAGCGCCGTGCAGAACGAGAAAATCCCGATCGCGAAAGCCTTCCAGATGGCATACAAGAATCCGCTTGAGGGATGACTTCCATCTAAGCGGCGCCACCAGACGAGCCTAATAAGGCGCATTTCAATTTTGTCACGTGGCATGACATTGGCGAACAGGCGGGCCCCACATGAACGAAGTGATACGCCTCCTCCGCCGTCACGTGAGCTCGGAGCAGGCCGAACAGCGATCGAGGAGTGCCGGACCTATGAAGACGACGGTGGCGCCAGATACCGAGGTGGACCCCCTGCTTGTGTTTGCCGCTGAGAGCGGCCCTGTGACCGCTGAGCCTTCGGGACACACCAAAGCGCTCGCCACAGCGGAAGCCGCCGCCAGACGCGCGTCGCCGCCGCCGAGCTCACTCCGACTGACCAAACACGCTCTTCGAATTTCCTGGCCGGCATGGGCGTCGGCCGCCCTCGCCGTCGTGGCGTCGGTGGCTGGCCTCATGTGGATGTACCCGCGTCTCAGTCCCGTGGACGCGGCGACGCCCCGACCGGCCACGCTGACGATCGTGACGCAACCCGCCGGCGTGGATGTCCTCGTCAACGGCGAATCACGAGGTGTGTCGCCGCTGTCGCTCTCCCTCGCCGCCGGCGATCACACGGTCACGCTCCGGCAGGGAACCGAGGAACGCGTGCTGCCGCTGACACTATCGGCCGGTGCAGAGGTCACGCATCACATCGAATTCCTGCCCGGCGCCAATGCGACCGCGGCGCGGGCCGGGACCGGGACTTCGCGCGGCGGCATCTCCGTGGTGACGGATCCGGCAGGAGCGCAAGTGCTCGTCGACGGTCGAGCGCGTGGCGTCTCGCCGCTCTCGCTGGCGGACCTTCCTGCGGCCGACTATCGAATCAGAGTCAGCGGGCCGACGGGCTCCGCCGAGCGGACGGTCAGCGTGCAGGCGGGAGCGACGGCGTCGGTGGTCTTCTCGCTGCCGAGGGTCTCCACGCCCGCCGCGGGGTGGCTCACTCTGGTCGCGCCTTTTGACGTCCTGGTCACGGAAGGCAACAACGTCGTGGGCACCGGCCGCACCGCCAAGATCATGCTGCCGGCCGGGCGCCATGCGTTGACGCTCGCCAACGAGAGCCTGCAATACTCGGACAACCGCACGATTGACATCGTGGCGGGCCAGACCGCGACGGTGAGCGTCAACGCGCCCCGCGTGGGGGTGAGCGCCAACGCGCGGCCCTGGGCGGACGTGATCGTGGATGGCACCAACGTCGGCCAGACTCCGATTGCCAACATCCCGATGACCATCGGGACGCACGAGATTGTGTTCCGCCACCCGCAGCTCGGCGAGCGGCGACAAACCGTGGTCGTCACCTCGAAGGGACCTAACCGGATTGCCGTGGATCTGACTCAGAAATGAAGAACGCCATGCGAACATACTGCCTGGCCGCGTTGGTGCTCGCCACGGCCACTGCGGCTACCGCCCAGGATCCGCTCAATGCCGCGCGCGAGCTGTACGCCTCGGCAGCGTACGAGGAAGCGCTTGCGACGCTCGGACGTCTCCAGAACTCCGGGACCCCGTCCGCAGTGATGGAGCAGGCCGATCAGTACCGCGCCTTCTGTCTCTTTGCGCTGGGACGCACGGCCGACGCCCAACTGGTGGTCGAGAGCCTCATCCGCAAGAACCCGACACTCGAGCTCGATCCGACCGATGCGTCACCGCGCATCGCCACGATGTTCAATGACGTCCGCCGCCGGTTGCTGCCCGAGCTGGTTCGGGCACAGTACCGGGAGGCGCGTGCGGCGATCGAACGCAAAGATTATGCGACCGCCGAGCCACAGCTCGCCCGCGTTCAAGAGATGATCGAGGAAGCTGAAAAAATCGACGTCGAGGACGAGAGCCTGGCAGATTTGCGGGTTCTGGTCGAAGGATTCCTCGACCTTGCCCGAGGCCTGCAGGCCAACGCGGAAACCGCACGACGCGCCGAAGCAGAAGCGGCCCGGCAGGCGGCGCCTCAGGCCCCAGCGCCAGTCCCGCCTCAGAGCACGCTCCTCGTGGACCAGAGCTCTCCCGACATCACGGCGCCCGTGGCGATCGCTCAGGGGATGCCGCCCGTTCCCCCCGCGCTGCTGCCGTTGCTCAAGAACGGAAAGACGTCTGGAATGCTGGATGTGCTCGTCGACGAGCTCGGGAACGTGGAACGAAGCGTGATCCGCCAGTCGATCAACCCCGCCTACGACGAAATCTTGCTCCGAGCGTCGAGACAATGGAAATACCAGCCGGCCCGCCGCGGCGATGTGCCGATCAAGTATCTCAAGACCATCGCGATCGTCGTGCAGAAGTAGGCAGGAGGTAGCCGTACCCGGAGTTTGTCCAGCCTTCGGCACATATTTGTACTTCGCCAAGGAGCCTTCTCGGACGCCAATTTCGTTAGCTGAGCTGTGGCGGCCTAAGAAATTCGCTTGCTGACTGGCACGGGCCATGCCCATCAGTACGCACCGCGAATGGCTCTGAGTAGCCCGCCTCACGATTTCAGTCTCCTCGCTCGTACGATCGCGCGCGCCGACGATTACAGCGCCGCGTTCGATACGGTCGTCAGCGAAGTTTCCCGCCTTCTGAATGCACGGGTCTGCATCTTTCAGCGCCTGGATCGTGGATGGATGCTGATGGGGCAGGCGCGCGGCGGTTTGCGGGTGCCGGTCTCCGATCTCAAGCCCGCGCTGGACACCATTCCGCTCGATGCCCCCGTTGCGACGCTCGATCTCCGCGCGATCGGGGAAGGCGTCTGGACCTCGGTCTCCCTCGACGACGAGCGAGGATCGTCGTTGACGATGCTGCTGGCAGGCGACTGGACGGCATACGCGAGGACGCTGACGCCGTCGGCCACCGCGCTGGCTTTCGCGCTGGCTTCGGTTCGCGAGCGTCAGTCCCGGCGTCATGCCGAACGACTGCTGGTGGACGGGTACACGATGGCGCGCCGTCTGAGCCGGCTGGGTGGCGTCGAGACGGTGTGTCAGCGTGTCGTGGACCAGGTAGGGCGATCGATCGGCGCCGAGCGCGTGGCGCTGGCGCTGTACCGGCCGGACGAGGATCGCCTCGCGGTCGCGGCGACTCACGGTTATCCTGTCTCCATGGTCAGCGACGTCCGAATCGAGCCGGGCTCCTGGGTCATCGGCCACGTCTTCTCTTCAGGTCGCTCGGTACTGGTTCCCGACATCCGGCAGACGTTGGCGCTGTCGTCGCAACGTCCACACTACCGGACGTTTTCGTTTGCGGCGGTTCCGGTGTTCGCCGGCACGGAAACCGTCGGCGTGCTCAGCGCCACGGACAAGACCGACGGCTCGGCCTTCAACCGGCAGGACATCGTCGCTCTGCGGACCATCAGCGTGTCGGCGGCGCTGGCGCTCATCGCCGCGCGGAGCGATACGGAAGTGCATCGCCTGGCGTACGCGGCCACCGTCGACGCGCATACGGGCCTGTTCAACCGTCCGTACTTCGATGAGCGTCTGCATCAGGAGGTGGAACGCGCCAAGCGGGCGTCCAGCTCCCTGGCGCTCTTGATGGCTGACGTCGACGACTTCAAGCGGATCAACGATTCGTACGGGCATCCGGTCGGCGACACGGTGCTGAACGCCGTCGGCGGTCTGCTGCGATCCGCCGTGCGCGTGTTCGACGTCTGCGCCCGGTACGGCGGCGACGAGTTCGCGATTCTGATGCCGACGAGCGACCCTGCGAGCGCCCTTGCGTGCGCCGAACGAATCAGACAGCGCGTGGCCGAGTACGAGATTCGAGACGGCCACCAGCCGCTGCGGCTGACGATGAGCATCGGGGTGGCGGTGATCGAGCCGGAAGACACGCCGGCGGATCTCGCGCGGCGCGCCGATCAGTACTTGTATCAGGCCAAGTCCGAAGGCAAGAACCTCGTGCGAATGGGCGGGCCGTCGTCGAACACCAGGCCCCCCCTGCTGACAAGCGGGGCGGACGAGCCGGCATAGCGCGGTCGATTCATGAGCACACCCGAACGACACCCCACCGATACGAGGCCGGCAACGGGCAGCAAGCTTTCGTACGTGCTCATTGCAGACCCTAACGTCCAGCGCGTGGCGGCGTGCCTCGACGCGGTCAAGCCCTTCAAACTCGGCGTGCTCATCGCCCGCGACGGCGAAGAAGCGATCAAGGTGCTCGAGCGCTTCGGGCCGCCGGTGCTGCTCATCACGGACCTGTCGCTGCCGGGAAAGGACGGCTTCGCTCTCATCGAGGCGCTGCGACGCCACCAGGGACATGGCGATGTCATTGCGTGGTCGCCGCTTCCCGAGCTGAGGGAATTCGCCGCCCAACGGTTCGCGGGGTTGAGGGTGCGGACGCTTCGGGGAACGGTCGGCGTCCCGGTGATCCACGGCGCCATCGCGCGCGCGCTCGGTCGGGTCGAGGCGGGCACGCCACCCGTCGGACCGGAGCGCGCGCCGGGCGTGCACCTCACGCCGGAGGCCATGCGAGAGCTCGTGGACAAAGCGCGATCTGTCTCGGCCACAGCCGGCGTTGCCGTGTACTTGAAAGGCTCGGGTCAGGCGCAGTTTCGAGCCTCGGTGACCTGGGCGTCCAATGCCGACCTCTCGCAGTCTCCCTATTTCGTGCCTCGCGTCTTCGATTGGGTTCTCGAATCGGGCGATGCTCTCGTGCTGCCGGATCTCGCGACGCAGCAGACGGTTCCGATCTCGAGGTTTCAGGATGTCGTTCGCGGGCTCGTCGCCGTGCCCATCGTCGGCGACAAAGGGCAGACAGTCGGAACCATCTGCGTCTTCGATGTGCACCCGTTGACGCTCGGGGGAGCCGAGGTCGAGGCGTTGAAGGCTTTGGGTCGTGGGGTTCCGTTGCGGCCGGCCGCGCGGGCGCCGGTCGCTGCGGTCGAGTCGCGAGCTGGCGGGCGCGACCACCAGGAAGGCGCCGAGCTTTCCGAATCGTGCGGTCTGCTCGACCGCCGTGGGGGCGACCTGGCGATCTCGCGTGAGCTCGCACGGGCGCGTCGAGAACAGGCGCAGCTCAGCGTGATCCTGTTCGATATCAACGCGCGGGTGAAAGGTCACGCCGAACCGACGCCGGCATCCGATGCGCTGGCGACGGTCGGCGAGACGTTGACGAAGACCATCCGGGGATCGGACCTCGCCATCCGTTGGGGTCGTGAAGAGCTGCTGGCCGTCTTGCCAGGTCTGGGCATGACCGGCGCGCGCCAGGTCGCCGAACGCGTGCGAGCCGCGATGCAGGCGAGCGGGAACCAGCGCGTCGCGGTATCGGCCGGTGTCGCTGAATTCACGGCCGACGAGCCTTTCGAATCGGTCGTCTGGCGTGCGAACGAGCGGGTTCGAGCGGCCCGGGAAAGTGGTCACAACCGCGTGGCGTGACTTTAGCCCTTGGTCCGTTCCTATGTTCTTGGTCCCTGCAGTTCCGCCACGAAAGCTCGAAAACGCGAACCCGGAGGTCGTGCGACCTCGCAGCTTGAAGCTGACGACGCGTCGGGCGCTTCTGTTTTCGTGCTTTTGTGCTTTCGTGGCTGCCCGACAACACTACATCGAACTTGAAAGCCGCTCTAGGCGGCGCTCAGAGCAAGCCGTATACGCTCGGCAGTGCGCGTCTCCACGGACGTGGAATCGGCGAGCCAGTCTTCGATGATTGTCACGACATCGGCATCGTCGGCGAGGTACGGCAACTCGAGCAGCAGGCTGTGTCGATCGAACCCCCTGAGGCCCACCTGAACCCAGCGCTGCGCGTCGCCGTCGACGATGCCGTAGATGTGAACTCGCCACGCCTTCTCGCCGCACGCAACGACCCCGTCGTTCAGCAAGTCTTTCAGCTCGTCCTTCGAGAGCGGACGGCGCAACGTCCAGATTCGGGGGTTGGGTCGCAGAACCGGCGCCGGAATGGCTGGCCCCTCGTGCGTACGCGACGTGGTCTCACCACGATGCATGATCGGGCGCGGTGCAAAACACAAGCCGGTGTCGATGAGTGTACATGGCCCCGCTAATGGATGAGTGACGTACTCACGGAATCACTGTGGATCAGCTACAAATTCTTTTGCGTGAATCAATTGCAAACACAGCCATTAGCGGGCACGTCGGCGCCACGAGTCTTCGTGACTCTAAGTCCAACAGTAACAGGGAAGTAACCACAGCCGTTGTGTTCGGTTTTGATGCGGTACTTTGTCTTAGGTCTGCAGCCCGAAGTCACATTGCGGCGTGAACCGGGTGGTCCAGATAGCGACGTCCGCCGCGAAACGTGGCCCGGCGCGAGCTGAACATCGGATCGCGCCGATCGCTGGAGGGGAGATCGTGCTGCAGATAGCCGCTGATGGAGTGCCGAAGGCGCTCGAGCGATTCATAGAAGGCGCCTGATTCCTGGACTTCGTGCGCGAGCGCGACCTCGAGATTATTGGTATAGACGATCGCTCGGGTGCCCATGGCCCGCGAGCGCGCCAGGTACACGAGGTGAAGCCCGTTGTGAGCCTGCAGGCGCAAGTTGGTGATGAGCCTGTCGTAAGCGTTGGTCACCAGTTGCCGGCGAGCCACCGGGAAGGTCGTACACCCCTCTGCTTTCGCCGACGAGCCGATGGCCTGCAGCAGGGAAGAGAGGGTTGAGGGAT
Source organism: Vicinamibacterales bacterium (assembly GCA_035537875.1). GTDB lineage: Bacteria > Acidobacteriota > Vicinamibacteria > Vicinamibacterales > CAVVIG01 > DATLLJ01. The sequence goes on along the minus strand of DATLLJ010000173.1, from coordinate 20,773 downwards.
CTGGTTCGACGATGAGCACGCGCCTTGACATACGAATCGTTGCTCATCCGTAGGCGCAATGTCGGTGCCAGTTGTGTCATTTCTTACACACCATTTTGTGTGCCCTCGATACGAGCATTTCATCAAGGTCCTGGTCATTTCGGCGTGATGAGGGATTTCCAGCCAGCGCGGCTGCCGCAGGAGTCTGCAAGGAGGGTCAGGAAAGTCAGGTTGCTACGGGACTTCGCGTGAAATGCACCCGTTTATTGTAAGTACACGATAAGGGGGAAGAGCGTTCCCGTCAGCGGCCGACGAAACCTTCGAGCGGGCTGCTGGCCGAGGCGTACATCTGTCGCGGAATGCGACCTGCCAGATAGGCGAGTCGTCCGGCTCTGACGGCAAGCTTCATGGCCTCAGCCATCGCGACCGGGTCCTGCGCGCCCGCGATGGCCGTGTTCATGAGCACCGCGTCGGCGCCGAGCTCCATGGCCAGCGCTGCATCAGATGCCGTCCCTACGCCGGCGTCCACGATCAAGGGCACGCGGGCGAACTCGCGAATGATGCGGAGGTTGTTGGCGTTCTGAATCCCCAACCCGGAACCGATAGGCGCCCCAAGCGGCATGACAGCGGCAGCGCCCGCATCCTCCAGCTTTCGGCAGACGACGGGGTCGTCGGTCGTGTAAGGCAGCACCACGAACCCCTCGCGCACGAGCGTGCGCGTCGCCGCCAGCAACTGTTCGGTATCAGGGAAGAGCGTCCGCTCGTCACCGATCACCTCCAGTTTGACCCAGTTCGACAATCCGGCCTCGCGCCCGAGGCGCGCCGTCCGCACGGCCTCGTCGGCCGTATAGCAGCCTGCCGTGTTCGGCAGCAGGAAGTACTTCGATGTGTCGATGTAATCGAGCAGGCTCTCTTCCTGTCGCGCGCGTGACTCCCCAGCGCCACGCGGCGACGGGATCTTCACACGACGCACGGCAACGGTGACCATCTCTGCCCCCGATGCCTCGTGAGCTTTCACCATGATTGACGGAGAGGAGTACTTCCCCGTACCCACAACGAGGCGCGAGGTGAATGACTTGCCGGCGATCGTGAGGGTGTCCATGACCTTTAACCTCCGCCTACGAAGTTCACGATTTCAATCTGGTCCCCCTCGCGGACGAGGGTTTCTCCGAAGGCGGTGCGCTTGACGACGACGATGTTGTGTTCGACCGCGACCGTTCGAGCGTCGATGTCGAGCCGGCTGAGCAGGTCCGAGACCGTCATCGGACCGTCGAGCTCCACGCGTTCGCCGTTGAGCAAAACAATCATGGGAATTGCAGGATTGCAGGATTGCAGGATTGCAGGAAGGATCTAAGGAAAGATTGAAGGAAGGAAAGAAGGAGGGCCTTTGCAGAACCGCAGGAAATAGTTGCCGGCCGCGATAAGCTTAGCTCTTCCACGTTCACTTTCACTTCCACTTCCTTTTCCACTTCGTCTTTCACTTCCTCTTTCACTTCCTCTTTCACTTCTTACCTTTTACTTTCTGCAATCCTGCAATTCTGCAATTCTTTTCGGGGTTCGACAAGAGGGGGCTTGATCGGAAACGATAGGGGATGCTCGATCGCCCCGCGGCCATCGCCTGGTATCACCGCAACCGGGAGCGGTCTCGGGCGCTGTTCGATCTGCTTGCCCCGCAGGTCTATTACAGCCGGCCGATTGCGCTCCGGCATCCCATCGTCTTCTACGAAGGGCATCTGCCGGCCTTCAGTTTCAACACGCTGATTAAGAAGGCGCTCGGTGGGGCCAGCATCGACGAGCGGCTCGAGCTGCTGTTTGCCCGTGGAATCGATCCGCATGAGTCGGCGTCCGAGCCGAACCGCCTGACGCCAGACGTGACGCGCGGCGCGTGGCCCTCACGCGACGAGGTTCGAGCCTTTGCCGCCGAGGCGGATCGGCGCGTGCTCGACGCACTGTCGAACGATGACCTCGATCGGCCAGGCCACCCGCTGCTCGACCGGGCGGAGGCCGTCTTCACGATCCTCGAGCACGAGGCGATGCACCACGAGACGCTTTTGTACATGTGGCATCGGTTGCCGCTCGACGAGAAGCGCCGTCCGGCCGGTTACTCGCCGCGCGTCGACGGCCGGGCGCCGGACCAGGAATGGGTCGAGGTTCCACCCGGGTGCGCCACGCTCGGGGTCAACCGCGAGGACGTGGTTTTCGGCTGGGACAACGAGTTTCCGTCACAGGCCGCCGAGGTCGGCGGGTTTGCGATCGATCGGTACGATGTCACCAACCTTCAGTTCCTCGAGTTCGTGGATGGCGGCGGCTACTCGAACCCGCGATGGTGGACAGAAGAGAACTGGAGCTGGATCCAAAGCGAACACGTGGCGCACCCGCTGTTCTGGGAGCGGTCCGCGGATTGGAACTGGCGCGGGATGTTCGACCGGGTTCCCCTTCCGCTTTCCTGGCCCGTGTTCGTGAGCCATGCCGAGGCGTCCGCATACGCGCGATGGCGCAGCGACCGCGACGGCCTGCCCGTGCGGCTGCCGACCGAGGCCGAGTACCAGCGAGCCGCGTTCGGTTCGCCGGACGGAGAACGGCCTCACCCCTGGGGCGATGCGCCACCCGCACCCGATCGCGGTGTTTTTGATTTCTCGGGTTGGGATCCTGAACCAGTCGGCGGGCATCCGAAAGGCCGGAGCGCGTGGGGCGCCGACGATCTCGTCGGCAACGGCTGGGAATGGACCAGCTCCGTGTTTGCGCCGTTCCCGCGTTTCCGTCCGATGGCCTCGTATCCAGAGTACTCAGCGGACTTTTTCGATGGCGAGCACTTGGTGATGAAAGGTGCGTCGCCGGTAACGGCCGCCGAGCTCCTGCGGCCCACGTTCAGAAACTGGTTTCGACCGAGATACCCGTATGTCTACGCCACGTTCCGTTGCGTCACCGAACGTTCCCGTCGCCGATAAGGACTTTGCGAGCGACGTTCAGTATTACCTGACGCTCGAGCCTCGTCAGCTGCCCTCCCGATATTTGTACGACGCCCTGGGGTCGGCGCTCTTCAACGCCATTTGCGAGTTACCGTGGTATCGCATCACGCGCGCCGAACTGAAGCTGCTCGAGACGCATGGACGGGCGATCTTCGCGGGCGGCGGCGCCAGAGCTCTGACGCGGATTGTCGAGCTCGGTCCGGGAAACGGCTCGAAGTTGCGGACGCTGCTCGGGGCGGCGGGTTACGGTCCGGCCGAAGCCGGACACCACGGGGAACACAGCCATGGCGCGGCGCAATCCGGAGATTACGAAATCCACCTCGTTGACGTTTCGGCGACGGCGCTCGACGAAGCATCTCGCGCTCTGGCGATGTTCGAGGATGCGCGGGTGATCGGTCACGTTGCGACCTACGAAGCGGGCCTGGACGAGATTGCGCGCCAGGGCACGCCAGGCCGCACCCTCGTGCTGTTTCTGGGATCCAACATCGGGAATTTCGACCGACCGTGTGCCGAGGCCTTTCTCCGCGGCACGCGGTCGGCGTTGGCCCGAGGCGACCAGCTTCTCATCGGCGCCGACCTGGTGAAACCCGAAGCCGACCTGCTCCTTGCGTACGACGATCCCCTTGGTGTGACCGCGGCGTTCAACCGCAATCTTCTCGTGCGGATCAACAGAGATCTCGGCGGCGACTTCGATCTCGATGGGTTCGCGCATCGAGCCGTGTGGAACGCCGCAGAGTCGCGCGTCGAGATGCACTTGGTTTCCCTCAGGCCGCAGCAGGTGCGCATTCCGGCGGCCGAAATCGACGTCTCGCTCGAGGAGGGCGAGACGATCTGGACCGAGAGCTCTTACAAATATGAGCTCTCCGAGCTGATCCACCTTCTCGAGAGCGCGTCGTTTCGTCCGGTTGCACACTGGACCGCTCCAGGAGAGGGCGATAATCGCTTCGTTCTGATGCTCGTGCGGGCTGACTGACCCCTCCGATCCGGGGCGTGGGCGGTTGACGGGCGGAGGAAGTTCCGAGTACGCTTGTCGTTCCTTTTTCGCCGGTTTTTCTGAACCTTTTCGCCTGACACCTATGAAGACGAGTTCCGGGTTTCCTGCGGCCGCTGCATCGATTGACCTCGGCGTTTCCGGCTACACCTTCGCCGATCTCCACGATCCGGAGCGTCTCGCTTCGCTGTACGAGCGCTTCTGCGAGGAAGTTGAAGCGGCCGACCCGGCGTTCTGGGCGAAATGGGACGCGTATCGCAAGGCGCCCGACGGGCCTCGCACGCCTCTCGAAGTCTCCAATTTGCTCGTGGACATGGCGCCCTATGTCAGTCGGTTCCTCACGCGTCTGTTTCAGGTCCAGTCCGATCTGGATGCGCTCAGACGCGCGACGACCGCTCAGGACGATCTCTTCCGCTTCAAGATCGACTTCGTCAGACGCCGCGCGCTCCCGCTGTTGAAGGGTGGCGCCCATGTCGAGTCGTCTACCGCCGACGATGCGGTCGTCGCACGATTGACAGCGTCGGCATCCGCCGACCGCGGACCTGGGGGCGGCGGAGGAGACGACCTGGAACTCTCAGTGGCACGCGCCGGTTGCAGACTGCTGGATCGCGAGAAGGCCGGCGACACGTCGGACGGCCTGAAGTCGGAAATCGAAAGCCTGAAGCGGTGGTGCGCGGCGCGCATTCACGATCGGGCGTACCGCCCCTGGGTGATCTTCCGCTTTCCTGAGACGCTCGACTACTGGCGCCTCGTCGAGGTGCAGCATCCCAAACCCGACATGCGCGAGTCGATGCTCGGACCCGACTGGCGGCTGCGGCGCCGCGACGGGTTCAAGCTGACCGATGCCCGCATGAACCCGCGCGAGGTGATGAGCGAGATTCATTACTGCGTGCTCTGTCACGAGCGTGACAAGGATTCGTGCTCGAAGGGGTTACGCGATCCCGGGAAGGGCCCCGGGAGTGAGAATGCCGGGAAGGTGTCGATTAACCCCCTCGGGATCGAGCTCAACGGATGTCCGCTCGATGAGAAGATTTCCGAGATGCACGCTCTCCGGAAAGAAGGCGATGCCGTCGGCGCCCTGGCGATTGTCGTCGTGGACAATCCGATGTGTCCCGGCACCGGGCACCGCATCTGCAACGACTGCATGAAGGCGTGCATTTACCAGAAGCAGGAGCCGGTCAACATTCCCCAGATCGAAACGGGCGTTCTCACCGACGTGCTGCAAATGCCATGGGGCGTCGAGATCTACGGGCTCCTCACCCGCTGGAACCCGTTGAACGTCCGTCGCCCTTTCGCCCTCCCTTACAACGGCAAGAACGTGCTGGTCGTCGGACTCGGTCCGGCGGGCTACACGCTCGCACACTTCCTCGTCAACGAGGGATTCGGCGTCGTCGGCATCGACGGCCTCAAGATCGAACCGCTTCCCGAGGAGATGGTCGGCACCGACACGACGCCGCCGCGACCGATTCGCGAGTGGAGCGAGCTGTATCGTCCGCTCGACGAGCGCGTGCTCGAAGGATTTGGCGGCGTGTCGGAATATGGCATCACCGTCCGCTGGGACAAGAACTTCCTGACGCTGCTGCACCTGACGCTGGCCCGGCGCAAGGGCCTGAGGATGTACGGAGGGATCCGGTTCGGCGGCACGATGCCCATCGAGGAGGCGTGGGAGTACGGCTTCGACCATGTCGCCGTCGCCACAGGTGCCGGCCGGCCGACGATCATCGATATGAAGAACAACCTGATCCGCGGGATCAGGAAGGCCAGCGATTTTCTGATGGCGCTGCAGCTGACGGGGGCGTTCAAGCGCGAGGCGTTGCCGAACCTGCAGGCGCGGCTCCCGGCGCTGGTCATCGGGGGCGGGTTGACGGCGATCGACACCGCCACCGAGCTGATGGCCTATTACCCGCTCCAGGTCGAGAAGACGACGCACCAGTACGAGACGCTCGTGGCGGAGCTCGGCGAGTCACGGGTCCGCGGAATGTACGACCCGGAGGAACTGGAGGTACTGGACGAATATCTCGGGCACGGTCGGGCCGTTCGCGCCGAGCGGGCCCGGGCGGCCGCGTCGGGAGAGGCAGCGAATTTCATCGGGCTGGTTCGTTCCTGGGGCGGCGTGCAGATCGTTTACCGGAAGCGCATGGTGGATTCGCCTGCCTATCGGCTGAATCACGAGGAAGTCATCAAGGCGCTGGAGGAGGGCATCACCTTCACCGAGAACGTGAACCCGGTCGAAGCGATTCCAGATGAACGGGGTGCGCTGAAGGCTGTCATCTTCAAACGAGAGGGCAAGGACAGGCCGGAAGGACAGGATCCGCTGGTGACGCTGCCGGCGCGAACGATGCTGGTGGCGGCCGGGACGACGCCGAACATCATGTACGAGAAAGAATGCAAAGGCACCTTCCAGCTCGATTCCAAGAAGAAGTTCTTTCAGCCTCATTCCATCAGCGCGAACGGTGACGGGACGTTCCACCTCAAGGCCGATGCCGACGGGTTCTTCACGTCCTACGAGCATCAGGGGAAGTTCGTCACCTACTACGGCGACAACCACCCGCGGTACGCCGGCAACGTTGTGAAGGCGATGGCGTCGGCCAAGGATGGCTTCCCACACATCCTGCGACTGTTCGCGAAAGAACTGGCGGCGCTCGATCCCGCCGCACAGCCCCAGCGCGACGCCGCCTGGGAACGCCTCTGCAGGCGACTCGACAACGAGCTGAGCGCCGTCGTCGAGGACGTCGTCCGCCTGACGCCCACCATCGTCGAGGTCATCGTCAAGGCCCCGGCGGCGGCGAGGCACTTCTATCCTGGACAGTTCTACCGACTCCAGAACTACGAGTCGGTGACCCGACGCGTGAACAAAGGGGGCCAGACCACGCCCTTGCTGATGGAGGGCATCGCCCTGACCGGCGCGTGGGTGGACAAAGAACGAGGGTTGCTGTCGCTCATCGCGCTCGAACTTGGCGTTTCGAGCCGTCTGGTCGCGTACCTGAAGAAGGGCGAGCCGGTTGTCGTGATGGGTCCGACGGGGACGCCGACGGAGATTCCAGAAGGCCAGAACGTGCTGCTGCTGGGCGGCGGGCTTGGCAACGCCGTGCTCTTCTCCATTGCGAAAGCGATGCGGGACAAGGGGAACCGGGTCATCTACTTCGCCGGGTACAAGAAGGGGGAGGACCTGTTCAAGCGCGAGGAAATCGAAGCGGCGACCGATCAGGTCGTCTGGAGCACGGACACGGGCGTTGCGATCGCGCCGGGCCGGCCTCAGGACTCACACTTCCGCGGCAACATCGTTCAAGCCATGCTCGCCTACAACAGCGGAGAGCTGGGCAGGCAGCTCGTGCCGCTGTCCACCGTCGATCGCATCATCGCCATCGGGTCCGATCGCATGATGGCGGCGGTCAAGGCGGCGCGTCACGGCGTGCTCGAGCCCTATCTGAAAAAGGAGCACGTCGGCATCGGCAGCATCAACTCGCCGATGCAGTGCATGATGAAGGAAGTCTGCGCGCAGTGTCTGCAGAAACATGTCGATCCGGCGACGGGCAAGGAAGAAATCATCTTCTCCTGCTTCAACCAGGATCAGGAGCTGGATCGCGTCGATTTTCCGAACCTCGCCGCCCGGCTTCGTCAGAATACGGTGCAGGAAAAGCTCGCCAGCATGTGGCTGGATCACCTGCTGCAGGGCCAGAACTTCGCGCACATCTAGGAGGATTGCAGGATTGCAGAATTGCAGGAAGGATCTAACGAGTCTTTACTTCAACTTCTAGCCTTTCACTTTCCGCCTTTTCAACTTTCCACCTTTCCTTTCTGCAATCCTGCAATCCTACAATTCTGCAATTCCGCTGTTATTCGTCTTGGAGGGCTGCGACGGCGGCGCCGAGGAGCCCGGCGCCCTCGTTGAGGATGACCTTCACCGGCACTCGAGAGAGCAGCCCGTCGAGCGGCGCCTTCGATGAGAACGCCTTCAAGAAGGCGCCTGTGGTGAGCGCCGGCAGGATCTTCGGCGCGATACCGCCGCCGAGATAGAGCCCACCCGTCGAGACCGATCCGAGCACGAGGTTTCCTGCGACCGCTCCGTACGCCTCGACGAAGAGGTTCAGGGCTTCCACGCAGCCGGGACACTCGCCGGCAAGCGCCGCCCGGCTGATGTCGGCCGGCGCGGCAGGGCTGGCGATTTGAATGCCTGCACGACAGCCGTCGGCGTGGGTGATGCGATGAAAATTGATCAGCCCTTGCCCCGACACGACCTGCTCGACTTCCGCCCGGCCGAATCGAACAGTCAAGCTGCGAAGCAGCGCGATTTCGCGTTCCGTCCGCGCCGCGAAGTCGGCATGGCCACCCTCAGAGGGGAAGGGAATGAGCCGGCCAGCCACGTTGTGGAGCATGGCAATTCCCAGACCTGTTCCTGCGGCGACCACGCTGATGTTGCCCTTTGGATGCGGCTCGCCCTGCTGCAAGGTGTACAGCTCGACATCTTCGAGAACGGGAACGGCGCAGGCCATCGCCTCCAGGTCGTTCAGGAGCCGAACGCGCTTCAGGCCGAACGCCGTCGCTACGCTGGCTGCCTCGATCCGCCAACCAACATTGGTCAGGTGAGCCGCATCGTCGACAACCGGGCCCGCCACGCCGAAAGCGGCTCGATCGAAGGCAGCCCGATCGACTGATTCGCTCTCGAGGAATGCCGAGACGAGCGAAGAGAAATCGGGAAAGCTCTGGGTCGCAAGCGTCTTGAACAGCCGGAGTCTGGGGCGCGGACGCTCGCCATCGAATAATCCGAGCCGTGTGCTGGTGCCTCCGACGTCCGCAGCTAAGATCACCATTCGGTTAATGGGATTGGGTAATTGGATAATCGGGTAATTTGGTAATTGATTGGGCGATTGAATGCGCCAATCAATTACCCGATTACCCAATTACCCGATTACCCAATTGACATTCGCTTTACCCGATTACCCAATTGACATTCGCTTTACCCGATTACCCAATTGACATTCGCTGTATTCTCCTTCACATTGGTCCCGTTCGGAGCGTCTCAGCCTGAGTGGAGGCCGTTTGCCAGCACCCTCGCCTGACGTGTCCGGCCATCGACCCTCAGAACATCCTGGCGCCGCTGCGCAGGGAACCCCGCTGGCCGGACAGGTGGTCGTCTTTACCGGTAAACTCAGTTCGCTCGGCAGACGAGACGCCCGTGCCCTCGTGGCGCGGCTCGGCGGAGATACGGGCGACGACGTCAACGCGAAGACGACGATGCTGGTGATCGGGGCGGAAGGCTCGGGCCAGCCCGCCGATGCAGCGGCCGATGGTGCTCGAGCTCCTGAATCGATCGACGGCCAGGCCGAGTCCACTCCCGCGACCAGCGTCTCCGGTCGGACGAAGACCAACAAGCTCAAACGAGCCGAGGAGCTCAAAGCTGAAGGCCTCGCGATCCGCCTCGTTTCCGAAGACGAATTCTGTCGAATCGTCGACGTTCCGACGGTGGAGACATTGAGGCAGCAGTACCATTCCTCGCGCGATCTCCTCGCGCGCTATCAGGCGCTGCGCGACGATCATCTTCGCTATCTCGTGAAGTGCGGCGTCGTCCGGCCTGCGGTTCGCACCAATACCGACACGTTCTTTGCTTTTGGCGACCTGGCTGTCATCAAGCAGGCCAGTGATGATCTTGTGGGTGGGGCCTCGTTTCGAGCTGTCGCGCGGAACCTGATGGCGTCGCGACACGGTCAGCTTGCGTTCGACTTCCGTCTCGACGCAGCCCCGGCCAAAATTCTGGCGCTCCGGCGTCCGTCCGAGCGGCCCGAGACCAAGCCGGCTCAGATGTACAGTGCCGACACGACACGGGACACCGCTCGCGCCGAAGAGTACTTCCGCGCGGGATCATTGCTCGACGACGGGGATGAGTCGAAGCTCGAGCAGGCGGCCGCCGCCTACCGGCGCGCGCTCGAGTTCGACCCGTACCTCGTGGCGGCGCTGATCAATCTGGCCAACGTGCACTACAGCCGCGACGAGGTGGTGGAGGCCCAGGCCCTCTACGAACGGGCGATCGGGCTCGAGCCCGATTTCTTCGAGGCGCACTTCAATCTGGGGAACATCTACCACGACCTCGGCCGCTTCACGGAAGCCCAGGCATGCTATCGCGAAGCGCTGCGCCTAAACCCTGCATACGCCGACGCGCATTTCTACCTGGCGGTGACGTTCGAGAAGATGGGACTGTCCCAGGACGCGAGGCCACACTGGAAAGCCTACCGGGATCTCGCGCCGCACGGGGAGTGGGTGGCGTTGGCCAAGGAATTCTCCGAGTAAACCCCCAAGCCTGGAGCCCTGAGCGCCGAGCGTCAGTATCGATAGTCTTCCGGGTTGCGCTTCTTCGGCGTTCGACGGAGCTTGTAGAACGCGCACTCCAGGCACCACGCTTCAGGGTCGAACCCGGTCGTGCCGGCAAGCGGGAGGACGTCGCGATGGCCGCAGCATTCGGCGCCCTCATCCGGCGGCCGGCGCCACCGGCACGATTTGAAGCGGGCCATGGCCGCGCTCATCCCCGGCGTGGTGGCCGGCGACTCCGACGCACTGTCGGGCTGGGCGGTGGGAGCCATGGATGGGCTGTGAAACGGCTCAGACATCAGATTTCAATTCTAGACGAACCCCAACTGCCTTTTCTAGTTGTGCAACGGCCCACTGTTCGTCTGGCGTCACGAGGGTGATGGCCTGACCAACCTCGTTGGCACGGCCGGTCCGTCCGACACGGTGGACGTAGGTTTCGGATGAGTCCGGAACCTCGTAGTTGACAACGGTGCGAATACCGTCGATGTCGAGGCCACGCGCGGCGATGTCGGTGGCAACCAGCGCCGTGTATCGGCCGCCCCGAAACCCCTCGACCGCCGCGCGACGCTGCTCCTGCGTCCGATCCGCATGCAGAGCGGCCGCGCGAATACCAGCCGACGCGAGTTTCCGCGACAGGCGCTCGGCGCCTATTTTCGTGCGCGTGAAGATCAGCGTGGGCCCCTCGGGCTGTTTCAAGTAGGCCACCAGCCAGTCAAGCTTCGCAGAGGAGGGCATTCTCTCGAGGCGATGCGTGATCGACTTGGGCGGCGTGCTTCGCTGGCCGACCTGAATATATATGGGGCTGCGGACGATTTCGAGCGCGAGCCGCATCATATCGTCGGGCATCGTGGCGGAAAAGAGCACAGTCTGTCGCGGGCCAGTCAACGCCGAGATGATTCGACGGACGTCGGGCCAGAACCCCATGTCCATCATGCGATCGGCCTCGTCGAGCACCAGCAGCTCGACGCTCGACAAATCCGCATTCTGCTGTCGCAGATGATCGATGAGACGGCCGGGCGTGGCGACGACGATGTCCACGCCGGCGCGCAGCGCCCGTTCCTGAGGCCCCATCTCGACGCCGCCATAAACGGCGGCGCTGGTGATCGGCGTGTGATACGCGAGACCGTGAATTTCGTCTTCGATCTGGACTGCGAGCTCGCGGGTGGGAGCGAGAACGAGCACACGCGACTTCGGGAAGAGTCGTTCTCCCTTCTCGGGCTCCGCCAAAACAGGCACGGGCCCTCTTTCGGTCAGCAGCCGCTGCAGCATCGGCACGACGAACGCGGCGGTCTTCCCTGTCCCCGTCTCGGCGCAGGCAATCAGATCGCGTCCCGCCAGCGCCAGGGGAATCACGGCGGTTTGGATGGGGCGCGTTTCCTTATACGAAAGGTCGCGCAACCCCTCGGCCAGCCGCGGGTCGAGATTCAGCGTGCTGAACGGAACTGGATCGGTGTCGCACGCGAGCGGCTCGAGTACCGGGACTCGAGGGGTGATCGGAGCCGCTGGCGCCGGGGCATGCGGACCCCGCCGCGAGCGGTTTCGACCACTTGGCCGATGGCTGCGTGCTTGATGGTGTCTATGGGTTGTGTTGGAGTTCAAACGGTTTCTAGCTAGCGGGCGCGGAATGTGATGATGCCCCGGACGGGGTCGTAGGGCGAAACCCCGACGGTCACCCGATCCCCAGGCACTACCTTGATTCGAAATCGACGCATGCGGCCGCTGAGCTGCGCCAGCACTTCGTGCCCGGCGTCACACTGCACGCGGTACAGTCCGCCGCTGTGCACGGCCACGACAGTGCCCTGCATGTCTATCAGGTCGTCCTTGCTCAACTGCTAGCGAATCCTTTCTCGAGACAAATATTGTGCCACATGGGGCAAAAGGGATCTACTTAAATGAATTGGGTAATCGGGTAATTGGGTAATCGGGTAATGGATTGGGGCATTGGCTGAGGATGGGATCGCAGCCCGCAACCAATGCTAACTGATCCAGCTTGGATTCCTCGCCCAATCTCCCAATCAATTACCCAATTACCAGATTACCCAATTCATAGCCTTCTGACTGCCTCCTCGACCTCCTTCGCGAGCGCTTCGTAGTCGTCCCCCGTCAGGTGCAGCGGCGCGCCGAACGCCACACGCACCCGACCGGGCGTCGCCATGTGCCAGGTGGGGTGGAGCACCCGATCCAGCCCTTCGACGCGGACGGGGACGACGGGGACGGTGAGGCGCGCGGCAATCATGCCGATCCCCGGGCGAAACGGTCCAATGTCCCCGGACTCCGTTCGCCGCCCTTCCGGAAAAATGAGCACGGAAAAGCCATCCTCGATCACCTCGCCGATGTAGCGCAGCGTCTGGCGGGCGCCCGCTTCGCGCTGCGGCAGCGGAAACGCGTTGAAGAACAGCGCCGCGAGATAGTAGTTCAGCGAGTTGGTGAACCAGGCCAGCCGGCCGTACTCGTCCGGGAAGAAATGCGCTTTGAAGAACTCCTTGGCCATGGCCGGCGCCACCCGGTACCGCAGGCGCGGCGGCAACGCGGCCATGATGACCGGTGTATCCATGTGGCTCTGATGGTTGGCCGCGAAAATGACTGGACCTTTCAGCTTGGCGAGCTGCTCGAGTCCGTCCACGCGGGTCCATGCGAACACGCGCGCGAGCGGAAGGATCCAGGTGGGCAGGCTCGCCCGCCGGATCGTTCGCGCCAGCCAGGATCGGTTCCACGACGGAAAGTCCACCGGCTCGGCGGGCCGCGCGACCGCCGCCGGCGCCTGTTCGATCAGCTTGCGCAGGTCCCCGATGTCTCGAGCCTCGGCGAACCTGCCCTCGTCGATCGGCGTCTGAAAGGCGTCTTCGAGGGCGACCATCAACTCCACTCGATCGAGCGAGCTGAGGCCAAGCTCTTCGATGGTCGTCCCGGGAGCGAGCTCGGCGCCTCCGGTGTATTTGGCAAGCAGGCCGGCCAGGCGATCGGTGCCCGTCGCGACCTGCTCCGGCTTGCCTCCAGCCACCACCCAGTCGCGCACGACCGCGTGCTTCAGCTTTCGGGTTCCCTCGGTCCGCGGGAGCTCGCCCGAGGGCCAGACGAGCGCCCGGCGAATCTTCTGATGATCCTCGAGCTTTGAATTGGCCTCGCGAACGATCGATTCGAGATCCGCGCCCTCCTCGAGCACCAGCACGGCGTGCACCCGCTCCTCCGTGCCGATGCGTGCGCCGACCACCGCGGCGTCTCGAACGCCAGCGAGATGTGTCAGCACCCGCTCGACGTCCTCCGGAAAGACGTTGAGACCTTCGGGCGTGACGATCATCTCCTTCTTCCGGCCCCGAATGTAGAGTTGGCCGTCCGCCGCGATCTCCCCGATGTCTCCGGTGTGAAACCATCCGTTTTCGAAGGCCCGGGCTGTTTCTTCTTCCGCGTTGAAATAGCCCTTCGTCACGTTTTCGCCGCGCACGAGAATCTCGCCATCAGGCGCGATCTTGACCTCGACGCCTGCCATCGCCTTGCCCACCGAGCCTTTTCTCGTGCTGAACGGGTGGTTCAGGCTCACGATCGGCGCGGTTTCCGTCAGGCCGTAGCCTTGGACGACGACGTACCCGAGCTCCGACCAGAGCGCCTCGAGCTCGCTGTCGAGGGGAGCGGCGCCAACGACAAAGGCCCAGAATTTCCAGCCAAAGAGGCGGTGGATGGCGCGATACCGCCACCACCGCCGCAGGAAGTGCTGTTTCGGCCCCGGTACGTCGGGATGGGGCACCACCCGGAGCACGTGCTCCCGCAAGACGTCGAGAATCTTCGGCACCGAGACGAGCACGGAGATGCGGCGGCTCTTGATCTGGGCGGCAATCTCTACGGGGTTGTAACCGCGCATGAAGACGACGACGCCAGGGAGCATGGGCGGAATGAACGTCGCCATGGCCTGGCCGAACATGTGGCTGAGCGGCAGCAGATTCAGAAAGCGAACCGGCGCCACGGGCCGGCTCCAGTGCCGGTATTTGAGCACTTCCCGTTCGACCGGAACGATGTTCGCGACGATGTTCCGGTGGGTGATGATGACCCCTTTGGGTTCGGCCGTCGCGCCTGACGTGAAGATGATCTCCGCGACGTCGTCGGCGCCGATGGGGACGTCTGGTGCGGTGTCAGCCTCGGGATTCACCGGGGCCGGGAGTTCCGGCCACTGGTATTCGTGGAGTTTCCAGAGAGGTGCCCCGATGGAGGATGCGGGCGGCGGGACGTCCTGACCGACGAGCACGAGTTTGGCCGAGACGATCCGGCTGACGCGCGCGAGGAACTCGGGCGAGGCCCGGTAGTCGACGGGGACGACGACGACGCCGCGCAGGAGGCAGGCCCAGAAGGCGACGACCCATTCGGGGCGGTTCTCGCTCCAGAAGACAACTTTGTCGCCCTTCTGGAGTCCGAGCGATTTCAGATCCGCGGCAAACGTCCGGGCCGCGTGCGCCACCTCGGCGTACGCATGCGTGCGGCTTCGAAAGCCGTTGTCGTAAACGAGGAAATCGCCGCGCGCACGCGCGAGATCGTGAAAGAAATCTATGAGCGTGTCGCGGGGCACGGTTGAACTATGATATACGGCCGCGATGCGGATCTTTCTGACGGGCGCGACCGGATACATCGGTTCGGCTGTTCTCGACGCGCTCGTGCGAGCCGGTCACGATGTGACGGCGCTCGTGCGTGATCACAACAAAGCGGAGCGGGTGAGATCGCGCGGCGGGCATCCGGTTGTCGGCAACCTCGGCGAGCCCGAGTCGTTTCGCGTTGCTGCCGAAGCGCAGGACGGGTACATCCACACCGCGTACGACTGGACCGGCGGTCCGGCGATCGAGCGCGCCGGGCTCGACGCGATTGTGAACTCGGCCAAGCGGCCGCGCACGGCCGGGGGCAAGGGGCCCCAGAAGCGATTCATCATCTATACCTCGGGTGTCTGGGTGCTCGGCCCCGTGCCGGAGCCGGCGACCGAGGATGCGCCCATCAACCCGGTGTCCCTCGTGTCGTGGCGCCCCGATCACGAGCAGATGATTCTGGGCGCGGCTTCTCCCACGCTTCGAACCATGGTCGTCCGCCCCGGCATCGTCTATGGCGGGGGCCATGGGATTGTCGGCAACCTGCTGAAGTCGGCGTCGAACGGCCTGGTCCGCGTGATCGGCGACGGCAACAATCATTGGCCGCTCGTGTACGATCGCGACCTCGCAGACTTGTACGTCCGGCTGTCGTCCGATGAGGAAGCGTCGGGCGTTTTTCACGCCAACGACGAAGGGGACGAGTGCGTCAACGACATCGTGTCCGCCATCTCGCCGTATCTGCCGCTGCGGCCCGATGTGCGTCATGTGCCCATCGAAGAGGCGCGCAACAAGATGGGCCCATTTGCCGACGCGCTCGCCCTCGATCAGGTGGTTCGCAGTCCGCGGGCGCGAGCACTGGGTTGGACGCCGAGCCTGCACTCCGTGGGAGGAAATGCAGCACGGCTGCTCGAAGAGTGGCGCGCCTCGCGCGCTTGACCGCTACTGTTCCCTCGCCGCCGGCTCGACAAGATTGAGTTGGGCCGACTGATCGGCGACGCCCGTCGCGTCGGTGATGTCGGTCGCGGCCGGCCTCGGCGCCGGCAGCGCGCCTCCGACAATCCCGTCGACGAGCCCGTACTCGAGCGCGTTCGGCGCATCGAGGTAGAAGTCGGTCCGCTTGGTGTCCCGGATGATCTGGCGAAGCGGTTTCCCCGACCGCGACGACAAGATCCTGTAAATCTGGTCCTGCATCTGCTTGAGGCGCTCGAGGTGCTGGGCTGCGGCCGTCGTGGACTGCCAGCCGGCCCATTTCGCCGGCTCGTGGATCATGATCCAGGAATGGGGATACGCCAGACGCTTCCCCTCGCTGGCGGCCTGGAGGACGATCGATCCCATCGAGTAGGCCATGCCCTGCACGACGACCGACACCTCGAGACCTCGATGGACGAGGTGGCGGACGACGTCGTGGATGGCGAGGCCATCGGTGACGTTGCCGCCCGCGCTGTTGATGTAAAGGTTGATCGGCCGCGAGCTGTCGTTCGACAGCTCGCGCAGCCGCTCGATGCAGATTCGCGCGGTGTCCTTCTCGATATCGCCGATCAGGTACACGTCGCGCTGCCGCTCGTTCTGCTCCCGGCGGAGCTGGGCTCGAACGGCTTCGGTCAATTCGGCGACCAGACGATCGTTCAAATCACCCATCGGTTCATTATCGCACTCGTCACCGCGCCGAACCTCATCGTGGCGACAGTAGCTGAACCTTGAACGGTAGCTGGCGCTTTCCAGTTCGATGTAGTGTTGTCGGGCAGCCACGAAATCACGAAATCACGAAAACAGAAGCGCCCGACGCGGCGGCCAGCTTCAGGCTGCGAGGTCGCACGGCGGCCGGCATCGCGGCGGTGCGACCTCCGGGTTCGTGTTTTCGAGCTTTCGTGGCGGAATTACTTCGTCGCGCTCCACACCCAAACGAAAACAGCTTCAGATTAAATCAGTCTCCAAACTCTTCCAAATCCTCCGCCTCCGCCCCTGGCAAAAGATCGAAGAACGCATCCAGACTGCGATCGAGCGAGCGGCGCAGCTGAGGAATGGTCCCGTCGAGGGTGTGCATGGTGACCGTCGCCGTTGCCCCATCGGCCAGGCTTGCGGCCGCGTCGGTCAGTCTGATGACCGTGCCTTCAGGAACGAGGCGAATTCCGTAGACCATGGTGTATCGAGCCATGCCGCGATTGTACCGATGCCCGCGCCTCGACAACGCTTTAGATCAACAGTCGGGCGGCGGCGAGCGCCTCGTCGAGCGTCGTCACCCTGCCGTCAAGTTGTTGCTCGTAGACAGCCTTCAGAATTTCGCCGACACGTGGTCCCGGGCTGAGTCCGAGCGCAAGCAGATGCCTGCCGAGCAGGATGGGCGCGGGGGGCCGGTGTTCCACGCCGAGCGCACGAGCCCGTTCGACGAACCAGTCCATTGCGCGACAATCGAACCGGCCCGGCTCCCGCCCTTCGCAGTCCGCCTTGGCGAGCCGGTACAGCAGCTCGAGGTCAACCTTCTGGGCCAGCCGCCGGAAGGCTCCGTCGCCGACCTCATCCCGCACTTTGAACCAGGCCCCCGGCTTCAGATGCTGCGCCACCAACGCGGCCACCTGCCGTCTGACGTCGTACCCGTCGAGGGAGTGCACGTTCAGACGATCCAGCAGCGCGCACGTCGGGGCCACGCCCTGCTCCTCATGGTCCATCGATCGAATCCGACCGTCGATGACGGCTGTCGTCGCCGGCTTGCCCAGATCGTGGCAGAGCGCGCCGAGCATGACGGTAATCTGTTGCGGCCGATCGAGATCGTCGAGGCGCCGGCGCGCCTGGTCCACGACTTGAAGGGTGTGGACCCAGACGTCGCCCTCCGGGTGCCACTCGGGCTCCTGCGGACAGCCCGAAAGGCGATAGAGCTCCGGGAAGAGTGCCTCGACGACACCGAGCGACATGGCGATCGTCAGACCGATTGACGGTCGCGGCGCAAGCAGCAGCTTTTCGACTTCGCCCCAGATGCGCTCCGGAGGCAAGTCGTCGAGTCCCGCGGACGTCATCCTGCGGCACAGCTCATGCGTTTCGGCGTCAAGTGTCAGGTCGAGCCTCGCGGCGAACTGGATGGCACGCAATACTCGAAGGTTGTCGTCGCCAAAGGTGGAGGCGTCGACGACGCGAAGCACCCGTCGAGCGATGTCGCCGCGGCCATCGTAGGGATCGAGGTACTCACCCGTCAGGGGATCCCAGGCGATGGCGTTGACCGTGAAATCGCGGCGCCTCGCGGCCTCCGCGAGAGTCATCGTGGGATCGCCTTCGATGTCGAAGCCGCGATGTCCGCGACCCGACTTGGATTCGCGGCGTGGAAGCGAGACGTCGATGTCCCCCGACTTGTACACCTGGAAGCTCTCGCCCACGGTCTCAATCCGCCCATGCGACTCGAGCAGGGTTCGCAGCCGGTCTCCCGCGATCCCGAACACCTCGAGGTCCACGTCTTTCGAATCTCGGCCCATCAGCCTGTCGCGGACCCAGCCGCCGACAATCAGTGCGCGCCCTCCCGCGGCTCGCACCGATTCGGCGATGCGCCGCGCGCGCTGGCTCGAGCTTTCGGCTCCCGGCTCGACCGGACGATCCTGCCCGTCCTCTCTATTCATTGGTAGCAATTGAGTTTAGGGGAACGGACCGGGCAGACCCAAGCGTCGCTTCAAAATCCGCGATTATGGAGACTTTAGGTCAGCTCCCACGAGAAAAAAAGGCCGGACGAGTGTGGAAATTCTCGCCCGGCCTCTGTGAGGATCCTGCGCGTTGTCGTGAATAACTACGCAGTTTTGTCAGGCAATACGCCGCTCGCCCACGAGTTGGGGGCGAATTGTGGCATGCCGGCGAACCTCCGGTTGAGCCAGCGGCGTGGGCGGCGCCTCGTTCAGCTCCCAGCCGGGCGATTCGTGCCCGCAAGATACGCACTTGAGAAACATCCGTTCGTGCTGGAACTGCAGCAGGTTGTCGTGCCCGTAAAAGCCGCAAACTACTTCACGGACCCGTTCCAGGACCCGTTCGCTCAAGCCGTCAGGCGTCCGGCGCGCACTATTTTCGTCATGTACCGTAGTGGGACGGGGGAACTTGCTGACCATCACTTCTGCTCCTTCACCCCCCTACGAGTATCAAGAGACGTGCCGGATGAGGTGTGGCCAAGCTAACCCATTGGGAGGCAAGTAGTTGTCAGCTCTTCTCCCCGAGAAGCCCGCGCAGGACAAACGTCACGTTCGCAGGACGCTCCCCCAGCCGGCGCATGAAATAGGGAAACCAGTCCCGACCGAACGGAACGTAGACGCGGACCCGATAGCCTTCCCGCACCAGCAGCGACTGCAGATCGCGCCGGATTCCGTACAGCATCTGAAACTCGAAGCGGTCGGGGCCCACGGCGTTCTCCCGTGCGAACTGGCGCGCGAGGTCGAGCATCGCCAGATCGTGCGTGGCGATGGCAGGATAGTGTCCGCCGGCCAGCAGGACTTTCATCATCCGCGCGTACGCCGCGTCGACGTCGGCCTTTTTCTGATAGGCGACTGCCTTCGGCTCGCGATACGCGCCCTTGACGAGTCGAATGCGGGCCCCGAGCGCATTGATCCGCTTGAGATCCTCCTCGCTTCTATAGAGATCCGACTGCAGGACGACCCCGATGCGCCGGTGGCCCTGCTGCCAGAGCGTCTCGAAGATGTCGAGCGTCACGCCGGTATAGCGTGAGCTTTCCATGTCGATGCGGATGAAAAACCCGGCCGGTTCGGCCAGCTCCAGGATTTTCCGCATGTGATCGACGGCGCTCGCCCGATCGACGTCGAGACCGAGCTGGGTCAGCTTCAGCGAGATGTTTCGCTCGACGCCCGACTCGATGAGTGCGCGGGCGACCGCCAGGTAGTCGCGCGTGGCCGCTTCCGCCTCGGCCAGGGAGGTGACGTTCTCGCCCAGGTGATCGAAGGTTTCGGTGAGGCCGCTGGCCTCGAGTGCGCGGGCCGCGCGGATCGCGTCCTCGACGGTTTCCCCCGGCACGAACCGGTGGACCAAGCTCGCCTGCCGTCGCATGCCGAATCGAGTGGCGAGCTTCTGAAGGCTGTGACTTTGAGCGAGGAGGTGGAAGACGGCTTTCGACGCGCTGTCGAGCATCAGTGCGTGCGGCCCGTGGTCACCAGCAGATGCTCGATCGCTCGCGCGTAATAACGGAGGACGCTTCGGTCGCGCACGCGGAACCGGTCCCGTTCGAGTACGACGATGCCGCGGGTTTCGAGCGGCTCCGCGGCTTCCTCGACCGCCTGGCGTCCGCTGGTGACGCCGAGGTTGGCGTGGCGGGCCGCAAGCTCTTCGATCAGGCGGTCGATGCGCGTCTCGAGATCCCGCCGGCCAATCGACGGCCGCATCGCGGCGGCGAAGAGCGCCGTGGGCAGGACTTTGTAAAGTGCGCCGATGCGGACGCGAATCAGGCGGCCGAGCTCGAGCACGTCGCTGCGCGACTGCGCATCGCAGTCGCCGACCGGGATGGGCGCGCCAAAGGTGACGAAGGCCCGCGACCAGTACCCCACCGCGTAGCGCACCATTTCGGCCAGTTCACGCGTGAACGGCCGCTGGCGCTTCTTGATCCGCTGTCGCGCCAGGATGTGGTCTTCGAGCACGAGGTCGTACGCGATGGCCACCGGCACGATCACGAGGTCTGGACATCCGGCCGTGAGCGCGGCATGAATCAGTCCCGTCTTGGTCGGCTTCAACTCGCCGCTGTAGCTGCGACCACCCTCGGGGTAGAAGAACAGATCGTGTTTCTTCAGAATCTCGGCGACGTACGCTTTCAGCGTAATCAGGTAGGCCGGATCTTTCATGTGGCGCCGGATAGGGATGGCTCCGGTCACGTGACGATGCAGCAGGCCGAGCGGCCCTCCGAACAGATTGATGCCGGCGGCGATGAGCGGCGGCCGCACGCCGTTGTCGTCGAGCACGAGCGGTTCGATGAGGTAGTCGGTATGGCTCCGGTGGTTCGA
>DATLLJ010000172.1:0-68583 GCA_035537875.1 Vicinamibacterales bacterium | reverse complement strand
CTAGGAGCGTGTCCGAGTAATCGGCTTTGACGCCACCATTCTCAGGCTGCGCGGAGCGACGGTTGTACTACACTGCGGGCGATGGCCAAGACCTATCGCCCCTATGTGCCCGAGCAGGATCTGCTGCTGCCGCCGAGCCTGCGCGAGTGGTTGCCGGAGGATCACCTGGCGTTCTTCGTGAGCGACCTGATCGATCAATTGGATCTGTCGGCTATCACGACCGTGTATGAGGACGAGGAACGCGGCTATCCGCCGTATCACCCGGTCATGCTGACCACGGTGTTGGTGTACGCCTACTGCGTCGGCGTGTTTTCGTCGCGGAAGATCCAGCGGCGGCTGGTCGAGGACGTGGCGTTCCGCGTCCTGGCGGCGGGCAATGCGCCCGATTTCCGGACGATCGCTGATTTTCGCAAGACACATCTGACGGCGTTGCGCGGGTTCTTCGAGCAGGTGCTGCGTCTGGCGCGCGAACTGGGCGCCCCGCGGGTCGGTCGCGTGGCGCTCGACGGCAGCAAGATCAAGGCGAATGCATCGAAGCACAAGGCGATGAGTTACGGACGGATGCGCGACAAGCAACGACAGCTGCGCGAGGAAGTGAAGCAGTTGCTCGATCAGGCCGAGGCGGTGGACGCAGCTGAGGACGCGGAGTACGGACCCGATCGGCGAGGCGACGAGCTGCCGGCGGAGCTGCAACGGCGCGAGAGTCGGTTGAAACGGATTCGCGAAGCGAAACGGGCCCTGGAGGCCCGCGCGAAGGACGAGGCCGCCGCGGGAGGCCAACCCGCCGAGTCGGTGAAGCCGGATCCGAAGGCGCAATACAACTTCACCGATCCCGAGTCGCGGATCATGAAGGGGCCCGACGGCTTCGTCCAGGCGTACAACGTGCAGGTCGCCGTCGACGACCTGCAACTGATCGTCGGCCAAGCCGTCACGCAAGAGACGAATGACAAGAAGCAACTGCTGCCGATGATCGCCACCATCGAACAGCAGTCCGGCGATACGCCCGACCACCTGCTTGCCGACGCGGGCTATTGCTCGGATGACAACCTGACCGCGATCGCCCACACGACCATCGACGCGTACATCTCGACCCGGAAGCAGAAACATGGCGAACGGCCCGGGCCCTGTCCACGCGGTCCCTTGCCGAAGACCGCCACGATCGTCGATCGAATGTCCCGGAAGCTGCTCACGAAGACCGGCGCGGCCGCCTACGCGGCGCGAAAGGGCATCGTCGAACCGGTGATCGGGCAGATCAAACAGGCGCGTGGCTTCCGCCAATTCCTGTTGCGCGGATTCGAACAGGTGCAAGGCGAATGGTCGTTGGTGTGCACGACGCACAACATTCTGAAGCTGTATCGCCTCTGCGTCTGATGGCGAGCCGGGGACTGTCGTCGAGCTCGGGCACGCGCTGGACGCCGATGCGGCCATCGCCGAGAGCAGCGACAGGCATCCGGGGCGCGCAGCACGAGGCAATGTGACTATCACAGCGATTACTCGGACGGACTCCTAGTTGACCACCTTCGACGTCCCCGGCGTCCGCGCCATGATGATCTTGATCTCGAGCAGTTCGACGAGCGACTCGGCCCGCGCGCGCAGGCACGGATGCTCGAGCAGCGCCTGTTTCTCGAGGGGCTCGAGGTCCAGATATTGCGCGAGCGCGTTCACGAGATCCTCGTCGCACATGGCTGACGGAATCTTCGCATCCGAGACCTTCGAGTCCCGCGCGTGCGTCAGAATCGCTTCGAGCTTTGTCCTCAGCCGTCGGATGGCGGCTCGATCGTCGCCCGTCAACGCGGCCTCCACGAGCGGCTCGACGAGACCGCGGCGATAGCTGAGGCTGTGATCTTCGCCGACGATCCGGAATCGTTCCAGCCCGCGCAAGACGATGTTGTAGCGTCCGTCGGGCAGCCGCTCGACATGGGTGATGACGCCGCTGCAGCCAATCGGATAAACGGGCGGCCGTCCCTCGTAGTCCTGCTCCCAGCCGGGCCGCAAGAGCACCATGCCGATCATCCGGTCGCCGGCAATGGCGTCGGCCACCATCTCGCGGTACCGGCTCTCGAAGATGTGGAGGGGCAGGAACACGTTGGGAAACAGCACCACGTTCGGGAGAGGGAAGAGGGGGAGCAGCTCGGACATCAGTGAATCGTCTTGGTCTTCTTGTCCATGTAGTCCATCAGCACGTACTGTCCGAGGGTATACGGTGTCGTGAAGTACGCCTTGCCCTTGCAGATTTCGGCGACGCGCCGTACGAAACTCACGAGATCGTAATCGCGGGCCAGCATGAACGTGTTGATCATGATGCCGCTCTTGCGGCAGGCGGCGACTTCGGCGCACGTCTCCGCCACGATGAAGGGATCGAGGCCGAAGGCGTTCTTGTAGATGCGACCGTCCGGCTGGGTCAAGGCCGACGGCTTGCCGTCGGTGATCATGATGATCTGTCGCATGTCCTTGCGCTGGCGGTCGAGCAGTCGTCGGGCGAGACGCAGGCCCTCTCTCGTGTTCGTGTAGTAGGGACCGACCCGTACGCGGCCGAGCTCCGCAAGCGGGATCTCCTCGGCCGAGTCGTGGAACAGCACCACCTTCAACGCATCCCCTGGGTACTGAGTCTTGATCAGTTGTGCGAGGGCGAGAGCCACCCGCTTGGCCGGCGTGAATCGATCTTCGCCGTACAGAATCATGCTGTGGCTGCAGTCGAGCATCAGCACGGTCGCGCATGAGCTCTGGTACTCGCCCTGGACCACCATCAAGTCCTCGTGCGTCACGTTGATTCGACCCGGTGCACGAGGCGCCGGCGGATGCGCGGCAAGGCCAGCGCGAGCCTCGTGTTCGGCGCGTGCCTCGCGTTGCGCCGCGGACAGCAGCGTCGCACCCGCATCGAGGTTCAGCGTGTCGCCGAACTCGTAGGCTTTGGGGGCGCCGGTCGTTTCGACCCCGGTGGCCTGCTCGCGGGTGTCGTGTCGTCCGTAGCTGCTCTTGCCGAGCGACCCCAGCAGGTCGCGCAGCGCGCGGTAACCGAGGAAGTCGAGCGCCTTGTCTGTGACCTCGAACTTGACCGGCGGCTGATCCGGGCCGTACGTGCCGCCGCGCCCCTGGCGCTCGGCGCGCGCGGCCTCGAGATCGGGTGGCATCGAAATGTAGCCCTGCTCCGCCATCCGTTCGATGATCTGCTGGATCAGCTGTTCGAGCTTCGAGCGTGCGTCGCTCTGGTCGGCGTCGGCCGGATCGCCCAGCAGTCGCTCGATCGATTCTT
Organism: Vicinamibacterales bacterium; assembly: GCA_035537875.1. Lineage (GTDB taxonomy): Bacteria > Acidobacteriota > Vicinamibacteria > Vicinamibacterales > CAVVIG01 > DATLLJ01. The sequence goes on along the minus strand of DATLLJ010000172.1, from coordinate 65,330 downwards.
CGGGCAGAACGCCGCCGCTGAAGAGCGCGTCGAGAATCGCGTCGTGCAGCGCCTGCATGGTCCGCTCTTCCTCGTCCATGCCGTACGGGCTGCCGAAGCCGCTGGCCAGCAGCAGATCCGACAGCTTCGCAACCAGATCCTCGATGTCGAGGTCGTCGAGCTCGTCGCCGACGTATTTGGTGTAGCGATATTTCATGATGCTTGTAGAGGCTGGAGGTTAGACGCTGGAGGCTAGGGCTGAGGGCCTTCCCCTCGTCCCTAACCTCTAGCCTCTAACCCCTAACCTCAGTTGTAATACTTCTTCTTTCCGCTCGGAATCCGGACTTCCTCATTGATCGCCTGTTCCTCCCGGCGGGTCGGGCGCCGCGCCGCAGACTCGGCGGCCGAGTACCCGCGTTCCTCGCTCCGGCTGATCTTCTTCTGTGCGTATAGGCCCTCGAGAACGAAATCGATCGCAGAGGCAACGAGCGCGGGATCGGCGCCTGCGGGGACACCCGCGCGGCTCGCCAGATCGAGGAGCCCCTGAACGCTGCGCGTCGTCGCGATCATCTCCTGCGCCGGCGTGTTGTCGCCGAGTGGAAGCGTGCCGCCCAGGTCGAACCATTCGACCACCGTCCGCGTATCGACGCCTTCGAACATACCGGTGAAAACGTTGCCGACCGCCGAGCGAATCAGGTCGCGCGCCACCTGTTCCGCGCCACGGAGCTCGCCCTCGTATTCGAGCTCGAATTTGCCCGTGATCGAGGGCAATGCGGCGTAGATGTCGGTGACCCGAGGCACGACCATGCGTTCGCCGTGGGCAAGCGCACGGCGTTCCGCGTTCGACACGACGAGTTCGAGCGTCGTGATGGGAAGCCGCTGGCTTACGCCGGAACGCTTGTCGATTTTGCGATCGGCCCGTGCCTGGAAGGCCACCTCTTCAACCACTTCGCGGACGTAGTCAGGAATCTCGACCTCCCGGCTGCCGGTGCGTTCGGTCCACGCCTCCTGCCTGGTGATGGCGATGGCGTTGTGACGCGTGACCGGATAGTGCGTGCGGATCTCCGACCCGATGCGATCTTTGAGAGGAGTGATGATCTTTCCGCGGGCCGTGTAGTCTTCCGGGTTGGCTGTGAACACCAGCAGGACGTCGAGCTTCAGACGAATCGGATAGCCCTTGATTTGAACGTCGCCCTCCTGGAGGATGTTGAACAGGCCCACCTGAATTTTGCCCGCGAGGTCAGGCAGTTCGTTGATCGCAAAAATGCCCCGGTTCGCCCGCGGCAGCAGCCCGTAGTGCATCGTCAATTCGTCGGACAGATTGAGGCCGGCCTGCGCCGCCTTGATCGGATCGATATCCCCGAGCATGTCGGCGATCGTCACGTCCGGCGTCGCGAGCTTTTCGACGTACCGCGCTTCACGTTCGAGCCAGGCGATCGGCATGCCGTCACCTTCCCGGGCGACGCGGCCGCGGCAGGCGGCGCAGATCGGCTTCAGCGGGTCGTCGTGTATCTCGCATCCCGGAACGACGGGAATCCGCTCGTCGAGCAGCTCCGTGAGCCCGCGCAGGATGCGGCTCTTCGCCTGGCCTCGAAGGCCCAGCAGGATGAAGTTGTGACGCGAGAGAATGGCATTGACGAGTTGCGGGATGACCGTCTCGTCGAATCCGATGATGCCGGGGAAGATCGGTTGTCCTGCCTGCAGTTTGAGGACGAGATTGTCGCGGATTTCCTGCTTGACCGGCCGAAGGGTGGCGCCGGATTGACGCAGGTCTCCAAGGGTCTCAATGGGGGGGGCCATGAACCGATTCTATCCCGGCTTCAGCCGGACTACACTACTTCGCCGTTGCTGCATTCGTTCTTCGACGGTCGCCGTCCGAGGGTGTTCGCGCATCGGGGTGGCAGCGCCTTGGCGCCCGAGAACACAATCGTGGCGTTCGATCGCGGTTTGGCCCTCGGGGCTGATGGGTTGGAACTCGACGTACATCTGTCGCGCGACGGGATCGTGGTCGTCCACCACGATTCCGGCCTGGAGCGGACCACAAATCTGCGGGGACGACTTGCCGATTACACGGCCGACGAGCTTGTGCGAGCCGACGCGGGATATCACTTCACCCCGGTGCCGCTGGAGCAGGTTTCGGGAGGGAGCTCGACAGGCTCAACCGACGCGGACTCCCACGGTCAGATGCCCCAGTATCCGTTCAGGGGACAGAGTGTCGGGATTCCGGCGCTGGCTACCGTCGTGGCGCGGTATCGCGACGTGCCGATTGTCATCGAGCTGAAGTTGAACGAGGTCGAACTGACTCGCCGCGTCGTGGACGTCGTTCGGGCAGCCGACGCGATAGAGCGTGTCTGCCTTGGATCGTTCGGCTTGCGCGCGATCCGCGAAGCCCGCCGGATCGAGCCTCGGCTGGCCACGAGCGCGGCTCGCGAGGAGGTCCGGTGGGCGCTTTACAGGTCGAAGTGCCGCTGGCCGGTCACGCGCGTCGGGTATCAGGGATACCAAGTACCGGAATGGTCGGGCGGCACACAGGTGGTTTCACCGCGGTTCGTCGAGCATGCCCACCGTGCGAATCTGGGCGTACAGGTGTGGACCGTCGATGAGTCAGAGGATGCCCATCGCCTGCTCGGTTACGGCGTCGACGCCTTGATCACCGACCGTCCCGATGTCATCGTGCCACTCGTCCGCTCCCGCTCGACCCGGAACATCGCGGCGGTATCCAACATGAACGTGTCCATTCCTGACTGAGAGGGTTCAGCATGCCGAAGATTGCTGTCGTTACGGGTGCCGGATCGGGGATCGGGAAAGCGGCCGCCCTGGCGCTGCTCGAGGACGATTACGAAGTCGTCCTCGCGGGTCGCCGGGTCGATCGACTCGAACAGACAGCGGCGGAAGCGGGGGCCCGTCGCTCCCGCACCATGGTCGTCCAGACCGACGTCGCCGATGCCGCGTCGGTCGAGGCACTCTTCGCGCGGACGAAAGAGCGATACGGGCGCCTCGATCTCCTCTTCAACAATGCCGGCTTGTTCGCGCCCCCGGTCCCGCTCGAAGATCTGCCGGTCGAAACGTGGCGATCGGTCGTGGATGTGAACTTGACCGGAGTGTTCCTGTGCACCCAACAGGCGTTCAGACTGATGAAGGCGCAGCAGCCGCGGGGCGGCCGGATCATCAACAATGGCTCGATCTCGGCGCACGTGCCCCGTCCGAACTCCGCCCCATATACGTCCACCAAACACGCGATCACGGGCCTGACCCGGTCGACATCGCTCGACGGGCGGAAGTACGATATCGCCTGCGGCCAGATAGACATCGGCAACGCGGCAACCGAACCGATGGCGCGTGTCTCACAGGGCGTCATGCAGGCGCACGGGGCGATCGCGCCCGAACCGACCATGGACGTCGCGCAGGTGGGGCGGGCCGTGGCGTACATGGCGAGTCTGCCGCTGGAGGCGAACGTCCAGTTCATGACCGTCATGGCAACGAAGATGCCGTTCATTGGACGTGGCTAGAGGCAACATGCTCCGCAAAGCGCTCTTTCAGATCCATTTGTGGACCGGAATCGGCGTCGGCCTCTACATCGTCGCGATCTGCGTGACCGGCAGCGTGACGGTGTTCCGCAACGAGTTCTACGAGTACTTCAGACCCGGAACGCGCGTCGAGGTGCGCCAGACCGAGCGGCTCACCGACGAAGGGATCGCCGAGGCAGCGAGCCGGCAGTTTCCGGGATTCGAGGTCTCGTCGGTTCAGCTGCGCCGGCGTACGCCGACCGCGTCAGCGGAGGTGTGGCTGAAAAAAGGCGACACCGAGCTCCACCGTCTGTTCGATCCGTACGACGGCGCGGATCTCGGTGACGCCGAGCCGCAGGCTACGCGGATGTTCGAGAAGGTGGCGGAGTTCCATGACAACCTCCTTGGCGATCGTGTCGGACGCGACCTGAACGGGATTGGGGGAATCGTTCTCGCGGTCATGAGCCTGACCGGCATGGTCATCTGGTGGCCTGGCATTCGGGGCCTGCGTCGCGGCCTGCTGCTCAAGTGGGCCACGAGCTGGAAACGATTCAACTGGGATCTCCACAACGTGATGGGGTTCTGGACGTTCGCGCTGGTTTTCATGTGGGCGATTACCGGCGTCTACATGGTGTTCCCCGACCCCTTTCTGGATCTCGTGGACTTCCTGCAGCCGCCGACCGACGACGTTCCGATCCGGTCGGGCGACGTCGCCCTCGAATGGTTCGCGCGGGCGCACATCGGCCGATTCGCCGGCCTCTGGGTCAAAATTCTCTGGGCGGGTGTCGGCCTCATCCCGCCCGTGCTGTTCGTCACGGGCGTGATCATGTGGTGGAACCGCAAGGTCCGCGGCTGGATCAGGGGATCCGCGTGAACGCGGTGTCCTTGGGGTTCACTCGTACGGTCGTGCTCGGCCCAATCCCGACGATCTGCAGGATGACCTCTTCGTTCTTCGCGCCGTCGAAATGGGTTTCGCCGGCCGGATGCTTCATGTAGCTGCCAACCTTCAGCGGGACTGTCTTGTCCGGCGTGAGCTGGCTGCCCGTTCCCGTATACCAGGTCCCCTGCAGCACGACGATGTGGCGGTCTTCGCCGTGGTGGTGGGGGGTGCTCATTACTCCCGGCGGAAACTTGATTCGAGCCACATAGAGCCCGGGCTTGGCTGGATCGCCAGCCATGACGGCTCGCTGCACACCATGGCCCCCAGGTTCGTCCACCCACTGAACCTGTTCCGGCGACGTCCGCACAAAGCCCTGGCCGAACGCCGAGGCGGCAGCCAATACGATGACACCCAGGCAGCCAATCCAGATCAGCCGGCGGTAGCGTTCCATGGAGCGTCCTCCTAACTAGACGGGGCTCTGCCCCGGACCCCGGCTCGGTCGCTTGCGGGGACCCCTTTGCCCCACGCCGCTCCCTCGCGGGCGCGCTGTGCGCGCCGCCGTTATGCCAGCGCTGAGGATACCTCGAACGCGTTTGGAATCCGCTGTTCAGCGCAGGAAGAAGCTGTAGGCGGCGTTGTCGTCCTCGCGTACGTGGTCGTAACCGAGGCCCGCGAGGAACTGCTGGAACTGGTCCATGTCCGTGTCTGGGACCTCGAAGCCGGCGAGCACCCGGCCAAAATCGGCGCCGTGATTCCGGTAATGAAACAGGCTGATGTTCCAGCGGCCACCCAGCTTGTCGAGAAACTGCATGAGCGCGCCGGGCCTTTCGGGGAACTCGAAGCGGCACAGCCGTTCGTGACGCACGTCCGGCGCCCGGCCCCCGACCATGTGACGGACGTGCAGCTTTGCCATCTCGTTGGCCGTGAGGTCGACCGTATCGTATCCGCGTGAGGTCAGCAGTGCTGCCAGCGACACGGCATCTTCGCGCGAAGATGTGGCGACGCCGACGAAGATGTGGGCCTGTTTCCGCCCGCTCAAGCGGTAATTGAACTCCGTCACCACGCGGCGGCCGATGGCGGTGCAGAATTCGCGGAAGGCGCCTGGACGCTCCGGAATGGTGACGGCGAGGAGCGCCTCGTGGGCTTCGCCCACTTCCGCCCGCTCGGCGACGAAGCGGAGCCGGTCGAAGTTCATGTTCGCGCCGCTGAGCACCGCGACGAGGCTTTGATTGGTCGCCTGCTCGCGTGCAGCCCAGAGTTTCAACCCCGCCACGCTGAGCGCGCCGGCGGGCTCCAGGATCGTCCGCGTATCGTCGAACACGTCCTTGATGGCCGCGCAGATTTCGTCGTTCGTCACCCGCACGATCTCGTCGACGGTCTGCTGAACGATGGGGAACGTCTGCTCGCCGACTTCACGCACCGCCACGCCGTCAGCGAAGATGCCGACGTGGTGGAGGCGGACGCGGCGCCCGGCCGCCAGAGACTGGTACATCGCGTCGGCCTCGAACGGCTCGACGCCGATGACCTTGACTTCGGGTCTGAGTGACTTGGTGTAGCCGGCGATGCCCGCGATCAGACCTCCTCCTCCGACCGGCACGAAGATCGCCGAAATGCGGTCCTGCGCGTGCCGCAGAATCTCGTCGCCAATCGTGCCCTGGCCGGCGATGACGAGCGGATCGTCGAAGGGGTGGATGAAGGTCATGCCGGTCTCGGCGACGAGCGTCTGGCAGTGCGCCTGCGCCTCGGCATAGCTGTCGCCGGCGAGCACGACTTCGGCCCCCAGGTCGCGCACGGCTGCGACCTTGATGTGAGGAGTGGTCTGCGGCATCACGATCACGGCGTTGAGGCCGAGTTTGCGCGCGGAATAGGCGACGCCCTGTGAGTGGTTGCCGGCGCTTGCGGTGATGAGGCCGCGCGCGGCCTCTTCAGGCGTGAGATGGGCGATGCGGTTGTACGCCCCGCGCAGCTTGAAACTGAAGATCGGCTGCTGGTCCTCACGTTTCAGAAGGACCGTGTTGCTCAACCGACGCGACAGACGTCCGGCCGGGTCGAGCGGCGTCTCGCGCGCGACGTCGTAGACCCGGCTGGTAAGGACGTCGTGGAGGAGTTGGTTTATCACTGTTCAGGCTTTCAGTGCCTTTGTCGCTTTCCTGAAGACATCGTCCATCTGCGCAGCGGTGAGCTTGCCGGTGTTGGTGTTCTGGCGGCTCGGATGGAAGCAGCCAATCAGCGTCTGGCCGTTGGGCAGATCGTAGACGACCCCGTGGCCGAAGGTCGGCCGCGGGCGAACGACGACCGCCCGACGTTTCAGCAGGCGGAGCCAGGCATCGAACGCGATTCGACCGAGGGCGACGATCACGCGAAGGTGAGGAAGCGCATCGGTCTCGGCTTCAAGATGCGGGAGACATCGGGCGATCTCCTCGGGCGTTGGCTTGTTCTTGGGGGGAGCGCACCGGACCGCGGCCGCGATGAACGCGTCGCGCAGCCTGAGACCGTCTCCTGGATGCCGAGAGGTCGGGATGTTTGCCAATCCGGCCCGATGGAGGGCTGCCATCAGAAAGTCACCGGATCCGCCGACGCCGTCGCCCGTGAAGACGCGACCCGTGCGGTTTGCGCCGTGCGCCGCAGGCGCCAGGCCGACGAGCAGGATCCTGGCCCGGTGGTCGCCGAAGCCCGGCACCGGCTTGCCCCAGTATGTGACATCGCGGAAGGCGCGCCGCTTTTCCCGGGCGACGTCGGCGCAGTACTGTCGCAGCCGAGGGCAGGCCTCGCACTGAATGATCGCTGCCTGCACCTCAGAGAGGCGGCTCACCACACGCGGCATTGATTCTGGCGCACCATCGGCGCGCCGGGCTGACAGCCGAATGCGCGCTGAAACTCCGGCATGTTGGAGACGGTGCCGTTGACGCGGTACTTTCCGGACGAATGCGTGTCGGTTGCGGCCCGAAGCCGCTCGAACTCGGGGCGGCGGTTCTCACACCAGACCTGCGCGAATCCGATGAAAAACCGCTGGTCGAGCGTGAAGCCGTCCACGACCGGCGCCGAAGCGCCAGGCCCGGCAAGGTAGGCCATCAGCGCCAGGCGCACTCCTCCGTTGTCGGCCGTGTTCTCGCCGAGGGTGAGCCGGCCGTTGAGGTTGGTGTCCCCGGCCACGACATACTGCGAATACTGATCGGCGATGCACGAGGCGCGCGACTCGTACGCCGCCGCGTCCGCCTCGGTCCACCAGTTCCGCAGGTTGCCTCGTTCGTCGAACTTCCGGCCCTGATCGTCGAAGCCGTGCGTCAACTCGTGGCCCACCACCGCGCCGGCGCCGCCATAGTTGACGGCCGGATCACGTCCCGCTTGATAGAACGGCGGCTGGAGAATGCCAGCCGGGAAGTTGATGGTGTTGCGATCGGGGCTGTAGTAGGCGTTGACCGTCGGCGGCGTCATGCTCCATTCGTTGCGATCGACGCTCTGGCCGATCTTGTTCAGCGTGCGCTGGCGCTCGAAGGCAATGGCCCGCTGCCGGTTCCCCAGGGCATCGTCGCGCGTGACGCGCACCGACGAGTAATCGCGCCAGTTGTCCGGGTACCCGATGCGATCCACGACGGTCTCGAGCTTGGCCCGCGCCGCGCGCTTGGTCTCGTCGCTCATCCAGGGGGCCTCGGCGATGTCTTTCTCCATCGCCGCTTTGATCCCCTCCACCATGGCCAGCGTGTCGGCTTTGGCCGCTGCGCCGAATGCGCGTTCGACGAACGCTTTACCAAGCGCTTCGCCGAGACTGCTGTCGGTCTGCGTGACGCACCGCTGCCACCGGGGCAGCGGCTGCTGCTGTCCTCCGAGCGTACGGTTGAAGAAATCGAAATCGGCATCGGCAATGGTCCGGGGCAAGAGCTGCGCCGAGGCGTTCACCAGCTGCCATGTGAAATAGGCCTTCAGCTCGGTGACCGGCGTTGACTCCAGCAACGTGCTGAGCGCCTTGAAGAAGCCAGGGACCGCAATGTTGAAACGGCTGAACGCCGGCGACCCCGTGGCGGCGACGTATGCCGACCAGTCGATGGGGCGGGTCAACGTCCGCCATTCGTCGGTCGTCATCATGTGATCCGTAGCCGCGGGATCGCGTCGAGTCGTACGATCGAGCGAGGCCTCGGCCAGCGCGGTCTCGATGCGGAGCACCGCACGCGCCGCCGCGGACGGATCCTGCGACGTCCTGGTCAGCTCGAGCATCTTCTGGACGTGGTCGACGTACTTCTGCTTCAGCTCGAGCGATCGGGCGTCGGTTTTCAGGTAGTAATCCCGGTCGGGCAGCCCGAGGCCACCCTGATCGACCCGTGCGATCTGCTGTGTCGCATCGCGGCGATCGGTTTGCGAGCTGAATTGAAACAAGGCGTTGACGCCCACGCCATGAAGGTGCGCGAGCAACGCAGGGAGGTCTTCCTTGCGGATCAGCCCGGCGATGCGGGCGAGGTCGGCCTCGAGCGGCGCAAGCCCTCTGGCTTCGATGCCCCCTTCGTTCATGCAGGCAGCATAGAAGTCGCTTGCGCGGGCCTCGTCCTCGCTGCCCTTTCCCGCCTCGAGGATTTCCCTGAGGATCGTGAAATTGCGTTCCTGGATCGCCGCGAATCGCCCCCATCGCTGCTGATCGGGTGGCATCGGATTGGCGGTCATCCAGCCGCCGCATGCAAACTGATAGAAATCTGTGCAGGCGTCCACGCTTCGATCGAGCGATGAAATCTCGATGCCACCTGCAGCGGGTGCGATCGTCCTCACAGGAGGAGGGATGGGAGACGAGGATTGCGCGGCCACCAGCACGGCCGTCAGCGTCAACAGGACTGATACCAGCGCAAGCATATAATGGTGCATCACGTCTCCTCACCGCCTCGATGTTATCCCGCAGCGACGGCTGGTCTAGAATTGAGTTGTGAGACAACCATCCCCAAAAGACCAGACCGAGCTCGACCCGACCGAAACGCGCGAGTGGCTCGACTCGCTTGATTATGTCCTCCAGAGCGGCGGGCCGGTCAAAGTCGCGCGGTTGCTGCGCGAGCTGACGATTCATGCGCGCCAGATCGGGGTCAAACTGCCGTTTACGGCCAACACGCCGTATATCAACACCATCCCGGTAGACGAGCAGGTGTTGATGCCGGGGAACCCCGACATCGAGAGGCGGATCAAGAGCCTGGTGCGCTGGAATGCGCTCGCCATGGTGGTTCGGGCGAACAAGGCGGAAGAAGGCATCGGGGGGCACATCTCCACCTTTGCCTCGGCCGCCACCCTGTACGAGGTCGGATTCAATCACTTCTTCCGAGGCCACGACGGTGACGACGACGCCGATGTGGTGTTCTTTCAGGGGCACGCGGCGCCCGGCATCTACGCACGCGCGTACCTGGAAGGGCGAATCAACGAGAGAGACCTCGAAAACTTCCGGCGCGAGCTTCGTCAGGGCGGTGGTCTCTCGTCCTATCCACATCCATGGCTGATGCCGGATTTCTGGGAGTATCCGACGGTCTCGATGGGGCTCGGCCCGATCATGGCGATCTACCACGCGCGGTTTATCCGCTATATGGAGGATCGCGGGCTCAAGCCGAAGTCGAACGCCAGGGTGTGGGCGTTTCTCGGCGATGGCGAAACCGACGAGCCGGAGACGCTCGGCGCCATCACCCTTCCCGCTCGCGAGAAGCTCGACAACCTCGTCTTCGTCATCAATTGCAACCTCCAGCGGCTCGACGGTCCCGTCCGCGGGAACGGCCAAATCATCCAGGAGCTCGAGGCGGCCTTTCGCGGAGCCGGCTGGAACGTCATCAAGGTCCTGTGGGGCCGCGAGTGGGACAGCCTGCTGGCGAAGGATCGGGACGGGTTGCTCGTGAAGCGCATGGGCGAGATCGTCGACGGCCAGTACCAGAAGTACGGCGTCGAGTCCGGCGCTTATGTCCGTCAGCACTTCTGGGGTGCCGATGCCCGGCTGCTCGACATGGTGAAGCACCTCTCGGACGACCAGCTCAAGAAGCTCACGCTCGGGGGGCACGATCCCATCAAGGTCTACAATGCCTTCAAAGCGGCGGTCGAACATAAAGGGGCGCCCACCGTCATCCTCGCACGCACGGTCAAGGGATACGGTTTGGGCGAGGCGGGGGAAGGCAAGAACATCACCCACCAGCAGAAGAAGATGAACGACGAGGAGCTGCGCGCGTTCCGCACGCGCTTCGGCATCCCGATCTCGGACGCTGAAATCCATGCCACGCCGTTCTATCGGCCCTCCGACGACTCGGTGGAAATCAAGTACATGCGCGAGCGGCGTGACGCGCTCGGAGGGTACCTGCCGAACCGCAAGGTGCGTGCGAGCAGACTGCCTCCGGTGCCGCACGAGCTCTTCGAGGAGTTCCACAAGGGCACGGAAGGTCGCAAGGCGTCGACGACGATGGTGTTCGTGCGGATGCTGTCGAAGCTGCTGCGCGACAAGGACATCGGCCACCTGGTCGTGCCCATCGTGCCCGATGAAGCCCGGACGTTCGGCATGGAGGCTCTGTTCCGTCAGGTCGGCATCTACTCCCATGTCGGACAGGTGTACGAACCGGTGGACATGGACATGCTCCTTTACTACAAGGAAGCTTCGGACGGACAGATTCTCGAGGAAGGCATCACCGAAGCCGGATCGATGTCGTCGTTCATCGCCGCCGGCACGGCGTATGCGACGCACGGCGTGAACACGATCCCCTTTTTCATCTACTACTCCATGTTCGGGTTCCAGCGGATCGGCGATCTGATCTGGGCCGCCGCCGATGCCCGGACTCGCGGCTTCATGCTCGGCGGCACGGCCGGCCGGACGACGCTCGCCGGCGAAGGCCTGCAGCACCAGGACGGCAACAGCCAACTGTTCGCCATGGCGTACCCCAACTGCATCGCCTACGATCCGGCCTTTGCGTACGAGATGGCCGTCATCATCGAGGACGGGATCCGCCGGATGTACGTCGAGCAGGAGAGTGTCTTCTACTACCTGACGGTGATGAACGAACAGTACGCGATGCCCGCCATGCCGGAGGGGGCGCACGACGGCATTCTGAAGGGGCTGTATCGCTATCGTGAGACGTCGAAGCCGGACGCCTCGCGGCGCGCGCAGCTGTTCGGCAGCGGCGCGATCCTGCCGGAGGTGATCAAAGCGCAGGAGATTCTCGAATCGAAGTACGACGTCGGCGCCGATGTCTGGAGCGTCACCAGCTACAGCGAGCTCTACCGGAACGGGCACGCCTGCGAGCGCTGGAACATGCTGCACCCGGGCCAGCCGGCGCGCGTACCGCACGTCACGGCCTCCCTGGCGAAAGCGCCTGGCGTCTTCGTCGCGGCGTCCGACTATGTCAAGGCCCTCCCCGACGCGATCGACCGCTGGCTGCCGCGTCCGCTGATTTCACTCGGAACCGACGGCTTCGGGCGGAGCGAGAACCGCGCCTCGCTCCGGGACTTCTTCGAGGTCGATCATCGCTACATCGTCGTCGCGACCCTGAGCGCGCTCGCTCGGGAGGGCAAGGTCGAACCCCCGAGCATCGAGGAGGCGATGACGGCCTTCAACATCAACCCGGACAAGAGCGATCCGGCGAAATCCTAATCGATGGCTGACTTCATTCTTCCCGAACTGGGTGAGAACGTCACGGCGGGGGACGTGCTGCGGGTCCTCGTCAAGCCCGGAGACACTCTCGCCAAGGATCAGACGGTCCTCGAGCTCGAGACCGACAAGGCGACTATCGAAGTCCCCTCGACCGTCGCGGGTCGCGTAACGGCGGTCACGGTCAAGGCCGGCGACAAGGTCAAGGTCGGTCAGGTCGTCCTGAGCGTCGAAGGTGGGGCGGGCGCTGCGGCAAAGCCCGTTGAGAATCGGTCGGAGTCCGTGGCCGTGGGCGTCGACACGTCGAGCACGATTCCAGACGGCGGCCTCGAGCAGCACGTCGAGGGTGCGGAACGCGCCTCTCCCTTGGACAAGAGCGGCAGGAAGGACAAGCCCGATGTGGCGGCTGCGCCCAAGAGCTCCGACCAGGACGAAGGGGTGCCGACAGAAAGAGCGCGTTCCTTGACGTCCGGCCCTCCTGCCAGCAACGTCGTTGCGATCAGCCGCGCCTCGCGGCCGACCCCCGAACCTGCCGCCCCGGATACGCCTCCGGCGCCAGCCTCCCCGTCGGTCCGCCGCCTGGCCCGTGAGCTCGGCGTGGACGTCGATCGCGTGCAGGGGAGCGCGTCGGATGGCCGTATCTCGGTCGAGGACGTCAAGTCGCACGCGAGACAGTTGATCGGTACGGCGGCTCGCGGTGAGTCGTCCGCCGCCGCCGCGCTTCCAGATTTTGCGCGGTGGGGTGAGGTCGATCGCCAGCCAATGCACGCCGTGCGCCGGAAGACAGCCGAGCATCTGAGCGCCGCGTGGCGCGCGATTCCGCACGTGACTCAGCACGGCCTTGCCGATGTCACGGCCCTGGAGGAGCTTCGCAAGAAATACGCGAAGGACGCGGAAACCGCAGGGGGCAGCCTCACCATCACCGCGATCGCCGTGAAAGTGGTGGCAGCCGGGATGAAGTTGTTCCCGCAGTTCAACTCGTCCATCGACACGGCGGCGCAGGAGATCATCTACAAGAAGTACGTTCACATCGGCGTGGCGGTGGACACCGACCGCGGGCTGCTGGTGCCGGTGGTGCGCGATGCCGACACGAAGAACATCATCCAGATTGCCGTCGAGATTTCGGCGCTCTCGGCCAAGGCGCGCGCCCGGAAGCTGACCCTCGAGGAGATGCAGGGCGGGTGCTTCAGCATCTCGAATCTGGGCGGAATCGGCGGTACCTACTTCACGCCGATCGTCAACCTGCCGGAGGTCGCCATCCTGGGCATCGGCCGGGCGCGCACCGAGCCGATTTACACGGACAATCAGTTCGTTCCACGTCTGATGCTGCCGTTGTCGCTGTCGTACGATCATCGCGTGGTCGACGGCGCCGACGGCATCCGCTTCCTGCAGTGGGTCATCCAGGCGCTGGAGCAGCCGTTCCTGCTGGCGCTGCAGGGATGACACAAGCGGCCACGAAGACACGAAGACACGAAGGAAGCGATTCGACTTTCTTCTTCGTGTGTTCGTGTCTTCGTGGCGGGAAGTGGTCCCCATGAACTCAGTCCAACTCGCAGTCGTCGGCGGCGGCCCGGGCGGCTATGCCGCCGCGTTTCTGGCCGCCGATCTGGGCCTCAGCGTCGCGCTCATCGATCCGGAACCCAATCCGGGCGGCGTCTGCGTTTACCGGGGCTGCATCCCGTCCAAGGCCCTGCTGCACGTGGCCAAGCTGATTGACGAATCACGCCACGCGAAACAGTGGGGAGTGGACTTCGGGGAGCCCACAGTCGATCTCGCGAAGCTGCGCGACTTCAAGAACAGCGTGGTGAAGCGGCTGACCGGCGGAACCGGGCAGCTGGTGAAGGCCCGCAAGGTTCAGTACCTGCGCGGTCTGGCTGAACTCGTCGACGCACACCACCTCCGGTTCAAGGGCGTCACGGGCGGCGACGAGCCGCTCGAGTTCGAACACGCGATCCTCGCGACGGGATCGACTCCTGCGATCCCGCCGCCGTTGAGGCTTGCCGATCCTCGTGTGATGGATTCGACCGGCGCCCTCGATCTTCCGGATGTTCCGCGTTCGTTGCTCGTCGTGGGAGGCGGTTATATCGGCTTGGAACTGGGCACGGTGTACGCCGCGCTCGGCAGCGCCATCACGGTGGTCGAGATGACCGCGGGCCTGTTGCCCGGCGCGGACCGCGATCTCGTGGACGTCCTGGCGAAGCGCGTGTCCCAGGTGATGAAGAGGGTCCTGCTCGAGACGCGAGTCGTGCAGCTGAAGGCGGAAGGCCGCGGCATCGTTGTCGAGATGGAGGGAAAAGCGGACCCGAGCGAACAGGTGTTCGATCGAGTGCTGGTGGCCGTGGGACGCAAGCCGAATTCCGCCATTCCCGGGCTCGATCGGACCCGCGTGAAGGTCGACGAACGCGGCTTCATCCAGGTGGACGAACAGCGCCGCACTCACGAGCCCTCCATCTTCGCCATTGGCGACGTCGTCGGCGAGCCGATGCTGGCGCACAAGGCGTCACATGAGGGCCGCGTGGCCGTCGAAGTGATTGCCGGAGAAAACGTCTTGTTTGCGCCGCGCGCCATTCCGGCCGTCGTGTTCACCGATCCAGAGCTGGCCTGGGCCGGCCTGACCGAAGCTCAGGCCGTCAAGGAGAACCGCAAGGTCGTCATCGCGAAGTTTCCATGGGGCGCCTCGGGCCGCGCCATCACACTGGATCGCACCGACGGCCTGACGAAGCTGATTCTCGACCCGGAGACCGAGCGTCTGCTCGGGGTGGGCCTCGTCGGCCCCGGCGCCGGCGAGCTCATCGCGGAAGGAGTGCTGGCGATCGAAATGGGGGCGAACGCCACGGACCTGAAACTGTCCATTCATCCACATCCCACGTTGACCGAGACGATGATGGAGTCGGCCGAGGTCTTTTTCGGGCAGGCGACGCACGTCTACAAGCCGAAGCGATAAGAGGTTCAGGGGTTCAGGGTTCAGTTTCCGTGTTCAAGGCTTCGCGTTCAGCGGTTCGATTCACTTCCGGTTCACCACTGAATTCCCTAACCTGTTCACTTGCGAGGGCCGAAGGACCGACCGCAAACAGGAATCGAATCGCTGCTTCCGTGTGTTCGTTTGAACCCCTTTCCGATTTCAGCAATCGGTCGCGTTCAACCGCGCAGGGGTTTCGGCTCGAAGGGGTGTCGACTTCGGAGTAGCTGCCAGGCGTCGCGGCAGTAACAGCGGCGGTGATGCGATCGGTAAACCGCCGAACGAGCGACCAGCTGGTGCTGCCTGCCAGAACCACGAGAGCAATGCGGCGCACCTTCAGGTTCTGCTGATGCCGGATCCGCCGGTCTGTCGTGACCAGTACCTCGAAGCCGCTCTCCTCGGCGGCGTTCAGCAGCGCCCCCGTTACTGAGCGTGTCCCACCCTCTGGACTGTGCCGTGTGAACGGTGTGCTCGGTCAGCGCTCGGGCCAGCCCCTTCGGCGTGCCGTGATCAAACAGGACGAGCACCGGTGGCAACTTCGGAGCGCAGGCTCGCAGCCACGAATTCGAGAACGGCGGCCACCTGTTCCCGCGTAACGTCGAATTGTTCGATGACCTCGTCGACGCTGAGGTCCTCAAGATTCTCGATGACGGTGGCTACGGGCAGGCGGGTGCCTTTGAACACCCAGGCGCCACCGACCCTGTCGGGGACGCTCTCGACCGCCGGGCACTTCGACCAGTCAAGCGCAGCCATGCACCGACCTCCTACCCCTCCAGCTTACGAGATGTCGTTCCGCCCGTCACGCGGTATCAGGCCGCGCCTCGGAGCCTCTGTAGCCGACGGAGCCAAATGACGATCTGGTTCCAAATGGCGAACGTTTGGCTCACCATCGATCACCTTCGCGCAGTCAACAACTTGCGGCCAGGAACGCCGGCACCGCGCGCAGGAATCGAACCGCCTCCGCGCTCGATCGTAGCGGTCCGTCTGATCCGGGTGCATGTTTGCACGCGCGATTTTTTATTCCTGGGTTTGGCGGAAACGTAAGGGTCGCAAGATTAGCTTCACGCCGCTATAGACCGAGCGCGAGCGTCCCCTGCTACCGGAATCACGTGAACTATTGAACGCGCTGGATCTGTTCGTACGCCTCCGCGGTCTCGTGCGCATGGTACGAACTGCGGACCAGTGGCCCCGATTCCACGTGGACGAAGCCCAGCTCCAGCGCAATCCGCTTGAGCTCCCGGAACTCATCCGGATGGTAGTAGCGAGCGAGCGGCGCGTGTTGTGGTGAGGGTCGCAGGTACTGTCCGACGGTCAAGATCTCGCACCCGACCTCTCGCAGGTCCTTGAATGTCGAGACGATCTCGTCGTGTTCTTCGCCAAGGCCGACCATCAGGCCGGTCTTGGTCGGTATCGCCGGCGCGTAGCGGCGCGATCTGGCGAACAGGTCGAGCGTTCGGTCGTATCGGCCGCCCGATCGTGACGCCCGGTAGAGTCGGGGAACCGTTTCCGTGTTGTGGTTGAGCACGTCGGGACCGGCGTCGAGAACCTCGTGAAGCGACTGCTCATGGCCCTGAAAATCGGGAATCAGCACTTCGACCCGCGACTCGGGTTGACGCGCGCGAATCTGACGAATCGTCTCCGCGAAGATCGACGCGCCGCCGTCGGGCAAATCGTCACGATCGACCGACGTGACGACGACGTAAGCGAGATTGAGCGTTCGGACGGCTTCGGCGACCCGGGCGGGCTCGTCGTGGTCGACCGCCGAGGGACGGCCGTGGGCGACGGCACAGTAGGAGCAGGCGCGCGTGCAGACATCGCCGAGGATCATGAAGGTAGCTGTGCCGTGGTTCCAGCATTCGCCGATATTCGGGCAGTGTGCGTCTTCGCAAACGGTGTGCAGCCTGAGCTCGCGCATCAGGCCCTTGAGACGCGTGTAGTTCGCCGAGCCGGGTGCCCTCACTTTCAGCCAGGGCGGCTTCGGCGTCCGCTCTGTGTCGATCAACGGGATGAGTCGCGCCACATTTAGGATTATAGTGGGTGGTTGTCATCGAGCTCCGCGAACCCCCGGAGGTCGGTATCTTAGACGTGAATCGAGGAGGCCAACTGTGAAAGACGCTATCCGGATCTTCGCCCTTGCCTGCGTCGCTGCCGTTCTGGCCGCGCCGGCTTTCGCTCAGGCACCCGCCGCCGCCGGCGCGCCGCCGACGCTGCAGGGCGACATCATGAAGGACTGGTCGGGCCTGAAGGAGACAATGGCAAAGCTCGCCAGCGCTCTCCCACCAGACAAGTATTCCTTCAAGCCGACACCGGCGCAGCAGAGTTTCGCCGAACGGGTTGTGCACATCGCCCAAATCAACAATCGCTTTCTCGCCGCGGTCGGCGGCAAGGCCACGGCGCCGACGCTCGACCCTAAAGCGGCGGCGCTGAACAAAGACGCCGCGATCAAAGCCATGAACGACTCGTTCGATTACGGGATCGCCCTTCTGAAAGAGCAGACCGATCAGACGCTGGTTCAGCCGGCCGCGATGCCTCCGGGGTTCATGGGCCCATCGACGCGCGCCCGCATGTTCGGCTTCCTGATCGGCCACACATGGGACATCTATGGCCAGCTCGTGGTGTACGCGCGCCTGAACGACGTCACGCCGCCAGCCAGTCAGCGCCCGTAGCTCAGGTCCGCTTCAGCCCTGCGATGAGATAGTCCGCGAAGCGATCGGCGATCTCCGTGGAGGTCGCCGGTCCTGCGGGGTTGAACCACCGTGGGATCCAGTTCACCGCGCCGAGCAGCGCGAACGACCGCAGCTTGACGTCCGTGGGCGCAAACGTGCCCTCCGCGATCCCCTCCTCGAGCACCTGTCGGATTCCTCGATCGAACCGATCCCTCCGCTCGATCACGGTTTTCAGATGGGTCGGGGACAGCGCCTCCAGTTGCAGAATCAGCGCCGTGCCGTGGAGCTCGTCGAGGATGATGTGCACGACGCCGATAATCAGCGTGCGCATCTTCTCGGCCGGCGAGGCGCCGCACGCTTCGACTTCTTCCAGCAGCTGCAGCAGGCGATCGAGTGAGTACTGGTGGCAGGCGAAGAGGATCTCTTCCTTGTTCTTGAAGTAGTAGTACAGGTTGCCCTTCTTCATGCGCAGCGCGGCGGCGATGTGCTCCACCGTCGCGCCGTGGTACCCAAGCCGGCGGAATGCCTGGGCAGCGCTCTTCATGATGTCGATGCGTGTGGACGACGTATCGCCGCTTCGCGCGGCGCGGGGCCGGCGTCGCCGGCGCGGTGGTGGCGGGAAACGGCCTTTCTCAGGCTCTTCCGGTGGAGGAACCACGACTCCTACCGTAGTTTGAACGCCCGTTCAATTTCAACTGCTCTCGTGCCTCGGGCGTTGGGGGCACGGCGGCAATCGCGGCCTACATGGAGGCTTGCCTCCGCGCGTCGCGGATGGCGCGCGCCGTGTCCGTCCACAGCAGCGCCGTCATGCCCGTCACGAACAACACGATGAGCGACAGCATCGCTTGCCTGTAGGAATTGGTCGCCGCGACGACCACGCCGAAGAGAAACGGTCCGATCCATGACGTGCCGCGCTCCGCGATCTCGTAAACGCCGAAGAACGACGCCTCGCGGCCCGCGGGGATCATGCGGGAAAACAACGAGCGCGAGAGTGCCTGCGATCCTCCCAGCACGACGGCGATGATCCCGCCCATCACCCAGGCCTGCGACGTCGTCTGCAGCCAGCCATAGGCATAGAAGATGGTCCCGGTCCAGATGACCAGCGTCGTCATGATCGCTCGCTTGGTGCCGATGAGTGCGGCCACTCGCTCGAAGAGATGGGCGCCGAAAAAGGCGACGAACTGGATGACCAGGATCAAGCCGACCAGAAAGGACTGGTCTTCGGGCAAGCCCCGGGCCACGAAGAGCTCCTGCGACAGAAACACAGAGGCCATCGCAATCACGGTCTGAATCCCGTCGTTGAACAGCATGTAGGCGAGGAGATATCTCCGGGTCTGAGGCAACTGCCGAAGGGTCACAAACGAGTCGAGCAGGACACGGGTCCCTGCCCTGAACAGCGAGCTTCCCGGCGGCACCAGCGCCGCCGCCGGCCGTTCTTGCAGCACTCGAAACGTGAGGATGGCGAAGCCGCCCCACCAGACCCCCGCCGAAGCGAGCGATACGCGCACCGCGAGGCCGCCGTCCAGGCCGAGCGCGGAGGCGTTCCGAAGCAACCCGAGATTCAGCACCAGCAGGATGCCTCCGCCGAGATAGCCGAGAGCGTAGCCTCGGCTCGAGACGCTGTCCCGGCGGTCCTCCGTGGCAATGTCGTTGAGGAATGCGTTGTACAAGACCAGCGAGGCGCCAAAACAGAGATTCGCGACGACGAGCAGCAGGCCGCCGAGACGGTAGCGGCCATCGGTCACGAAGAAGAGCAGGCAGGTGGCAATGCTGCCGGTGTAGCAAAGGAGCGCCATGAGACGCTTTTTCAGACTGGTGTAATCGGCGATCGCGCCCAGCACGGGCAGGAGGAAGACCTGGAGGATCACCGACAGGCCGATACAGTAGGGGAAGAAAGACTTCGCGGTCACGATCAGTGGTCCCAGGTCGAACACGAGACCGTTCTCGCCGACATCCCGTTGCGCGAGCGCCGTCAGATATGGACCGGCGAGCACGGTGATGACCGTGGCCTGAAATCCCGAGTTGGCCCAGTCGTACATGGACCAGGCGAAAATCTCCCGTCGATCGTTGATGGCCATGTTCAGAGACGCTGGCCAAGCATCACGAGGGTCAGCCCGATCATGACGCCGACGGTCGTCCAGGCGATGACGTTGAATCGTCTGCTGTTCGTGTACCGGCCCATGAGCTCGCGATCGTTGGTCAGCAGGAGCATGAAGATGAGGACGAAGGGCAGCAGGACACCGTTGACCACCTGCGACAGTACCAGGAGATAGACGAGCGGCAGGCCCGGAATCAGCAGCACGGCAGCCCCAGCGACGATCAACAGCGTGAACAGCCAGTAGAAGACCGGTGCTTCATGGAACTTCTTGTCGAGGCCCGACTCGAATCCGAGACCTTCGCAGACGGCGTAGGCCGTCGAAATCGGCAGGATCGACGCGGCGAACAGCGAGGCGTTGAACAACCCGGCGGCGAACAGAAGATAGGCGTAGTCGCCGGCCAGGGGACGCAGCGCCTGCGCCGCGTCCGCGGCACTCTCGATACTGTGCCGGCCGCTGGTAAAGAGAGTGGCGGCGCACGCCACGATGATGAACCAGCCGACGATCACGCAGAAGACACATCCCATGATGACGTCCAGGCGTGACATCCGATACTGGCGCATCGTCACGCCCTTCTCGACCACGGAGGCCTGCAGGTAGAACTGCATCCACGGGGCGATCGTCGTGCCGACGAGCGCCACCATCAGGTACACGTATCCGTAGGTGCGGATCCCCTCGCCAGCGGGTCGGGTCACCGTCGCGTAGGTTGCGGCTCGCCAATCGGGATGGGCAAGCAGCCCCGCGACGATATAGCACACGTAGAAGGCCGAAGCCGCGAGGAAGACCTTCTCGATGCTGTCGTAAGTACCCCGGACGACGAGTGTCCAGACGAACGCGGCCGCGAGCGGGACGACGAGGTACCGAGAGATGCCGAACAACTCGAGGCTGCTGGCCACGCCCGCGAACTCTGCGACGACGTTTCCGAAATTCGTGACGACCAGAGCAATCATGAGGAAGAACGTGATTCGGAATCCGAATTCCTCACGGATGAGGTCGCTCAGCCCCTTGCCGGTCACCGTGCCCATCCGGGCGGACATCTCCTGCACGACGATCAGGGCGACGGTGATGGGGATCATCACCCAGAGGAGCGAGTAGCCGAACTGCGCGCCGGCCAGGGAGTAGGTGAAGATGCCGCCGGCATCGTTGTCGACGCTGGCCGTGATGAAACCGGGGCCGACGACAGACAGCATCATCAGGAGACGACTGCGGCTGCGGCCTAGCCACCTCATGGTCGCGTCAGTCGCGGTGCCGGAGCATCGCGATCACATCGTCGGCCGTGATGATGCCCGTCAGTCGTCCGTCCGCGTCCACGACAGGCAGCGTGAGCAGGTTGTACTTGTCGAACAGCGCGGCGACCTCGTCCTGCGGCGTATCGGGCGAGCAGGAGACGTACTCTTCGCTCAGCTGCGAAAGTTGAATGGCCGGCGAGGACACCGCGATCTTGACCAGCGGAACGGCGCCGGAGAGCCGTTGGGACGGGCCGGTCAGGTAGATGGTGGCAAGCGCCTCGCGTCCTCCCTCGAAACGCTTCAGGGCGTCGATGGCGTCGTCGACGACACCGGTCTCCGGAACGGCGATGAATTCCGTCGTCATGCGACCGGCGGCCGTGTGCTGGCCGAACTCGAGGAGCTGCGAAATCTCGAGCCGCTCCTCAGGCGCCATCTCCTTGAGGAGCTCGCCCGTCTCCTCCTCGGGAAGATCGCCAAGAAGGTCCGCCGCGGCGTCCGGATCCATCTCCTCGAGGATGTCAGCGGCGCGACCCTTGTCGAGCGATTCGACAATCGACACCTGCAGGTCGGGATCCAGCTCCTCGAGCGTCTCAGCCGCGACCTCCTCGTCGATCGTCTCGAATACCGCCTCGCGCTCGTCGCGCGGAAGATCTTCGACGATGTCAGCGATGTCCGCAGGATGAAGCTTCGCCAGGCCTTCGTAGGCAATCTTCAGCTTGACGCGCCGCGCCGGATCGGTTTCGAGCAAATCGACGAACTGCCAGGGGATGACGCGCGGCGGGATGCGCTCGAGGAGGAGCCGCAGGGTGAAATGGGGTACGACCCCTTTTGAAAGGCGTCGGATCGCGCCGCGCGCCCCAACGTCCACGGCCACCACGTGCAGCTGGACGTGGCCGTTGATCGGGGTCGACTCGATCTCGACGTCGTTGACGCGGACGACCTTTCGGCCGTGGACGTCGATGATCTGTTGATCCAACAGGTCGCGCTTGAGCAGCAGGACCCCGTCAGCCGGGGTACCTGTCTCCCAGCTCGGGGAATCCGACACAGTCCGGACCGTGCCGCTGCACGATCTGATGTCTTCTGCCGGGAGCGCGCGCTCGCCGTCGGGGGTGTCGATGATCAGGAATGCGACGCGGGTGGGGTGATCCTGCGGTGCGACGGCGATTTCGCGGACACGACCACGCAGTGAGCCTGTGCCATCACGCAGGCTGGCGCCGAGCAGTTCCGAGAGAGCCACGAGAGACATGGACCTAGATCCCCGAGTTCGGACATTTGGATCCCATCAAGGATATCAGTATTTTTCCGTCCTTCCGGCCGCCTCAACGATCGCGCCTGTCGTCTCCACGACTGCGAGTCAATCCCCCCGTGCTAAGCTGCAGACGTGCGTCGCCTCCGTCGCCATCTCTCGGCGATCGCGGCCATCTGGCTGGTCAGCCAGCTGGGTGTGTTGACTGGCGTGCCCGTGTTGCTCGCCACGGGGTACGCGGCCGAAGGCGAGGAGGTGCTTTGTACGTGCGCGGTGCTCGGTCCCGGCCACTTCTGTCCGATGCACGGCGTGTCAGGACATCACGGAGGTGTCTCGTCCGACACCGATCGCGAACCGCCCGATTGCTTTCTCAACAGCCCGGTTGTCCCGTCTGCGGTCCCGCTGTTTTCGCTTCTCAACGGGCTGGCGCCGCTCCCCCCGCTTCCTGCACCGCCGGCGAGCGCTGCCGACCATGAACGGATAGCCTCGATGTCTCGCCTCCCAATCTTACGTCCAGCCAGTCCTGAGCTGCCGCCCCCTCGGTAACCTCCGCATCGACGAATTCTGAACTCTACTCGGGGAGCTCACGCCGGCCGTGGTGTTTCACGCCGCGCCTGCTCCAGATGCACCGAGCCGGGAGGATGAATGTTGAGGCAGGCACAGTCGTCTGCCGCACGATGGCCGTGGTCGTGCGCGGGCAGGTCGTGGATGACGCATTTGATCGTGAGGATCCTGGTCACTCTGTGGCTCGGTCTGGCTGCTGGATCGTTTGCCGCAGCTCAGGAGAGCGTCAATTACGCAAGCGTGAGCGGACGGGTGACCGACCCGCAGGGCGCCGTCGTCCCCAGCGCGCAGGTCAGCGCCCGGCACATCAACACCAACGTCAGGGGAACGACGGTCACCGATGCTGACGGACGATTCCGCTTTCCGTTTCTGAGGGTTGGGACCTATGAAATCACGGTTCGATCCCGGGGGTTCGCGGATGCCATCAGGGTGCTTACCCTCACGGTTGGCTCGGCATTCGAGTTGCCTGTCTCGCTCACCATCGCCGATCTGGCAACGGACGTGACGGTCACGGGGGAGGCCACGGTGCTCGAGGCGGCGCGGAGCCAGATCGCGGGCACGATTTCAGAGGCGGAGGTGCGCAACGTTCCTCTCAACGGCCGCCAGTTCCTCGATCTCGCCCTGCTCGTTCCCGGCGTGTCGCCTACCAACATCGCGAGCACGCAACTGTTCGCAGAGACCTCTGCGGTCCCCGGTCAGGGCATTTCCGTTGGCAGCCAGCGAAATTTTTCGAACAACTTCGTGGTAGACGGCTTGTCGGCCAACGACGATGCGGCGGGGCTGGCTGGCATGCCGTACGGGGTCGACGCGGTTGAACAGTTTCAGGTCGTCACGTCGGGCGGGCAGGCCGAGCTCGGCCGCGCGCTGGGCGGGTACGTCAATGTCGTGACGAAGAGCGGCACCAACACGACCAGCGGAGACGTCTACGGATACTTCCGCGACGATCGGTTCAACGCGCCGAACGCCCTGTCTGGTACGAGGCTTCCGATGAATCAGAAGCAGTACGGCGTCAATGCGGGCGGACCGATCCGGCGCGATCGGACGTTCTTCTTCTCCAACGTCGAGCGGCGGCAACTCGATCAGTCGGGGCTCACGACGATTTTGGCGGCGGCGACCGACGTCATCAACGCGAGGCTCGCGGCGGTGAGCTACACGGGTCAGCCGGTGACTACCGGGATCTATCCGAATCCCGTGGATACCACCAACGTGCTGGCCAAGATCGACCATCAGCTGAGCAACCGCGATCATCTGAGCCTCCGCTACAGCTTCTACAGCGCCGACTCCACGAATTCCCGGGGCGCCGGCGCACTGAGCGCGCCGTCGGCGTCGTCCAACCTGGACAACGCAGACCATGCGATCGCCGTCAGCAATACGATGACGCTTTCTTCCAGGACCGTGAACGAGATCCGCGGTCAGTGGATGTTCAGCGATCTGCTGGCACCGCCGAGCGATCCTATTGGACCCAACGTGAACATCGCGGGCGTCGCCGCCTTTGGAACGCTCTCGTCGAGCCCTCAGGGTCGCCTCAACCGGATGGTGCACGTGGTGGACAGCCTGTCGCATCAGCGGGGCGCCCATGCCTGGCGACTTGGGGGAGAGGGGATCTACAACGCCGACCGGATCACGTTTCCGCGATCGGTGCGCGGCGCCTACGCGTTCTCCTCGCTTCAGAACTTTCTGGCGGGGGTCTACAACAACGCGGGTTTCACCCAGACGTTCGGGGACAGCGTGGTCCCGCAGTCGAACACGAACCTGGGGGTCTACATCCAGGACGAATGGAAGACCCATCCGAATCTGACGCTGAACCTCGGGTTGCGGTACGACCTGCAGTTCCTCGAGACCATCAACACCGACACCAACAACCTCTCGCCGCGTGTGGGGTTCGCGTGGACGCCCTCGGATTCGAGAAACGCCGTCATCCGGGGCAGCGCGGGACTCTTCTTTGATCGCGTGCCGCTCCGCGCGCTGGCAAACGCGCTGCTCTCGGCGGGCAACACGACCGATCTGACGGCGCTCCGGCAGACCAACGTCAGCCTCTCACCCAACCAGATCGGGGCGCCGGCGTTCCCGAACATCTTGCCGGCGCCGGTCCCGTCGGTCACGCTGCCCAACCTGACCACGATGGATCGCGACCTCCAGAACGCTTATTCGCGCCAGGCGGGCATCGAGTACGAGCAGCAGGTGGGGGCGCGTGGCGTCCTGAGCGTCGGCTACCAGTACTTGCGCGGGGTGAACCTGATCGTCTCGATCAACCAGAACGTTCCGACCTGCGTCGCCTCCGGCACGAACAACGGCTGCCGTCCGAATCCCGACTACGCCAACAACAGCCAGTACTCGTCGGAGGCCGAGTCCAACTACCATGGGCTGCATCTCTCCTTCGTGCAGCGGCCGACACGGTGGGGATATTACCGAGCCTCCTATACTCTCTCCAAGTCGATGAACAACGTCGGCGAGAATTTCTTCAGCTCTCCTATCGATCCGACCGATCTGTCCAAGGACTGGGGACGTTCCGACGACGATCAACGGCATCGGTTCGTGTTCAACGGATCCGTCAACTCGTCCACCGAGCCGGCTGCGACGCTCTGGGAGCATCTGAGCCACGGTTTTCAACTGACGACGATGGTGCAAGCCTATTCGAAGCTCCCGTTGAACATCACTTCGGGGGTCACGACCATCCAGGGCACCGCCGGGCGTCCGATGGTCAACGGCGAGTTCATCCCGAGGAACTCCGGGATCGGCAGCGATTTCTTCAGTCTGGGCGTGCGCGTGATGCGTTCGTTCCGTCTCGGAGGGAACGTCAGGATCGAAGGGCTCGCCGAGGCTTTCAATCTGACGAACCGGACCAACGTCGTCACGCGGAACGCGAACTTCGGCGCCGGCGAGTATCCGACGAATCCGGCGCCGACTTTCGGTCAGGTGACGGCTGTCGGCGACCCGAGGACGTTTCAGTTCGCGCTGCGGGTGAAGTTCTGACCGCCGACGAGGCTGTATGGCGAGACGGGCGATATCGCTCATGTGCACCACCCTGCTGGCGGTGGGCTGCACGGCGGCCGACCCGGCGCCGCCCGGGTGCTGACGGTCCCGGGCCTGGCCAGCGCCAACCTCTCGCTCGCTGCCGTGCGATGTCGTCGCCGCCGCATCGGGGCACGCACCGAAGGCGGGGTCGGCGGGGATCCGCGACGCACCGTGAGCAGGTCGCGCCTCGGCTCGATGCTGTGGTTCCCGTCGGTCACGATCTGGTGTTCAACGAATCGATCGGCGAGTCTTGACACGAGTCGATCGGCGACTTGACCGGTCGGGGATGGTGGGATATGCTGCGCACTTAATAGTGAGACTGAGTCTCAGTATTGTGAGACACGATACTGAGTTTCTGTCTCACGGCTTCGCGGAAGGATCCCCGATGAGACTACCCAGCCTGCGCACCGTCCTCTTCTGGAGCCACCTCACGGCCGGCGTGATGGCTGGCGTGGCCATCCTCATCATGTCGCTCACCGGAGTCCTGCTGATGTACGAGCGCCAGCTGATCGAATGGTCGGATCGCCAATTCTACGGCGAACCGCCCTCCGCCGCCGAGCGGCTGCCCATCGAGGCGCTGCTGACGCGTGCGCAGGCCCAGCGGCCGGGACCGGCGCCGACAGCGATCACGCTGCGATCGGACGTATCCGCTCCGGCGGCCGTCGCATTCGGCCAAACGACGGCGTACTTCGACGCCTACAGCGGCGTGCTGCTGGGCGAGCCGACGACCGACGTGAGGTGGCTCATGAGCCGCCTGCGAGCGTGGCATCGCTGGATGGCCCTGGATGGGGACAACCGACCGCTCGGCAAGGCGATCAGCGGCTGGTCCAACGCTGCCTTCTTCTTCATCGTGCTGTCGGGGATGTATCTGTGGATTCCGCGCAGGTGGAACTGGTCGAGTGTCCGGGCCGTGGTGATGTTCAAGGGCGGCCTGCGCGGCAAGGCGCGTGACTTCAACTGGCACAACGTCGTGGGCATCTGGTCAGCGGTACCGCTGGCGATCGTAGTCGCCACGGCCATGCCGATTTCTTTCTCATGGGCCAACGCGCTCGTTTACAAGCTCGTCGGCGAGTCGGTGCCAGCCGCAGGAGGGGGCGGGGAAGGAGCCAATCGCCCTGGCGCCGAAGCAAACCGTCGCCGTGCGACGCCGTCATTCGACGGCGTGAACACCCTGTGGGCCACGGCAGAGCGTCAGGCGCCTGGCTGGCGCACGATCAATCTGCGGCTGCCGAACTCGAGCGACGCGCCGGCCGTCTTCGCGATCGACGCCGGCACCGGCGGACAACCACAGTTCCGGTCGACGCTGACGCTCGACCCGTTGACGGGAGACGTCGTTCGATGGGAGACCTTTGCCGACCAGAGCTTGGGCCGCCGCCTTCGAAGCTGGTCGCGCTTCACGCACACCGGTGAGTACTACGGAATCGCAGGTCAGACCATCGCCGGCCTGGCGTCGGCCGGCGGGACGGTCCTTGTGTGGACGGGCGTCGCCCTGGCGTGGCGGCGGTTCCGAGCCTGGGCGCTGGCTGGGACGCGGGTACTCAATCCCCGATCCGATCGCGCGACCGAAGCGGCGTAATCACCAAAGATTTCGAGTCTGTACCCGCAAGGGTGAGCGGAGGACGCATGAGGAAAACACGGAGACAGAAGAGACGCGGATCGCGCGCGATGGTGATGAGCGCGCTTGTCGCTTCGACCTTCACGACGCGCGCGGCCACGCCGATCGAAGCAAGGGAGCGTCACAAGTCGCGCTACGAGGAGGCGATTGCCGACGTAATCAGATCGATGCGTCTCGGCCACTCCTCGTCGAGCCAGGAGGCGGCCACGGCGGAGCAGTTCGCCATTGCGCCCGGACCACTCAGCGACGCGCTCACCGCGTTTCAGTCGCAGACTGGCATCGCCGTGACCTTGGCTGCGTCGAACATGCGGGACCTCACGTCGCCGGGCGCGAGAAGCCTCGTGACACCCG
This sequence comes from Vicinamibacterales bacterium, assembly GCA_035537875.1. Taxonomy (GTDB): domain Bacteria; phylum Acidobacteriota; class Vicinamibacteria; order Vicinamibacterales; family CAVVIG01; genus DATLLJ01. The sequence continues at coordinate 37,642 of DATLLJ010000172.1, read as the reverse complement.
AACAGGCGCTGCAGGAGCTCCTGATGGGGACCGGACTGACGTTCCGGTTCAATGGGCCGAAGGCCGTCTCAATCGAGGTGCCCGTCCAGTCCGAATTCGTGGACGTCTCCGGCGTGTCGCCCCCGCCTCCGCTCTCCTCGCCGAAGTACACGGAGCCGCTGCGCAACATCCCCCAGACCATCACCGTCGTGCCCGCTGACGTCATCGAGGCGCAGAATGCCACCACGCTGCGCGACGTTCTCCGCAACGTGACAGGGATCAGCATCCAGGCCGGCGAAGGCGGTGTTCCTGCGGGTGACAACCTGTCGATCCGCGGCTTCAGCGCCAGAACCGACTTTTTCATCGACGGCGTACGCGATGTCGGTGGGTACACCCGCGACACGTTCAATACCGAGCAGGTCGAGGTGGTGAAAGGGCCAGCCTCGACGTACGCGGGCCGCGGGTCCACCGGTGGGGTCATCAACATGGCCACGAAGAGCCCGCTCGAGACGGCGCAAACCAACGTGTCCTTCGGTCTCGGCTCGTCCGCCTACAAGCGGGGCACGCTGGACTTCAACTTGCCCATCGAGAACATCGACGGCGCGGCGTTCCGCTTCAACGCGATGTGGAACGATGCCGACGCCCCCGGCCGCGACGCCGTGAACAACGATCGCTGGGGCATCGCGCCCTCCGTCGCGTTCGGTCTCAATTCACCCACCCGGGTGATGGTGGACTATACGCATCTCGATCAGAGCAACCTGCCGGACTACGGGATTCCGTGGGTGCCCCCCAACAACGTTCCGCTTGCGGCGTACGCCGATCAGGCTCCGCCAGTCGACTACGACAACTTCTACGGGTTGACCAGCCGCGACTACGAGGACACGCGGACCGACGTAACCACTGGCCGCGTCGAGCACGATTTCAGCAACATGGCGAACCTTCGATCGGTCGTGCGCTACGGGCGGACGAAACGAGACTCCCTCATCACCGCCCCGCGGTTCGAGAACACGACGACGACGGATATCCGGCGAACCGACTGGAAATCGCGGGATCAGACCGACGGAATTCTGGCCAACCTGACGGATCTCACTACAAGGTTTCCGACCGGAGCGATCGGGCATGCGCTGGTGACCGGGTTGGAGCTGGCCCGCGAGACGTCCGAGAATTGGAACCGTATCGAGGAGGGGCCCACCCCGCCGCTGACCGATCTCTTCAATCCCGACTTCAGTCAGCCGTACACAAGCCGGCTCGTCAGAGACGGAGCGGTCGCCGATGCCGTGGCGAACTCGGTCGCGGTGTACGCCTTCGACACCGTCGGCCTGGGCAGCCAGTTCGATGTTACCGGCGGATTGCGGTGGGATCGCTTCGCGCTGGATTACCGGACGGTCAGCGCCGCCGCAGCCGAAGCGAACCTGGAGCGGACCGATGACATGGTCAGCTGGCGCGCGGGCATCGTCTACAAGCCGAAGCCATCCGGCAGCGTCTACGCGAGCGCGGGCACGTCGATGAACCCCAGCACCGAAGGATTGAGCCTCATGGCGGCCACCGTTGCCCTCGAGCCCGAGAAGAGTCGAAGCATCGAGGTCGGCACCAAGTGGGATCTCTCCGGCGGACGACTCGGCCTGAGCAGTGCGCTGTTCCGAACGGCGAAGACCAACGCCCGGACTCCCGGTATCAATCCTGGCGACCCACCCACCGTCCTCCAGGGCGAACACGTCGTCAGCGGCGTTGAGTTTGGCGCCAACGGCACCATCACCAACCGCTGGCAGCTGTTCGGCAGCTACACGTTCATGGACAGCGAGATCACGCAGTCGAACAACCCGGCGGAACTCGGAAAGGAATTTGGCAACACGCCGAACCACACGGTGAGCATGTGGACAACGTACCGTCTGCCACGGGACGTGGAGGTGGGAGGCGGCGCGTTCTATGTTGGCGATCGCTTCAACGGGAACACCGGCGCGCGCACAGCTCCCGGGTACTGGGTCGGCGAAGCCATGGCCTCGGTTCGCATCGCAGAGCGTCTCACGCTGCGGTTCAACGGGCAGAATCTCGCCGACAATCGGTACATCGATCGGGTTGGGGGCGGACACTTCATTCCGGGCTCTGGCCGTTCGATCAATCTCTCTGCAGACGTCGGGTTCTGAGGGTTGGATGCTGATTCAGATTCACGACGTTCTGAGTCCCGCACAAGTCGCCGAGGCCAGGCGCAAGCTCGACGCGGCCGAGTGGCTCGACGGGAAGATCACCGCGGGGCACCAATCGGCGCGCGTGAAGGACAACGCCCAGGTTCCTGAGAACCATGATGTCGCCGAAGGACTCGGCGACATCATCCTGACGGCCTTGCAGAAGCACTCGCTCTTCTTGGCGGCGGCGCTGCCGCTTCGCGTGTTCCCACCGCTGTTCAACCGGTACGAGAAGGGGCAGTCGTTCGGCAATCACGTGGACAACGCCATCCGCCAGATCAGCGGGACCGGGCATCGTATCCGCACGGATCTGTCGGCGACGCTCTTCTTAAGCGCGCCACACGAGTACGAGGGCGGGGAGTTGCTGGTCGAGGATACCTACGGCGTGCACTCGGTGAAGCTGCCGGCGGGACACATGGTGCTGTATCCCGCGTCCAGCCTGCACAACGTGCGACCTGTGACCCGCGGGGCACGGATCGCATCGTTCTTCTGGATTCAAAGCATGGTCAGGCACGATGCCGACCGGGCGCTGCTGTTCGACCTCGACCTCACCATCCAGCGCCTGAATCAGGACGCCCCCGATCACCCGTCAGCCGTCCAGCTGACGGGCGTTTACCACAACCTGCTCCGCCGGTGGGCGGAGCTTTGATCAGGCGCCGGCGTCAGTATCCATCGCCGCTGCCCGGCGGCGGCTCGGGAGCCGTCAAGCCGTTGATGCTGCCGACCATGCTGGGATGGATGGTGCAGTGAAAGTCGCCACTGCCTGTTCCCCCTGATGGGCTCGTCGCGTTTGGCGCGAGGTTGCCGGAATCGAACGAGCCGTCGTTCATCACGATGCGGTGGACGACCGAGTCGTTGTTCACGAACGCCACCCGCTCCCCGCTCGAGACCGGCACAGGGTTCGGGACGTACGATTGATTGCCTCTGGTGCCGACGATCGAGACGGTCACCACGGTCGGCGTCACTCCAGGCGTGGTAGGTGTCCCCCCACCGCCGCCGCTGTTGGTGTTGTTACTGTCGCCCCCTCCACACTGAGACGCGGCGACCGCCGCCACGAGCACTACCATTCGAGTCCATGAAAATCGCATGCTCCTCGTTCCTCCAACTCGGGCCCGACTCGGAAGGGCGTGAAGCCGCTCCTGCGGGCCGCAGCGTGTACGTCTTGATGGGGAGCAAAGGCGATACCACGATAAACCACACGAAATCAGGGAGTTGTGCGTGCTGCCCTTACTGTTGCCGTAAGGTCTTACGCGGTTGGTGCAGAAGGGCGTACGGTTGGGGCCTGGTGTCAGTCGATGCGGTATTTGGCCAGGTAGTAGGACAGCGCCCGCTGGCTGATGCCCATCATCTCCGCGGCGTCTTTCTTCACGCCGCCCGCGTTCTCGAGGGCCCGCCGGATGGTCTCGCGTTCCACCCACTCGATGTTCTGCCGCAGCTTCAACGACGGCAGGCCGGTCGCCTGCTGGGTGGTCGCCCCGAGCACCGAGACCGCGCGCGCCGTCACGACGGGGCCGGCCGAGAGCACGACGGCGCGCTCGATCGTGTTCTCGAGCTCGCGGACGTTGCCGGGCCAGTCGTACTGCTGCAGTGCCGCGAGCACACCGTCTTCGATTCGTTCGATCCGTCGGCCGGTGCGCTGAGCGTGCTTGCGGACGAAGTGTTCCACCAGCGCCGGGATGTCGTCGCGACGTTCGCGGAGCGGAGGAATGTGAATGGGGATGACGTTGAGCCGGTAGAACAGGTCTTCCTGAAACCGACCGTCGAGCACCATCTGGCGCAGATCGCGATTGGTCGCGGCGATAACCCGCAGGTCGATCTTCTCGGTCCGCTCCGCACCGAGCGGCTCGAACTCGCGTTCCTGCAGGACGCGCAGCAGCTTCGATTGCAGCGTTGGAGTCAGGGTCCCGATCTCGTCGAGGAAGATCGTCCCGCCGTCGGCCAGCGCGAATTTTCCCTTCTTCGTGGTGGTCGCCCCGGTGAAGGCGCCCCGCACGTGGCCGAAGAGCTCCGATTCGAGCAAGGTGTCGGGAATGGCCGCGCAGTTCACCTTGATGAGGGGCATGTCGCGCTGAGCGCTCCGGTGGTGGATGGCGCGCGCGACGAGCTCCTTGCCGGTGCCGGTCTCGCCGGTGATGAGCACGGTGCTCTTGGTGTCCGCGACGAGCTCCGCGCGCTGAACGACCTCCTGCATCGCCCGGCTCTTGCCGATGATCCCGTAATGATCGAAGCGCTCGTCGCGCTCGCTGACCAGATAACGGTATTCGTTCCGCAGCCGGTGGTGCTCGAGTGCGCGGCGGACGACGACCTGCAGTTCGTCGATCTCGAACGGCTTCTGCAGATAGTCCAGTGCGCCAAGCTTCATCGCTTCGATCGCGCTCTCCACCGTCGCATGCGCGGTCATCATGATGATCTGCGCCGGATCCGAGGTGGCGCCCAAGTACTCGCGAATCAGATCGAGGCCGCTCATCTCCGGCATCACGTTGTCGACGATGAGGAGATCGAAGGTCCGTTCGGTCAGCAGCCGCAGCGCGCTTCGGGCCGCCGTGGTTTCCACGACTTCGTGGCCCGCCTGCCGCAGCGCGCGCGCGAGCGACCTGAGAATCCGTTCTTCGTCGTCGACGAGAAGGATGGAACCGTGGGGAGACGACATCCGTCAGGCGGCTCCCAGGACCCCGGCCGCGCGGGCCGGCAATTCGATGCGAATCTCCGTGCCCCGGCCGACGGTGCTCGACACGGCAATCGTGCCGCCGAGGCCTTCGACGATGTTCTTGGCGATGGGGAGACCGAGTCCGGTGCCGCCGCGCTTGGTGGTGAAGTAGGGATCGAAGACCTGAGGCAGGTCCCTCGGCGCCATCCCCGAACCTCGATCGCCGATGGTGATGATGACGCGCTCGTTGTCGCCGGCCGCTTTCAGCGTCACCAGCGGCTCCGCGCCGGCCGGCTGGTTCAGGACCGCGTGTCTGGCGTTGACGAGGAGGTTGACCAGCGCAATCCGCAATCGCTCGGCGTCGGTGACGACCCCCGGCAGGGCGGGATCGAGATCGACGGCGATCTCGGCGCCTGGTGACGCCTGGGCCGCCGCCGCCGACTCGCGGCAGAGGGCGCCCATATCAGTCGCCGCCAGGTCGAACCGGATGGGACGGGAGAAATCGAGCACCTCGTTGACAATGCGATTGAGCCGGGCGACCTCGTGGTCGATGTCCGCGATCGCCTCCCGGCGCGCGCCATCGCCGGCCTCGCTCTGACCCAACGCATGCAGGGAGGCCTTGATGATCATCAGCGGATTCCGGACCTCGTGAGCGATCACCGTGGACAGGCGGCCGAGCGACGTCAGACGCTCCTTCTGCGACATTTCCCGCTGGAAGCGCGCAATCGACTCGGTCAGGGTGTTGAACGTCGTCGCGAGCAGGCGCGCATCCTCGTCGTCCCACCGGCTCGGTTCGCGAACCGCGATCTTCCTGGTCAAGTCGCCGGTCGCGGCAACCTCGCGCATCACGTCCGTGATCGCCGCGAGAGGATGCGTGATCGTCCGCGCGACGGCGAAGCTGAGGAGCGTCGCGAGCAACACGGCGACGAGGGCGATCGCGGCGAGGCCCGCATGAATGGTTCGCAGACCGCTCAGCAGTTCCCCGCGCGAACGCAGGATCAACGCCACCGGTCCTGCCCCGCCCCCCGGTGTTTCCTCCGAGAGCGTGCCTTCCGACGCCGGAGCGCTCAAGGGTCTCGGGAGCACCAGGTAATCAACGCCCGACAAATCCAAGCGGCTGATGCCGGAGGTGCGCAGTCGACTTCCGAGCTGACTGTACACGTCGCGGGGCAATGTCGCCGCGAGCACCCGTCCGTCCATGCCGAAGGCGACGTCGCTGCCGGTGATCTCTTTCAACTGGATCGCGAGCGCGTTGTCGAGCAGAAAGCCGACGCTCACGGTGCCGAGGATCTCCGGCTGCGCGAGACCGATCGAAATCGGGACCGTCACCAGTTGGAGCATCCCGTCCGGTTGCGGCAACAGGCTGAAGCTTTCGCGACCCCGCAGCGCATCCCGGACGGCAGGCTGGTTGGCGACGACGAGCGCCGCCTGCGGCGAGGCGCCGACGGTCGCCAGTACCGCGCCCGACCTGTTCGTCACGAGCAGCAGATTCGACCGCAGCTGATCCTGATAGTCGCTCGCGATGTCCTGGACCGTTGGGGGATCGTTGGTATCGACTGCGGCTTTCACCTTCGGCGCATCGGCGATGAAGCGCGCCATCTGGGTGAAGGTCTGGGTTCGGGTCGTCCGCAGCTGATCGACCAGCGCAGAGGTCGCGACCATCTCCCGCTGGAGCGTCGCTTCGGCCTCGCGAGTCACGCGAACGTTCACGAGGTAGATCGCGAGGCCAATGGACAGCACCGCCAGCAGAGCGCTGGCGAGAAAGATGCGTCCCCGGAGCGACGAGAAGAGTGATCCCGGCATGATTACCGGACGGCTAAGTCGAGTTCGGCCACCGCTCCGGCGGCGATCGTCACCGGCTTCGGATCGGCGGCCATCCCCTCATTCCATGCGATGACATTGTAGTTTCCAGCCGGAACATTGTTGATCCGATAACGGCCTTCGCCGTCGGTTATCGAAAAGAACGGGTGAGCGAACACGAGGACGAAGGCGTTCATATGTGAGTGAATCTCGCAGAAGACGCGCACGATCCCCGGCTGGTCGAACCTCACCGATTTCGATTTGCCCGTGGCATACCGACCGAGATCGAATCGCGCCGCCTTCGAGAGCGAGAACACATTGTGATAGAAGCGATCCGAGTTCGGGAAATCGACGACGGTTCCCGCCGTCACCGCCAGGACATGGGGCAAGAACGTCTCGTTCCGTTGGTCCATCGACGCCCGTCCCGGCTCGACCAGGTCGAATGCCGCTCGCGGAGCCGTCTCCAGGTACACGACGGATCGGGCGCGATCGGGCTCATCACGAGCGCGTCGCGCGCCGAGATCGGAAATGCCCGGCCGCCGTTCCACGACGCGGGCGAGTTGACCGATATCCACGCGGCCTCGAACGGCCCCGCTTCGCCCCGCCGCTGGCTGCCCGCCGGGTGGCGCCCCGGGAGACCCTCCGGTCAGGCTCTGGGGAACGACCGCGATCCAAGCCACAACCATGACGGAAACCAGCCACAGGTTCCGCCATTCGATGCCCGCCAGCGCCCATCGTGTCGGCAGTCGTCGGAAGTTTGCCATCAGAACCAGTACACCACCTGCCCCGCCAGCATGCGGGCGTGGCGCGTCCGTCCGCCATCGCGTCGATCGAACTGCGTGGTGAGCTTCAGGAGCAGATTCCGCTGGACGGAATATCCGCCACCGACTTCAAAACGCGTGACTGGAGCCTCCCACTCGACCGGCCCGCTGGAGCTCGCCACCTCGCTGAAGTCGAGGTGATCGAGCCTCGCCGCGACGTAGAACCCTGGGAATATCTTGTACCGCCCTTCGACCAGCGTCGCCAGCGAATGCAAGCGCTCCTCGAGGAGCGGCATCCGCCACTGGCTGTAAATCGACTCGACGCGAAGGAGATAGTACCCGCGCGAATATTCGATGTCGCCGCCCCACGCCGTCTGGGCAAACGAGTCGTCCCCTTCGCTGCCGACGGCGTCGAGGACGGCGTCGGTCGAGACGAACGGCCCATGTGCGGCCGACGCCCCCACGATGAGACCGGCAACCGGACGAAGTGCCACGCGTCCCGTGACTTGACGGCCAGAATTGTCGTCGGTGAGGCGCGGATTCGAAAGCGTTCCGGTCGTGATGGAGGCTGTCAGATCCACGACCTCGTTCTCGAGGTGGGCCTGGACGCCCGTGTCCCACCGGAATGCCGTCGCGAGAGGGACACCTGCGTCCGGCACTGGATTCCCGACCGAGTAAGCAGCCAGCCATCCACGACCGCGCATGTTCACGAGCTCGTCGGCGCTGGACGGCACGGCATCCGCTCGCAGGGAGGTCAGGTATTGATAGCCCAGTGGGTAGCCAATCAATGGGTTATCCGCTTCGTAGCTCCGCCGCGCAAACGACCCGAAGGTTGGAGGAATACGCCCAACCTGGATATCGAACCGTCGCGTGGTCCAGGGTCGAACGCGCAGGTACAGGGCATAGGCCTGGGGCGCTCGCACGTTCTGGCTTCGGAGCTCCCCGAGCAGAGACAAGTGGTCGTTTGCGCGAAACGAGGCGTTGAGGTCAAGCCTCAGCATTCGCAGGACCGAGTCCTCGTAGTCGGTGTAGTTGAAGAATCCCGGGTCTTCCGGTCCAAAGGTCGCCGAGACGTTCCCGCCAACCGTCAGACGGCCGCCGGCCAGCACAATCGGTTCAGCAGGGGGAATCTGGGCATTGAGGCTTGCGCCTGCGCACAAAACGAACAGACAGGCCGCACATGCGGGCTTCATCGGAAGAATCGTGCCCCTCGAGGGCATTATGGCTGAAAAAGCCGCGTCTAACGTGCTGGCAGGACGAACCGTATCACCATCGTGCCGGGGACGAGGCGGGTCAGCCCGGCATCTGGATACGGAGACAGCAGGGTTACCGATTCGAAGTCGTTGCCACGAATGCGCCAACCCCGGACGACGCGCACCCCCGTTTCGGCATAGAGACGAGCCAGCTTCAGACGGTCGTAGGTCCCGGCTGCGCCAAAAGCGTCGAGCGGGCCGAGCGTTTCGACTGAGCCGTATAGGTGTCCATCTGCCGCGTCGGCCACGACCTCCAGCGGCTCCAGGGTCGTACAGATTTCGTAGCGGCCGAGACTCGGGCGAGGTGGCGTAAATAACGCCGTCAGCAGAGGATCGCAGGCAAGCGCCGCTGTCAGAATGTAAGCTATCATCTAAAGGAAGTGTCGGCTCAAGACGGCTGTGGCGTACGTCATCTGCGAACCCTGCATCGGATCGAAGGATACCGCCTGCGTGGACGTCTGTCCCGGGGACTGTATCCATCCGCGTAAGGACGAGAAGGCTTACGAGACGGCCGACATGCTTTACATTCATCCCGTCGAGTGCATCGACTGCGGGGCCTGCGTGCCCGGTCGAGGCCATCCTGCCGATGGACGAAATCCCTCGACGATGGGGCGCATTCCCAGGGAAAAACGCGGAGTTCTATGGGCTTAATTGATCATCGGTTCGAAGACAACTTCATTACGACGAGCATCGACCGCATTCTCAACTGGGCACGGGAATCCTCGATCTGGCCGATGGGGTTCGGCCTGGCGTGCTGCGCGATCGAGATGATGGCGGCTTCGGCTTCGCGGTTCGATATCGCGCGGTTCGGCGCCGAGGTCTTCCGAGCCTCTCCCCGCCAGTCGGATCTGATGATTGTCGCCGGTACCGTCACCAAGAAGATGGCCCCGGTCCTCAGACGTCTTTACGATCAGATGCCCGAGCCGAAGTGGGTTATCTCGATGGGGAGCTGCTCGAATGCGGGCGGGCCGTTCCCGACGTACAGCGTGCTCCAGGGCGTCGATAAAGTCGTGCCCGTCGACGTGTACGTGTCCGGCTGTCCGCCCCGCCCCGAGGCCCTGTTGTACGGGCTGATGCGTCTGCAGGACAAAATTCGTAAGGAAGGCACTGTGCTGCGGAAGGAACGCATCATCAAATCGGGCGACGTCGAGCCGACGATGGTCGAGACGACGGGCTCGGGACGGTGGGCATAAGATGAAGACAATTGTCAGATTCTTCAAGACCATCTTTCTGGTCGACCTGCTCAAGGGCATGTGGGTGACATTGAAGTACACGCCCCAGCCCGCCTTTACGTTTCAATATCCAGCTGAGCGGCGACCCACGTCGCCTCGGTTTCGCGGCGTGCTACGTCTTCAGACCGAGCCGGGTTCCGGCGCCCAGACCTGCATTGTGTGCGACCAGTGCGCGAAAGCCTGTCCCGACGATCTCATTGCCCTCGGCGGGCATCGCGAGCCGGGTGTGAAGATTAAAGTGCTGGATTATTTCGATTTCAACCTGTCGCGCTGCAGCTTTTGCGGGCTGTGCGCCGAGGTGTGTCCCACCAAGCCCATCAAGGCCCTCATCATGAGCGAGGACTACGAGCTTGGCAGCTACAATCGCGACACGCAGATCCTGCGCGTGGACCAGATGTACGACGGCGTCCCGATCGAGCAATACACCCGTTGAAAGATTTTTTCGGGATTCGAAAAAAAGGAGAAGTCATAGAGTAGCATTGCGTTGCCGGCCCGAGCGGCCCGGTTTTTGAAGGCATCCCGCAATTCCGGTCGGGCAGGTTTGGAGGGAGAATGAGCGGGCTACGGTTCGCCCTCGCAGCTTCGGCAGTCGTCGTCGCCGTGTCTCTGGTCACCCGGGCGGATGGGACGCCGCAATCCGAGGCGGTCGAGATCCAGCTCCAGCTCGGCGACGTTCTGTTCGAGGAAGGTAGATACCGGGAATCGCTCGAGGCGTTTCAGAACGCCGTCAAGGTCGCGCCGCCCGATCGGCTCCGACGCGCGCGAGGCGGGGTGATTCAGTCGGCCTTGCGCATCGCCGATTTTGAAAGCGCGCGGCAGCACGCCGAGTCCCTGATCAAAGAGAGCCCGCGTTCCCCGGAATCGATCGCGCTGTACGGGGATGCCTTGTGGGCTTCGGGGCTGTTCGAGCAAGCCGAAGAGAAGTACAAAGAAGCCTTGGCGGTGACGCCGGAACTGGCGCGAGGCCTTCACGGCATGGCGCGGGCGCTCGCTTCACGCAGCCGCTACGATGAGGCGATGGTTGAGGCGCAGGCAGCGCTTCGGCTCTCCCCCCGTGATCTCGAGATTCACCATACGGTCGGCTCGATTTACGAACGGACCCACAAGTACGAAGAGGCCGCCGCCGCCTACACGAATTACGTCAACCTCCTGCCGAACAAGGACAGCAGCTACAAAGCGAGCTGGTCGCGCAACGAGATCAGGTTTCTGCGGTCGTTCGCCGATCGTATCCCGTTCGAAGTGGCGCCGAGCAGCGATGACCGCCTGTACACGGTGCCGTTCAAGCTGGAGGGCGACAAGGTGGTTGTCCGCGCGCGTGTGAACGGGGCTCGCGAACAGGATTTCGTCGTGGACACGGGCTCGGAGTTGACCGTCGTCACGCGTCCCACAGCGCAGCGACTCGGCGTGCTTCCGATCACTCAGGCGCTCAGCGCCGGCGTCGGCGATGTCGGGCTCCGCGGGCTGCAGCTGGCGCGCATCGATTCGCTCGAGCTCGGCGACCTCAGGGTCCGCAACGTCCCGGCCCTGATCAAGAACCCGCCGCTGGCAGTGCGGGATCTCCCGAGGCGCGAAACCGAGAGTCTCTCGCCCCTGGCCCTCGGCTACTCGATGATTATCGACTACAGGAACCACACGATCACCTGGGGCAGACGTCTCCCCGCCGAAGCAGCCGATTTCGAGCTGCCTCTTCGCCTCCATCGGCTGGCCACGGTCCAGGGCACGATCGACGGGTCCCGTCAGGCGAACTTCATCATCGACACGGGCGGCGAAGTCATCTCGATCAGCGAGGCGAGCGCCAACGCTCTCGGGAAGCGAGAGACCACGAGGCGCATCGCTCTGCGGGTTTTCGGGAATTCGGGCTGGGATCAGAGCGCGTTCCTGTTGCCCGGCGTGGATCTCGATTTTAACCAGATCCAGTATCGGAACTTTTCCGTCGTCGTCCTCAATCTCGATACCCCCAGCGCACTCCTCGGCTTCCAGGTTGGCGGCATCGTCGGACACCGATTCCTCAGCAACTACAAGGTCAGCATCGACCTCGAACGAAGCCAGCTCAGGCTCAAGAAGTCTTAAGGCTCAGGACGCAGCCGGCTCTTCAAGCGCTCGGCGCGGCGGGCTCGCGCCTCCTCGCACACACGACGTTGGTCGTCGGTCTCGAGGAGCAGGGGCGGCACCGGAATGCGCTCCCCGTCCTTCGAGATGGCGACGAACGTGAGAAAGGCACGGCTGGTCAGCTGACGCCTTCCCGTCAGGACTTCCTCGGAATACACATCGACTCCCACTTCGAGAGAAGTCTGAAAGACGCAGGTGACGCGCGCCTTGAGGATGATCAGATCGCCAACTTTTATCGGGTGCAGGAACTGCAGTCCGTCGACGGCCGCGGTCACGAGCAGGCTGCGTGCGTGGCGGTGGCAGGCTATGGCCCCCGCGATGTCGATGAGATGCATCACCGTGCCGCCCAGAATGAACCCGAGGGGGTTCGCGTCGTTGGGCAGCACGACCTGCACCATCTCTGTCGCCGACTCGCGCGCAGGTTTCGGGGTGAGATCCACGGAAGGCTCAAGACTCAGGGCTCAGGACTCAAGGGGCTCAAGGCTCAAGCAGGAGCAAGCCTTGAGCCTTGAGCCTTAAGCCCTGAGCCTTCAGAAGTCGTAGCCGATCCAGAAGGTGAACCGCGGGTCGCGGAACTCGCGACTGCCGCCCAGGGCGGCGAACACGACGTCTTCCCACTCTTCGTTGAAGAGCGTGCGCCAGGACCAGTCGAAGTGGACCGGGAAGCCGAGGGCGAAGGTTTCAAGGCCGACGCCGTAGGACGCCCGACCATCCTTGAGGCGGAAGCCCGAGACGAGCGTCGGCGCACCGAGCTGCACGATAGGGTTGCCGTCGACGTCACGACGGGGCAGGCCGAAGGGGTCGAGATCGTACCCGAGAATGGGCCGGCACACTTCCTGGTCGTTCGTCATGAAAGTGTAGTTGTCGCCCCTCTCACAACGCGTCGGGCTCGGCTGGCCCTCGAACCAGGCGCCTCCGATATTCGCGAACAGCACTCCCCGGATGCCGCCGATGACGCCAATTGGCGTCAGGGCTGCCTCGATCAGGGGGAAGCGAAGCTCCGCGTTGGCGAAGAACGCATTCTGGCCGGAGAACTGCAGGTAGTCGTAGCCGCGCAGCTCCGAGTTGCCGCCGAAGTACGTGAAGTCCGGGTACTCCCCAAAGCTCTTGAACATCTTCACGCGCGTCGCCAGGAGGCCGTTCGATCCGAGACGCAGGTAGTGCCGCAGGTCGGCGTCGATGGTCTGGCGCGACAACAGGCTCCCGATGTTCGGGGACACGTCGTAACTGAGGCGCACGGTGTTTCCGGCGAGCGGCCCGAAATCGCGGAAGACGGTCGTTTCCTGGATGAACTCGACGCTCAGTGGAATCATCGAGCCGTTCCGGAAGAGCGGCTGCCCGTAGGTGGCCACCTGGTACTGATTGGCCAGGAACCCGAGGTCCGGATCGTTGTACTGCTCGTTGAGATTTTCGAACCCGCCGGAGAACTGGACGCGCCGGTAGCGGCTGATTGGATAAATGCCGAGAGCCGACCCGCCGCGTACGGTCCGTGTCGCCTGCGCCAGATCGCGGTCGATGAAGTCCGAATAGGCCGGGTCGTAGAAGACGTTGTTCGCCTGACCGTAGAAGAACGTGGTCTGCGAGTATCCCTGGAGCGCGTACTGGAATCGGCGCGACAAGTTGACGAACGACGCGGCCATCGTTCTGTACTGCGATATCGACGCGATGTAGACGTTGAATTGCCGGTCGCCGGTCACGTCGCCGAAGCTGATCTGCGATCCGCCGAAGATGTCGCCGTTGCTCGTGACGCCGATGTTGACCGGAGGCCGGCCCTCGAGAAACATCTTCTCGAAGGGCTTCTTCTTGCGGGCGTTGTCCTTGACGAGCGTGTGCTGCAGCGGCGCCTGGAAATCGATGATCGGGCCGGGCGATCCGAAGTCGGAGCTGGCCGCCGTGTGCAGCGGCTCCATCCGCTCGATGGTGCGGATGCTGTACTCGCCCTTGTAATAACTGATGAACGCGATGCGGCTGACGGGCCCCTCGTTGAGCAGGGCCGCCGACCAGTTGCCGCCGAGCACGTCGGTGTACTGGCGCAGCTCGCCGGTGCGCATGTCCAGCGTCCAGAGGTTGTAGATGCTGCCGTTCCGAGCCGTGATCGGATCCAGCGGGACCGCCGGGTCGGTTGCGGTCGACGAGAACACGATCAGGTTGTCATCGACGAAATGGGCCGCAGTCTCGTCCACCGTGCCGAAGGTAATCTGGGTCTTCTGCTTCGTGTCGAGATCGAGCCGAAACAGCTTCTGGTTGCCGCTGATCCGCGCGTTGTAGATCAGGAACGCACCGTTCGGCGAGTACACCGGCGCAGAGTCCGCGAATTCGTCGTTGGTCACGTTGACGATTTCCTGGGTCTCCAGATCGACAAGGAAGATGTCCCCCACCGCACTGCGGATGCCGGCGAAGGCGACGGTTCGTCCGTCGGCCGAAAACGAAGGGGATTCGGGCTCGTCGACCGTCTTCATCGGAATGCGCACTTCGATCTTTCGCGTCAGCACGTTCTGAACGATGAGCGTCCGCTCCTTCTCCGTTCGCACGAAGTACGCGAGACGGTCCCCTTTGGGCGACCATGACATCCACGGCATCTCGCGGCGCGCGCCCATGAAGACGATGTGCGAAAAGCCCATGTCCTTGTCGAATCCGCTCGTGAGGTTGCGGACGATCGAGCCGTCCTTCGACGAGACCAGGATGATGTCGAGCTCCTGATCTTTGCGGTTCCCCGTCACCACGGCGATGAGATCGCCGGAGGGGGATGGAGCAATCGAGTACGCGTCGGCGAAATTCGTGCGTTCGCGGTTCGGCGCGAGATCGCGGCCGTAATCGGCCGGCCGCTCCTTGTCCCGGAACGGCTTGAAGCGTTCCTTGAGATACCGATCGAACGCGGCATCGAACTCGTCGGGAGTCATCTTGAACGCCTCTTCGTAGGCGTCCTCACCTCCGCCGATCACGCTCTTCCTCAAGGAGAAGAGGAACTGACGGATCCCTTCCTTCCCCCACCGCTCCTCGATGAACTCGAACACCGCGTGCCCGAGGTTGTAGGGCACGAGGCGCGGGTTGTTGGTGTTGCCGTACGCCTCGGTTTCGGTCATCTTCGGAACGACGTCTGCGACGGCGGCATCGCGCACGTCCATCAAATCCATGGGGGTCCACTGCGCGCGCGAGATCTCGGCGCCGCCCTCACTGACCCAGAGCGGGTAGTTCCTTCGCACGAGCGACTGGGGAATGATGTCGAAATAGAACTGGTGCGTCAGCTCGTGAACGACCAGACCATAGAGACGGTCGGGAGGTTCGTCAATCGGCATCACCATGCGCTGCCGAATCGGCTCGGCGAACGCCCCGACGCCCTCGCTGGCTATTCCGAAGACATTTTCCTGTTCGAACTCGCTGTGGGTCTTGAACAGAATGAGCTGAACTTTGAACGGCAGATCGTGCTTGAGATCCGCGCTGATCTGCTGGTAGGCGCTTTCCGCGTACGCCGCCATCCGCGCCAGATGCTGTTCGAGCTCGGGGTAGTAGTAGATCTCGAAGTGGTCGGTCGTATAGATGTTCCACTCGAAGTTGTCGTAGTGGATGCGGTTCTTTCCGAAGTAGGGGACGAACGGCGTCTGAGCAGCTGCCACCCCCCCGTAAGTGACGAGGACGACGGCGGTCGCCAAGGCCAGGAGCGACGGCGCGAGAGCAGGCAGCGGGATGCGCGTTCGCATAAATCGGTACCTCGGGCTGGAGAAGATGCCGGAGCCTGTTGCGATCTTACTGTGACGGCTGCGCCCCTGCAAACGCTGTGCTCGCAAAACACGGCCTGGACTTTGAGTTTTCTCCGTCCGGCCGCCCTTCGAGCGACACACTGACCCCTGGGGGCGACAGCGCTATACTGCCTTCGGCCCCATCCCGCGACACCGTTGGGGCGGCATCGCCCCGGTCGGCTTCCTCATCTATGGGGGGAATAACGCGTGACGCGCCCGGGTTCTCATGTAAGGGCGCGCCTGACCATGCGCATTCGTGGAGCCTCTAACGTGGCGACGGAAGGGTGGTCTGCTTCCGGCCGGGCGGGCGCCTTCGAGCAGGAGGCGCTCAGTTATTTGGACAGCCTGTACCGGACCGCCCTCCGGCTGAGCCGCGATCGAGCTGATGCGGAGGACCTTGTACAGGATACGTATCTCAAGGCGTTCCGGGCTGCCCGTCAATTTCAGGCGGGGACGAACCTGAGGGCCTGGTTGTTCACCATACTCCACAACACCGCCCGCAACCGATTTCGCGATCGGGCGCGCGACCAGGTGACGGTCGACAGCGAAATCGTCGAGCGCGCGGCTGACGCGACGCTGGTCGCCCCGGCGCCGCGATCAGGCGAGACGCCCGAGACGCTGCTTCTTCGTGACACGCTTGCTCCTGAGCTTCAGGCCGCGGTCGACGCGCTGCCCGCCCCCTTCCGCGAGGCTGTCTGGTTACGGGACGTGGAAGAATTTTCCTATGCCGAAATCGCCGAGATGCTCGACGTGCCGATCGGCACGGTCATGTCACGCATCTCGCGAGGGCGTCATCTGCTGTTCGAACGGTTGAACCCGACCCGATCCCCGGCATCGGCGCTGAGGGCCGTCTCGGGAGAGTCCTGAGGATGGGTAGATTTCGAGCAGAGAAATGAACATGTCAAGCTGTACGTCGATCGATCCGCTGGTGACCCCGTATGTCGACGACGAGCTCGCGGCGGCTGACCGGGCCATTGTCGACGATCATTTGCGCCGCTGTGGACCCTGTCACGCCCGCGTGGCGGCCGAAGCTGCGGTGCGCGATCTGGTGCGCTCGCGTCAACCAGGTCTGACGACGGAACGGGCGCCGTGGAGCCTCCGGACGTGGTGCACGGGAGCGGCGCACCGCGCGGCTGCCGACATGCCGGATGCCGGCTTGTCCGGTGTCGCCGACAACGGGCGCGGGTTCGTGCCCCGGCTGCTCGCACGAGTGGGCGTCGCACCAATGGCCGCGGCAGCCGGCCTCGTGCTGCTCATCGGCGGGGTCTTCCTTTATCAGGCCACACACTACTCGGCGCGTCTCCTGGCTGCGGAGCTCGCAGCGGACCACATCAAGTGTTTCGCAGCGAACCGTCTCCTGGGAACCCGGGACGAACCGGCGGCGGTTGAAAGCTCCATGATGTCTGCGTTCGGCTGGACGCTGCATCTCCCCGAGCAGTTCGATGCATCGGGGTACGAGCTCGTCGGGTCGCGCCGGTGCCTTTACGCCGAAGGCCGCGTGGCCCATCTCATGTATCGCGATGAGCGAGGCCGACCGGTATCCATCTTCATGCTGCCCAAACGCGCTCGTCCCGAGGAACTGGTCGAAGTGCTTGGTTACGAAGCGGCAATCTGGTCGTCAGGCGACCGCACGTTCGTGCTGGTGACGCGGGGCTCTCCAGACGAAGTGCAGCGGATGGCGTCCTTTGTGAAGGCGGCGTTACAATGATCACCATGCGTACTCGTTGGGTTGTCGCGGGGCTGAGCGCGCTGGCCCTCGCTTTGTTGACCCTGGCCGTGCCACTCGAATGGCCGTTTCACGGACCGGGAGAAGAGCACGGAGGGGCTGGCGAGCTCGCGAAGGGCGAAGTCTGTCCGATCGACGCGAAGCAGGCGAACCTCAACTACACGTTGAAGGACGCGAACAATCAGGATGTCCGACTCGCCGACTTCAAGGGCAAGGTGATTCTGCTCGATTTCTGGGCGACCTGGTGTGGTCCGTGTAAAGTCGAGATTCCATGGTTCGTCGAGTTCCAGGAGAAGTACGGCCCGGCCGGCCTCCAGGTTGTCGGCGTGTCGGTGGACGACACGCAGGAGAAGCTCACCCCGTTTGTTTCGCAGTTCAAGATGAACTACGCGGTGCTGCAGGGACTCGGTCACGACGATCTTCAGGAAGAGTACGGTCCGTTGTGGGGCATCCCGGTGACGATGCTCATCGCGCGCGACGGTCGCATCTGCTCGCGTCATACGGGAATGGGAACCAAAGAGGCTTTCGAGAGCACGATCAAAGCGCTGCTCTGAGGCGTGATATGATCCAGAGGCGATGTTGAAGGGGTTCACACACGCTCGCCTCGCCTGCGGATGCCGCATCACGTTCCGAGAGGGCGTCGAGGGCAGTCCGGTCACGGTCGTGGTCGACGAGAAATCGCCCGGCTGTATGCTGACGCTTCACGTTCGCGATTTGCCGCTCTTCGACTATCGTGAAGCGTTGCGGGCGTCGACCAGGCTGGGTCCGCCCGAAGAAGAAGAGTACGAAGAAGAAGGTTAGGCCCGGGCCAGCCCTTCGAGTCGACGCCAGCACGCGACGTCGCTCGCGAGGCTGCTCGCTCCTCTCATCCCACGCGTATATCCGCCACCAGAGGCAGATGATCTGAGGCCACGAGGGCGAGCCGCGTTCGCGGCAGCTCGATGCCCACCACTTCCACGTGGCCCGCGTAGTAGATGTGATCCAGGTGCAGCAGCGGGAACACCCCCGGATAGGTCCTCCGCCGTCGCAGAAAATTGCGCAGATCGACACTGTTCAGGCGGGCGCTCAGCATCGTCGTCACCAGCCCCTTCATCCATTCGTTGAAGTCGCCGAGCACGAGCTTCGGGCCGGGGACGTGCCGATCGGAGACGATGGCGGCGAGCCGCTCCGCCTGATGACGCCGTTCGAGCAAGGCCGTGCCCAGGTGCACGTTGTAGACATGCAGCGTCGCGCCACCAACCGAGACGTCGACGCGTTGGAGACGGCGCGGCTCGCAGGTCTTCCACGACAAGTCGTGCTCGACGTGCTCGGCGATGGGGAGCCGGCTGAGGACCACATTGCCGAACTGGTGACCGCGCAACAGGCGCGCCGGAGACATGGTCCACCCCATCCCCAGGGCGGCGCCGATTTCTTCCGCCTGTCCGCCGCCGCGGGGGCCCGCACCCACGACCTCCTGCAGTGCGACGACGTCAGCGTCGATCGAGCTCAGGACGGTCGCGATGCGCTCGGGCCGGGTGCGGCCATCGAGACCCCGGCAGCGGTGAATGTTGTACGTCGCGATCCGCAGCGAATTGGAGGCGCGAGTCACTACGATATGATAAGCGGGGGTGGATGATCATGACACGGCTGAAGTCGGAGATCGAAGTCGCGTGCCCCTGTTGTCAGGCGATGCTCGTCATCGATGTCAACCTCGGACGCGTCGTGGCGCACAAGGAACCGGACCGCGGCAACAAACCGGAGCTCGATGACGCGCACCGCATCCTCGCAGAAGAGGCCGCCCGGCGCGAAGCCGTGTTCCAGCAGTCCGTCGATTCGGAGAAATCGCGGGGCGACGCGCTCGCCAAGCGGTTCGAGGAAGCGCTCCGCCAGGCGCACACCGAGCCGATTACGAGACCGTCGAGAGATTTCGATCTGGACTGATCCTCACCAGTTTCCAGTCGGCAGCTCCATCCATCGATCCCGATGGCGGTAGAAGAGCGGCTTCCGGTTGGGAAACTCCCGTTTGAAGGCGCGATATTTGGCCCTGAGCGCCGTCACATGCCGCGTCGAGGTCGCGATCGGGCGATGAGCATAGTCGAGCAGCATCCGTTCGACCTTCCAGACGTTCGTTTCCGCCACTCGCCAGTCATAGTCTCCCATCACGCGCAAATCGACCACGGCGTACCCGGTGATGCGGCCGGTGAGGTCGATGTACGGATCGACGTAACTGAGAGCGAGCGCTCGAGGTGTGGCGAAGACCGGCCTTCGGCCGTGGAGACCCGGGTCACGCGAGCGGGCGACCGATCCCCATCGTCCATCTCGCTGGAAGATGAAGATCACGTGATCCAGATGATCGATTGACTCGAAGCTGAGCACCAGCGGGGGATAACCGTGGTGCTCCAACACGACCGCGGCGAACAACGCGGCCTCCAGGCAGTGAGCACACCCGTGGCGCACGACGCCGCGAAAGCTGCGCAGCGTGGCGCGTCCTCCCGGCTCGTTGTTGTAGGGAAGCCGATTGAGGTACCGCTGGACCTGTAGTGGCGTGCGCAGACGAGAAAGGAGTCTGCGCTCCCGAACCGTGAACGTCGGCGTCAGGGCGCGGCCTTCAGATCGGCGACAACCTGGTCCGGGGTCCACTGGTTGCCGATGTGCACTTTGAAGAGGTTGCCCTTGCTGTCGGCGATCACGGTCCGAAGGTTGTGCGTGATGTCGAGTGCGTTGGTCGGCGAGCGTGAGATCGACAACCCGAATCGGGCTGCGAACTGGTCGATGTCGTCGCGATCGCCGGTCAGGAACGACCACCGCGAGGGGTCGGCCATGAGGCGATCGGCGTGTCCTTTGAGAACCGGCGGCGTATCGGTCACTGGGTCGATGCTGATGCTGACCAGGTGCGCCCCGCGCAGGCCAGGGTCGGTCGCCATCGTGCGCTGGATGGAGGCGAAGTGGCTGTCCATGCGCGGACAGAAGTCCGGAATCGGACAGCTCGTGTAGATGAAGGTAATCGCGACGGGGCTGCCCCTGAAGTCGCTGAACGCGCGAGGTTTACCATCCTGATCGACGAACCGGGTCTCGGGAAGCGGCTCGCCGGGCTTCAAAAGTTCGAAGCCGGAAGACGCGGTCGGGGCGGGGACGGCTTCGAGCGGCGCTTCGCCGACCTTCTTCAAGGCCGTGATGGACGCACTGTTCTCGTCCACGACGAGCGTGGCGTTGATGAGGTCCCCGGGCTTGATGCCGCTCAACAGTTGCGCATCCCTCGCCTTGAATGTCATCGTCATGCCGGCCATCAGACCCTTGATCTCCTCGTGCTTGATCGTGGCCTGCTGGCGATCGTCTGCGATGGCGAGGACCTGACCCTGCAGCGCGTACGCACGCTCGGCTGGTGCCGAACCGCACGCCGTCGAGCAGATCGCCAGGGCCACCAGCCACGAACCGAGATGGGCACGCATACCGATAGTCTACACAGGTGACAGCCGAGAATGACGAACGAGCCATCGACGAGTCATCCGCGAGCGTCGGCGCCCCGCATCTGGGTGGGGACGTCCGGCTACAACTACCCGGAATGGAGGGGCAGCTTCTACCCTCGTGACCTGCCGCAGGCCAAAATGCTGCCGTACTACGCGGCGCGCTTCCCGACGGTCGAGATCAACTACACCTTCCACCGCATGCCGACCGAGAAGCTGGTTGCAGGTTGGGCGGCCCAGACCCCTTCGCCCTTCAGGCTCACCCTCAAGGCGCCCCGCCGCATCACGCACGACAGCAGGCTTCGAGACTGCGGTCCGCTGGTCGCCGCGTTCTGCAACGTAGCCGGCGCCCTGGGTGACAAGCTGGGTACCCTGTTGTTTCAACTACCGCCGACTGCGAAGAAGGATCTGCAGATCTTCGATGCGTTTCTTGCCGATCTGCCTCCCGGCGCGCCCGCGGCGTTTGAATTCCGTCATCCCTCGTGGCTGGACGAGGAGGTCTTCACCCGGCTGGAGCGACGCAATCTGGCGCTCTGCGTCGCAGACAGCGAGAAGATGTCGACGCCGTTGCGAACGACCGCGAGCTATGCCTATTTCAGGCTGCGCGACGAGGGTTACTCGACCGCTGACATCGTCAGGTGGGCTGACACGATTGCGCGGGAGACGGCCGGTTGCACCGACGTGTTCGTCTATTTCAAGCACGAGGAGCAGGGCAAGGGGCCCGAATTTGCCCGGCTCTTCATGGACCGTCTGGGGTTGTGGTCCGCCAACAGTTGAGGGCCGCTCTAGTTCTTGGCCTCGTTGGGATACCAGAACGTCAGATGGCAGGCCTCGCAAGCGGCGTCGATTTCTCCGCCAGCATCGGACAACCCTTCGACGTTGTGGCCGTCAATCGCCTTGAGCGCAAGCTCGGTTGCGCTGACGAGGCCCTGGGCAGCTTTGACGAAGCCCGCTCTGTTCTTCGCCAGCAGCGCGTCGATCTGAGCCGGCTCCAGTTCTGATCCCGGGTTGTTCGATTTGTCCTTCGGTCCCGCTGCGTGGCGGCCGGGGACCATCAGCAGATTCCCCCCTTCGGCCAGCATCACGGCGTACTTGCGCACCTCCGCCCAATCCGCATCGGTCCTGGGTGCTTTGTCTTCCGTGCCGTTGGGCCCCTGAACGGACCCGACCGAGTTGAAGACGAATTCCGAAGTCGGGATGACGATGTAGTCCATGACGTCCTTGACAGTCGCCTTGGGATTGAACGCGTTCGCGGCGGCCGCAGGTGCGGCGGCTCTCGGCCTGGACGCGGGCTGCTGCTGCACCGGATGCGCGAGGGGGCTGGCAGCAAGTACGAGCAGCGTGATCGAGACAAGCCAGAATCGTTTTCGCATGACTTCGATTCTAGCTCGCGCATTCATCAGCGGATTCTGAAGAGTTTCTGAAGCGTTGCCCGCGTATGATGGGGTCATGGCCGAGCCCTTTGTCATCGCAAGAACGCCATCAGGGACTGAAGTCGCGATCGTTCCCTCGGTTGCGAATCGTCACGGCTTGATCACGGGAGCCACCGGCACCGGCAAGACGGTCACGTTGCAGACGATGGCGGATCGCTTTTCCGCGATGGGCGTGCCAGTGTTCGTGGCCGATATCAAGGGTGATCTGTCTGGGTTGGCCGCCGCCGGCACGCTCACCGCGAAGATGGCCGAGCGTGTGAAATCCACCGGTGTGCCGACACCCGAGTGGTCGGCTGCGCCCGTGGTGTTCTGGGATGTGTTCGGACGACGCGGTGTTCCGATCCGCGCGACCATTTCCGATCTGGGTCCGCTGATGCTCGGCCGGCTCCTCGGCCTCAACGCCACCCAGCAGGGCGTCCTGACGCTGGTCTTCAAGATCGCCGACGACTCCGGGTTGCTGCTCCTCGATCTGAAGGATCTGCGCGCAATGGTGCAGTTCGTTGGCGAGAACGCGCGCGACTTCACGACGGCTTACGGGAACGTATCGGTTGCTTCCATCGGCGCCATTCAGCGCGGGCTACTGTCGCTCGAGCAGGAGAGCGGTGCGGCCCTCTTCGGCGAACCGATGCTCGACGTGAGCGATCTGATTCAAACGGACGGCCGCGGCCGGGGCGTCGTGAACGTCCTCGCCGCCGAAGAGTTGATTCGCGCGCCGAAAGTGTACGCGACGATGTTGCTGTGGCTCCTGGCGGAGCTCTTCGAACGTCTGCCCGAAGTTGGCGATCCAGACAAGCCGACTCTCATCTTCTTTTTCGACGAGGCCCATCTCCTGTTCGACGACGCCCCGGAGGCGCTCGTGGAGAAGATCGAACAGGTCGTGCGCCTGATTCGGTCCAAAGGGGTCGGTGTCTTCTTCGTGACACAAAATCCGTCGGACATTCCACACGATGTCCTCGGCCAGCTTGGCAATCGTGTGCAGCATGCGCTGCGGGCGTTCACCCCACGCGACCAGAAGGCGGTGAAGGCGGCGGCAGAGACGTTGCGCACCAATCCGGGCTTCGATGCAGAAGAGGTGATCGGCGAGCTGTCCGTCGGAGAGGCGCTCGTCTCACCGCTCGACGCGAAGGGAACGCCGGTGGTGACCGAGCGCGCCTGGATCCTGCCACCGATGTCGCAGATCGGTCCGATCTCCGAGGCCCAGCGAGAAGCCGTCACCAGAGGATCGTCGGTGTTGTGGACACATTACGGCCAACCCGTGGACCGCGAAACGGCCTACGAGAAACTGAAGCAGCGAACGCTATTGGCGGACGCGCCAGCGGGAAAATCAGGAGCTGGCGCGGCTTCTTCCTCGCCAGGAGGCGCCGGGACCGCTATTTCGGACATCCTGTTCGGTTCGACAGGTCCGCGCGGCGGGCATCGCGATGGCCTGCTCGAGTCTGCCGCCAAGAGCACCTTCCGAACGATTGGCTCGAGTGTTGGACGAGCGATCGTCCGAGGTACCCTGGGATCCATCCTCGGTGGCAGCCCGCGTCGCTGAACCGGACACTACCGGGTGACGACGGCGGCGTGCATCACGACCTCCCCGGTCGCGGGGGCGGCGGTCCATTGCTCGGCGAAGTGGACGATCTGTTTCTCCGCCCAGTACCCATCGTCGCCCGGAGCGGAGGGGCCGACGAACCCGCAGTGGCCGCCATGTTCCGAGAGTCTCAGGTCGATATTCGGGTTCGCCGTCAACCTGGGATCCTGGAATGACTCGGGTGGAACAAAGGGGTCGTCCTTCGCGGCGATGATAAGCGTCGGCACGGCGACGCGATCGATGATGCGGAGCGAGCTCGCTCGATGGTAATAGTCCTCGGCACTGCGGAATCCGAAGTGCGGCGCGGTGAACGTTTCGTCGAACTCCCGAACCGTTCGCACCGACGCCAGAGGCGTCAGGTCGAAACGCCCCGGTCTGACACAGTTCTTCCGACGCATCCGCCGTTTGAGATCCTTCACGAAATTCCACTGATAGAGCCGGTTGGACGGGCTCTCCAGGGCGCGGACGCATCGCCCGATCTCGATGATCGGCGAGACAGCGGCGACAGCCTTGAGGGCCGGTGGAGCGTGGTTTCCGTACTCGGCCGCCAGCTTCAGGGCGAGGTTGCCGCCGAGCGAGTAACCGGCCACGACGACGGCCGAGAGCCCGTCGAGGTCGGCGAGCTCGTGGAGCACGTGGGCGGCGTCGGCGGTCAGGCCTGAATGAAAGAGGCCACCTGCCAGGTGCTCGGTATCGCCGCAGTTGCGCTGGTTCAACCGAACGACGTTGAGCCCCCGGTCGAATGCCTTGGCGGCGAGCCCGCGCATATAGTGCGCATCGCTCGAGCCGTTGAGACCATGCAGTGCCAGAAGAGTGGGATGCTCCCAGGGGCGCGGCTGCCAATGACAGGCGGCGAGGACCCGTGAATCTGCATCCACGTCGAAATAGCGCTGAACAGGAGCGGGAAGGCCAGGGAAGTAACGAGGATTCCCCCAGCTGAAGATGGTCATCTTGTGACCGCCCGCGAGCGCCGGCCTGGGCACGAAGGCGGGTACGTTATCCTTCGTCGGCGGACGGACCATAGATGGGCGGCAGAGGAACGTCGTTGAGCCGCAAGTAGACGCTCAGTTGCCCGCGGTGGTGAATGGTGTGGTTGAGCACGAAGTTCCGGAACGCGGCGACGCGAGGCAACGTGAACATGAGCTGGTCGCCTCGTTTGAGCGACCAGGGGGCCGCGTATTCGGCGTCGGTCCTGTCCAGCAGCGCTCGTGCGCTCCTCTGTGACGCGTCGAACAGCGCGAGAATCTCGGTTCGCGAGGTCCTGGGCGCCTGTTTCGTCATGGTCGCCAGATCGAATGCGGAGTCGTTCAGAATGGTCGCCGCCCAGTTCGGGATGTTGCTCAGATGGCTTGCGAGTTCACCGAGGGCCATCGACTTTTCGTGCGGCTTCCACGCGAGCTTGTCTTCGGGTACGCGTTCGAGCAGCCGGCGCGTCGTGCCCATCTCGTGATCGTATTCGGCGAGCAGCGCTTCCTTGAGTGCCATGTCGTCTAGTGTACTCGCGCCTGCAGCCCTGTGCCTCTGCGCCGTGATCGTCGCGTGCTCGCGTCCGAACCCTCCGCAGGTGCAGGAGGCAACCGCGCCAGTATCCGGGACCTTTCGGCTCGCAGGTCTCTCGATGCCGGTCACCGTCGTACGGGACCAATGGGGCGTTGCGCATATCCGGGCCGGGACGCGCGACGACCTGTTCCTCGCACAGGGATTCGTGCAAGCCTCCGATCGGCTGTTTCAAATGGATCTCTGGCGACGGGCTTCGCAGGGGCGCCTCGCAGAGATCTTAGGTTCGAACTTCATCAGCCGAGACGCGATGACTCGCCGTATTCAGTACACGGGCGACCTGGATGAAGAGTGGGCGAGCTACGGCCCGGACGTTCGAGCCATAGCTTCCGCGTTCGTCCGTGGCGTCAATGCCTGGGTACGCCTCGCCCGCGACCGTCCGCCGGAGTCGTTTCGGCTGGCCGGATGGCTACCCGAACTGTGGCGGCCTGAGGATCTGTTGAGTCGAACCGACGCGTTTCTCGCGAGCAGCGATGCGCTGGCCGAGATTTTTCGCGCCCGGCTGGTGACCGCCGTGGGGCCGGAACGGGCGTCGGCACTCGTTGGCGATGACAGCCTGAGGGCTGTTCCGACGGACGTCGATTTGGCCGCCATCACATTCCAGGTGGCTGATCTGCTCCGTCAGATTGGTACCCAGCCGTTCCTGACAACCGTTCAAGGCGCCGGTGGCAGCAATGCCTGGGCGATCGCAACTCGTCGCTCGACGACCGGTGGGCCCCTTCTCGCGACCGATCCGCATCGCCTGTTGACGAACCCCTCGCTCCGCTATCTCGTGCACCTGACGGCGCCCGGCTGGAACGTGATCGGGGCCACGGCGCCCTGGCTGCCGGGCGTCGCCGTGGGTCACAACGACCGCGTGGCCTGGGGCATGACCGCGTATAACGCCGACACCGCTGATGTCTACGTCGAACGGCTGAATCCCGACAACTCGCATCAGGTTGAGGTGGCGGGCCGCTGGCAGAACACGACGGTCGTCGTCGAGCCGTTATGGGTCAAAGGACGGACGAGACCCATTCCGTTCCAGCGGGAATACACACCGCACGGCGTCGTCATCGGCGTGGATCGCGACAAGCATCTGGCGTTCACCTTGAAGTGGAGCGGCCTGGAGCCCGGAGCCGCAGCCGAGCTGGCTTCGGCCACGCTCGACCGCGCCGACTCTGGCGCAGCGTTTCGTTCGGCGCTGTCGCGATGGAGAACGCCCTCGGTCGAAGTCCTCTACGCGGAGCGCGGCGGCGAGATCGGATCGCAGGTGGCGGCTCTGGTGCCGATTCGCCGAGGGTGGAACGGAAAACTCCCGGTGGCGGGATGGACTGAGCGCACAGAGTGGAGCGGGTGGCAGACGCTCGATGACCTCCCTCATACCGCTGACCCGGTGACGGGTTATCTCCTCTCGGCGAATCAGAATCGTGCGCGCACGGAACGACTTCGCGCGGCGTTGTCCTCGTCGGGTCCGTTCGCTGTTGAGGAGCTTGCGCGGCTCCAGCACGACACGCTTGCCTGGAACGCACAGCGCCTCGTCCCGCTGCTCGAGCGGCTGCGCTCGCCTCGCGCGGACGTCGAACAGTCGCGTGACGGTCTGCTGCGTTGGGATCGCCGAATGTCGGTGGATTCGGTTGATGCGACTGTCTACGCGAGCTGGGAGCGGCGGGCCCGGCGCCTGCTCGTTGAGTCACGCGTCCCAGGCGAACTCGTGGACGAGTTCCTCGTGCGCAGTCACGACCGAGTGGTCCCTGCGCTGCTTGCCCCATCGGCGCCGTGGTTCAGCGGCAACGCCGCCAGAGCCCGCGACACGCTGTTACTCCAGGCGCTCGTCGAAGCGGTCGACGGGCTGAAAGCCGAACAGGACGATGCCTCGCGTCAACAGGTGGTATTCGCCCATCCCCTCGGCATCACCGCGGCAACGCGCCCCCGCTTCAACGTCGGCCCGTTTCCGCGCTTGGCTTACGGCGACACGCTGATGTCGATTTCGGGGAGGTTGCCCGAAGCCGCAGTGGGTGCCTCGTTCAGAGCGGTGTTCGACGGTGGGGATTGGGATCGATCGCTGGTGTTGAACGCGCCGGGTCAGTCTGAATCGCCGGCGAGCGCCCACTTCAGCGATCTCGCCCGCCTGTGGGCGCAAGGCAACCCGTTCCCGCTGGCCTTCAGCGAAGCCGCCATCGCAGCGAGTGCGGAATCGACGCTGACGCTGACGCCAGCCGTCCCGTGATCCCGTTCAGGAGGATCTAAGGACAGGTGTGGAAGAGCCCGCCCTCTGTTCCTATGACGGTCGGAAGTCCACCTTCGGCACCTGGGTCGCCTCCGGTGGGGCTTCGAAGAAGGGGTATTCCTTGAAGCCGAAAACCTTGGCGGTGACGTTCGCCGGGAACTGTTTCGTGGCGGTGTTGTACTCCTGAATCCTTTCGTTATATCGCTGCCGCTCGACGGCGATGCGGTTTTCGGTTCCCGACAGTTCATCCATGAGCCGGTTGAACTGCTCGTTGGCCCGCAGCTGCGGGTAGTTCTCCGCGATGGCCAGCAGTCGACCGAGCGCGCTCGTCTGCTGGTTGGCGGCTTGGATCGTCTCTTCAGGCGTCTGCGCGGCCAGCAGTCTCGATCGTGACGCGGCGATCTCCTTGAAAACCCCCTCTTCGTGCGCGGCGTAGCCTCGAACGGATTCGACCAGATTGGGGATCAGGTCGTTGCGTCGCTGCAGCTGGTTCTGCACCTGGGCCCACTGCGCCTTGATCGCCTCTTCCTGGCTGACGAACCGGTTGTACGAACAACCCGCGAGCGGCAGCGCGAGCGTCAGCATGAGGAGTCGTGCGGCCGTTCGCCGTGTCATGAGATTGTGAACCATAGCAGTTCCATTGTAGTCACATCGAAGGCGTACCGCGATGCAGACTGGATGCGTCTCCTCAACCGTTCTGCGGGTTGACTTACCACCCGGCGCCCCCACCGCCCCCACCGCTTCGTCCTCCGCCGAAGCCGCCGAAGCCGCCGCCGAAACCGCCGCCGGAGCCACCGCCCATGCGGCCGCCGCCGAATCCGCCCCCAAATCCGCCGCCGAACGGTCCTACACCGCTCGACCAGCCGCTCCACCCGCTCCGGCCCCATCGCCGGCGTCGGCGTCCGCGATGTATGCGGCTCAGCAGCAGCATGGCGATGAAGATCGCGAGCATCACGGAGAAGGGAATCGGCGTGCCGCTCGTAGCCTCCGGTTCCCGCGGTACGCCTGCATCCTGCAGGTTCACGCCGCGTCCCTGGGCGATGCGGGAAACGATGCGCGCCGTGCCCGCGCGCAGGCCAGCCCCATAGTTGCCCGCACGGAAGTGCGGCACCATGACCTGGCGGCTCGTCTCACCGGCGAAGCCGTCGGTCACCCACTGCTCGAGGTCGTAGCCGACCTCGACCCACACCTCACGCTCCTTCAGTGCCAGAAGGATCAGCAGGCCATTGTCCTTGCCTTTGTCGCCGATCCCGCGGCCGCGGTTTTCGAACAGCCGGTTGGCGTACTCGCGGATGTCGCCGTAACCCTCGATGGTCGGCACCGTGGCGACGACGACCACGTCGCCGGTTGCCGCCTTCAGAGCACGGCTCATGCGCTCGATGTCGATACGGCTCGCCTCATCGACGACGTGCGCAAAGTCGTTGACTGGTTCGGTCAATTCGGGCAAGGGCGGTGCCTGAGCGGCGACGGCCACCGACAGCCACACCAGGCAGCAGCACGCGGTCATGCGCCTCGATCGCCGTGCCCGAGCGGGATGATTCCAGGTCATGCCTGCCACGTGTCGATATAGGCGACCAGCCGTTGAACTGCATCGAGATACGGCGCAAAAAGGCGCTCGGCTTCCGCCGACGTAATCTCGTTCACGCCGACGAGCGAGACGATTTGCGATGCGGTCGACGGCCGCTCAATCTTCCGTTCGACGTGTCTTGCCGCGGCGCTGACGGTTCCGACGACGGCATCGAGGTGCGCGACGTTCGTCACGAGCGTGGCGAATGCCGGCGCCGATTCCACGATGAGCACCGCGAGCGCATCGCCGCGCCCATAGGTCTCGAGGTACCCCTCCCGCAAGTGCAGCAGGTGACCGCGCGCCTGCACTTCGCAGGCGCGGCGCAAATCGGCGGTGTGCACGCTCAACCCGTCGAACGGATTGCTGCCCGACACGAGGAGGTAATCGTGGAGAATGGCGCCAAACTCGAAAGGAAATGCATCGAGCGAGCGGCCGAATTCCGACCGGGCGACGAGCAGCGGCGTCGCGAGGCCGCGCGCTTCCCAGCTTTCCATGCGGGACGAGCAGGCGCGAAGATCGTCGGTGGTCAGCTCGTCGACGACGGCCATCGTGTGTGTCAGCAATCGTCCGGCCTGGTGCGACTCGGCGGCCGATTGCGCGGCACGGTCGGGCTCGGGGCGAGTCGCGCGCGAGCCGTAGACGACCACAGACTGCAGGCGGCTGCCGAAGATGCCGCGCAGATCGCGTTCGAGCGTCACAGCCGACTCCGGAAGGTGCATCAGAGTCATTGTATAGAATGTGGCCGATGCATCTGCGCGAGCTGAACGTCGGCTGCTTTGGCGGTGGGACCGGTCTGCCCAGCCTGCTCGGAGGTCTGAAGCGCAATCCGTGGCTTCACCTCAACGGCGTGGTGACGATGTTCGACAGCGGCGGCAGCTCGGGTCAGCTCCGTGACGAGCTCGGAGTCTTGCCGCCAGGCGACATTCTCAAGTGCGCGCTCGCTTTGTCTCGCAACGCCCGCGAGGCGCGCCGCGTCCTGCTGGCGCGGCTCCCGACCCTCGAGCACGCGCGTCTGGGCGGACACACCGGCGGGAATCTGCTCCTGTCGATGATGCAACGCTACAGCGGCGACTTCCTCAACGCGATCGACGGTCTGCGTTCGCTGCTCGGCTGCCAAGGCCGCGTGTGGCCGGTCAGCGTCGAGCAGGCATCGGTCTGCGCCGAGTACGAGGATGGGTCGGTGACCCGCGGCGAAGTCGAAGTCGACGCCGGCCAGATGTCTGGGGGACTGGTCCGGCGGATCTGGCTGGAGCCGCCTGTCTCCATCCATCCCGTCGTCGCGCACGCCATTGCCGATTTCGATGCCGTGATCATCGGACCGGGCAGCTTTTACACGAGCCTCATGCCGATCTTTCTGGTTGGCGGCGTCCGCGAAGCGCTGACAGCGGTAAAGGGCCCCGTGATTCTCGTCGCCAACCTGCTCACCGAAGGGCGCGGCATGCTCGGCTTCACGGCCGCCGATGCCGTGGTGCGCATCGAGCAGGCCATCGGCCGCAACGTGGATGTTGTGATCATCAACACGAAAGGGCCGTCCAGTGCCGTGCTCGACCGCTACGCGCTGGAACACAAGGAACCGCTTGCGCCCGGCCAGCTTCCGCCGCACGTGCAGATTGTCGGTGGTGAGTTCTGGACCAGCGAGATCGCCCGGCACGATCGGCTCAGGCTCGCCTACGCGGTGTGGAGCGTGCTGTCCGAGCGGCTCCTGCGCGACTAATCTTAAGCCTTCCGTTTCTTCGATGGTCGTCGGCTCTTCGCGGTGCGCTTCGCCTTCTTCACAGGCTTGGCCGTTTGGTGATGTTCAGGGGTTCGACGCGACCGGGCGGTTCGCTCGGCTTTCAGCTTCGCCGCGCGTTCGATGATTGTGGCCAGCATCGCTCCGGCTTCGCCGCCCTTGGCCGGTTTATCGGAGAACCAGACGTCCGGTGCTTCGGCGCCAAGGATGTCCTCGAACTCCCCGTCACTCTTGACGCTGCGCGGCGCGAATTCCGTGATGTCGAGATCTCCCGACCAATCGTCGCGATGCTTGATGAGAAGCCAGCTGCGTCCATCCTGTCCCGACCCGGACGCTGCTGACCACCGGCCAGGACCGCTGCCGTGGCGGCCGCTCGTCCGAACCAGCACCCACGAGCCCTTGAGCTTGTAACCGTTCAGAGTGAGTTTCAGGTCCCCTTTCTGCAGCGCGGCATCCACATCGTCGACTTCAGGTGTCCACGTTCCTCGGTCCCAGAGCATGACAATGCCGGCGCCATACCCCTCAGGGATGACGCCCTCGAACTCGCCATATTCGAGCGGATGATCCTCGACCTTCATGGCGAGGCGCTTGACCTTGGGGTCCAGCGAGGGACCTTTGGGCACGGCCCAGGAAAGCAGCACCCCGTTGTGTTCGAGACGAAGGTCGTAGTGGAGGTGGCTGGCGAGGTGTTTCTGGACGCAGAAGAAGCGCTCCCGGCCCGCGCGGCGGGCGACCTTTCCTGCCGGTTCTGGCGTCTTGTTGAAGTTGCGCTTCTTTCGATATTCCTCGAGTGCCATACCGGCGAGGGCAGGTTAGGGCCGGTCTCCGATCAACTGGGTGAGCGGTCGCTTGAACATGAACATGACGATGCCGGCGATGATGGGCAGCATCGCGACCGCAAGGAACAGCCGGGACAGCGGCATCGCCTCGTAGAACGAAGCGGCCATGCCGCCGAGGAAATTGCCGGCTGATGCGGCCAGGAACCAGACACCCATCATCAGGCTCACGATTCGTGCCGGTGCGAGCTTGGTCATCGAGCTGAGGCCGACGGGGCTGAGACAGAGCTCGGCCCACGTGTGAATCAGGTACGCGGTGAAGAGCCAGCCGGGACTCACCAGTGTGCCGTTCATGGCGGCCTGCGCCGCTGGAACGAGAATGAGGAACCCGAGCCCGACGCCAATGAGGCCAATCGAGAACTTCGTGGGGCTCGCCGGCTGTTGCGGCCCGAGCCGCACCCACAGCCAGGCGAACATCGGCGCGAAGATCACGATGAAGAGAGCGTTCAGGGACTGATACCAGCTGCTCGGGAAGGGCTGACCCGCTACGACGTTGTTGCTGTTGCGATCGGCGAAGAAGTTGAGCGTCGAGCCGGCCTGTTCGAAGACCGACCAGAAGAGCGTCGCGGCCACGAAGAAGACGCCGATCAGATAGAGCCGCTTTCGTTCAGCCGGCGTCCAATCTCCGCCCAGGAAGAGCCACGCGAAGAACCCGATGGTGACGGCGAGCAGCAAGTAACTGTACGCACCGGTGACCTGCTCGGGTGAAAAGGGAAGCGCGCCTGAAGCCAGCGCGACGGCGAACGCCACCAGTAGCCCGAGGCCGCCGCCGATGAAGAGCGTGGCGCGGCGTTTCAACTGTTCGCCTTCCTGAGGGGTCTTGGGTGGAACCGGATCGATGCCGGCGTCTCCCAGGCGGCGGGCACCAAGTACGTATTGCAGCAGCCCCAGGGTCATGCCGACACCCGCCGCGCCGAAGCCCCAGTGCCAGCCCGAATTCGGATCGAGGCCCGCACCGGCGAGCCACGATCTGAACCCCTCGCTTTGGGCGAGGTAACCGGTAATGAGCGGCCCCATGAAGGCGCCGAGGTTGATCCCCATGTAGAAGATCGAGAAGCCGGCGTCGCGGCGATCGTCATCCGAGGCGTAGAGCTGCCCGACGATGACGCTGATGTTCGGCTTGAGCAGACCGGTGCCGAGCACGATCAATGTGAGGCCGACATAGAACGCAGCCACCGCTGGAATCGCGAGCGTATAGTGCCCGGCCGCAATGAGAATGCCGCCGTACAGCACGGCGCGGCGCTGACCCATCAGCCGATCCGCGATCCATCCGCCCGGAAGGCTCATCAAGTACACCATCGAGGTGTAGGTGCCGTACACGGCGGCGGCGGTCGCGGTATCGAGTCCCAAACCGCCGATGGACACCGCGGCCGTCATGTAAAGAATGAGAAACCCTCTCATTCCGTAATAGCTGAAGCGCTCCCACATCTCGGTGAAGAACAGAGTGGACAAGCCGTGAGGATGGCCGAAAAAGCGTCGGTCCTGCGGGCTCGGTTGCTGGACGCGGACCGTCGCGCGAGCGTGGGCTGTAGCCATGAGGGCAGTCTAGCAGAGCGCTGTGTCAGAATGATCTGCGAGATGCGAGCGCTACTGGTCTCGACCTACGAGCTCGGACGCCAACCCTTCGGCCTCGCTTCGCCGGCGGCGTGGCTGCGTCGGGAGGGGTGGGATGTGGACTGCGTTGACGCAGCCAGGCAGCGCCTCGATGCCGCGACAACGGCGTCGGCCGATCTCATCGGTGTTCACCTCCCGATGCATACGGCGACGCGGATGGCCGGACCGCTGATTCGTCAGGCGAGGCAGATCAATCCGTCGGCACGCATCTGCGCGTATGGTCTCTACGCGCCTCTCAACGCGACGTGGCTGCTCTCGATCGGCGTCGACGAGGTGCTCGGAGGGGAATTCGAGGCAGACCTGGCGCAGCTGGCCAGGCAGCTCCAAACGGGTGATGCCGGGCCGGTCTCGCGCAAGGGCGAACCACTTGCGCGGCTGCAGTTTCTCATCCCGCATCGCCAAGGCCTCCCGCCCTTGTCGCGGTATGCGAAGCTGCACATGCCCGACGGCACAGCCCGCGTCGTCGGCTCAACCGAGGCCAGCCGCGGCTGCAAGCACCTCTGCCGGCATTGCCCGGTCGTGCCGGTCTACGAGGGACAGTTTCGAGTCATCCAGGCGGATGTCGTCCTGGCCGACATCAGCGCACAGGTCGCCGCGGGCGCCGAGCACATCACGTTCGGCGATCCGGACTTCTTCAATGGACCAACGCATGCGATGCGCATCGTCGACGCGATGCACGCGGCGCATCCCCATCTCACCTTCGACGTCACCATCAAGATAGAGCATCTTCTGAGGCACAGGGATCTGTTGCCGCGCCTGGCCGCTAGTGGCTGCGCCTTCGTGACAAGCGCCGTCGAATCGCTGGACGACCGCGTGCTCGAGTACCTCGACAAGGGCCACACACGCGCAGGATTCGTCCGTGCCGTCGAGGCCTGTCGCGCGGCCGGCCTCACGCTGGTGCCGACTTTCGTGGCGTTCCATCCCTGGACCACGGTTGATGGGTATTGCGAGCTGCTCGACACGATCGCGTCTTTGGATCTCGTCGACCACGTCCCCCCGATCCAGCTGGCGATTCGCCTGCTCGTGCCACAGGGCTCCCGGCTACTCGAGCTGACGGAACTGCGTGACCACCTCGGCGCCTTCGCGGCGTCGACGTTGTCATATCCATGGATCCATCGCGACGCGCGTGTCGATGAGCTGCATCGCGACGTGACGTCGCTCGTCGGCACACGAGTGGCCGCCAGCCGCCGATCGGTCTTCGACGAGATCCGTGCCCTGGCGTGCGAGCGTGCGGGGTTGTCGTGTCCAAAGCCGGTCGAGAAGGGTGGCACCACAGTTCCTTACCTCGACGAGCCCTGGTACTGCTGTGCGGAGCCGAACCCGGAGGAGGTACGGCTTATCTAGGGGAGTGGAGGCTGGAGGTTAGGGGTTAGGGGTTCCGGATGCCTCGTGTTCTGGTGCTTGCCACGACAACCGGCTATCAGACGCGCGCGTTTGGTGAGGCGGCTGAACGTCTCGGGGTCGAACTGGTCTTTGCCACCGATCGTTGCCACATGATCGAAGACCCGTGGCGCGATCAGGCGGTTCCCATTCGTTTCTACGACGAAGCGGCCGCGGTTTCGGCGATTCTTTCGTCGTTGCAGACGCGTCCCGTCGATGGCATTTTGGTCGTCGGCGATCGTCCAACGGTGATTGGCGCGCGGGTCGGCGAAGCGCTGGGTCTGCCCGGCCATCCGCCCCGGGCTGCGACAGCGGCAAGGAGCAAGCTTCTCACCCGCGAGCATCTGCGGCAGGCGAGGCTGCCCACCCCGTGGTTTTTGACCACTCCACTCGGTGCAGACCCTGTCGACCTGTCGAGGGCCATCCAGTATCCGGCGGTGATCAAGCCTCTGGCACTGTCGGGCAGCCGGGGCGTGATGCGCGCCGACAGTCCCTCGACATTCGTGACGGCATTCGAGAGACTCCGAACGCTTCTCCGGTCGCCCGACGTTCGCGCCGAGCGGAGTGAACTGCATGAAACGGCGCTCATCGAAGGCTTCATCCCTGGACGAGAGTACGCCGTCGAAGGCCTTCTTCATCACGGGAAATTGCGGCCGCTCGCGATCTTCGAGAAGCCGGATCCACTCGACGGACCCTTCTTCGAGGAAACGATTTACATCGCCCCATCGACCGCCGATCCGCAGCGGCAAACGGCAATTGTCGAGACGATCGCTGCCGCCGCCCATGGATTGGGGCTCGTGCACGGCCCGATTCACGCGGAATGTCGGGTAAACGACGACGGGATTTTCGTCCTGGAAGTCGCTGCACGCCCGATCGGTGGGTTGTGTGCGCGCGCGTTGAGGTTCGAGCGAGACATCACGATCTCGCTCGAAGAGCTTCTGCTGCGCCATGCGCTGGGAGAAGCGCCAGATGGATGGCAGCGCGAAGCGCGTGCCTCCGGCGTGATGATGATTCCAATCCCCCGACGCGGAATACTTCGCCGCGTCGAGGGCATCGCGCACGCACGAGAGGTTCCTGACGTCGAAGACATCCGCATCACGGCCAAAGGTGACCAGTTGCTCGTGCCGCTGCCCGAAGGCGCCAGCTATCTGGGCTTCATATTCGCCAGGAGCGAACAGCCGCAGCACGTCGACCGCGCGCTTCGCGAGGCGCACGCGCGACTCAGCTTCACGATTGAGCCGGAGATCCACTTGTCCGCGCACGCGACCGCGATGAACCAACAGCTCTACTAGGCTCGACACGGCAATCTTGCTGCGGGGAGTGCGTTACAATGACCTCATGGCTGAAGCCTGTGGTCCGAATCCGCCGCCGCCGGTCGCCAACAAGAGCGGCCGCAGCGTCTTCTGCGTCAAGTTCCAGAAGGAGCTGCCTGGTCTGGATACGCCTCCGTGGCCGGGCGAACTGGGCCAGCGGATTTTCGAGAAGGTCTCCGCTCAGGCGTGGAAGCTGTGGGAGGAGCGGATGAAGATGATCCTCAACGAGTATCGCCTCATGCCGTGGCAGAAGGAAGCGCAGGACCTGATTGCGCGACAGATGGAAGACTTCTTTTTCGGCGAAGGCGCCGCGTTACCTCCCGGATACGTCCCTCAACAGGCGAAGTGAATCCTTCGGCGCACGACATACCGGAGTCACGTCACCGTGTCTGTTGGTACAGTCGGCGTACGGTAGAAATTCCACTCGACATCGGAAATTTTCACACCATCGAAGACGGACGCCTTCTTTTTTGCGCCCACCCGATGTGGTTTCCCGTCGTCGGCTATCACTTCGATGTCCGGAACTGTTTGAGCTGCGACTACTTCAAGGTTCGAAGTCCCGGTGGCTAGTTTCGGGGTCTGCACCTGACCGCACAAGCTCATCAGCGCAGTCATTTGCTACTGATGCCCAGCCCTTCTGTAGCAAACCACTGCAACCGATGCTGTGGACGATTACCGATCTCCTGTGCTAACCCTATATTTCGCAGTAACTTGTAAGCCACAAACCGCCAGCGCTGCCGGCACAGAACTTGATATCGATGTGGTGCGGTGGGAGTTCATCCTGTCGGAATCACATCTCGCTTTCTGCTGAATCCGACGGATCCTGACGGCGATGTCGACGACTCAGACGAGGGAGAGGCGCCGGAAACGCCCCTCGACGAGCCGCGACCGCCACGCGTGCAGGAGCCCCCGCCCCAACCTGAACACAAAGGCCCATACGTGGTTTACCAGGAGGCAAGCGGTGAATACAGAACGCAAAGAACGTCGGGGATTCGCGTCGATGTCGCCGGAAAAGCAGCGCGAGATAGCAAGCAAGGGCGGGCGGGCCGCGCACGAAAAGGGCACGGCTCATGAATGGACCGCCGATGAGGCACGATCGGCGGGGCGCCGTGGAGGTCAGGTGAGCCGCGGCGGTCGAGGTCGCCTCAACCCGGTTCCAGGGGTCTCTTCGACTCCGGAATCCCCACTGTCCGAGGCAGCAGCGGCTCCGGGACAGCCTGCTGGAAACCGGGTCGAATGATGCCTCGGCACGTGGCCCGATCGACGACTTTGGAGGCGACCGACAATGGGAAGACATCTGTTCGTGGCTTCGGTACTGGCCCTCGTCTGCGCGACGGCGGCGGGCGCACAGACCGCGTCTTCAGGGACGTCCACGGGACAGAGTCCCAGCACCCAACAATCTACCTCCACCCCCACGCCGGCGCAGGAGACGCGGCCGGCGACGACGACGTTTCTGGGCGACACTGGGTTGTGGTTTGTGCCGACCGCGGAGGTATTGGCCCGGGGTAAGTGGTCGGGGACGGGGTACCGCCGGGGCACGAACTACATCCAGGGCTAT
>DATLLJ010000171.1:0-61597 GCA_035537875.1 Vicinamibacterales bacterium | reverse complement strand
GAATTCAAAGCTCTCGACACCAGAGGTGAATCGCACGGCGAAGACGGTTTTCCAGGTCGAGGTATAGGCGCCCGGATCGTCGATGGTCAATTCGTACCGCATGTTGTTCATGTCCGTACGGGTAAAGCGTTCGATCGTGTGCAGTTGCCCGGAATGCGGCATCCCTTCCAGATTGGAGACCCACATTCTTTCGTTGTATCCGACCGTGTCCACCACCAGGGTATCGCCCTCGAAGTGGCCGATGCTGTGTCCGTAATAGCTGGGCGCCAGGTCCTTGGGATGCTGGCGGCCATCCATGAAAATGGTGCGATAGCTGTGCGAGCCGCCGGTCTGGAAGATGATGAACTGCTTTTCCTCTGGAAAATGTACGAACTGAGTTCCGTAAGCCGTCGCGACCTGACGGAACGCTCCCGAGGGCTTGCACCGGGTGTAGGGTTCAAGCTGGTTTTCCTGGCGATAGTCATAGATCGCCCGTGTCCAGGGCTGGAACGGAACCTGACTCAGCGTCGGTTTCCCGACAAGCGCGTCGTTCGGATCGACCGTGACGCCAGGGGCCGGGTCCGGAATTGCGAACACCCCGCCTGCGACATTCCACAAACCCGTTTCGCCGACCGGCGCGCCCCAGTTCACGGTGCCGTCGGGCCAGCGCGGTGTCGGCCGTGGCGTCGGAGCATTTCCGGCACCGCCGCCCCTGCCCCTTCCCTGGGCGAACGATTGGTCCGCGCGCATTGGCAGGAGCATTAAGACAGCGGCAAGAGCCACAATGGACATTCGATGCTTTCGCACGGTACCTCCGCAATTCTGCTTGACGTTCCGACAAATCACTGACGAGTAATCTTGAATTCACTCTTCGTGGCGTTGCCGCCCGAGGTCTGGGTCCAGGTGCCTGCGATCCAGCGATTGGGCAGCGCAACGTTGTTCATGGTCCCCTCCGCAACGATCGCGACCGGGTTCCCCTTGGCATCCTTGGCATCGACTTCAAAGTGGACCTTGAAGATCGGCAAGATGCCCGGGACGCCTTTCCCGGGCGATGGCTTCCCAGGCGTGATATCCAGCCGTGCGACCTTCAGAGGGACCGCGTTCGGGCCCGGGTTGAATACGCCGCTCATGGTCTTGCCGTCGTGGTCCATCACAACCACTATACGACTCTGGGCTGTCGAAGTGGGACCCCAGTTACCGACCCATACGCCCCTGGCGGGGTGTCCTTCCTGGGCCGGCGCCGAGGCAGCACTCAGCAGAAAGGACAATAGACAAGTCAGACGAAGCGAGCCCGCAGACATCTGCTACCTCCGTGAAGACTAGGGTCGATTGTCCTGGCAATAGTAGGTTGGCAGATCCTCGGCGACCCATTGGAGGTTCCAGGTGGCGGACCATGGCCTCGTATAGGCGCCAGGGTCGTCGATCGTGACCTCGTACTTCAGGGTGTTGTAATCGCTTCGAGTGAAGCGCTCAACCAGGTGAAGCAGGTCGGTATGGGGCAACCCGCCATTGGAAAACCAAAACTTATCGTTGAACGTCTTGGAATCGACAACGAAGGTATCTCCGTCCCACCTGCCTCTGGCATTGCCGTAATACAGCGGGTTGTCGTCATTTCCCGTCAACTCGCCCGTTTGCGGCCGTCCGTCTGTGTAAATGAAATGCCAGATATGGTTTCCGCCACCCTCG
Organism: Vicinamibacterales bacterium; assembly: GCA_035537875.1. Lineage (GTDB taxonomy): Bacteria > Acidobacteriota > Vicinamibacteria > Vicinamibacterales > CAVVIG01 > DATLLJ01. The sequence goes on along the minus strand of DATLLJ010000171.1, from coordinate 59,932 downwards.
AGTAGAAAGATCCGCCCGAAGGTCTTGTCCTCACGGAACTGAATTCCGTACGGTTGCTGGAACTGACGCACCGCGCCCGGGGGCATGCATTTCAGGAACATCGGGTCGTCTTTCAGCAGATTCCGCTGACGTTGTTCGAAGAGATTTCTCGCCCACCTCTGAAAAGGAGCGACCTTGTCCACGTCGGCAATGTTGCGCAACAGTCCATGCTCATTCGCCTCGATCTTGACTCCAGCTTCCGACAGCAGAGTAGCGCTGGGCCTTGCCCAGTAACCTTTTTCGCCGGGCGGCGAACCAAGGCGCGGTTTCCCGTCCGGCCAGCGCGGAGTCGCACGGGCAGGTAAATTGGCCACCGGCAGCAAGGCCGCCTTGGCGGCCGCCGACATCTCCAGCACTCTTTTGTTGCTGGCAGTCAGAACGACCGAGTTTCCCCAGATCTGGGGGCTCCCATCCCGCGCGAGCATGCCCTGGATGGTCACCGCGTCGCCGGCTTTCAGCGTATTGAGGTCCCAGCCGCTTCTCTCGAGGTCGATCACGCTTTCCAACTCGACGGCCCAGTTCGTAACGTTGTTGCCCTCAACCACGTCCATGAGGATGTGGACATGGGGGTTGGCCCAATCCAGTTTGGTCACCACGCCGCTCAGCGTCCTCGTTCTGGCTGGATCGAATTTCCCCGTAATGTTGTGGTGCGCGAGCAGGGGTATGGCCGCCAGCAGCACCCCCACGCCGCCCGCCAACCAACGAAAAACAGTGTGCGGCATTCCTGATGTCCTCCTCATTCGCCTTCAGGGTCAACAAATTCTGCGGGAGCATCTCGACGGACTTCGTCGCTGTTCACCGTGTGCCACGCCGCACGGTCACGAACCAGGGCAGCGTTGCCCTGAGCGTGGAGGTGCCAGGCAGCGCGTCACGGCCTGCATCCACAGCCGCAAGGAAAATACGTGCGAATACGCCAAAGAGTCAACAATTCTGATCGTTCCGGTGGAAGGGCGAACGGTTCACGCTTCACATCTAATTGGCCGTCATCGACGAGCCGCGTGATTGCTGTGATGGGCGCGTCGGACAATTGAAGATGTGTCATGCGTCTTGACCCAAACCGGACCATGCGGAGCGAGTCTCTGAAACTCAGGATCCGCGACCTTTTGGCAGTCACGGTGAACCGGGGTCAAGGAGGGTTTCCGTTTCCACCGGAAGCGCCTCCATAGTAGATGAAGGTCCTGGCCAGCTGGGCCAGGCGCCGCAGTGATTCCCTCGGCGGCGGCAACACTCACCGCTGATTCTACCGGCGGCGCCGTTTCCCGCCGCAGCGACTTACGAGTCGGCAGAGACCATCGGGATCAGTCAATCGGCGTGTCGTCGAACGAAGATCAGCGCAGCCCCACCAGGAACAAACTGGGCGCTGGCGGTGTAATAGTCGCGGCCATGGCGTGTGACCGTGCGGCCCGCGATGATACCGACGGCGCTGCCAAATACCACGTCGCTCAGGAAATGACGGTTCTCGTTCAGCCGGGACGCCGCGACATAGGACGAAAAGATATACGCCGGGACGGCTCCCTTCCATCCCAGGTGGCGTTCCAGGGCCGTCGCGAACGCGAACGTGTCTGCCGCGTGACCGGACGGGAACGAGGTCGCGCCGCTGCCATCGGGACGCTCCCGCCGCACGGTGTATTTGAGTGTCTGCGTCACCGCTTCGGCCACCACCAGCGACCGGATCAGGTCCATCCCGACGTGGGACACTTTCGGTTGGTCCTTCGACCGGCCGATCACATAGATGGTGAAAGAAGCAGCCAGCAGGGTCGGCGTGGCACCGATGATCCTCCCTGGCGCAAAGATCTTGTCGGCGGTTGTGTTCCCGGTGAGATGCGCGTTGACATCGTCATCGACGGGATGCACCAACAGAGCCCCGGCGCCGCCGACAACAGCCCACAACGCATTCTCTTTCGACGGCAGATGCTTGAAATCAGAGCCGAGGCCCTTGAACATCGCCTTGATGCCCGTATGGGCTGGCGTGGGTGGTGGACCGGCCGGTTTTTGGATGCCCTGGCCTGAAAACGCGACGGCCGAAGGTGCATCGGCGATTCCGATTTCTGACTGCGCCCCAGCTCGGGTGCTCGAGCAGCAGGACAGGCCGATCACGGCGATGACGATGATTCTCCAACGCTGCATCACGCCATCTCCCCATTGCGAGAATTGAGACTGGTTCGGCGCCGCGTGATTGCGGCGTAGAGGCCCGGGACGACGAGCAGCGTCACCGGGGTCGAGAGCGCCAGTCCGCCGATGACCGCAAGCGCGAGCGGCTTCTGCAGTTCCGCGCCGGCGCCCAAACCGAGGGCGAGCGGCAGCAACCCGAACAGCGTGCAGAACGTCGTCATCAGAATCGGCCGCAGACGGATCCGTCCCGCATGCGCAATCGCCACTTCGAACGACTCCCCCTGCTCGTGCAGGCTCTCGGAAGAATCAAGCAGCATGATGCCGTTCTTCACGACGAGCCCAATCAACAGGATCAGACCCATCGCCGACGACACGTTCAGGTCGGTACCGGTGACGAGCAGCAGCAGGAGGGCGCCGCACAGGGACAGCGGCGCCGCGATCAAAATCAGTGTCGCCGGCACGAACGCGCGAAATTGAATGAGCAGCACGGTCAGCACGAGAAACGTGCCGATTCCGAACACCATCAGGAGCTCGCGGAACGCCTGGCGTTGCGATTCATACTGTCCGCCGATTTCATAGCTGTATCCGATCGGCAGCTTCAGATTCTGCAGCTCGGTCCGGATGTCTGCCACAGCGCTCCCGAGATCGCGGCCTTCGAGCCTGCCCGTGACGCTCGCCATGCTGCGCAGGTTTTCGCGGAGCAGCTCCGACTGGCCGTTCGAGCGCGAGAGGTGAGCGACGGCCGAGATGGGAACCAGCTTGCCATCGCCCGTACGGATTAAGGTACCCGGCAGCTTGGTGGGATCGAACCGGAACGAATCGGGGAGGCGAACCCGGACCGGAACCTGACGATCGGGAAGCCGCAGCTCGGTCGCCACTTCACCGAGCCACGCCGCCGCGAGCTGGCTCGATACGTCCTGGACGGTGAGGCCCAGTCGCGCGCTGGCGACGGGATCGATGTTCCAGGTGACCTCGGGGTTGCCGCGCTGCATGCCGACGATATCGACGACCCCGTCGATCTTCCCGAGCATCGTTTCGACGGGCTCCGAGACGGACGCCAGCACCTCCGGATCGTCACCAAATATCTTGATATCGATCGGCGTGGGGCTCCCCTCGAGATCGCCGAGCATGTCCTGCAGCAACTGGACGAATTCGATCTCGGCAAGCGGCGCGGCTTCCTGCAGCTTCGGACGCAGGTCGGAGATGACCCCCTCCGCCGACCGGGAACGCTGGTTGCGGGGCTTCAGACGGACCAGGATGTCACCCGTATTCTGCGCCGTCGCGAAGAGTCCCAGCTCCGCGCCGGTTCTTCGCGTATAAGCGGCCACTTCCGGCGTCTCGGCGATGATCTTTTCGAGCGCCCGCACCTGCCGGTCGGTCTCGACGAGCGCTGTGCCCGCAGGCGTTAGGTAATCGACGACGAAGCCGCCTTCGTCGGCAGGTGGGAGAAAGCCGGTTCCGACCGAGTAGAACAGCACTCCCGTCGCCACAGCAAGGATCACGGCAGAGAGAACAGCGAGGAGAGGACGCCGTACTATCGTGTCCAGGCTGCGGCCGTAAAAGCGATAAAGACCGCTCTCCTCCGGAGCTGCGGTCTCTTTGTGACGGTCCTGATGGCGATACGCCCAGCGCGCGAGCAGTGGCACGACGGTCACTGACAGAAATAGCGACAGCAGCACCGCTACCGTCAGGCTCATCGAGAGCGCTCGAAAAAACTGGCCGGCCACGCCGGACAACAACCCGAGTGGCGCAAACACCACGACCGTCGTCAACGTGGAACTGGTCAGCGGGGCCATCAGCTGCTGCACGGAGTGCACGACGCTGTCCGGACCCTCCGACGCCCGCCGGTGGATGTTCTCCACCACGACGACCGCATCGTCGATCACCAGTCCGATCGCGACCGCCAGGCCGCCCATCGACATCTGGTTGATCGAGCCGCCGAAGATGCGCAGGAAGACGAACGTCGGGATGACCGCCATCGGCAGCGTGACCGCGGCGATCGCGGTCAGGCGGAGATTGCGCAGGAACACAATCAGCACGACGACGGCGAGTGCGCCACCGATGAGGATCGCATCTCGAACGTTGGCGATAGCGGAGGCTACGAACTCCGCGAGGTCGTAGACCTTGGTGATCCGTAATCCGGCAGGCAGGGCGTGTGCGAGGTCGGTGAGCGTCTGCTCGATGCCGGCCTTCAAGTCGAGGATGTTGGCGCCGATCTGCTGGGAAATGGTGATGACGACGGCGTCGCGGCCGTTGCCGGTGACGAGCAACGTGCGATCCGGGGCTCCAGGAGAAACGGTTCCCAGATCGGCGACACGAATCGTCGCGCCCTCTTTGACGATGATTGGCGCCTGGTTGATCTGATCGACGTTCGTCCACAACCCCGATGCGAGGGCGAGATGCTGCTGCCCGGATTCGGCAAACCGCCCGACCGGCAGCAGCTGATTCTGCGTCTTCAGCTTGTCGGAGACATCGGTCACGGTGAGCCCGGCCGAATTCAACTTCAGCGGATCGAGCACCACTTCGATTTCGCGCGTGTCGCTCGCCAGCACCTCGATGGCTCCTGCGCCCGGCACGCGCGCCAGGGCCGGTCGCATGACGTACAAGGCGTAGTCGTTCAACTCCGGCGTCGGCAGGCTGCCGGTCAGGCCGAGAATGAAAACCGGGAACACGGCGGGCGTCAGGCGCTCGACCTGCAGTTCGGAGTTCGCCGGCAATTCCCCGCGCGATTCCGCGACCCGGTTCTGCACCTGCTGCAGCGCGACTACCATGTCGATCGACGGATCGAACTGCGCCGAGATCTCCGCTGCGCCTCTAATGCTTCGCGAGCGTACCCGCCGAATGCCCGGCACTTCGAGCACGGCCTGTTCGAGCGGACGTGTCACGCTGAGCATCATCGATTGCGGCGGCAGGGTGCCGCTCTTGACGATGATCACAATCCGCGGAAACTCGAGCGGGGGATAGATACTGCTCGGCAGCGAAAAGGCGGAGATGCCTCCAGTCACCACGAGCGCGGCGGCCACGAGCGCCGCCGCCCGTGAATGCCGAAGGGCCGTCGCGGCGACATTCATTTGTCAGCCGCCGGCTGCTCGGGCGCGTCCGCCGAGGGCTTTTCTGTTTCCGCGGCCGGTTTCTCGGTGGTGATGGCCGCTCCGTCGGGCAGACCGGCCTGGCCGTGGACGATGACCTGCTCTCCGGCGTTCACCCCTTCGCGGATCTCGGCGTGCTCGCTGTCCACAATACCGACCAAGACAACGCGCCGCTCGGCCTTGTCTCCAGTCGCCACGAAGACCGCCGTCTCCTCGCCCTCGCGAACGATCGCCTCGGCGGGAACCAGGACGACGTTGGTGTGTTCCTCCGCATCGATCTCGACCTGCACGGGTGTTCCGACTGCGAGCGAATGAGGTGCCAGAAAACTCAGGCGCACGGGCGCGGCGGCCGTTCCGGGCTCGACGGCGGCAGGCCGGGAAACCACCTTCAGCGGTAGCGGCGGTGCGTCGGTCGAAACAATCAAACGGCCGGGCGCGCCCATGACGATTCTCGACAAATCGGAAATCGCTACCGAAGCGTCCACCTGAAGACGAGTGGGGTCGATGACGCGCAGGACGGGATCGCTCGAGGCGGCCTCGACCAGATCGCCGGGGTTGTGGAATCGCTTCGCGATCACGCCGTTGAAGGTGGCGAGCACGGTTTGCCGCCCTGCCAACGTCTGCGAGGAACTGCGACCCGCCTGCGCCTGCGCCAGCGCCGCCTGCGCGTCAGAGACTTCGCGCTCGGCATCTTCCAGTTCCTTGCGCGCCGCCACGCCACGATCGAACAGGTCCTTCAGCCGGACCTGATTCGCCCGCGCATTTTCCAGATGAGCCGCGGCCGCGGTCGCCTCGGCCCCTTTGGAGACGACCTCGGCGTTCAGCGTCGGAATCTCGAAGCGCACGAGCACCTCGCCGCGACGGACCGGATCCCCCTCGCCCTTCGTGATTTCGATGATGCGCGCCGGCTCGGGAGCGACGACGACCAGCTCGGCGTTCGGCGCTGGATTCACATCTCCGGTCGCGTGGATCACGGCGCGAATGTTTCCCACTTGCGCCGGCGCCGTCATAACTGGAACGACGGTTTCGGTTTCCACCTCCTCGGTGGCTGGCTTTCCACAGCCCGCGGCGGCGATCGAACAGGCGACCGACGCGCCGATCAACCGTCGACAAACGCTCATGGGAGGGGTGCCCCGATCGCGCGCTCGAGCCCGCTGAGCGCGTCCTGAAAGTCCGACGCCGTCTGCAACGAGCGGAGCCGCATGTCTCTCGACGCCTGCAGGGCCTGCAGCAACGAGGCAATGCCGGTCTGTCCCAGCCGGTAGGAGTCTTCAGCCATTTGTTCGACCTGCTGTGCCTGCGGCAGGATTTCGTTCTGATACCGCAGATACGCGGTGCGCTGCGCGTCGGCCTGCGCGGAAGCGGACAGGACCTCGCCCGTGATCCTGGCGAGCACGGCCATTCGCTGGGCGTTGAGCTGAGTGAGCGCCGCCTCTTCGAGCTGAACCCCCGCGCGGTGGGTCGTGAAAATGGGGATGGTTGCGGCGGCGGCCACACGCCACCCGTACATGAACTCCGGCGCCGAGTCACGGGTCAGCGTCACATCCGGCGTGATGTCGGGCGTGCGGAGCGCTCGGGCGAGGGCGAGCTTCGCCGTCTGCACCGCAATCTGTCGATCGAGCACGGCGAGCTCGGCGTTCGAGGTCTGCGCTCGAACAAGTGCCGCGCCACCCGCCAGAATGTCCGGGGTGTCGAGGCCGGTCGCCAGGGTCACGGGCGTATCGAGCGCGACCCCGAGGAGGGCATTCAGCTGGATGGTTGCCGCCCGGGCCGTCCCTTGTGCCGCCGTCGCTTCGTTCTCGGCTTGCGCGAGGGCCAGCTGACCTTGTAACAGCTCGAGCCGCGGCGCGCTGCCCACGTCGAATCGCGCCTGCGCTGCATCCCGGGCGCGCGTGGCGAATTGCCGCAGCTCGTCAAGGACGGCGACGCGGGTGTCGGCAATCAGACGCCCGAAGTAGGCGCGACGCACCTGGGTCCGGATATCGATGATGGTCTGTGCCAGCTCAGCTTCGCCGAGCTCGAGCGTCGCTTCGGCGAGGGCGCTCCGCCGGCCGCGTTTTCCACCAAGCTCGAGGGGGAACGCCAGCCCGAATGATTGCTTCGGCGTTTCTTTTTCGAACTCCGTATGCACTTCCGGGTTCAGCCGCTCCCCTGCGACCGTAATGCCGGCCTGATTGACGGCGCGCCGCAGCCGCGCCGCCGCAATCGTGGGATTGGCGGTCAGCGCGCGATCGAACGCTGACTGAAGAGTTAGCGGCTCGGTAACGGAGGGCGCTTGAGATTGCGCGACAAGACCTGATGTTGACCAAAGGCACACGACAGCGCAGGCCAGCCAACGTCGAGAAGTCCGGGTCACCCATCAGAGGCTATCGATCCGCGTGGCCAGTTGTCATCGCTCATTTGTCTGATGCTGATCCGTCAGATGACGTACGGCGCCGGGGAGGAGCAGGTCCTCGAGAAAAAATGCCGCGAGATCCGGACGGCCGTTGAGTCCGGACTTTCGATAAATCGCCAGCGCCTGCTGCCGGACCGTCCGTTCACTTGTGTGACGAAGCTCGGCTATGGCTTTATGACGAAATCCCTTCAGCTGCAGCAGCGCGACCTCACGCTCCGCGGGTGTGAGACCCCATCGCTCGAATTGGCGATCGATGGCGGCACCCAATCCTTCGAGTGACTGCTGCGCCTCCTGATTCCAGCGTCTCGCGTCTTCAGTCATTCGATGAGCTTCCGCCCGCGCAACGGCCAGCTCTCCATCAAGATAGCGGGCGCGATGCCGCTCGCCGACGCTCTTCCACCAGTGAAAGGCGATGCCGGCGAGGGCTGAAGCGAAGATCAGCAGTTCGAACGTCTGAAGCGCCATGGAGACGCCCCGGTAGAACTCGATCGTGAGGTCCGTGGCCATGAGCGCCGCGATCACGACGAAGAGAACGATCGGGGTCCATCCCTCCCCGGCTTCCGAAGGGCGGTCGACGTCGGCCCCTTGATCGTCGGGCAACGAGGTTGCGGCCATGACTGGGTAGTGTACGACCTTCCGCGGCCTGTTTTTTCATCCCCCAGACAGGACCGAGCCGCTACAATCACGTCACCTTTCCGAGCAGATCTCCTGCGGGCGTTTCGCGCATGTTTCGCAATGAACAACCAGCGAGGCCCCTTATGACCAGACGCGTGCTCACCGTAGCCGTTCTCTTCGCCGTCACCCTTGCCGCGCCCGGTGTCGGGCACTCGCAAACGTTCAAGGTCGACAAGTTCGATATCAAAGGCGACGGCGGCACGGATTACATCGACGTCGAAGCCGCCACGGGGCGCGTCTTCGTCTCGCGCACCAACCACATGATGGTGGTCGAAGGCGCCTCGGGCAAGGTAATCGGCGACATTCTGAACACGCCGGGCGTTCACGGCGCCGGCGTCGCCACCACGGCGGGTCACGGCTTTACGACGAACAGCGGCAACGAGACCGTCACGATGTTCGATCTGAAAACGCTGGCCGTGCTCAGGCAAATCGAGGTTGGTCCCGGTCTCGACGGCATCATGTACGACGAGCCCGACGACAAGATCATCCTCACGAATCACAGCCGGCCGATTGGAACGCTCACCGCGATCGATCCCAAGAGCGGTGACATCGTCGCCACGGTCGAGCTCGAGGACACGCTGCCGGAAGGCGCCGCCGCCGACGGTAAGGGACACATCTTCGTCAACAACGAGAGCAGGAACACCATTCAGGTGATCGACGTGAAGACATGGAAGGCGACCGCCTCGTGGCCGCTGGCGCCGTGCGACGGACCGACCGGCATCGCGTATGACAAGGCATCGAACCGCATCTTCTCCGGATGCAGCAAGACATCCGTTGTCGTCGATGCGAGCACCGGCAAAGTCGTCGCGTCCATCGCCAACGGCACGCGCGTGGATGCCCTCGGATGGGATCCGTCGAGCAAGCTGATGTTCATTCCGAATGGCGGCGAGGGCAACGTCACGGTCGTCCACCAGGACTCGCCCGACAAGTACACAGTGGTCAAGACGGTCGCGACCGTCGCCGGCGCGAAGACAATCGCGGTTGATCCGGTGACGCACAACGTCTATCTCTTCCAGCCTGAGCGCGGTCCGGCGCCGGCGCCACCCGCTGGCGCCCCGCCGCCGGCCTCCGCACCGGGCGGACGTGGCCGCGGTCCGCAGGGTCCGATCGTCGCGTCGTGGTTTGTCGTGATCAGGCCGTAACGACACGCCGGGACCCTAAGATTGTCGAAGGCTCCTGACGGCGGATCCGGGTGACGCGGTCTCCGTGGCGCTCGGCGCGGTCGCTGGGGTGATTTACGACTCCGAGGTGTCTATGAACCGAAATGTCCTCTTGTCAGTTCCGATGGTGTGTGTCGCCGCGCTGGCGTTCGCGCAGGCGCCGGGCATCGCGCTGCCGCCCGGCGCAAGTCCGCAGGCACCGCAGGATCCCCGGTACCAGGCGCTGATCGCCACGTGCAAGACGCCGCCGCCAGCTCGCGGCGGCGGTCCGGGCGGGGCGCGAGGCGGTGCGCCTCAGGGAGGTGGTCCGGCAGCGGCCGCTGCACCGGAGACGTTCCCTCCGCCGCCGGCCGAGTACACGGTGACCGAGATTCCAGGCGTGATCGCCACGGGGCAGAAGTGGACGAAGGTGTGGGAGGTCAGCGGCAACAACGCGGACGGGATCCTCGCCGACAAGAATGGCGATCTGCTGATTGCGCAGAACCACAACAGCGCCGTCGTGAAGCTCGACAAGAGCAGCAAGGTCTCGACGGTGTACAAGGACACGCATACCGGCGGCGCGCTCTCGCAAAACAGGAAAGGCGCCCTCTTTGTCGTCGAGCGTGGCTTGCGGCAGAACGTGAGCCAGCTCGCACCGCAGCGGAGAATATTGGCCGACAAGCTGCCGAACGGCGACCCGCTCGATTGCCTTGGTGGCGTCATCAACGACCTCACCACCGATAGCAACGGCGGTGTGTACTTCACGATGGGAGGTCTGTTCTACTCCGACCCCAAGGGGATCGTCACACGCTACGGCGAGAACCTCGCGACAAACGGCGTGGTTCTCAGCCCGGATGAGAAGACGCTTTACGTGACGAATGGCCGCACGGTGGCGGCATTCGACGTGCAACCCGACGGTTCTTTAAAGAACCAGCGCCAGTTCGTCGAGCTGCCCAGTGGTGGTGGCGACGGCATGACCATCGACGCACAGCGCCGGCTCTATGTCACCGCGGGCCCCGCTGTACACGTAGTCGCGCCCGACGGCAAGCTGCTCGGCACCATTCCAGCGCCGTACGGCCTTATCACGACCGCATTCGCCGGGAAGGACAAGAGAACGCTGTATGCCGTGGTGAGCCTCATCGACCCGATGCGTCTGCAGCATGCGTACGTCTATTCAATCCCGATGTCGGCGCAGGGGTATGAGGGACGCGCGAAGTAGCACGTGGCCGAGCGCGGGGGCGCGGTCACATGGGTGACTGTGATATCCCTGCCCCCCGGCAACAGATCTCGTTCTTTTCTGCGGACAATGCCTCTGGAGTGGAACGCGATGATCAAAGCAGAGCAAACCCGCCGGATGGCGTGACGATTCAGAGTCGTACAACAGGCCTGTGACGTCACTCAATTACTTCGATTCGCGCTCGGTGACCTGGCGCCTTGGCGAGCGGCGTGCGATCACGCGGAGTCGCGTTCCTCTCGGATGACGACGGCCGCCGGTGTCTTCAAGGTCACGCGCTTTCGACTGTGGATTCTGGCCAGCATCTCCTCGCGCGTGGGCCGCGCGGCCAGGCGAACCAGTTCCGCCAGGAGGTAGTCGGAGAGCGTCTGTCCCGAGTCTGCGGCGCGCACCTTGAGCTTGCGGTGCAGCGTGTCCGGCACGTTCCGTATCTGTACCATCTTGGACATGTGGCTAGCATGCGTGCATGCCAGCCACATGTCCAAGATTTATCCTTGCCGATGCACAGGATAAAGACGGTGATGTCATCTGGCAACGTCCTGGTCACCCTCAATGGTGACTTTACCCGAGCCAGCCAGTACCCTAGACAAAGGGATATTCTCGTCCTCTGCTCATGAACGCACCTAGAAGGTCGGCGGACCCTTCACGGCCGACACCGGTGCGTGACGCCGCAGCGATTCGCCGGGACTTTCCGCTTCTGGCGCGGCGGGTTCACGGCAAGCCTCTCGCCTACCTCGACAATGCGGCGACGACGCAGAAGCCTCAGGTGGTGATCGATCGCGTGACGCAGTTCTACGTCGAGGAGAACGCGAACGTTCACCGGGGCGTGCACTGGCTCAGCGAGCGGGCGACAGGAGCCTTCGAGGAGGCACGTGCCACCATCGGGCGGTTCCTGAACGCGCGGCGCGCGGAGGAGATCGTCTTCGTGCGGGGCACGACCGAAGCGATCAATCTCGTGGCGCAGACCTATGGCCGGTCGCGCGTCGCGCGCGGCGACGAGATCGTCATCTCCACGATGGAGCATCATTCGAACATCGTGCCGTGGCAGATCCTCTGCGAACAACAGGGCGCCAGGCTCCGTATCATCCCAATCACCGACGCGGGCGAGCTCGATCTGGATGCGTATGCGACGCTGCTGACCGACCGGACACGCATCGTGTCGGTCGTGCATGTGTCGAACGTGCTGGGCACGGTGAATCCGGTCCAGGAGATCGTTCGCATCGCCCATCAGCGTGGCATTCCGGTGCTGGTGGACGGCGCGCAAGCGGTCGCGCACGCGGCGGTCGACGTGCAGACCCTGGGATGCGATTTCTACGGGTTCTCCGGCCACAAGATGTTCGGTCCGACCGGCGTCGGCGTGCTCTACGGGACATCGGCGCTGCTCGAATCGATGCCGCCGTATCAGAGCGGCGGCGACATGATCCGTTCGGTCTCGTTCGAGCAGACGCAATACGACGTTCCGCCGTTCCGATTCGAAGCGGGCACGCCGGATATTGCGGGAGTCGTCGGCCTTGCGGCGGCGATTGGGTATCTGATAGGGATCGGGTTCGAGCGGATCGCCCGCCACGAGCGGGAGCTGCTGGAGTACGCGACCGTTGCCCTTTCGCGACTGCCGGGCGTCCGCGTGATCGGCACGGCCGCGGCAAAAGCCGGCGTGCTGTCGTTCGTCCGCGACGGCGTGCACCCGCACGACGTCGGGACGATTCTCGATCGTGAGGGCGTGGCGGTTCGCACCGGCCATCACTGCTGCCAGCCGCTGATGGCCCGGCTCGGCCTGCCGGCGACGACGCGCGCATCCGTCGCGCTCTACAACACCCGCGAAGACATCGACGCGCTGGTGAGTGCCCTTCACAAGGTACGCGAGCTGTTCGATGGCCGCTGACATTGAAACGCTGTACCGGGACGTGATCCTCGACCACAACAGGCGGCCGCGGAACTTCCGCGTGCTCGAAGACGGCGGCAAGGCCGAGGGGTCGAACCCGCTCTGCGGCGATCGGCTGACGGTCTATCTGCGTGTGGCGAGCGAGACGATTCAGGACGCGGCTTTTCAGGGGTATGGCTGCGCGATCGCGATCGCGTCGGCGTCGCTCATGACCGAGAGCGTGAAGGGAAAGACTCTCGCCGAAGCCGAGGCGTTGTTCGAGCAACTCCTGCAGATGATCACGGCGCCTGCCGAGGCGCCGCTCGGCGATCTCGGCGGTCTGTCGGCGTTGGCCGGCGTTCGCCAGTTTCCGGTGCGCGTGAAATGTGCGACGCTGCCATGGCAGGCGCTTCGCGCCGCCGCGGCAGGGCGCGTCGAGGTCGTCTCGACGGAGTAAGGACCGGGAGGGCGGAATCGTACCCGTCAGAGAAGGTGGTTGGCGTGGACCGACGTGAGAGCGAACGGCTCCTCGAAGTCATCCGTCAGGCGCGTGCGGCCGGCGAGCCGGCGGCGCTGGCCACGGTGGTCCGCGTCAAGGGCAGCGCCTATCGACGCGAAGGCACGCGGATGTTCGTGCGTCAGAACGGGACGTACGAATGTTCGCTCTCCGGCGGGTGTCTGGAGCCGACGGTTGCCGAGGCCGCGGCGCGCGTCATCGCCACCGGCGAGCCGGTCATCGTGAGCTACGACCTGGCGGACGATTCGGTCTGGGGCCTCGGCATCGGCTGCAGCGGCGCCGTCGACATTCGGATCGAGCGGCTCGAAGACGATGCGATTACGCACGGGTGGTTGACCATCCTCGAGCGCGGGGACGCCGCGGTGCTCGTCACGCCGCTCTCCGGCGTCTCGGGGCGGATGATCGTTGGCGGCGTCGGCGTCATCGGGGGGCTGTCCGATGCCGGCGTCGAACAGGAGGCGACCGGCCGCGCCCGTGAGCGGCTGCGCGCGCCGTACCCCGCGTCTGGTCCCGAGTCGATCGGCGGCGCGGAGGTCTTCTACGAAATCACGATGCCGCCCCCCGATCTCGTGATCTTCGGCGCCGGACACGACGCGGCGCCCGTCGCGCAGTTGGCCTGGATGCTCGGGTTCGCGGTCACCGTCGTCGACGTTCGCGAGGCATTCCTGGCGCCGGACCGCTTTCCGGGCGCCACGCTGGCGTGCGCGCATTTCAGTCAGTTCGCCGACCGCGTGAAGCCGCGTGCCGGCGCGTTCATGCTCGTGATGAACCATCACGTCGAGCGCGATCAAGAGAGCCTGCGCTTCAGCCTGGAATCCGACGCCGTCTACATCGGCGTGCTCGGACCACGTTCACGCTACGAGAAGCTGCTGGCAGGCCTGGCGGCGCAGGGTTACGCGCCCGATGCCTCGGCGATCGCGCGCGTGCACAGCCCGGTAGGACTTTCGCTTGGCGCCGAAACCCCTCATGAAGTGGCGGTGTCGATCCTGGGAGAGATCCTGGCGATTCGCCGCGGGTTCGCAGGCGGGTTCCTCAGCGGGTCGGTTCGGAGCCTTCACCGCCCGGAAAACAGGCGGCTCTTGGCCAGCTCGTAGTCTTCGGGCGTGTCGATATCCACCAGAAGATCCGGCGGAAACTGCAGGACCATGGTCCTATCGACGTGTCGCTGCAGGACGGAACGAGCGCCATGCGTGAGCTGGGCGAGCTCGGGGAAGAACTCGCGCTCGAACAGATGCGGCGGCGCCATGACGTCGCCGTACCGGACGCTGACGATGGGCGGCGCATGCTCGCGGTAGGTGTCGAGCACTGTCCGGTACTCGTTCGCCGTCACGAACGGCTGGTCGGCGAGCGCGAACATGGCGGCGTCGCTGTCGGCCAGATGCTCGACCGCGGTGCGGAACGAGCTGCCCATTCCGCTGGCGAACTGCAGGTTGATGGCGTGTCGGACCGGCAGCCCCTCGAGCACGGCCCGCGTGGCCTCGTGCTCGCTGCCGAGGACGACCAGGACGTCGTCGAAGCCCGCGGCCAGGATCTGTCGAACCGCCCGACGGAGGAGCGGCTCGTTGCCGAACGGCAGGAGGAGCTTCTGAGTCCCCATCCTCGTTGAGGCGCCTGCGGCGAGCACGACCGCGCTGACCATAGCAGGTAGTTTAGCGACAGCGAATGATGACCACTGTAGTAGGATCCCACTTTCTCGGGATCACCTTTGCGACGCTCGTGTGCCATCGCCACACGCGACACCGCCGAGGCGGGAGGTTGGCGACGTGATTCCTGCAGCCTTCGATTACGTTCGGGCTCACACCACAGACGAGGCGTTCGCACATCTGCAGCAGCACGGGGCCGACGCCCGTGTGCTGGCCGGTGGCCAGAGCCTCATTCCGGCCATGCGGTTTCGACTTGCGCGTCCCGCCGTTCTGGTCGACATCAACGCGCTGACCGATCTGGGGCACCTGCGCATCAGCGATCAGGCGCTGGCGGTCGGCGCGATCGCGCGAGACAGCGACATCGAGCGCGCACCGTGGATCGGCGAGCGCCGGTGGAGCCTCATTCGCGACGCGTCGCGCGTGGTCGCCGACCCGGTCGTGCGCCAGATGGGTACGGTCGTCGGCAGCTTGTGCCACAACGATCCCGCCGGCGACTGGACGACGGTCGCGCTCGCGTCTGGCGCCACCGTCGTCGTTCGCGGCAAGACCGGAACCCGGCGCGTCCCCATCGACTCCTTTCTCGTTGACAGCTTCGCGACAGCGGTCGGGGAAGGAGAGATGGCGCTGGGCGCGGACTTTCCGGTGCCCGACGATCGCACCGCCGGGTCGTACCAGAAGGTTGAGCGCAAGGTCGGCGACTTCGCCACCGCTGCAGCGGCCGTGCAGGTGTCGCTGAACGCCGACGGCACGATCCGGGCTGCCGGCGTGGCGCTGTCGGCCGCGGGCGCGTGCGCCGTGCGCGTGGACGCGGCCGAGAAGCTGCTGGCCGGCCAGAAACCCTCGGCGGAGCTGATTCGCGCGGCGTCGAATGCCGCATGGGAGCGCAGCGCGCCGCAGGCGGACCTGCGCGGCACCGTCGAATACAAGAAGCATCTGGCCGGCGTACTTGTCGCGCGGGGGTTGCGTCAGGCGCTCGCGCGGCTGGGGGTGCAGGCATGAAGGTCAACGTCAAAGTCAACGGCGTCAGCTACGAGAAGGATGTCGAGCCGCGCACGCTGCTTGCGTACTTCCTGCGGGAAGACTGCAAGTTGACGGGCACGCATGTCGGCTGCGACACGTCGAGCTGCGGCTGCTGCGTCGTCGTGATGGACGGGACGCGGGCGGTGAAGTCGTGCTCGATGTTCGCCGTGCAGGCTGACGGCCACGAGATCCTCACCGTCGAGGGGCTCGCCGAGGGCGGCAAGCTGCACGCGCTGCAGCAGGGCTTCTGGGATCAGCACGGCCTGCAGTGCGGCTACTGCACCCCCGGCATGATGCTTACGTCGTACGCGCTGCTGAAGCAGCAGCCGGCTCCGAGCGAGAACGATATCCGCGAGGGCCTCGCCGGAAACCTCTGCCGGTGCACCGGCTACAACAACATCGTGAAAGCCGTGCAGCAGGCGGCCGCGACGCTTTCGCAGCCGGCTGGCGCCGCCAAGTAACGACTCTCACGAGGGAACGACGATGACCATTGAGGCGAAGCCGCTGCACGCGGTCGGCGTGGCGATGAAGCGCAAGGAAGATCCGCGTTTCATCCAGGGCAAAGGCAATTACGTCGACGACCTCTCGTTTCCCGGCATGCTCTACCTCTCGCTGGTGCGGAGCACCTACCCGCACGCCGAGATCAAGAACATCGACATCAGCGAGGCGATGAAGGTGCCCGGCGTCAAGGCCGTGATCACCGGCAAGGATCTCGAGGCCGCCGGGCTCGGATGGCTGCCGACCTTCCACGGAGTCGACAAGCAGATGGTGCTGGCGATCGGCAAGGTGCTCTTCCAGTATCAGGAAGTCGCCGCCGTGTTCGCCGAGACGCGGGCGGCGGCGGTCGACGGCGCCGAGGCGGTGCAGGTCGATTACGCGCCGCTGCCCGTCGTCGCCGATCCGTTCACCTCGAAGACCGACAAGGTACTGCTCCGGCCGGACCGCGAAAGCAAGACCAATCACATCTTCCATTGGGAGGTCGGCGACAGGGACGGCACCGCTCGCGCGATGGCGGCGAGCGCGAAGCGGGTCAAGCAGCGCCTCTGGTTCCAGCGGTGTCACCCCGCCCCGCTCGAGCCGTGCGGTTGCGTGGCGTACTTCGACACGATGGGTCGCCTGCAGTTTCACGTGACGTCGCAGGCGCCGCACGTCTATCGCACGGCGCTGTCGCTCGTCACCGGCATTCCCGAGGACAAGATCCACGTGATGTCCCCGGATCTCGGCGGCGGCTTCGGCAACAAGGTGCCGGTCTATCCCGGATACGTGTGCGCGATCGTGGGCGCGCTCAAGATCGGACGGCCGGTCAAGTGGATCGAGACGCGCACGGAGAACCTGACGAGCACCGGCTTCGCCCGCGACTACCACATGGACGTGGAGATCGGCGCGACCGCCGACGGGAAGGTCACGGCGCTGCACGTCGCCACGACGGCCGATCACGGCGCGTTCGACGCGGCTGCCGATCCGAGCAAGTACCCGGCGGGCATTTTCGGCATCGTCACCGGCAGCTACAGCTTCCCGGTCGCCCACGCCGAAGTGGACGCCTACTTCACGAACAAGGCGCCGGGCGGCATCGCCTATCGCTGTTCGTTCCGCGTCACGGAGGCGAGCTACGCAATCGAGCGAGGCATGGACATCCTGGCCGACGAGCTGGGCATGGATGCCGTGGAGCTGCGCAGGAAGAACTTCATCCGGAAGGATCAGTTCCCGTACCCGTCGGCGCTGGGGTTCACCTACGACAGCGGCGACTATCACAAGACGCTCGACGTCGCGCTCGAGAAGATCGGCTACACCGCGCTCCTGAAGGAACAGGCGGAGAAGCGCGCGCGGGGCGAGCTGATGGGCATCGGCTTCTCCACCTTCACCGAGGTGGTGGGCGCCGGGCCATCGAAGCACTTCGATATTCTCGGCATCAAGATGTTCGACAGCGCCGAGATCCGCATCCATCCCACCGGCGCCGGCATCGTTCGCACGGGCGCCAAGTCGCAGGGGCAGGGCCACGAGACGACCTGGGCGCAGGTCGTCGCCGAGGAACTGGGACTCGATCCGCAGAACATCATGGTCGAGGAGGGCGACACCGACACGGCGCCCTATGGCCTCGGCACGTACGCGAGCCGCAGCACGCCGGTGGCGGGCGCTGCGATCGTGATGGCCGCGCGCCGCATTCGCGAGAGGGCGCGCAAGATTGCCGCCCATCTGCTCGAGGTGGGCGAGGCCGACGTCGAGTGGATTGACTACAAGTTCCAGGTGAAGGGCGTGCCGTCCAAGACCGTCACGATGAAGCAGGTCGCCTTTGCCGCTTATACGAACATGGCGCAGAACGAGCCGGGGCTCGAAGCGACCTACTACTACGACCCGCCGAACATGACATACCCGAACGGCGCCTACGTGGCGGTCGTGGACGTCGATCGAGACACGGGCGAGACGAAAGTGCGGCGCTTCGTCGCCGTCGACGATTGCGGCGTCGTCATCAACCCTATGATCGTGGAAGGGCAGGTCCACGGCGGGCTGACCGAAGGGTTCGCGATGGCGTTCATCCAGGAAATCCAGTACGACGCCGAGGGCAACAACCTGAACACCAACTTCACCGACTACCTCGTGCCCACTTCCTTCGAGACACCGCACTGGGAGACGGGGAATACCGTGACGCCGAGCCCGCACCATCCGATGGGCGCGAAAGGGGTGGGGGAAAGCCCGAACGTCGGCAGCCCCGCCGCGTTCGTCAACGCCGTCATCGACGCCCTCTCCCCGCTTGGCGTGCGGCACATCGACATGCCGCTCACGCGCGACAAGGTGTGGCGGGCGATCCGCGACGCCGAAGCCAAGACGGCCAAGGCTCGATGAATCTTCAACACACCGGAGAGGAAAAGGTCCCAGCCAGACTCGACACCGTCTGGGCATTCGTCACCGATCCCGAGAAGGTCGGTGGCTGCTTTCCCGACGTGGTCAGTGTCGCCGTGAAGGACGCGACGCATTTCGATGCGGTCGTCAAGGTGGGCGTCGGCCCGGTGCGCGGCAAATTCAACATGAGAGTCGAGCTCCTCCCGGGTGCCTCGAAGCGTCGCCTCGACATGAAGATCTCAGGCGGCGGGTTCGGCAGTGCCGTCGACATGACGGCTGGCGCCGACCTCGTCGATGCGGGCGACGGCACGACGCTGTTGAAATGGAGCGGCCAGGCCGAAGCGCGCGGTCCGATCGCCGCCGTCGGCGGACGCGTGCTCGACGCGCAGGCCCAGAAGCTGATCGCCCGGGCGTTCAGCAACGTCCGCCAGCAGTTGACGGGCTGAAGCGGGCCCTCGCGCAGATGTCCAGGGTCACACTCCGCGAGCGGTTCTTTCCGCTGCACCAACCCGATGACGTCGACCGTTTCCTGAGCTGCTTTCCCTGGTGCGCGATCTTCAAAGCCGGGACCAGCGACAAGACCTTCGACGCATGGCTCGTCACGCAGCAGGTGCTGGAGCCTCGCGTGGACGTCGCCGTCGGATTCATCCGTCTACCCGAGGATCGGCCCGCGAGCGACCGCGTGACGGCGCTCTCCGGGATCGTGCACCGCAGTCCGCAATTCATCCTGTTTCACGAGGCGAAGGAATGCGGCCACCTGGACGAGTTTGCGATCGTCCCCGACCAGCTCGTGCCGGTGCTGCGTGAGCAGCTCCCTGCCGCGGTGGGGCCGCCTGTTCGCAACGAAGCGGTGGTCACGCTGGAGCCGTATCGCGCTCTGCTGTCGGACTTCCTGCAGGACCGGCTGCCTGAGGAGCGTTTCCAGTGGGGATATCTGGATCGCCTGGCGAAAGAAGCGCCGTGGCGCGATGATGAGACGTTCGCGCTGTTGAACAGCCTGTTCGAGAACGAGTGGGGGCGCGACGTGAAGGCGGCGCGGCTTGTCGCGGTGGAGTTTCAGGGGCAGCTGGCGGGCCGTCTCGAGCCGCTGAAAGCCCGGGCGGCGCGGCTGCTCGAGCGGCTGTCGGGCCGCTGACGGCCCGCGGGGGCTGGTAGCATGAGCGCCATGGATCTCTTCGAGCAGATTGCGGCGTTGCGGCGCGAGGGGCAGTCGTTCGCCCTGGCCACCGTCGTGGCTCGGCGCGCGCCTGTGTCGGCGCACCTCGGCGATCGGGCAATCGTGTTCGCCGACGGCCGCATGCAGGGGTTCGTCGGCGGCGCGTGCTCGCGCGAGATCATCCGGCAACAGGCGCTCGACGCGCTGAAGACCCGGTGCAGCCGCCTGGTGTCGATTCAACCGAACGCGAGCGATTCAGGCACGCCCACGGATGAGCATGTGGTCGTTCCGATGACGTGTGTTTCGGAGGGCGCCATCGACGTCTACGTCGAGCCGTTCGTGCAGGCGCGGCGGCTTGTCGTCGCGGGCGCCACGCCGGTTGCCGGGTCGTTGGCGCGTCTGGCGCGCAGCATGGACTTCCACGTGGTGCGCGTCGTGGATGGCCGCGAGAGTCACGACATCGAGCAGGAGACCGCCACGCTCGGCGTGGCAGTCGTGACGCTCGACGCGCTCGAGGCGTTCCTGCGGGAAGGCGGGCTTGGCGGCGCCGAGTGCGCGGCCGTCGCCGTGTCGCAGGGACACTACGACGAAGAGACGCTCGAATCGTTCCTGAGGTGCGGCGTGCCGTACGTCGGGCTCGTCGCGTCGCGCACCCGGGGAGCCGCCGTGAAGGCGCTGCTTGAGGAGCGCGGCGTGCCTGGCGTCGCGACGATCCGCAATCCGGCCGGGCTCGATCTTGGCGCGCGGACTCCGCCCGAAGTCGCGCTGTCGATCCTCGCCGAAATCGTCCAGGCGCGGCCGAGCGGCGTGCGCGTCGCGGCGGCGACGGAGGCTGCGGCCTCGCCGACCGCCGCGTCGCCAGCGCCGGCGACGGCCGTCGATCCGGTGTGCGGAATGAGCGTGACCATTGCCTCGGCCCGTCATGTGGCGGAAGTCGACGGCGTGGCGTACTACTTCTGCTGCGCGAATTGCCGCTCGAAGTTCCTCAAAGACCCTCAGGCGTACCCGGCCCGTCCATGACAGACGCCAAGGCCATCCACGACCGCTTCCGCGACCGCGGCTTCATCGTCGACGAAGCGTTCGCCACCGCACTGCAGATCATGCTCGCGCTCGAGAAGCCGCTGCTCATCGAGGGGCCGGCCGGCGTCGGCAAGACGGAGAGCGCGAAAGTGCTCGCCGAAGTGCTCGGCACGGAGCTGATCCGCCTGCAATGCTACGAAGGGCTCGATGCGATGGCGGCGCTTTACGAGTGGAACTACCCGCGCCAGATGCTCCACGCGCGCTTGAGCGAGACGGAGGGATCCAGTCTCGAAGAGCGTGAAGCGTACATGTTCAGCGACAAATTCCTGCTCAAGCGGCCGCTGCTCGATGCGATTACGCGCGAGCGGTCACCGGTGCTGCTGATCGACGAAGTGGATCGCGCCGACGAGGCGTTCGAGGCGTTTCTCCTCGAGGTACTGGCGGAGTGGCAGGTGACGATCCCCGAGCTGGGCACGATCCGTGCGCGCCACAAGCCGCACGTGATCCTCACGAGCAACCGCACGCGCGAGCTGTCCGACGCCCTGCGCAGACGCTGTCTGTTTGTCTGGCTCCCGTATCCGTCGCTCACGCAGGAGATCGAGATCCTGCACGCGCGTGTGCCCGGTTTGTCGGATCGCCTCGCGCAGCAGATCGCGCGGATCATGCAGACGCTCCGCGGACTGCCCCTGCAGAAGGCGCCCGGTGTGGCGGAGAGCCTCGACTGGGCGTTGGCGCTCATGAGCCTGCACCGCGATCACCTCGATGCCTCCACTCTGGAGCAAACGCTCGGATGCGTGCTGAAAGTGCACGAGGATCGCGGCGTCATGCAGACGCATCACGCGGCGCTCGACCCTATCCTGGGCGAAGTGCCGCCGAACTCCGAATCCGGCGGGTACAGCCTCGACACCGACTTCGGATTCGGTTCCGTGTCGGCGCCGCGCCGCTGATGTACTCCTTCGCCAGCCTGCCGGAGAATCTCGCCGCGTTCTGCGAGGCGTTGCGCCGCGATCATGGCTTCCGCATCGGGCCTGGCGAGCTGCACGACGCCGCTCGTGCGCTCGACGTCGTGGATCTCGCCGACGAGCGCACCGTTCGCAACGCCCTCCGGCCTGTTCTCGCCGGCACGCGGGACGACGTCACGGTCTTCGACGCCGCGTTCACCCAGTTCTTCTTCCCCGGCCCTGAAGGTCTTCCGCAAGAGCAGCAGCCCTCCACGCGGCGAGAGCCGGGGAGCGGCGCCGACGGCCGCGAAGCGGACGCCAGGAAGGCACCCCATGCTCCGCCATCGGAGGCTCACGCGGACGAACAATATGGGCTCGGCGGCGGTCCGATGGCCCCGCTCGAGTCAAGCCGCGACGGGCTCGAAGAGGCGGCGATTGTCACGCCATCGAGTTACAGCCCGCTGGACGCCGACGCCGCCGACGCGCCCGAGTTGCCGCGCGTCGAGCGCGCCTGGAGCGATGCTGCGCGATCGTTCGTTCGCCGACTGCATCTGGGCCTGTCGCGTCGCTGGCGGCCGGGGACGCAGGGAAGACGCTTCGACCTTCGGCGCACGCTACGGGCCGGGCTGCAGACGGGCGGGGAGGCGCTGTCGCCGCGATGGCTGCGCCGCCCGAGGCGGGCGCCGCGAATCGTGCTGCTGGTGGACGGCAGCCGCTCGATGAGCACCTACACGCGGACCGCGCTGCAGATGGCGGTCGCGCTGGCGAGCGCCACGATGCGGGTCGAGGTGTTCACGTTTTCGACGGGGCTCCAACGCGTCACGGACGAGGTCCGGCGCGCGGCGGCCGGGGAGGTGCGCCGTCTCGATCGCCTGCATCATGCATGGGCGGGCGGCACCGCCATCGGTGCGTGCCTCTCGGCCTTCCTGCGGCGGTTCGGCGAGCGCATGGTGGCCCGCGATACTGTCGTGATGATCGTGAGTGACGGACTGGACGTCGGAGTGCCGGACGTGCTGCGCGAGGCGATGCGTGAATTGCACCGGCGGTCGGCTGGTGTCGTATGGCTGAATCCGCTCCTCGAGACAGAGGGGTACGAGCCGACGGCCGCCGGGATGAGCGCTGCCCGCCCCTATGTCACGACTTTTGCCAGCATCAACGATCAGGCCGGCCTCGCGCGGTTGTCGCGCCTGGTGCGCCTGCGGGTATGAAGCTGGTACCGGCTTGCGTGAGATGATGGGATGGCTCGACGGCCTCACCAGCGCGTCGATAGCTCTTCCCGTACGTCCGTGATACTCGTCCCGCCTTCGCGACTCGCGCGGCCCGTACCGCCGCATGAGCCGAGCGACGGAGGAAGGCTGCAAGGTTGCCAGGTAACAGGTGTAGGCGCGTCAGGGTTAGTCGAACGTTCGCTGCAGCTCTGTTGTTGCTCACACTGTCCGGGTGCTCGGATCGGGCGGCTTCCCAGTCATCCAGCCCGGCGCGCGAGGATCGGCCGGACACGTCGGCCGCTGGTCAAGATTCGCCAGTTGATCTCCACGGGTTCATCGAGGCGCTCATCGATGGGCGTGACGCCGCTCTCGGCGCCGTGTCCGAAACCGAGCGCTCGGAGCTGAAGGAGCTGTATCGACGAGACCACGCGCCAGTGTGGGTCGATGCCGCGGGTCGACCAACCCGCAACGGGCTCGACGCGTTGACAGTGTTGGGTCACGCCGCGGATGAGGGACTGGATCCAGCAGCTTACTACCCGGGACTCCTCGCTCGGCTGACGACTCGCCCAGAGGCGGCCACACCGGGCTCGCAGGATCTGGCCCGAGTGGACGTTGCCGTCAGCGCCGGCATGCTTCGCTACCTGCGCGATGTGCACATGGGGCGGATCGATCCGCGCATGATTGGTTTTCGGCTGGAGGCGCCACGCGATGCGCACGATTTCGCCGCGCTCCTCAGCGCCGCGATAGCCAGTCAGCAGGTGACGAACCTCGCGGTCGATATGCGGCCGCCGCTGGCGCAGTACCAGCTGCTCCGGTCGATGTTGCCGCGCTACCGATCGCTCGCGGCCGATCCGACGCTTCTCGCGCCGCAGTCTATCGCCCGCGCGATCCACCCGGGAGAGCTCTATGGCGACACCGGTGTCCTCCAGCATGAGCTGGTCGCACTTGGCGATCTCCCGCCCGATGCACCGGCACCTCGAGAATCCGGGCGGTACGAGGGCCTGATTGTCGACGGCGTCAAGCACTTTCAAGTGCGGCACGGTCTCGAACCCGATGGCGTGATCGGCAAGAGCACGGTCGCCGCCTTGCGCGTCCCGGTGACCTGGCGCGTCCGCCAAATCGAGTTGGCCCTCGAACGGCTCCGCTGGCTGCCGCACCTTGGCGACGAACGGTTCATCGCGCTCAACATTCCGATGTTTCGTTTGTGGGCGTGGGACACGATCCCGCCGAACGGCGCGCCGCTGTTCGGCATGGACGTGATCGTCGGTCGCGCGCTGAGCACACAGACGCCCGTGTTCGTCGAAGAAATGCGCGAGGTGATCTTCCGCCCCTACTGGAACGTGCCGCGATCGATTCTGCGGCGCGAACTGCTGCCGAAGATCAAACAGGATCCCGCTTATCTGCGCCAGGAAAACATGGAAATCGTGAGCGGCGCAGGAGACGATGCGCCGCGCGTCGAGCTGACGGCCGAGACACTGGCCGGTCTCGAGAACGGCGTGTTGCGCCTGCGGCAGCGCCCGGGCACGAAGAACGCTCTCGGTCTCATCAAGTTCGTATTTCCGAACCAGGAAGATGTCTACATGCACGGGACGCCGGCGCAGGCCCTCTTCGCCAGAAGCCGGCGGGATTTCAGCCACGGGTGCGTGCGCGTCGCCGATCCGGTGGCGCTGGCGGAGTGGGTGCTCCAGGATCGACCGGAGTGGACGCGCGAACGGATAGTGGCAGCCACCTTGAGCACGCAGACAGTGCGTGTGAAGCTGCCGCGGCCTATTAAAGTGATCCTGTTCTACACGACGGCAGCGGTCATGCCCGAGGACGGCACCATCCGCTTTGCGGACGACCTCTACCGCCATGACGCGAGGCTCGACCGGGCGCTCGCGATGCGCGAACTCGCTCAGTGAGACGACGCTGAACGCGTCACCACATCCGTACCCGCCCGGTGTCCAGATGGACGAAGCCAGGCGCAGGGTAGTAGCCGACGCCGCCGCGGCGGGCGTCCAGCGCGGCCTGTCGCAGCCTGAGCGATGGCACATCTGCGAGGCGGATATCAATCGCCTGCCCTTTCATGTGCAGACTGCCGGCGGCCACCCCTTCGCTGCGGTGCCGCAGCATCTCGTTGGTCGCGGGCGAACGATACCCGGAAATCACCTGAAAGGGCTTGGATGTCTGCGTGGCCTGCGCGACGTGATGCAGCAGGTCGAGCAGCTGAGGATCGATGTCGTGGATATCGCCCGTGCGGAAGTCGCGCAGAAAGTGATTCACCGAAGCCAACGCGTCCGGCAGGTACGTGCCGCTGCTGAAGTACTCGAGCGCGAGACGCTCACCCGTGTGCGTGTGAGCGAAGCGCAGCGCGCGCGCACCAGCGGATTCGGCGAACAGGTGTCGCGGTACCGCGAGAACGGGAGCGATCGCGAGCAGGCCGCCAAGAAACCTCCGGCGGGAACTTGTGTGCATGATGGGCACCGTGCATTATCAGCTTCGTGCTGAAGGCGTGTCAACGGTGGAGGGCTCCACGCGATCAAGGCGTACCAATGTTGAGGTACGTCTCTCGGCTGAGCCCGTTCCCTATGTTCTCCTGACGCTTGAGCAAGATGTTGTCGCTCGCGGCGAACCGTGAATCGACGAGGGCGCGCGGCGCGAGACCCAAGCCAATCAGCACGATCACGAGCGCCACAAACGTCCACGCTTCCCGTGGCGTCAGCCCGAGGGTGGGATGCACGACCGTGTCAGACGGGCCGCAGAAGAGCGAGAAGTACATGCGAAGCACGGCGAGGCCGGTCAGCGCCGACGCAATCACGACGGCGAATCCCATCACCGGGAAAACGTCGACGGCGCCGTCAACCAGCAGCTCCTGACCGATGAAGCCGAGCGTCCCCGGAAAGCCGGTGCACGCGAGCCCCATCAAAAGGAAGCTGATCGCCAGCAGCGGCATGCGTTCATAACCGCCGTGATACGTGTTCAGATCGAGCCGCCCTCGGCGCGCTTCCAGGACGAGGACACACCGCGCCAGTCCAGCGAACGCCAGTCCGGCCGACAGCCACACCAACAGCCCGCCTGCCAGCGCGCTCACGCTCGTGCAGTCGAGACCAGCCATCACCAGCGCCGACTGACTCATGAAGAGGTACCCGCATGCCCGGCGGGCGCTGGTCTGAACCAGCGCGAGTGCCGCGCCGTACACGGCCGTCGCAAGCGCCAGGATGGCGATGACGCGCAGCATGTCAGGTGAGGCACGCGGCACGATCAGGACCACGGTCATGTAGGCGCCCACCTGCGGCGCGTTGAACAGGATGGCCGGTCCCAGTCGTCCGTGATCGAATACCTCCGGCACCCACGCGTGAAACGGCACGATGCCTTTCCGCACGAGTGCGGCGATGACGATCAGCCACATGGCCGCCGTTTCGGTCGTCGTGTTCCTCACGCCGGGGCTGACGAGCAGCGCGACGCCGACGGCAAACAGCAGCGTCGAGAAGCCCAGGTAGACCGCCACGACGCGGCGCTGATACTGATGGGCCGGATCGGCGAGTGCGGACAGGAACGTCCAGACGGAGGCCACCGAGAGGAGGAGGAGCACGACGGCGCTCTCTGTGAGAAATGACGCCACCGTGATGAAGGTCGCGAGCGCCGTCCGTCGCAGGCCGCGTCGATCGAGCGCGGCGCGCGGCGTGACGGCGACGGTAAGCAGCCACAGGCCTGCCGCGAACGGCAAGAGGGCGGCCGAGAGCGTGTCGATGCGAATAATGGCCTCGCCGCCGGGAATCCAAGTGAGCGCGGAGGTGCGGATCGAGAAGTCGCGCAGCGATGGGGACACAGGGATGACGAGCGCCGCCAGCAGCATGCCGATCGCGGAGGCGACTGCCAGCCGGCGTAGACGCTCGATATCAAGACGGAGGAACGAGGCGCCGATCACGAGTGCCGGCAGGGCCACGAGTGCGGCAAGCCACAACCGCGCGTCACTCATCCTGGTCGCCTCCGTCGATGGCGACGGGCCGCCGCGTCAGCAGGACGGCATCGCATAGCCACTCGTCAAGATGCGTCAACATGCGGGCGAGCCGGGTAAAGGGCTCGACCACGACACGGTCCAGAACGTTGTCGAGGAATCCGCGTTCGAGCGCGATCAAGTAAAGATGCCGACCGACGCGCTCCGATGTCACCGCTTCGAGATGGCCGGAAGCTGGAGAGGGGCGGTCGCCGATGGCATCTTCGATTCCGTGCAGATCGTGGAGGACGTTCGGCGCGCTCAAGAATTGCAGCAGCCGAAAGCAGGCGTGCCCGGCCAGGTGGACGAACGCGATCGTGTACCAGCCGATTGCGATTTCGACGACGATGATGCCAACTTGCGTGAGGGACGCATATGCCAGCGACGATTTCACGTCGCTCTGCACGCGCGTCGTGATCCCGGCGAATACCGCTGTGGCTCCGCCAAGGACGCCGGCCAGGACCCGGGCGGCCGGTGTCTGTTCCAGCAGCGGCGCGGCGCGCAGCAGCAGAAAACATCCGGCGTGAATCGAGAGCGATCCGTAGTAGACGGCGCTCGAGGGTGTGGGTCCCTCCATCGCTCGAGGCAGCCAGCTCGAAAACGGCAGCAACGCGCTCTTGCCCGCGACGGCCACGATGAGGAGCATCGCGATGATTGTTGCGTTGGTGGTCGACAGTCCGATCGACGATGCCGTCCCGCTGCCAAACAAGAGCGAGAGGCTGTCGGTGCCGGCGACGTGGCGTAGCAGAACCGCGGCCGACAGCATTGCGGCGTCGCTGATGCGGTAGACCGAGAGCACGCGAAACGCATTCGACACGGCTGCGGGCCGTTCGTGGAAGAACGCGACGAGCAGCGCCGAGCTGAGACCAACAAGCTCCCATCCGATGAAGAGGACGGTCACGTTCCCGGCCAGCGCCACGAGCATCATGCCGGTGACGAACATCGCCAGCAGCACGAAATAGCGGTCGTAGCCAGATTCGCGGTGCAGATATCGATTCGAAAAGGCCGACACGATGCCGGCGATCGCGGTCGAGAGCACGGCGAAGCCAAGCGACAGTCGATCGACGAGGAATTCGATCGCGATGCCGCCCTCGTGGGATGCCGACCACGCGCCGTACGAGAGAAGTTGTGTGCCGGTTCCTGTCGTGCCGTACACGACGAAGGCCAGAAGCAAGGCGGCGCATGCGATCGCCATCGAACTGCCGGCGAGCCAGCCTGTCCACCGCTCCGGTAGCGGGCGGTTGACGAGTGTCGCGCCGCCGAGCAGCGCGAACAGGACCGCCGGCGATCCGACGCCGACCAGCACCAACCACATGAGAGGAACGCTCGGCGTCATGCTGAGGGCCAAGCTCGAGCCGGGCGCTCGTCAAACGTGCCGGAGGCCCCTTCGATCCGGTTCGCCGCACGCCCCTGGACAATGGCGACCGGCGGAAGGAACCCGCGTTTGCCTTGGTACCATGACGCGGACTCGCCCGCGACCACCGCAAGGGCCTGCTCGGGCGTACGGGCAACGAAGCCCGTGGTCTGCATCTCCCACAAGGTGCCGGATTCCGTATCGAGGCAGGCGAGCCAGACCCAACGGTTTCGGACGAGCTGTTCGATGCCCGCGTTGCCCTGTACGACGCGCCACAGGCGATCCCGAGTGCCCTCCACGACGATTGCCAGGCGCGTGGGCTCATGGATCTCGACCATCTGCCAGGGCAGGCCCGTGCGCAGATCGCTTTGCGCCCCATCCATGACGCCGAGAAGCGACGTGACGTTGTGCGGCAGCTTGGTGCCGCAGCCGTACCCGGTCGGATCGACGTAGCTGAAGTAGTACTCGAGGCTGATCCCGGCGACAACGGGCACCACTGCCGCCATGATGCGCGCGAGGATCGCGCCATCCTCGTCGCGCAACGGATCGTACGAGACCAGAAAGGCGCGGCGATCGAGAAACAACCCGCGTGTCCGCGTCCGCCGGCCGACGATGCAGAAGGCGTTGGTCGCATGGCCGTACTCGGGCCGCGGCTGCGCCAAGTCGTCGGCGCGTCCCTGCACGTGGGCCAGCGCGGCCAGCGGCGGATACCAGAGCGGAACGGCATCGAACCGGCGGCACCGTTCGTGTGCCTCGCGCCGCCTCGCCGTCTCAATCGCTTCCCTGGCTCGCTCGAACGCCGCCTGGTGATTCGCTGGAACGAGATTGTCGTCGAAGAACGTGACCTCGTTATTGCAGGTGTTGCGCTGAGCTCCGACGAACCAGGTCGTCAGGTCGATGCGGAGCCCCTCGGCGGCCAACAGCTGGCGCACGCGCGGATCATTCGCCATCTGCGCGAAGGCGCGGGCGTTGGGCCCGCCGCGTCCGCCCCCGCACGCGCCGCAGTCGTGGGCCGACTCGTGGGGATTGTTGAGACTGATCGAGCCGTGGCCGATGACCAACACGAGCGACGAAAGGCGATCGCGAATCCCAGTATCTTCCAGGCCCCGCCGCACGATGTCGGTCATCTCCCGCAGGGTGAACCCCGAATGCTTCCCGATGGGCGGCACCGTGTCCTCGCGATCCAGCTGCAAGCGGGTCCGCGAGGCGGTGATCGACGTCTGCTGCATGCGGCGCCAACGGGACGACAGCCACGGGAAGATTACGCGCAGGACCAGCGGGACCAGCGCCAGCCAACCGAACGCCGTCATCAGGACCGCACCACGGACGGGCAGCCGGCTCCCCAGGTGCACGTTGTAGCCGAGGAACCCGGCGGCTCGCCGTTGCAGCCGTCGCGATCGTTCGAGGAGGTGATCGCCATTCGCCTCGACCTCCGCCACGTAGTGGTCGGGACGGATCGCCACAGGGCAGAGCGGTCGCGGGTGTGCGTCGGTGACCCCCTGGTGATACATCGCGACGTTGAAGAAGCCGGCGGTGCCGAACGTCTCGCACAGAGGCTCGACCTCCTCCAGATGACGCCGGAACGACTCCTCCCGCTCGTCGAGACAGAACACCGCCTGAAACGTCGGCGGCTCCGGAGGCCTCTGCGGCGCGTGATGCGTGAGCGCGTCGTAGAGACGATGACGGATCGCTCGCTCGAACGCCTGGTGCAGGATTCGCCGGCGGCGCACACCGTCAAGCTGTCGCAGCTCGGCCTCGAGCTCCGTTACGTGCCGCGGCGTCCACTGCTCGACGATCGACGCATCGAGGCCGCAGAGCTGCGCCACGTGGAAGAGCGGCCACGCGCGCTCGGACGCCGCCAAAACCGGTCGGACACGAAGCCGGTGCCGGAGCCAGGGGCGCAGCTCCGATAGCGGGCCATCAAAGGACAGCTGCCGCGCAGCCTGGTCGAGCGCCGCCCGTTCGAACAGCAGCCGGACCGCGAGGTATCCACGCAAGGTGACCGTGAGGTCCCGCGCCGGGACGCGGTCGGGCCGCTCTTCAATCTGACGCACGATGCCGGCCCATCCTCGCAGCGCCAGCAGTTCGGCGCTCAGATAGTCGGCGCACTCCTCATCGTGGACACCAAGCTCGGCGAGCGAGTGTGCGATCGAGCTGAGCGCGCCGCGTTCGGCGGCTCGATCGTCGGCGACGAGTCTCGGGAGCGTTCGCGCCCAACGGCCGCACAGTGCCGCCAGCGACGTGCCGTAGATTTCCAGGAAGCACCCGTGGATACCGCGGCCTCTCTCGGGCATGGACCAGTGCGCGAGGCCCTGGTCGAGGTAACCGGCCAGAAATCGAATGAGCGGCGGATGGATCCAGGCATCGCTATCGAGGTCCGACGCCGCCAACAGCCAGTCCCGATGGCGAACCGGCGTGTCCGCGGCGGGAACCGGCGAGGCATCGGCGCGTCCGACCGCGTCGAGGCAGGCGTTCCACAGCCGGCGCACCGCCAGCCGCTCGTCGTCCATGCGGTCGTCCAGCTCACGCAGGGCGGTCCTGGCGAACCGAGCGTTCGCCGGCACATCGGTGCGCAATCGGGACAGCGCGTCGGTTTCCTCCAGGATCCACGAGAGCTCCCGGCCGGTTGCGGCCGGAATGCCGTGCAGGACGACGGCGCGCCAGAGATCGAGCCGGGGTCCGACGCCGGCCACATCCTGAGCGCCGCTGGCGCCGAGCTGCTCGATGAGCAGAGCCTCCACGTCTTTGGCGAGAATGCGGCCCGACGCCAACTTCTCGCGGTAGCGCGACTCGGCCAGAAACGGCTCGCGTCCGAGGCGTTCGGCGGCACGCTCGACCGCTTCCTCGAACGGCAGGTGCTCGAACGCGTGCAGCGTATTGTGGTGGATGAAGATGCTGATGGGGCCCTGCGCCGGCAGCAGGTGCGCGAGCCGATCGATCACGTGCGTCAGCGGATGGCCCGGTGGGCTGGCGTCGTGGAGCATCACCGACGATGATAATATATCAACATTACTATATTATAGTTTTCGAATGGCACGGACGCGAGGTCGGAGGGGCACCGAACCGGTCGTCGCCGGCGAGCTCCAGACATTCAAGGCTCGGTTCTTCCGTGCGCTGGCCCATCCCACGAGGATCCGCATGCTGGAGATCCTCGTGCGGGGCGGACGCACCGTGCAGGAGCTCCAGGAGGCGTTGATGCTCGACCAGCCGATCGTCTCGCAGCAGCTGGCGGTGCTTCGCAATCAGGGCATCGTGTCGGCGCAGAAGAAAGGCTTGGCCGTCCGCTACACGCTGCGTGACCCACTCGTCGGCGAGCTGCTCGAACTCGCACGACGGATCTTCAGCAATCATTTCGACAACACGCGAGGGCTGCTCTCCGAGCTGCGCCGCGAAGGCCGCCGAGGGTAGGTGAGCGCCCGAGCCCCGGACAAGGTCGTATGATGATCAGCGCGCCGAACGCCGCGCCGGTTGGCAGGCGACCGTCGAGATGCAGGGATGCCAATGGGGAGCGCTGTGGCTGTTCCAATCGTGCCGTCGGGACGCCGGGATAGCCAGTCGAGGGCCACGTTCGGTAAGAAAGTCGTAACTTGTTACGGTTTTCTTATGGCTTTTTGATGTATTACAGGTACGGCTTAAATCGCCCGCTCGGGCGATACGGGGGAACCAGCCGGACGCAGGGCGCGTTCGTGGGGCGTATTCCGCCGAAGACCGATGGCCGCGGCGGATAGAGAACTTCCAATCTCGAGCCCGTCAGCTAACCCCGTCGGCCATTGGAAGGACGATGCCTGAAGAAGGCCTGCTCTCGCAAGTCAAGCAACTGATCGTCGGCAAGCCCATTCCGTCGCACCTTGCCCATCATGAGCGGCTCTCCCGCTTCACGGGCCTGGCGGTGCTGTCCTCGGACCCGCTCTCCTCAGTGGCGTATGCGACCGAGGAAATCCTGCGCGTCCTGATCCTCGTCGGCGTCGGCGCGCTCAGCCTCTCCAGTCCGATCGCGTTTGTCATCGCCACGATTCTCGCCGTTGTCGTCTTCTCGTACCGCCAGACCATCCATGCGTATCCAAGCGGCGGCGGCGCCTACATCGTGGCGAAGGACAATCTGGGTGAGACGCCAGCGCTCGTAGCGGCGGGCGCCCTGCTGATCGACTACGTGTTGACCGTCGCGGTCAGCATCGCAGCCGGCGTCGCGGCGCTCACTTCCGCGTTTCCAGAGTGGCATCTGAACCGCGTCGAGATGACGCTCGCCTTCGTCGTCGTCCTCATGCTGGGCAATCTTCGCGGCATTCGCGAATCGGGACGGATCTTCGCCCTGCCAACGTATTTCTTCGTCGTCAGCCTGTTGGTGCTCATCGTGGCTGGAGCGTGGCGTGCGCTGAACGGCGGCATTCAGCCCGTCCAAACCGTGGCCCCTCTCGAGCCGACCGGCCAGGCGTTGACGTTGTTTCTGCTGCTCACGGCATTCTCCAATGGCTGCACGGCCATGACCGGCGTCGAGGCTGTGTCGAACGGCGTCCCTGCTTTCAGGCCGCCCGAGGCGAAGAACGCAGCGGCAACCATGCTCACGATGGCGGCGTTGTCGATCACGATGTTCATCGGGATCACTCTGCTCGCGCAGGCGTATCACGTCGCACCGAGCGGACAGGAGACCGTGGTCTCGCAGATTGCGCGCGCTGTGTTTGGCGGCCGCGGCGTGCCGTACTATCTCGTGCAGACGGCCACGATGCTGATTCTCGTGCTCGCGGCGAACACCGCCTATGCAGATTTTCCGCGACTCGCCTCGATCCTCGCCCGTGACCGCTACCTCCCACGGCAGCTCATGAACCAGGGTGACCGCCTGGCGTTCTCGAACGGCATCATCGGCCTGAGCATCTTTGCGAGCCTGCTGCTCGTGTTCTACGGCGGCGACACGCATTCTCTGATTCCGCTGTACATGATTGGCGTTTTTGTCTCGTTCACGATCTCGCAGGCGGGAATGGTGGCGCACTGGCGGCGGCTTCGCGGACCGGGGTGGAAGACGAGCGCGCTGATCAACGGCTTCGGCGCCCTGGTAACCGGGATCGTCTTGATCGTGGTCGCGGTCACGAAAGCGCATGAGGGCGCCTGGATTATCCTGCTCCTGATTCCGGTTCACGTGTTCTTCTTCCGCCTCACGAAGGGTCATTACGATATCGTGGCGACGCAACTGTCGCTGAAAGGATGGGCGAACCAGACCCTGCTTCGTCAGAACACCGTGCTCGTGCCCATCAGCGGTGTGCATCGCGCGGTCGTTCAGGCGGTCGAATACGCGAAGACTCTGTCTCCTGACGTTCGAGCCGTCTACGTGAACGTCGACCCGGTCGTGACCGAACGCCTGCGAGGCGACTGGGAGCAATGGGGACAGAATGTGCCGCTGGTCGTGTTGGAATCGCCTTATCGGTCACTCATGGAGCCGTTCCTCGAGTACATCGAGCGGGTCGATGCCGAGCGACCGGACGACTTTCTGACGGTTGTGCTCCCGGAGTTCGTGCCGGCCAAGTGGTGGCACCATTTGTTCCACAATCAGCGGGCGCTTCTGATCAAGGGAGCCTTACTCTTCAAGCCTAACGTCATCGTGACGAGCGTCCCGTTTCACCTCAGACATTAGCCTGAGGGTACGACACCACTGGATCATGTGTACAGACGATGCGCACCGGAATGTGCCACCGTCTGCGCGATGATCGAAGGCCTTCAGCTGGCTGACCCAGGCGACGACGGGGTGCTGTCCCAGGAAATGACGCTTTCTGAGTCGCTGTATCGCTCGTTCGAGCACTCGGTGCGATCTGCCGGGCCCAGACCACCGCTCGCGAGACCGAGGGGATCAAGGACTCGAGTCGGTCGGCCACGGCGGGCGAGGAATGGCCGCTAGATGGATTCTTCGAGACGCCACTCGCGACACCTGGCTGCTCCTGTCGACGCGCTTCATCCGACTGTTCGCCTATGGGGCGCTGTCCGTGGTGTTGGTGTTCTACCTGATCGCCATCGGCCTGACGGAAGCGCAAACCGGTCTGCTGCTCACGCTTACGCTTCTCGGCGACACCATCGTGTCGCTCGTCATCACGACGCGCGCCGACCGCGTCGGCCGCCGGCGGATGCTGATCGGTGGCGCTCTCCTGATGACCGCCGCAGGGCTCGTGTTCGCCTCTGTCAGCGACTTCCGGCTGCTGCTCCTGGCTGCGACGATTGGCGTCATTAGCCCGAGCGGTCAGGAGGTCGGCCCCTTCCTTCCCATCGAGCAGGCCGCGCTTGCCCGCTCGGTGCCCGATCGAAGCCGGACGGAAGTCTACGCGTGGTACACGCTGACAGGCGCCTTGGCGACGGCGCTTGGTGCACTGGCTGCCGGATTCATGACAGCGGCGTTCGAACAGACGGCGACAGCGGAGGAGAGCGTCTACCGGAGTGTCGTCATCCTCTATGCCGCGCTCGGGGTGGTGCTGGCCGTCGCGTTTTCTCGACTGTCCGCCGAGAGTGAGCTGGCGACGGCCGTCCGTGAGCGGGCCGGGCGTGGAGGAACCTTCAGGCATTTCTCGGGAGTGGAGCAGTCGGGGCCGATTGTGGCAAAGCTCTCCGCGCTCTTTGCGCTCGACGCGTTCGGTGGCGGCTTTGTTGCCCAAAGCTTTGCCGCCTATTGGTTCCATCTGCGGTTCGGCATCGATCCGGCGACGCTCGGTCCGATCTTCTTCGTGGCGAACGTTCTGGCCGGGCTCTCGGCGCTGCTGGCGTCGCGGATGGCTTCGCGTTTCGGCCTGATACGGACGATGGTCTGGACACATCTGCCTTCGAACGTCCTGCTGATCATCGTTCCCCTGATGCCCACACTGCCGCTCGCAGTCTTCGTCTTGCTGGTGCGTTTCAGTATCAGTCAGATGGACGTCCCCACCAGGCAGTCGTACGTCATGGCCGTCGTCCCGCCAGGAGAACGGGCAGCGGCGGGAGGGGTGACCGGCGTCGCCCGCACGCTTGGCGCCGCGGTCAGTCCGTTCTTCGTCGGGCTGATGTTTGCCCACCCCTCCACGGTCAGCCTTCCGTTTTTCATCGCGGGCACGTTGAAGATTACCTACGACTTGTTGCTCTACAGAGGGTTTGTGCGGATGCAGCCGCTCGAGGAGATCAAGTGAACACAGGCCCCGGCGGGATAATGGGCCGCATGGAGCCGCACGTCGAGCGAGACGCTCGGAGAGGTCGCCGGGTGGCGCTGGCCGGCATCGCGGCGAGCGGACTCCTCGCCACGCTCAACATCGTCGTGGGCATCATCACCCAGTCGACGTCGGTCGTGGCGACCGGCATTGAATTCGCCGGCGACGTGTTCGCGTCATCGGTGGTGTTGCTCGGCATGATCGTGGCCGTCAAGCCGGCGGACCAGAATCATCCGTATGGGCACGGTCGCGTGGAAACAATCGCGGCGTTCGTCGTGGGCGTCATCCTGGCGGCCGGTGGGGCGGGGATCTGTTGGAACTCCCTGCAGGCTGTCGGCGAACGACACGCGCCCCCGTCATGGGCGGCGATCGCGGTGCTGGTCGTGGCGATCGCGATTCGCGGCCTCATGTCCGTGGTCAAGTTCCGGGTGGGTCGTGACATCCAGAGCGCGTCCCTGGTGGCGGACGCATGGAACGACACGGTGGACATCTTGGCCGCAGCTGCCGCGCTCACCGCTGTTGGTCTCGCCATGTACGACAGCGCCCGGTTCCTGGCTGCCGATCACTACGGGGGGTTCGCGGTCGGTATCATCGTGATTCTGACGGGCGTGCGTGTCCTGCGGGACGCGTCGTTGGAGCTGATGGACACCATGCCGAGCGCCGCGATGATCGAACGGGTTCGCGCTGCCGCGGTGGAGGTGCCGGGCGTCCTCGGCGTCGACAAGAGCTACGCGCGAAAGACCGGGTTCAAGTATCACGTCGATCTGCACATTGAGGTCGATCCGGAGCTGACCGTTGCGGCCTCGCACACCATCGCCGGACGGGTCAGAGTTCGCGTGCGCGAACAACTTCGCTGGGTGGCGGACGTCCTCGTTCACGTGGAACCGGCGTCGCACCCCGTCGGCACGGCTGTCGCGAGTTCAGACGCCGTTTCGCGCAAGCCATGAGTCGAGCGGCGGTGCTCGCAGGAACGAGCTAGTGACACCTCTGCCGTTCACCAAGAACGTTGCATGTGCGGGAAGCGGACTTGCACGCAGAACGGTGCAGCGTTCCTTACGTAGTGTGTGATCGTACATGAGCCGGCGACCAGGTGTCTGTTCCATTCTGCACAGCGCTCTTGCCCGGCCCGTGCGACGCTAAAGACGTGCACCTTCGAAGAAAAGCTAAAAAACCGTCGAACGGCGCGGCATCGGCGTTCAACGCGCAGGCCTTCCTCGACTCGACCGGCGTGGCCAGGACTGTCGCGCAGTTCGGGCGTGGCGACGCGGTCTTCACCCAGGGCGACGCCTGCGAGCATGTCATGTATATCCAAGCAGGCGGCGTCAAGCTGTCGGTCTTGTCTCAGACTGGCAGAGAGGCGGTCGTCGCGATGCTCGGCCCGGGGGATTTCTTTGGTGAAGGGTGTTTAGCCGGTCAGCCGTTCCGGATGGGAACGGCCACGGCGATCACTCCGAGCACGATCCTGCTGGTCAGGAAGGAAGCGATGGTCGGCCTGTTACACGGGCAGCATGCCATGTCGGACCGATTCATCTCCCACCTGCTCGCGCGTAATATCCGAATCGAAGAGGATCTCGTCGACCAGCTGTTTAATTCCAGCGAGAAGAGACTGGCGCGCACGCTGTTGCTGCTGGCCCGCTACGGAAAGCAGAACAGGCCCGTCCGGGTCGTGCCGAGGATCTCGCAGACAACGCTCGCGGAGATGGTTGGCACAACGCGCTCTCGCGTGAATTTCTTTCTGAACAAATTCAAGAGACTCGGGTTCATCGAGTATGACGGCGCGCATCCGCTCAAGATCAACAGCTCGCTGTTGAGCGTCGTGTTGCACGACTGAATTGGGTCGCCGCCTTCGAGGAGTGGCGGTGGCGTCCAGCACGGTCGCGATCCGACGTGTGCCTCTTCCGTACTACGCCCGGCGCTCGTCTCTCGAACCGAAATTCAGCAGGATGACATTCAGGCGGTAATACAATGCGGCGTCGAAGAGCCCGCGGCTGACGAGCTCATATAACGGCCGCTCGGTCGTGGACAGGACCTGTATGCGCGCCCTTCTGTGGTCCAGCCACTCAAACAGTCGAGACTGATCCTCCAGGCTGAGCGTCGTGACCTGCTCCAGAACCAGCACGTGTGGTTCGTCGCCGGCGAGGACGAGCGGCGCTCCTGGCCGCCTCCACGTGATCGGTTGAGCGAGGTAGGGCTGCAACAGGACCAGGACGGCGTCTGTGTCGGCGACCGTCCCTTCGATCAGCACATTGGGGCGCCCCGTTCGGAGGATCTGCCATTCCGCCTGATACAGCAGTAGCCGCGAGAGCGACAGCTCTCCTTCCGTGGCCGCGTTCATCAAGTTTCCCCTCGCACACAACAACATGTCTCTCGTCCTCGCGAATGAGTGGGGGCCATTGCCGCGTGCCACACGCCTTGCGACGGCAGACCCAGAAACGCACGAGTACTCAGTGTATGACGATGACGATGGGGTGATCTGTGCATAAGAGCACAGGGCGCTGGCGCCCTCGAGACGTACGCTGTGTGGGTGAGACAGGTCGATCGGCGGCCGCGTCACGCATGGTTCGATGACCACGAGCTACGAAGAGGTTATGAAGATGTTGACAAACATGTGGAACGATATGACCCGCACGCGGCTGATCCAGTTGTGGTTCGCGGTGGTCGGGGTGACGGTCGTCATCGCCCTCACGATGGGCGCCAGCCTGACGGTCAGCAATGCGGCGGTGCTCGCGGCGCTGTGCCTTACGCCACCGGCAATCGTGATGCTCCTGTGGCGGGCGCAACCCCAGACAGTCGCTGAAGTCCTTCATGATGCCGATCGCCGAGTGTGAGTAAGACGAGTCAACCTCGTCAGCGTTGGGCCAAACACGAACGCCTCTGGGCTCGGAGCAGATGTTCAGACTGATTACCACGATGAGGCGGGGTTCGTCCTCTGGTCTTGCGCCGGCGTGGGCCGACTATCCCACTCTCGAGGCCGCGCGCGCTGGTGTCACCGCGCTCCTGCGGGACGATCGCATCCTGCGCGTGATGATCGTTCGCAACGAGATTCCGCCGGCATTGGTCGAGTGGGTCGAGCGCTGACGTCCTACAATCGCCGCGCAATCTGAATCAGGACGCGTACAAGCAGCGCCACCGGGGTCCCGACCAACAGGATCCCCAACGGAAACAGCAGGATGACGAGCAACAACAGCACCGCGTCATCGAGGAATCCGAGCATGGTGCGCA
This sequence comes from Vicinamibacterales bacterium, assembly GCA_035537875.1. GTDB lineage: Bacteria > Acidobacteriota > Vicinamibacteria > Vicinamibacterales > CAVVIG01 > DATLLJ01. The sequence continues at coordinate 21,342 of DATLLJ010000171.1, read as the reverse complement.
GCGGGCCGCTTCTGCCGGGCCGCGGTCCGCGGTCATGTCGCGACTCTCTCAAGAACGGCGGCGAAACGGGCGCTGCACCGGCTTCGACACGGAGGTCAGCTGTCATGTGGGTGCTCGTCGCGGTGAGTGTCTTTGCGCTTGGCACTATCGGCATGGCCGCTTATGGAACGCGGCGCACAGGTGGTCCACCCGATGTCGGTTACGTGACGGAACGCTGGTTGGCGGAGCACCGTGCGCATCAGTCCGAGTGTTGAGGGGATCGGCCTCAGGATTGCGCACCCGCCTCGTTGCAGACAGGCGCCAAGGCCGCAGCAAGCGCGCGCCGTTCAGCTTTGCGCTCAATTTCGTTTCCCAAGACGAAGCTGAATGAGAGCGGGCCGAATCGGGACATGCACGGAGTCGGCTCGTTGAGGTGCCGAAACAAGCTCCGCTGGATGTCGTCACTCTCCCCGATGTAGATCCATCGCGTTGGTGAGTAGATGGTGTAGACGCCCGAAGTGGCTGGCGCCTTCTGACGGACGCCCGCGAACCCGAACACGTATGTTTCGCTTCCTTCAGATGACAATTGTCTCTCCTTAATCTCGAGGCGAACGTCGCGACGCATTGTCATCGGTGCCGCTCGACCCGATCAAGGCCCATCGGCCGTCGATTGTCGTCCTCGCGTTCCTCGAGCGGTTCGCGCCGTCTGCGCGGATTGTCTCGCGGGGATTCCTGTTGGTCTTGAGCGGGCGTGTGGTCGCGGCCATTGTGCGCATGCTCGATGACAATCGTTCGCCCCACGTCCGCCACGTTAGGACCGATGGACCACAACCGTCTGTTTCATTCCGCACACGGGTTGAGGCCCGCGCCTGCTGTTCAATTGAGCACATCGTCGCGGCCGGGTGAGGCGTAAGATCGGTTACAGAGTTTTCTGAACCGAGCCCGCCAGCGTTCGAGGGTGCTCCTTGCCCGTTGAGGGGTGCGCGCCGACAGGCCACTTTGGCCATCGATCGGAGCGCACGTGCCGCATCGTTCAGCGTTCGTCCACCCACGGTTGTCAAAGAGAAAGCAAGCCATGCTCAATACACGTACGCTCGTGCTCGTCACCCTTGGTCTGGTGCTTTCCACGCACTCTGTTCAAACCCAGAGTCCGCCAGGGTATCGCGGGTTTCAACTCGGGAGTGACCTGCTGTCGATCTCCACACTGGCCAACGTAGCGGCAGGCGAGGCCAGGACTCTTCACCTGCGTCCGGCCGTCATACAGGAGCTGGGGTGGCGAGCGCCGTACCTCACGAGCGGATCGGGCGCGCCTCCGGCCGATCCCGTGCAACAGATCGGCTTCAGCTTCTACAACGACCAACTCTTCAAGATAGTGATTAACTACGATCGATACCGAACCGACGGCCTGACCAATGCCGACGTGATCGAAGCGCTCTCGGACACGTATGGGTCGCTGTCGAAACCGGCCGTGAAGCCCCGAGCCGCCGTCTCTCAATTCGAGGCGGAATTCGGCACGCCACTGGCCCAATGGGGCGACGTTGGCTACTCGGTCGAGCTGTATCGATCGTCGTACGTGCAGACATTCCGGGTCATCGTGACGTCTCTCGAGCTCGAAGCGCTCGCCAGAACCGCCGTGGCGCAGGCCATCAAGTTGGACGAACGTGAGGCGCCACAACGCGAAATCGCGCGCCTGCAGAAGGAAGCAGAAGAGAACCGCGCGACGCAGGAAAAAGCGCGGGTCTCGAACAAGGCGGCCTTTCGACCCTAAGAAGGCCGGAGTGGGGGCATGGCTGGAGGTGCGTATTGATACTGCTCGTCGCCGTCGGCCTCTTCGTGCCGGTCATGGCGCTCTGGTTGTGGAAGGCCACCGGGCTTGACACCGTTGCCGAGGCCGCAGCGCCGCCGCTGGGCGTCCCGATGGTCGGCCGAGGGCTGAGGCCACGAAGGGGCCCAAGAAGGCGAGACGAGGGCCGGCTGTAAGTTCAAGGCCCGGATTTCGCGTGATGCCGCCTCCCGACTCGTAGGATACTGTTCCCGAGCAGGTGGGCCCTCCGAAGACACGATCGTTCAACGCGAAGGCTTTTCTCGATTCGTCGGGGATGGCGCAGAAGGTCGTGGACTATCGACCAGCCGCGATCATCTACTCGCAGGGCGATCCGGCGGAAACCGTCCTCTACATTCAGCAGGGGAGCGTGAAGCTGTCGGTGCTCTCCCAGGCTGGTAAAGAGGCAATTGTCGCGGTGTTGGGCGCTGGCGACTTTATCGGTGAGGGAGCGCTGGCGGGTCAGCCCCTTCGGCTGGCCACGGCGACGTCAATGACGGCGAGCCGGATCCGGGTCATTCACAAAGGGCAGATGATTCGCCTGCTGCATCAGCAAAGCGCCCTGTCGGACCGGTTCATCGCCCACATGCTCGCGCGGAACACCCGGCTCGAAGAGGACCTCGTCGACCAGCTGTTCAACGCCAGTGAAAAGCGGCTGGCGCGCACGCTGCTCCTGCTGGCGCGCTACGGCAAACCGGACGGACCCCGCCGCGTCCTGCCGAAAGTCTCTCAAGAGGCTCTTGCCGAAATGGTGGGGACGACGCGGTCGCGCGTGAACTTTTTCATGAACAAGTTCCGGAAGCTGGGGTTTATCGAGTATAACGGGGGCCTGAAGGTTCATCACGGCCTCCTCAGTGTCGTGCTGTACGACTCCCCGCATTCCCGCTCCTAGCGGCTATGGTATGATCCATAAGTTGGATTTCACGCGCTCTGCCGTTCTGTAGGCGTAACGAGTCGTTCCTGACTCGCTCCTCCTCACGCCCTGCTTAGCTCGACACGACATCCCGGCGTCGATTCTGGCCGGGAGATACCATTCGCCTGCGGCGGCTTGAAGAGAGCTCCAGGCAATTCAGGAGCATGCTCACATGTCGTTCGCGAACACCGGACTTTCAGACGTTCTCTCGCACTCACTCGGGCGCCTCGGCTACACCCAGCCAACACCCATCCAATCGAAGTCGATCCCTGTCGTGCTGAGCGGCGCCGATTTGCTCGCGCGCGCGCAGACCGGCACGGGCAAGACGGCGGCGTTCGGCCTGCCGATGATCGAGCGCCTGCTGGTGCGCAGCCGGCGCAGACCCGCCGCGCGGACGATGCGCGGCCTGGTACTCGTGCCGACGCGCGAACTGGCGCTGCAGGTGGAGCGGGCGCTCGCGACCTACGGTGCGCCCGTCAACGCCAACGTCGTCGGGATCGTCGGAGGGGTCGCGATGCGGCCGCAAGTGGAAGCGCTTCGGAAGGGTGTCGATATCGTCGTCGCGACGCCGGGCCGCCTCATCGATCACATGCAGCAGGGCACGGTCAATCTGTCCGGCGTCGAGAGCCTCACGCTCGACGAAGCGGATCGCCTGCTGGATATGGGCTTTCTGCCTTCGTTGCGCAGGGTGCTCAAGGCTCTTCCAGCCGCACGTCAGACGCTGTTGTTCTCGGCGACACTCTCAGCCGATGTGGCGCGCCTCGCCGCCGAGTTCACACGCGAACCGGTACGCGTGGATGTGTCAGGCGCCGAGGCCGTCACGCCGAACGTCACGCATCGTGTCCATGCCGTCGGCGAAGGTGGCAAAGGCGAAGCGCTGGCACGCGTGCTGCTGCAGCCGCCCGCGGGCCGCGCGCTGGTGTTCTGCAAGACGAAACGTCGGTCGGACCGCGTGGGCGTTCAACTCGTCCGCGCCGGTATCACCGCCGCAGTCATTCACGGCAACAAGAGCCAAGGCGCCCGGAATCGCGCGCTGGGCGACTTCAAGGCCGGCCGCGTCAGCGTCCTCGTGGCCACCGATATAGCCGCACGGGGGCTGGACATCGCGCATCTGCCACTGGTCGTCAACTACGATCTCCCCGCTGTCGCCGAAGATTACGTCCACCGTGTCGGCCGGACGGGGCGCGCCGGACGAGCGGGTCGGGCGGTTTCGCTGGTCTCAACGGAGGATCGCGGTCTGCTGCCGGCAATTCAGCGGCTGCTGCCGGGCCCACTGGAGGAGGTCGTTCTCCAGGGCTCACAGGGGTCCACAGGTGGAGCGCGGCGCCAGTCGGGAACGGGACCGCAACTGGTGCGCGCCCCGCGGCGATGAGGGCTTCAGTTCGCCTTTCACCGAAAACACGGCGGTTCGACGCGAGGATTGTCTTGTAGACTCATACCGGCCTCGGCCGACTGTTCAATACGAGACAGATCGGCGTGATGCTCCTATGTATAGTGCCGCCGATGGCCCCCGTCCGATCTTCATGACATTGACCAACTTAACCCCTATTGCGGCCGGGGCGATAGGGATACGGCGAGGCTGGAGATGACGACATGAGGGTGCATCTGGTCAATCCGAGCTCATTGTCGTTCGGGATCGGCGTCATCACCCCGAGATGGCTGTACGTCCTGGCCGCCGCCACTCCTGAGACGTACGGCGATCCGCTCATAACCGACGAAACGTTGAACCCTCTTGAACTTGACACCATACAGCCGGGTGACGCGGTCGGCATCGGGATTCATACGGGCAACGCGCTGCGAGGTTACGAGCTGGGCGTTCTGGCACGCCGCCGCGGCGCGTTCGTCGTCTTTGGCGGTATTCACGCCACGCTGTACCCCGAGGAGGCCCACGATCTGGGCGGCGCGCACGTTGTCGTCAAAGGTGACGGCGAAGTCGTGTGGAAGTCGGTGCTGGCCGATTGCCTGAACGCGAATCCGAAGCGGGTGTATGAGGCCGGCAGGATCGAGGCGGACCAGTTTCTGCCGGCGCGGTGGTCCCTGGTTCCCCGGGACTCGTACATGTGGGCGTCAGTGCAGACCGTTCGCGGGTGTCCGAAACATTGCTCGTTCTGTTCGGTGTGGCGGACGGACGGGCAGCGTCCCCGTCAGCGCGGCACTCAGATGGTCATCGATGAAATCGTCGATCTGCGTCGACGGGGATTCCGGTTCGTCGTCCTCGCGGACGACAATTTCTATCCGGTCACCCTGCACGACCTTGAAATGGCCGGACGCCGGGCCGATCGGAGCCGCTTCGACGAGCTCACAAACCTGCGGGCGGAACGGTTCGAACTGATGGCCGGCCTCGCGCAGCTGCCCGACGACATGGTGTTCTTTACGCAAATCACGATGGAAGCCGCGGAAGACCCGGAGTTTCTCGACGCCATGCGCCGCGCCAGAATCAGGGGCGCTCTCGTTGGTGTGGAGGCGGTCACTTCCGAAGGGTTGAAGGACGTTTTCAAAGATTTCAACGCCAGCGGGGAACGTCTCGTCGAGCGCCTCCGTGTGTTTCGGGAGAAGGACGTTCACGTGCTCGGGTCGTTCATCTTCGGCTTGCCGAGCGATCGTCCGGAAACCTTCGATTTGACGGCGGACATCGCCGGGCGCGCCGGCGTGACGTTCGCGCAGTTCGTGCTCCTGACACCCTTCCCCGGGACCGTCGACTTCGCGGCATGGGAAGAGACGATGCGTTCGGATCCGACGCGCGTGAACGGCATTCCGTTGACGCGGCACTGGCTCATCCCCGAGCGTCGGAGGCCGCGCGTGCATGTCGCCCACCCGGTGATGTCGGCGGAGGAGATTCGGCAGCGCACGCAGGCAGCCTGGGATCGCTTTTATACATGGCGCGCAGTGTGGGCCCGCTCGCGCTGTGTCAAGTCGATGAAAGCGCGCCTGGCGTTCATGCTGATCTCGAAGCTGTATCGACAGATGTACGCCAACACCGGCATTGCGATCGACAGCGCCCGTGTGAATCGGGCGGCGATGTGGACGCGGTGGATCGCCAAACCCACTCAGCGTTTGTTCGCGGCTCGGTTGATGCCGGAGCTGCAGAGCCCCTCTCCCAGATCCTACAGTTAGGATGACGTTGGTGGCCGGATGAGCCCGCCATCGCCGCTGGTGCTGGTGTTCGATCGCTACGCCGGCAGGCGAGCGTGGTATCGGGCTGCGTTCGTCTCGACGGACTACCGCGTCGCCGAGGCCGCCGAAGGCCTGGAGGCGATGGGGCTCCTGACGAGCCAGTTGCCCGATCTGGTTGTGACCGAACTTCGCCCCCCGCATCACGATGGTCTGACGCTCTCTGTCGTGACGCGCTCGACCTCCTCGACCACTGACATTCCGGTCCTGATGGTGATGCCGGATGACGATCCCGATGTAGAAGCCGGCGCGCGCCTCGTCGGAGGTTCAGTGCTGCTCGAAAAGCCGCTTTCGCAACCCGCGGTGCTTGCGGCAGCCAATCGGCTGTTTGTGGAAACGCCCCGCCTGGACGTGACCCGCAGGCACCTCCATCGAATCCTGGCGGATCTTCGACAGGGCGCCAGCACGCAGCCGCAGGTCGCCACTCTCGAAGAACAGGCCCGACAGCTGCTGACATTTGTGACTTCCGCCCTGTCGAGCATCGTGCTGGCGAACGACGAGGCCAAGTGCATGGCCGTGAACGAGGCTGCCTGCCGGCTGACCGGCTATTCCGAATCGGAGCTGCTCGATCCGTTTGTCTGGGATCTCGCGCGGCCTGACGCTCACGCTCGCGTGCTCTGGAACCGATTTCTGGCAACCGGCGAGTGCGTCGGCGAGTTTCTCGTCGTTCGAAAGGACGGGGCTGAGGTGACGATTCAGCTGTGCGGGTCGACCAACATCGCACCGGGTCTCCACGCCACGGTGGCCGATCGCGAGTCGATCGACGCATGATCGGTCCGAACCTGCATCCAGGCGCCGAACTGTCGCACGTGGTGGAGCGGTATGGAGGTAGTAGCTCCAGACGCAAGAGGCCGTACTTGATGTCGCGTGAACTGACGTCAGTGAGCCTCTGAACGCCAGGGGTCAGCCGCGGTGCGGAACGTTTACCGGACGGCGGGGGCCGCAGGATTCTCACGCAAGCTGGCCGCGCGTTCGATCAGGACCTCTGTGTGCGGCATCAGCAGGATGACACCGGCGATCGACACCACATTCGCGACGATCTGATACCAGGCGGGCACGAGGGGATCCTTGGTCGCATCGATCAGCCAGGCCACGATGAATTGTGTCGTACCGCCGAATATCGTGACGGAAAGCGCGTACAGAATCGCGAGGCCGCTCGACCGGACCGATTTCGGGAACGCTTCGAGAAGAAACGCGTAGAGCGCGCCGATCCCGATTGAAAAAATGAAATTGAGGAACACGTTGATGGTGACAATGGCGCCAGGCGTCGCACCGGGCGACGTGAGGGCGAGATAAGCGGGATACAAGACCAGAACGAAAATCACACGCGAGGCGATGAGCATCGGCTTGCGCCCGAAGCGGTCGGCCCAGGCGCCTACCGCGAGGCCGCCAATCGACGCGAGGCTTCCTGTCAGAGTCAACGTCGTCCCCATCGCTTCAGACAGGTGGAGCGTGGTGATGGCGTACGTGTTCATGTAGTTGAAGACGTACGTGGAAATCGTCCCGCCGCTGATGATTAGAATCCCCAGAATGACCGCACGCGAATGATGCCGGGCGAGCTCGGCGAGCACCGCCGTTCCTGATCGGTGCGCCTCGCTCTCCTCGAGCGTCTCGGGGAGCCGTCGCCGGATGTAGAGGCCGACGGGCGCAATCAACATCCCGAGGACGAACGGTACTCGCCAGCCCCACGCAAACAGCTGTTCCCTCGTGAGACTCGACGCGAGGATCACGCCGACGAGGCTCCCCATGAAGATGGCGAGCTGCTGGCTGTAGCCTTGCCAGGCCGTAATGGCCGCGCGTTTCTCGGTGGAAACCGATTCGAGCAGATAGGTCGTGGCGGGGCCGACCTCGCCCCCGCACGAAAACCCTTGAATGAGCCGTGCGATGACGAGAATGACCGGCGCGGCGATACCGATTTGAGCATAAGTCGGTGTCAGGCCCACCACTCCCGAGCCTGCTGCCATCAGCAGGAGCGTGAGGGTCAGCGCGGCGCGTCGCCCGGCTCTATCTGCGTACGAACCGATGATCGCGGCGCCGAGAGGCCGTGTGAAGAAGCCAACCCCGAACGTGGCCAGCGCTCCTAGCAGTCTTCCGATCTCCGACTCTGCGGGAAAGAACGCATCGCCAATCATGAGGGCGAAGAAGGTAAAAACCAGGAAGTCGTAGAACTCTAGCCAGTTACCTACGACGACAGCCACGAGGGCCTTGAGAGGCAGCCCGGCCTGAGCCGGTGTAGCGCCGACGTGGGGAAGGCTCACGGGTTGGCGAGTCAAATGGTAGCCGAAAGTCGCCGGGCCTCGCTCTCTTCCAATCGGACGTGCTCGCCGCGCCCGGTTGGACAACGCATCGAGGCACAGGTTCGTAGCGATTCGATACAACCAGGTCTTCAGCGATGCGCGACCCTCGAAGCGGTCGAGGCTTCGCCAGGCACGGACCATCGTGTCCTGAACCGCGTCCTCGGCGTCGAAGGCGGACCCTTGGCCGTCGGCAGCAGTCTTGATCCTGGAACGCAGTCGTCTCAGAGAGCCGCGTGTGCGGAAGTGGAGGGCATCGTAAGGTCAGCAGTCCGGGCCGGTGGTGCCCACGTCATGGACAAGCTGGACCAGCCACGCGGAGAGTCTTAACCGGTGAACGAAGTTTCAAACGAGGAGCCCGAAACATGCCCAGCACACCGAAGGTCACCGCCACCGCGAAGATCGTTCCGCACTTGTGGTTCGTCGACAACGCGGTCGAAGCCGCGAGCTTCTACGTATCGTTGTTCCCCGACTCACGAATCGACAGCGTCACCCCGATTCCCGCCGACACGCCGAGCGGCCCGGCAGGCTCCGTTCCCGTGGTCGAATTCACGCTCGCCGGGCAGCCGTTCATGGCGATCAGCGCGGGACCTCTCGACCCCTTCAACCATTCGATCTCGTTCATCGTGAACTGCGACGACCAGGGCGAAATCGACCGTCTGTGGAATGCGCTGTCGGCCGGCGGCACGATTGAAATGTGCGGCTGGCTCAGGGATCGATACGGCGTCTTCTGGCAGATCGTGCCCACGGTCCTCGGCGAGATGATGAAGGACTCCGACCATGACCGGTCCCGCCGGGTGACTGAGGCGCTGCTCCAGATGAAGAAGTTCGACATCGCACGCCTGGAGCAGGCCTACGCCGGGCCGACGAACATCCCTGCCTGACTCGGGCGCTGAACCGTGTCGTTTCGTGCACCTCTTTCTCAGTTCGGGAGGTTTCTATGACCGTTGCCGCTTCTACTCTGCTCGGACGCCCCCTCTGGTACGAATTGATGACCACCGACATGAAGGCGGCCGAAGCGTTTTACAGGAAGGTGGTCGGCTGGACGACGGCGCCTTTCGAGGGCGCCACGCATCCCTACACCATGTTCAACCGCAGTGGTGAGACTCCTGTCGCAGGCGTGATGACGAAGCCGGAAATGGTGAATGCCCCACCGTTCTGGGCGATGTATGTGGGCGTGCCGAAACTGGAGGAGGCGGCAGCTCACGTCAAGCGACTCGGCGGCGGCGAATGCTCTCCGGTCATCGAGGTGCCGACCGTGGGCCGCATGCAGATGATGAGAGATCCGCAGGGCGCCAGCTTCTACATTTTCGAGCCGGCAACCGCCGACCGGTCGCCGGAAGCTGCGGCAGAAATCGGCGAAGCTTCGTGGCACGAGCTGATGACGACGGATGCACCGGCGGCGATGAAGTTCTACAGCGAGCTCTTTGGCTGGCAGCCAAGCGAGACAATGGATATGGGTCCGATGGGTAAGTACCACATGTTCAACCGCCCGCACGGGATGATCGGCGGCATGATGAACAAGCCGCCCGAGATGGCGCACGTGCCGCCCAACTGGCAGATCTATTTCCGCGTGTCTGATATCAACGCCGCGATCGATCGCATCAAGGCGAACGGGGGACAGATCCTCAACGGGCCGATGGAGGTGCCAGGCGGTGACTGGATCGTGAACGCCATGGATCCGCAGGGCGCCGCGTTCGCACTGCACGCCAGGAAGGCAGGATAGCGCGCGGCCCTGAAGCAGACTTTAGTCGCCGCATCAGGTAATCAATTTCGCGCTGACGTAATACGGCTCAGGTTGGTGTGAGACGCATTAAGATTCTCCCCAGCTCATCAGGGAGGGTCTGATGCGTCGCACATCGTTGACCGTCACCGTCGCGCTTGGCGCGTTGAGCGCCGCGATCATGTTAGCGCCCTCGGCTCGCGCGCAGCGTGTCTCACGCTTCGATCGCGAAAGCGTCAACGGCCGCGAGGCCGTTGCGCGCGAAGTGCTCATCAGATTCAGGGATCCCATTCCCCGATCCGAGCTCGCTGACATCGCAACACAGGCAGACGCTCAGTCCCTCGAGCGCATCGGCACCGCCGGGGCCCTTCGGCTGCGCTCACGGACGCGAAGCGCAGCCGCTCTGGCACAGGCTCTCTCTCAGCATCCCAACGTCGTCTACGCCGAGCCGAACTTCATCATTCAAGCCACGGCCACGCCCGACGATTCCTCGTTCTCCGAGTTGTGGGGTCTCGACAGGATAAGTGCCATCCCTGCCTGGGATCTCACCGTCGGCTCCAACGCGCACCTGGTCGGCGTGATCGACACGGGAATCGACTATACCCATCCCGACCTGGCCGCCAACATCTGGTCGGCGCCGACGCCGTTCAGCGTGACCGTCGGGAATGACCTGGTCCACTGCGGTGCCGGCGCTCATGGCTTCGATGCCATTACACGGCAGTGCAACCCGATGGACGACAACAACCATGGGACGCACGTCGCGGGAACGATCGGAGCAGTGGGCAACAACGGCATCGGCGTGACCGGTGTGAATTGGACCGCCCAACTCATGGCCATTAAGTTTCTGGACGACCAGGGGAGCGGGACGACAGCCGACGCGATCGCGGCAATCGAGTTTGCAATGGGCGTCAAACAGGCGTTTCAGGCAACGGATGCGGCGAATGTGCGCGTGCTGTCGGCGAGCTGGGGCGGGCCCGATTTCTCGCAGGCGCTGCTCGATCAGGTGAATGCCGCCAACGCCGCCGACATGTTGTTCGTCGCAGCGGCGGGCAACAACGGCAGCGACAACGACATCCTGCCGTTCTATCCGGCGGCCTTCGACGCGCCGAACATGGTGACTGTCGCAGCATCGTCTTTCGGTGACGGTCCCGCATACTATTCCAACTACGGCGCAACCTCCGTGCACCTGGCGGCTCCTGGAGACTTCATCCTTTCGACGACGATCGGCAACAACTACGCGTATTCGAGCGGGACATCGATGGCGGCGCCCCATGTATCCGGCGCGGCGGCGCTCGTCCTGTCGTACTGCGCTCTCGACACGGCGGGGTTGAAAGACACGCTCCTCGGCACGGTTGATTACCGTCCCAGTCTGGCGGGCGCCACGGTAAGCGGCGGCCGTTTGAACGTCAACAGCGCGCTCTACGCGTGCACGGCGCCGCCCGCGACCCCTTCCGGTCTCACGGCGATCGGCGCGGACACGAAGATCACGCTGAATTGGCCCGCCGTGCCGGGCGCCATGCGGTACGACATCAGGCGGAGCTTGACGGCCGGCGGGCCGTATACCTTGCTTGCGTCGGACGTGAAGGCGACTACTTACACGGATACCGCCGTCACCAACGGGACGACCTACTACTACGTGGTGTCGGCGAAGAACACTCTGGGCGAGAGCGGCGACTCGAACGAAGCGTCGGCGATACCGAATATTCCGCCCGATCTGATGATCGGCACGCTCACCGTGCCGGCATACGGGGCCGCAGGAGGCACGATTTCAGTGTCGGACACGACCACGAACCAGGGCGGCGGACCTGTGTCTGCGACGACGACGACGCGCTTCTTCCTCTCCTCGAATACGGACCTCGAAGCGTCCGACACGGCGCTGGCCGCGCGGGTCATTTCACCGCTTGGTCCCGGGGCCAGCAGCTCGGGCACCACCATGCTGACGCTTCCGACGCCGCTGGCGGCAGCCACGTACTACATCTTTGCAAAGGCGGATGCTGACGGCACGGTGCCGGAGTCTTTCGAGACCAACAACGCCCGCTGGCAACCCATTCAAATCGGCGGAGACATGGTCGTCTCCGCGTTGACGGTACCTGGCGGAGCAGCCCCTGGCGCCGTGATTACCGTGACGGACACGACGACCAACCACGGCGCCGGTGCGGTGCCGGCGTCCCTGACCCGGTTCTTCTTGTCGACGAACAAGACCTTCGACGCCGGTGACACGCTCCTGGCGGGTTCACGCTCTGTTCCAGCGCTCGGGGGGACCACCAGTTCCTCAGGGTCCTCCTCTCTGACGCTGCCGTCCGGTATCACGACTGGCTCGTACTACGTCATTGCGTATGCCGACGGCGACAACGCGGTGAGTGAGACGTTCGAGACGAACAACACGGCGGCACGCGGCATCAGTATTGGCGGCGACCTGGTGATCTCGGCCCTGGCCGCACCTTCGACAGGGGCCGCGGGCTCGGCGATTGTCGTCACCGATACGATCAAGAACCAGGGCGCTGCGTCTGTCGGAGCGTCGACGACGCGATTCTATCTCTCGACGAACTCGGTGCTCGATGGAGCCGACACGCCGCTGTCAGGGGGCCGCAACGTTTCAGGGCTCGCCTCGGGGGCCAGCAGCTCGGGTTCGACGACCGTCACGCTTCCCACCCCCCTCGCAGCGGCCACGTACTACGTCATCGGAAAGGCAGATGGCGATGGTGCCGTGGCGGAGATTTCGGAAACCAACAATACCTCTGCGCGCTCGATTCTGATTGGCAGCGACCTGGTCGTGTCCGCCTTCACCGTGCCTGCCTCGGGAGCGGCCGGAGCAGCGATCAGCGTGACCGATACCACGGCGAACCAGGGTGCAGGCGCCGCACCGGCCTCTCTGACCCGCTTCTTTCTCTCCACGAACGCAACGCTCGACAGCAATGACACGCTCCTGTCAGGCTCGCGCGTGATCCCGGCGCTCGCGGCCGGGACGAGCTCGTCTGCGTCGACATCGCTGACGCTGCCGTCGGGCCTCACCGCTCAATCGTATTACCTCATCGCCCAGGCCGACAGTGACAACGTGGTCGCCGAGACGAATGAAGCGAACAACACCATCGCGCGCGCCATTCAAATCGGCGGCGACCTCGTGGTGTCGACATTGACCGTTCCGGCTGCTGGCGGCATCGGCTCCTCCCTGGCTGTCACCGAGACGACCACGAACCAGGGGGCGGGATCGGTCGGCACCAGTACGACCAGCTTCTACCTGTCGACCAATACCAGCCTCGATGCCGCCGACACGCTGCTCGGTAGCCGCGATGTGCTCGATCTCGCCGGCGGAGCCGCGAGCAGCGCCGTCACGACCGTGGTCATTCCAGCGAGTGTCGCCGCAGGGACCTACTACGTGATCGCCCGGTCCGATGCGGGCGCAGGCGTCGTCGAAACGAACGAGTCGAACAACAACCTCGCCCGGAGCGTGACAATCGGCAGCGACCTCGTGGTCAGCATGCCTTCGACGACTCTCAAAGCCGCCGCCGGTGCGCTTGTCGATTTCGCCGAGACGGTGACCAACCAGGGTGGAGGCCCGGCAACTCCGTCGGTGACCCGTTTCTATCTGTCAACCAACTCGACGCTCAGCGCCGATGACGTGCTGCTCGCAGGCAGCCGCGACGTGCCCGCGCTTCAGGCTGGAGGGTCGAGCGCCGGCACGACGAGCGTGATGATTCCAGCGGGAGCCGCCCCTGGCTTGTCGTACGTCATCGCCAAAGCGGACGGCGACAACACCGTCTCCGAGACGTCGGAAAGCAACAACACACGGAGCCGCACACTCAGTATCGGTCCGGATCTCCTCGTCTCGACGACTTCTGCGCCGGGCACCGCCGTCGCCGGGAGTGTCATCAACGTGGGAGACACCGTGCTGAATTCGGGCGCGGGCCAAGCCCCGCCGACTGTGACTCGCTTCTACCTGTCGACGAACACGTCGCTCGACGCCGCCGACGTTCCGCTCGGGCCGGGCCGTAGCGTGCCCGGCATTGCACCTGGGAGCTCGAATGCCGGCACAACCGCTGTCACCATCCCCTTGGGGACAGCGGCGGGGGGGTACTACCTGCTGGTGAAGGCGGATGCCGACAATGTCGTGGCGGAGAGCTCCGAGACGAACAACGCCACGGCGCGATCGATTCAGGTGCTCGCCGCGCCGTAGCAGGAGCTTTCGACCGTCAGAAGCCCGCGACGAGCTCGCGGACCGTTCTCGTCAGCTGCGATCCGTCGATCGGTTTGGCGCAGTAGGCGTTGTACCCGCACGCGATGGCGCGATTTCGATCGTCTTGACGAGCGAACGCCGTGACGGCGACGGCAGGCATCCTGTATCCGGAAGCCCGGAGACGGCGAATCAACTCGTAGCCGTCGACGTCGGGCATCGCGATATCGGCGATCACGAGGTGAACCGATTCGGACGTCAGCAGGTGCATGGCCGACTCCGCCGAGTCGCACTGCGCGACCCTCGCGCCTCGGTTCTCGAGGAGCGTCGCCAGCATCTCCCGCGAGTCAGGCTGGTCCTCCACGACCAGAATCGCCACCCCGTCGAGGCGCAGATCGCCACCGTCGGCGGCCGTCAGAAGCGGCCCCAAGCTAGAGCCCGATCCGGCTGGCAGCCGGATTGACACCGTCGTTCCCTGTCCTGGCCCATCGCTCCGCGCCGAGATCTTGCCGCCGTGCTGCTCGACCAGGTGTCGCGCAATCGCCAGACCCAGACCGAGACCGCCGTGGTTCCGGGTCGACTTGCTGTCGGCTTGCCGGAATCGGTCGAAGACAAACGGCAGGAACTCGCGTGCGATGCCGGCACCGGAGTCGCGAATCTCCATCACCAGCCACGTGCCGTCGATCGTGCAATCCAGTTCGACGGCGCCGCCCTCTGGCGTGAACTTGACCGAGTTCGCCAGCACGTTGTTGAGCACCTGGTGCAGACGCTTGGGATCGCCCTCGAGCGGCGGCAGCTCCGCGGCGAGACGACGATCGAGGGTGATCCGCTTGGCATCTGCCGCTGGAGAGACCCCGGCGATGGCGGTGTCGATCAGCTGCGGCACGGAGACTGGCGCGCGTTCAATCTCCAGTTTTCCTGTGATAATCCGGGAGACGTCGAGGATGTCTTCGATGAGCTGCGCCTGCAGCCTCGCATTTCTCCCGATGACGTCAATCGCCTGCCGCGCGCGAGCCGTCGTCAGCTCACCGCTCTGCAGCATCTGGACCCATCCGAGGATGGCGTTGAGGGGAGTGCGCAGTTCGTGCGACAGCGTCGCGAGGAATTCGTCCTTCAGACGGTTCGATTCTTCAGCGGTAGCAAGCCTCGCCAGTTCGGCTTCCTTGCGTCGCGAGACCATCATGCACACGCCGCTCATCCGCACGGGCCGCCCGTCCTGATACTCGACCCGCCCCTTTCCCTCGCACCATCGCACCGACCCGTCTGGCGCGACGACCCGATATTCGATATCGTGCGGGACTCCCTCGGCAAGAGCCCGTCGTGTGGACGCGAGCACCCGCCCGCGATCGTCCGGATGGATCTCGCGTTCGTAGCTGGCAAAGGTGCCGTCAAATGATCCCGGCGGAAGCCCGTGGATTTGCTCGAGGTTGTCCGACCACTGAACGACATTCGTCGACAGGTCCCAGTCCCACGTGCCCATGGATGCGGCGTCAAGGGCGAACCGGAGCCGTTCTTCGCTTCGTCGCGTCTGCTCTTCGGTCCTCGTGCGTTCGATGGCAAAAGCGACCTGCGCCGCGATCACGCTCGCGAGCTGGAGCTCGTCGACGCTTGGCGCGGCCGGCATTCCGTAGTAGAGCATGAACTTGCCAATGACCCGATCCAGGCTGATCAACGGGACGAAGGTCATCGCCGCAATCCTCTCCGCCTCGAAGATCGGCAGAAAGGACTCGAGAGAGGGCTCACGCGTCACATCAGCAACGACGAGCGGTTGCGGATCGGGAGTATCCGGCCTCCAGGGTGTGTGACCTTCCACGGCGCGACGATACGTGTCAGACAGCCCGCGATACGACTTGAAGCGCATGACGCCATCGGGGTCGAAGAGCAGAATCGAGGAGCGCTCGACGCCCAGTCCGGTACCGAGCGCGTCGAGCGCCGCCGCATGAATTTCCTCCACCGTGCGGCTCTTGCTGATGGCCTTGGTCAGCGCAAGGCAGGTGGCGATGTGCGGGTTAGCGGTTGTTTGCATCGAGTGTCCATCCTCAATCGCGGGCCAATTGTATAGACAGGCCGGCCTCATGCATATCGTGATCTCCATGCATTCGCCAAGATGTCACGGATGAGCCAGCGCAGACTCTGCAGTTTCTACCGCTGACGAGGCTCATTCAGCCATCAAGAGAAAGATCATCGAGCAGATCGCGCAGACCGGTTGCGGCGGCCCGCAGTGCTGCCGAATCTTCGGGAAACAACACCTTCTCGGGATGGGTGATCACCGCGGCTCTCGCGTGACGTCCCGGGGGTTCCTGTCGAAGCGAACGTCAAGCAGCCTCGGGCGCCGCAGCGTCGCGGCCATTGGTTCGAGCCAGTCGGGCATCTTCATAGCAGGTGTCGTGGAACAGGGCCGTTCTGAACAAACGACGCGGGAGCGGCACTCAATGGCTGGCTACGAGATCGACCACGAGCGGCGCATGATCCCCGCCATAGGGGCTGGAAAGGACACGCGCATCGGCGCAGCGTAACTGGGTCGACATCAGCACGTGATCGATCCGGATACCAAACAGGCTGGTGAACTTCGTGTGCCCGAAGCCGCGTCCACACATGGAGAACGCATTTCCGAGGTCTCCCCAGTTGTCACGGTAGATGGCGCTCTCGACCGGAAGGTTGAAGTCTCCCGCCACCACGAACAGTTTCGACGGGCTGTCCCCGATTTTCGCGCGCGCAGCCCGGGATTCGCGTCCGGACTCCTCGCGGTTGTCCGCAAACTGCGCCAGCCCGCGCCATGGTTGAGCCTCAAAAGCTTCCAGACCACCTCGGATTGTCTCCAGGTGCACGTTCAGAAGCTCCAAACGTCCCAGGGGTGTTTCGATCTCGAATCGAATCGGATCGTGGGCAGAGCGTCTCCAGGCATTGTCGGGATCGTGCAGGCCGACCACCGCAAACGGGTAGCGGCTCACCAGGCACAGTTCCCCGCCGTAGTAGAAATGCCAGCCAAGGCGCGCCATGTCGTTGTCGTAAAAGGGACATTCCTGCACGGCGGCCACATCGATCCGCTCGGCTTTCAACAGCCGATCGAAAGCCCCGCCTGTTACGCGGCTTTCGCCCAGGTTCTGGGTCAGAATGCGGAGGACCGGTGTACCGGGCGCACGTCCGAGACCCACGCGATAATCCATGAAACCAAAGACCAGGACGAAGGCACTGAGCGCCACGAGCCCGACGAGCCTCGAAGCCATACGACCGGACGTCACCACTGCGATGATTAGGACGAGAGGAAGAACAGGCAAGACGGCCAGCCAGCGCGGCCCAAAGGCAACGATGGTGGCCCACCAGGCCCGGTCGGCCAACGTGTCGACAGCCAGCCAAAGAGCGACGCTGGAGACCGCGTAAGCGCACACCGCGAACGTGACCAGACGCCTCATCGGCGCCGAGGAGATGTCATCTCACGCGCCGAAAAGAGTGTCGAACTTTGTGTGAAAATGAGACATAACTGCCACATCGTCAATGTGATAGTATCGCCGGCCTGTGGACAGTGCGGGATAACCTTTCGAGGCTGAATACGCTTGGCTGCCTATCAGTCTCCCGGACGTCCACACGGTCGGGGTGCGTGGGCTTCGACGATCCGCGCCGTCGGCTCAGGACATCGACCCCCCTGGTCAAGCGTTTGCTTGGAACTCAGCAAACTGATGCGAGCTCTCCAAGCCAACTCATCTCTTTCCATTTCTTCAGCCCCGGCAGCAGACGACGAGCTGTCTCTATTACCGACGCAATTCAACTCGTCGCCAACGGTGACTTTTGGTGTCGGCCGGAAGGATTACATACTGAACAGCTCGGGTCTGTGATTCATGGTTCTCACGCATCAAGCACAAGAACTACGCCAAGTTACCCTCCTGCTTCGCCCTCCGACAAACTCCGCACGCATATTGCAGCTTCGCTCTGTAACCGAGAGGGCGAAGCTGTGCGTCACTCTCTCGAGCTAAAACAGTAACTCGTTTAGTTGTCGCAGGATAGCTCGATGAGTTCGACCGCCCCAGGGCGCGTTTCACTCGCATCCTGAGCGGAAAAACTCCGGAGGCCTTTCGCACTGTATAGATTGGCCTTCTCACTCGGTGTGGATTCTTTCATATGAGTCGATTGCAGAAGGCGCTTGAAAGGCAGAAGGCGCTCGAGATGCAGAAGGCGCTCGAGAGGCAGAAGGCGCTCGAGGAAGCGGCGGCATCTCTGCCGGGGGACAGCTCAAGCGGTATCGGCGGAGTCCCCCGGGACATGGCTCACGACGAGGGGGCGCTCGGGATCAGGTCATTTGCGGAGGAAGTCGAGCCAGTCGCTCCCCCGGCAGCAGCCAGCCGCCCGATAGTCACTCATCCGCAGCCGGTTTTCCCGGCTGTCGGCGCTCATGGTGAGCCCATCACTCCGGTACGAATCAGGGTGATCAGATGTCCAGAGTGCGGCTGCGCATATGAAGGTTCGCCCCGTGCCGCACGGACAACGTGGTTTCTGCGCCTGATGCGGATGTCGCCATATCGTTGCAAGTACTGTCGTCGCAGGTTCGAGCTTTCCCACGCATATCAAGAAGAGAGAGAAACGTTGTCGACCTTTCTGCGCCCAGATGACGATCGAAGCTTCCACGACGTCATTCGTGACCTGGCTCGGGACGAACGGCAAGAGAACGCGCACGGTTTCGGGTCAAACGCGTCTGCCGTGAACGAGCGGCGAGGTCTGCGATGATAATCAGGCGAACCACCCCGCTTCCCTTCGCGCTGCCCGACGTCGGCGAAGCCGAACTGAGCGAGATCAAGGAAGTGCTCGAGTCGGGCTGGATCACGACGGGGCCGAAAACTCATCTGTTCGAGCGTGAATTTGCCCGGTATGTGGGTGCGAAATTCGCCGTCGCCGTCAATTCGTGCACGGCGGCGATGCATCTGTCGCTCGAGGCGATCGGTCTGCAGGCGGGTGATTTTGTGGTCACGACGCCGTACACGTTTGCCGCCACGGCAGAGGTGATTCGTTACTTCAACGCCGTCCCGGTCTTCGTCGATGTCGAACGCGACACGCTGAACATCGACCCCCATGGCTTGCGCGAGACCGTCGAAGATCTGCAGCGATGTCTCCAGGGCCACAAGGCGACGATCCCCGCGGTTGCCCGTGCATTCGATGGGAATCGATGGTCATCAGTGGAGGGGATGCGGGATCGACGACGGCGAGGCGCCCTCAAGGCGCTGATTCCCGTTCACATCGCTGGCCATCCATGCGAGATGGACGCGATCGCGGCCATTGCCCAGACGCACCAGCTGGCCGTCGTCGAGGACGCCGCGCACGCGTGCTCGGCGTCTTTCAGAGGGCGTCCGGTCGGCAGCGGTCCGTCGACCAGCGTCCCGTGGGCGGCGTGCTTCTCCTTTTACGCGACAAAGACGCTCGCAACAGGCGAAGGAGGGATGGTCACGACCGACATCGAGGAATTCGCTGACCGGATGCGGGTGATGAGCCTGCACGGCATCAGCAAGGATGCCTGGAAGCGTTACACGGCGGAGGGCAGTTGGCACTACAACGTCATGGCGGCCGGGTTCAAATACAACATGCCGGATATCCTGGCGGCGGTGGGCCTCGCCCAGCTGAGAAAAGTGGACGCGATGCGGCAGCGGCGCGAGGAGATTGCGCGACGATACAACGAGGCGTTCGCGGAGTGCCCCGAGATAGAGAGGCCGACGGTCCGCGAGCATGTAGATCACGCGTGGCATCTTTACCAGCTTCGCTTGAACCAGGACTCGCTCGGCATCGGTCGCGACGAGTTCATCCTGAACCTCAGGCAGCGCAACATCGGTTCGAGCGTCCATTTCATCCCCCTTCACGTACATCCTTATTACCAGGCCACTTACGGGTACGAGCCCGAAGATCTGCCCGTCGCGTTTCGGGAACACCAACGGGAAATATCGTTGCCAATCTACAGTAAAATGACAGACTTCGACGTCGAGAGCGTTGTCGACGCTGTCGTGGATATCCTTCGGGAATTTCGCGCGAAGGCCTCATATGCGGTGGCTCGACGTTAGCGTGTCGCTGGTCGGGCTGATCCTCTTGAGCCCAGTGCTGCTTCTCGCCGCCCTGGCCGTCAGGTGGAGCTCGCCCGGGCCGGTCCTGTATCGCGCGCGGCGGGTTGGCAAAGACGGGCGCCTGTTCGATTTGTACAAGTTTCGCTCGATGGTGGCGGATGCCGATGAGTGGGGTCCCAGGATCACCGGCAGCGGTGATCCTCGCGTGACCCGTGTTGGCCGCATCCTGCGCCGGACCAAGATCGACGAATTGCCTCAGCTCTTCAACACGTTGACGGGCGACATGAGCCTGGTTGGCCCACGGCCTGAAGATCCGGGCTACGTGAGGTCGTACTCGCCTGAACAGCGCCAGGTCCTTCGCGTCAAGCCGGGCATCACCAGCCCGGCGACCGTGTTGCATCGCCACGAGGAGCAGATGCTCGTCGGGTCCGATTGGGAAGAGAAGTATCGAACGGAGATCATGCCTGCGAAGCTGCGGATCGAGCTGGACTATCTGTCGCGTCGAACGCTGTCGCAGGACCTGCTGATTCTGGCTCAAACAGTGTCGGCCCTGTTCACTAAGCCGCCTCGGCCGGTTGCCAATAGAGGTTCACAATGTCGGACCTAGTCAGACGCGACCCGCCGAGCGCGCCTGCCGTCTACGAGCCGCGTCCGGAGAACATCTGGATCGACCAGTATCTCGACCAGAACCAGGGTGAGTTGACCCGGTACGCCCAGATCATCTGGAAACGGAGATGGCTGTTTGTATCGGTAGCTGCAGCCGTTCTGTTGGGGACAGGCATCTGGACGTTCACGATAACACCCATGTACACGTCGAGCCTCAAGCTGCAGCTCGACCCCCAGCAGAGCGTGCTGCCTTACAGGGAAGTCGCCGTCGCCGCCACTGCTGATCCCAGGTACCTCCTCACGCAAGCGCAGGTGCTCAAGAGCGAGGCGCTGGCTCAGCGCATCGTGACGCGTCTGAATCTGGCGTCAGATTCGAGCACGGTGACGGCAGCCGCCAGAGGGTTCGCCGGCCGGGTGGCGGTCGCGCCGATTGAGGGCACCCAGGTCCTGAACGTCAGCTACACCTCGGAAGACCCCATGTTCGCGGCCCAGGCGGTTAATACGCTAGCCGATGAGTACGTGAATTACAGCGTCGAGGTTCGCCAGGTGGAAGCCGCCAAGGCGAGGGACTTCCTGGAAGAGGAGCTCCTGAAACTGCGGAAAAAACTCGAGCAGTCCGAAGAGC
>DATLLJ010000170.1:0-32959 GCA_035537875.1 Vicinamibacterales bacterium | reverse complement strand
GCGCGGCGTGCCGTCCCCCGCGGCCTGAGATCAGCCTGGAAGCGTGGCCTGTTCGGCCGCCTTGGCAGGTTCTCCGCCCGGTGGCGGTTGCCTCTGTGTCTCGAACGCTTGCTGGTCGATGGGGAAACCCTGCTCGTACACCGCATGGGTCTGCTCGCTCAACGCTTCGCGTCGCCTGAGAATCGCGGCCTCGTCGACCAGCCCGTCCCGAATCTCGGCAAGCAGCGATCGATAGCGCTCGCACACGAGCCACAAACGATGGGCGAACGCCCGATGCGCGTACACGCGAGACTCGACGCCCCAGGCAACCAGGAAGATCTGGCCGGCGAGCGCGAGGCTGGCCAATACTGCCGCGGCGATCTGATACTCGCGGCCCGGACGAAAAAGGCTCACGATAATCGCGGCCGTCGCCGTGGCAAATACGGCCAGCACGGCAATCCTGCACTTGAGCGCGAGCGCCGCCAGGCGCTCGGCAGCGCGAGCGTGCGTCGTGTAGTTCTGGACAGCGAGCGAATAGTTCATGCGCACGTGTTCGACGACGCTGAGAGAGAACATTGCGGCCCCCTTCCTGGGAAAGCGCCTCTGAGAAACTGCCTCTGACGGTGACGATTTTTTCCGGGCGACGCAAGCCCCAAGCCAGCTATGCTTTGCGAGGCGCTCGGGAGGGTCTGCACCTCAACCGGTATATGCATTGCAGCATAGCCGGGCACACCCCACGTCCGGCGCGGCACCCCCCTTCGCCAGACCTGCGGGCACGCGTGTATTACCAGGATTATGGTAGAGAAATTACACGGCGTGACGCCTCCACGTATCTGCGACATACAGACGGTTTTCGCCGTCGACGGTCGAAAGCGTGACTGACGTGTGGCCAGCCGACCCCCGAATCGCCGCGCTCCTGGTTGGCGCCGCAACGCTTGCCTTCCTCTACATCCTGCGCCGCCTCCAAAAACGGACAGAGGTCGAGCGCGCCGCCCGCCTGGAGGCCGAACGAAAGCAGGCGCTCGCCGACAACCTCCAGCAGCTGATCGCCGCCGTCTCGCGGGCCCGAACGCCCTCCAGCGTCGTGGAGGTGAGCTTACCTGAGTTCTTACATGCTATCCGCGCCGCCGCGGGGGCGTTCGTCATGGTGGTCGAGGGCGGCCGATCGGGCGAGATCGTTCGGGCGGTCGGGTGTGACGAGCCGCTGACGAGCGCCCAGTTCCCACTCACGGCCTACCCGGCGCTGGCCAGCGTGACGAGCCGTCACGCCATCGCGTCCTTCGACCTCCCGGCGGCGGCGTCACCCGATTCCAGCCGCGTCCCCGTCCTCGATTCGCTGGCGTCGGCTCCGGCGGCCATCTCCATCCCGCTGGTGACGGCGGGACGCGCAATCGCCGTCCTGGTCGTCAGCTTTCGCGAGGCGCGAAATTTCCTGCCCGACGAACGGGAGTTCCTGTTGAGCGCGGGGCGGCGGACCGCCGAAGCGTACGTGCGCGCCCAGGCGTACGAAACGGCGGAGCGGGCGCGTGTCGATGCCGAGGCCTTCCGCACGCGCGCGGATGCCGAGCTCCACGAGCGACAGAAAGCCGAAGCGGCGCTGCGGGAGAGTGAAACGAAGTACCGCGCCCTGGCCGCGCGCACCAACCGTCTCTACGAGTTGAGCGCCGCGCTGTCGGAGTCGATCACCGTGAAGGCGGTGGCCAAATCGATCGTGCGGCATGGGAAGACAGCAATTGGAGCCTCCGCGGGTGCGGTCGCCGTGCTCAACGAAGACCGCACGCGTTTCGAGACCCTCTACGGCGAGGTGTACGCGGAGCAGCCGGCCGATGGCGGCGACGGATTCGACGCCTCACCCGGGTTGTGCTCGACCGAAGCGGTCGAAACCCGACGGCCGGTCCTGATCAGCTCGTTCGCCGACTGCCAGCAGCGTTACTGGCGTTCGGCGTCGATCGCCGCCGATGGCGGCTTCATGTCGGCCGCCTTCCTGCCGCTCATCGTCGACGATGTGGCGATCGGTATGCTGGCGTTTCATTTCACCGCCCCCGTCCATTTCGACGAGGAATACTCCGCGCTGCTGATGTCGGTGGCGCAGCATTGCGCGCAGGCCATCGATCGCGCACGCCTTTATGAAACGGCGCAGCAGGCACGGGCGGCCGCGGAAGCGGCCAATCAGTCGAAAGACGATTTTCTCTCGACGGTGTCACACGAGCTGCGGACACCGCTGACCGCCGTCCTCGGGTGGGCGTCGATGCTGCGGAACGGATCGCTCGATGCGCCGCGGGTCGCGCGCGCCGTTGAGGCCATCTTCAACAACGCCACGCGGCAGTCGCAGATGATCGAAGAGCTCCTCGACATCTCCCGCATCGTCGGCGGCCGGGTCGAGTTCGATCTCCAGCAGCTCGATCTCAGCGACGTCGTCTCCGGCGCCATCGAGTCGATCATGCCGCAGGCGGACGCCAAAGGAGTCGAGCTGCAGCTCGGCCAGAACCCGAGCGTGCCGGTCACGGGGGATCCAAGGCGGCTGGAACAGGTCTTCCTCAATCTTCTGTCCAACGCCGTCAAGTTCACGCAACCCGGCGGTCATGTCACCGTCGATGTCGTCCCCGGCACGCAGACGGTCGAAGCCCGCGTCGTCGACAACGGGGCCGGCATCGACCCCGCGTTCCTGTCCCACGCGTTCGATCGGTTTCGACAGGGCGACAATTCGACCGCTCGAAGCAAGGGAGGCCTGGGCCTGGGCCTCTTCATCGCCCGCCAGCTCATCGAGGCGCATGGAGGCACCATTCGGGCCGAGAGCGCGGGGCCTGGCCTGGGCGCCTCGTTCATCGTGACGTTGCCGGTAGCGTCGGCGCGGTCCACCCGGTCGGTGTCGGCCGAGAGCGCCCTGAAGGTGTCGGAAGAACGCGACATCGCCGTTCCTTCCCTGTCGGGTATACGCGTCTTGATCGTGGACGACGAACCGGACGTCCGGGAGCTGATGGCCGCGGCACTCGAACAATCGGGAGCGACGGTCACATCGGTCGGTTCGGCGGCCGATGCACTGAAGGTCCTGTCCAGGGCCGAGGTGGACGTGCTATTGGCCGATATCGCGATGCCGGGTCAGGACGGCTACGACTTGATCAAGGCCACGCGGGCGCTTCCTTCCTCGCGTGCCGCTCGCGTCCCTGCCGCCGCGGTCACTGCCTGCGCTCGTGACGACGAGCGCCAGCGTGCGCTCGCGGCCGGTTTTCAACGTCACGTGCCCAAGCCGGTCCAGCCGGAAACGCTCGTCCGAACCGTCGCCACGCTAGCCCGGAAAGGGCCTGCCGCAGCGGCCGCCGCGGCTCGGTGACATTCCGGATCGCCTTCAACCACCTCTCACCTCCGGAACGCAAGCTGAGCCGTAGATCGCACAAGAAGGCGTCCGCGTCGTCGTCACCGTTATACGATTCACCGGAGTGCACGTCGCGGCATGAACACCAAGCGCGCGCTTCCGCCGTGCACCTGGATGATTCATGCAGCAGTCAGCCACCGAAACTCCGAGTGCTCGTGTCCCCTCCACAGCCGGCGTGGAGCTGCTGGGGATCGAGCCGCTAGAAGAGCACGCACGACGCCTGGCCGCGCTCTTGACACCGGTGCATCGGCGACGGGGCAGCAGCAGCCGCGCGCACATGCGGCGGCTGGCCGACGCTGCACGGACGCTTCGCACCGTCTACACCGCCCTTACCGATGACGTGCGACGCGGCGAGCCGACTTCGCCCGCCGCCGAATGGCTGCTCGACAATTTCCACGTCATCTCGGCCGCCATCCGCGACATCCGTCACGATCTGCCGTCCTCGTTCTATCGTCGTCTCCCGCGAATCACGGCCGACGAGTACGCCGGAGAGCCCCGTATCTATGCGATGGCGGTCGAGCTGATTCGCCGGAGTGCGGGACGTCTCGATCCGCAGCGGCTGCATCGGTTCATTTCGGCCTTTCAAACAGTGACCCCTCTGACGATGGGCGAGCTGTGGGCGTGGCCAAGCGCGCTCAAGGCGGCACTCCTCGAGCAATTGCGTGCCCGCGCCGACGTGCTGGCCACGTCACGCGTCCATCGCGAGGACGCCGATCGGCTGGTGAACGCGCTCGAGACCTCTCGAGCGAAGAGCACATGGCCGGCCCAGGTCCATCCTGCGTTCGTGATTCGCCTGCTCGAGCGGTCGCGTGAACATGGCGCGCGTGCCGAGGCGCTGCGGCACCAGCTCGACGCGGCGCTGGCGGCTCGCGGCCAGACCATCGAGGACGCCATTCGATCCGAGGCGCGGCATCAGGCGGCCGAGCAGGCCTTCATGTCCAACCTGATTACGAGCCTGCGGCTCATCTCCTCGTTCGACTGGAGTGAGTTCTTCGAGAGCGTGAGCCTGGTCGAACAGGTGCTTCAGCGCGACCCCGCCGCCACCTACGGCGGCATGGACTTCCGCAGCCGCGACCGCTACCGGCACGCCGTGGAGGAAATGGCGGAGCCGACGGGCGATGGTCAGCTGCGCGTCGCCCTCAAAACCGTGGAGCGGGCGCGCCAGGTGGCTGAACAGCGGCCGGCCGATCGAGAAGCGCACGTCGGCTACTACCTCATCGGCAGCGGACGCCGGCAGTTCGAAAAAGGCATCGCGTGGGTTCCCGGCGTGAGGCTCCGCCTTCGCCGGTTGTTCTTCAGGTATGCGACGCCCGGCTACCTGGGCACCATCGCGATCGGCACGAGCCTGCTCGTGGCGGCAGCGCTGGCCTGGACCTATCTTCATGGGTGGCGCGGAAATCTGCTGTTCTGGGTCGGTCTGCTGACGGTGGTGCCGGCAAGCGAACTGACGATTCAGATCATCCAGCGCATCATCAGCAACCTGATCCCACCACGGCGCCTGCCGCGGCTCGATCTCGATCGGATCCCGGACAGCGCGCGGACGATGGTGATCGTGCCCACGATCCTCGACAGCGTGGAACGCGTTCGCGATCTCGTCGCGCACGTTGAGGTGCTGGCTCTCGGAAACGTGGATCCGCACATCCATTTCGCCATCCTGAGCGATTTTCGGGACGCAGCGACCGAAATCGTGCCGCACGACGAAGAGATCCTCGCCAGCGCTCGGGCGGGCGTCGAGGCGCTCAATGCGAGGCATGCGCCCGAGTCGGGGGACCGTTTCTTTCTGTTCCACCGCATGCGGCAATGGAACGAGAGAGAGGGACTCTGGATGGGGTGGGAGCGCAAGCGGGGCAAGATCGAGGAATTCAACCGTCTGCTGCGCGGATCCACGGAGACCAGCTTCGTCCTGCACGTCGGTGACATCACGATTCTGCCGCGGGTGCGCTACTGCATCACGCTCGATAGCGACACCCGCCTGCCACGCGACGTGGCGCGGCAGTTGATCGGCATCATCACGCATCCGCTGAACCGCCCCGCGCTCGACCCGCAAGGGGGGCGGATTACCGACGGCTACGGCATCCTGCAGCCCAGGGTCAGCGTCACGTTTACAAGCGCTGCCGATTCGCTCTTTGCCCGGCTCTACTCCGGTCACACGGGCGTCGATCCGTATACCACAGCGGTGTCCGACACCTATCAGGATCTGTTCGGGGAGGGCATCTTCACCGGCAAGGGACTGTACGACGTGGACGCGTTCATGGCGGCGCTCGAGGACTGCGTCCCGGAGAACTCGCTGCTCTCGCACGACCTGTTCGAAGGGCTGCACGCCCGCGTCGCTCTCGTATCCGACGTCGAGATCGTGGACGAGTATCCGTCGAGTGTTCTCACGCACGCCAGACGCCAGCATCGATGGATCCGCGGAGACTGGCAGATCCTGTACTGGCTGTTTCCATGGGTGCCGTCAAAGCACGGCATCAAACGCAACCCGCTGCCGCTCATCGGGCGCTGGAAGATCCTCGATAACCTGCGGCGCAGCCTGGTCACACCCACGCTGCTCGCGATGCTCGTCGCGGGCTGGACGGTCCTGCCTGGCTCTCGCTGGTTCTGGACGCTGGCCGTCCTGACGGTGCTTGCTTCGCAGTTGCTGCCGTTGCTCGCGCGGTTTGTCGCCGGTCCACGGAAGGCTCAGTCGGTTCCGGTGTTCTGGCGCAACCTTCGAGAAGATGCGGCGACCGCGCTCGCGCAGGTGGTGCTCAGCCTGACGTTCCTGGCGTACCACGCCTGGGACACGATGCATGCGATTGGTCTGACATTGGTCCGGCTGGCGGTGACCAAGCGCCGCCTGCTCGAGTGGGAAACGGCCGCTGCGGCGGCAGCGCGCGGCGCGGGCCTGGTGGGCAGGAAGGGCCTGGTCCTGTTCGCCGTCGAGATGGTCGCGAGTCCCATCATCGCCGTCCTCGTCGGGTTGATCGTGGCGGTCACGGCTCGCGAGGCGTTGTCGACCGCGGCGCCGTTTCTGCTCCTGTGGCTCGTCGCGCCCGCCATCGCCTACTGGCTCAGTCTGCCCGCCGGCCCGCGCGAACGTCCGCTTGGCGATGACGATCGCACGCTGCTTCGGCGCACCGCGCGTAAGACCTGGCGGTACTTCGAAACCTTTGTGACGGAGGCCGATGCGTGGCTGCCTCCGGACAACTACCAGGAAGGCGACGGCGGACCACAACTCGCCCGGCGGACCTCGCCGACCAACATCGCCATGGGACTGCTGTCGACGCTGGCCGCGCACGATCTCGGCTACATCTCGACCCGGAACCTGGGCCAGCGTCTCGATCGGATGCTCACGACGCTCGAAGGACTGGAACGGCACGAGGGGCACTTCCTCAACTGGTACAACACGTCGACTCTGGCGCCGCTCCATCCCCGTTATCTCTCGACGGTCGACAGCGGTAACCTCGCCGCCGCGCTCCTGACGCTCGCACAAGGTCTCCTCCGCCTGGAGTCCGAACCCGAGTCGCAGGTCCGCCTCGCCGAAGGACTCATCGATACGGCCGACGTGCTGGTGTCGAGCTGTTCAATCGGTTCGACGCCATCGGGCCTCGAGTCCACGCTTCAGTCGATCGAGCGAATCGCGCGCGAGATCGTCGCCGACGCCCGCCGGCTCACCGAAGGGTTCCACCCGGCCGGTTTGCAGCCGCTTGCCCGTCAGCTCGCCGATCGAGCGGCGGCCATCGACTCGAGCAGCGCGAGCGCCGCCGCCGCCGACCTGGTGTTCTGGTGCGAGGCAGTCGTTGATGCGGTTGAAACCCTCGCGACCAGCCCGAACACACGACCGGCGTCACTGAAAGCGCTCGCCGACCGCTCGACGGCGCTCGCCGAGGGCATGCGATTCGACTTCCTGTACGATCGCCGACGCCGTATTTTTTCGATTGGATATCGGCTCGCTGATGCCGAAGGTCCGGGTCGCCTCGATAGCTCGTTCTACGATTTGCTCGCGTCCGAAGCGCGGCTGGCGAGCTTCGTCGCGATCGCCAAGGGCGACGTGCCGCAGCATCACTGGTTCCATCTGGGTCGTCTCGTCACGAACGTTGACGGTCGGGCGACGTTGATGTCGTGGGGCGGCACCATGTTCGAGTACCTGATGCCGCTGCTGGTCATGCGCAGCTACGCAGGCACTCTTCTGGACCAAAGCTGCCGCGCCAGCGTCCGCCGTCAAATCGAGTACGGCCGGGAGCATGGCATCCCCTGGGGCATTTCGGAGTCGGCCTACGCGGTGACCGATCGCGTTGGCGCCTACCAGTACAAGGCCTTCGGCGTTCCCGGGCTCGGTCTCAAGCGCGGGCTCTCCGACGAGCTCGTCGTCGCCCCGTATGCCACCGCCCTGGCCAGCCTCGTCGATCCCTCCAGCGCCGCATCGAATTTCCGGCGTCTGGCCCGCATCGGGCTGGACGGGCGCTTCGGATTCCGCGAGGCCATCGATTACCGGCCGCGTTTTCGCCCGGAGGGGACGGCGCCGAAGGCCACAGATCGACGTCCCGAGCTCGTCGACGCGTACTTCGCTCATCACCAAGGGATGTCGCTCGTCGCGCTCGCCAATGTGATTTGCGACGACCGTTTTGTGGAGCGGTTTCACGCCGATCGGCGGGTCGAAGCGACCGAGCTGTTGTTGCAGGAGCGCGTGCCCCGAGAGGCGATCCTCTCGGAGCCACGGCCGTCGGAAGGCGCCACGGCGTTCGCGCCGGTGCCGCTGGCCGCGTCCCGGCGCATTCGTACGCCCCACACGGCGAGCGCGCATGCGCATTTCCTGTCCAATGGACGCTACACCACCTGGGTCACGCACACCGGGGGAGGGGCCAGCACATGGCGCGGCCTGGCGGTGACTCGTCAACGGCAGGATCGGACCTCCGATGCGGGCGCACATTTCATCTACCTGCGAGACCCGTGGTCGGGTGAAGTCTGGTCACCTACCTACCACCCGGTGTGCCGCGAGTCCGACGACTACGACGCGACGTTCGAGCTCGACAAGATCACTATCCGTCGCCGGGACGGCGACTTCGAGACGCAGCTCCAGATCGCCGTGTCGCCAGAGGACGACGTGGAGGTGCGGCGGCTCTCGATTACCAATCGGGGCGATCGACCACGCGAAATCGAGGTGACGAGCTACGCCGAGATCGCGTTGGCTCGTCCCGACGACGATGTTGCCCACCCCGCGTTTGGGAAGCTGTTCATCGAGACCGAGTACGACACCCAGAGCGCCGCGCTGCTCTTCGGCAGACGGCCGCGCATGGCGGATGAGGCGCCGCCCTGGGCGTTTCACGTGCTCGGCGTCGAGGGCCGGCTCGGCGGCGCCATGGAGTGGGAAACCGACCGCGCGCGGTTCCTTGGTCGCGGCCGTTCGCCCGCCAATCCGGTCGCGATCGAAGGTCGGGCGCTATCGGGCACGATCGGCGCCGTCCTCGATCCGATCGCCGCCCTTCGCGAGCGACTGCGGCTGATGCCGGGTTCGTTCGTGCGGGTGACCTTCACCACGGGCGTCGCACCGGACCGGCAGACGGCAATCGGGCTCGGGCGGAAGTATCGTGACGCCGGGGCGGTCGCGCGTGCGTTCACGATGGCATTTACTCAGGCCCGCACGGTGCTGCAGCACCTCGGGCTGACTGAAGACCAGGCCATCCTGTTCGATCGAGTAGCGTCCCGCGTCTTCGGGTCGGATGCCTCCTGCATCAGTCCCAAAGACCTCGCCCGAAATCTGCTCGGCCAGCCCGACCTGTGGAAGTACGGCATCTCCGGCGACCTGCCCATCGTGCTCGTGCGTGTCAGCGAGACCGCCGGGATACCGCTGGTGCGCCAGCTGCTTCACGCTCAGGAATACTGGCGTCTGAAGGGACTGCAGGCCGATTTGATCGTCCTGAACGAACACCCGGCAGAGTATCTCGACGAGATGCAGGGTCTGCTCGTTGCGCTCGTCGGTGAGCCGCGATGGGCAGCGTGGAAAGATCGACCGGGCGGGATCTTCCTGTTGCGTTCGGATGGAATGCCAGACGCCGATCGCTGCCTGCTCGGCGCCGTCGCCCGCGTCGTCTTGGGCGGGGATCTTGGCGAACTCGCCCCCCAGCTCAACCGACCGGCGCCGTGGCTGCATTTCGACGAATCGCTGCCAGCTTCGGAAGAGCTCCGTTCGCCGGAACTCACCTCGAGAGCCGTTTCTGTCCCGCCGCTGGCCATGGATAACGGCATCGGCGGCTTCACGCCTGACGGTCGGGAATACGTCATCGTGCTCGACGGGGATCGCGAGACCCCGTTGCCCTGGTCGAACGTGCTCTCGAATCCCGACTTCGGCACCATGGTCACGGCGTCGGGATCGGCCTTCACGTGGGCTGAGAACAGTCGCGAGAACCGGCTGACACCCTTTGCCAACGACCCGATTACCGACCCCACTGGTGAAGCGGTGTTCCTGCGCGACGACGACGCAGGCACGGTGTGGGGCGCCTCGCCGGGCCCGCTGCCCCGAACACCCGCTGCAGGCCGATGGGTGGTGCGCCATTCAGCCGGCGCGACACGCTACCAGCACGCTGTCGCTGGTCTCGAGCACGAGCTGGCGGTGTCCGTCGCGCCCGACGACCCGGTCAAGTTCGCGGTGTTGACCATCACGAACACGTCGACCGTCCGGCGTCGGCTCAGCGTCTTTGGATACGTCGAGTGGTGCCTCGGACGGCCTCATGGTCACGAGCAGCGGTTCGTGACGACGGACTGGGACGAGGCGGCCGCCACGATCATCGCCCGGAACACGTACAACACGGAGTTTGCCGGTCGAGTGAGCTTCTTTCAGGCCACCGAGAGGCCGCGTTCGTTTACGTGCGACCGCGTCGATTTCATCGGCCGCGATCGCACGCTTGCGCGCCCGTCGGGGCTACTTCGAGAGCAGTTGTCCGGGCGATGCGGCGCCGGCCTCGATCCGTGCGCCGCGTTGCAGCTCGCCCTCGAGCTGGACCCGGGCGCCACGCGTCGGCTGGCCTTCGTGCTCGGGCAGGGAAAGAACGCCGAGCATGCGCAGACGCTCGCCGCCCACTACAAAGCGCTCGAACATGTCGAGACGGCCTGCGCGAGCGCGGAACGGACGTGGGACGATTTGGTCGGCACGCTTCAGATCAAGACACCGGACGATTCCTTCGATCTCGTGGTGAACCGATGGTTGCCCTACCAGACTCTTGGGTGCCGCGTGTGGGCGCGCTGCGGACCATATCAGCCAGGCGGCGCCTTCGGGTTTCGCGATCAGCTGCAGGATGTCCTCGCGCTGATCTATACGAGGCCCGACATCTGTCGCGAGCATCTGCTGCGAGCAGCGTCGCGACAATTCGTGGAAGGCGACGTCCAGCACTGGTGGCATCCGCCGGGAGGGCGCGGTACGCGCACACGGTGCTCGGACGATCTGCTGTGGTTGCCCTACGCCGTGGCTGTCTACGTCGATCGAACGGGCGATGAGTCGGTGCTCGATGAGATCGTGCCGTTCCTCGAGGGCCCGGTTCTCGAACCGGAACAGACCGAGGCCTACAATCGGCCCTCGACGTCGGCCGAAAGAGCGTCGCTGTTCGAGCACTCGCTTCGCGCCATCGATCGCGCGATGAAGTATGGGGCGCACGGGCTGCCGCTGATGGGATCGGGCGACTGGAACGACGGGATGAACCGGGTCGGCCATGAGGGCCAGGGCGAGAGCGTGTGGCTCGGATGGTTCCTCGTGGTCATCCTGACCGAGTTCGCTCGGCTGTGCGAGGCTCGTGGGCGGACTGACCTGACCCAGCGGTATCGGCACGAAGCCAAGTGGCTCACCGGCATGTTGGAGCTGTCGTGGGACGGGGACTGGTATCGACGGGCGTACTTCGATGATGGGACGCCGCTCGGATCCGCTCAGAACGACGAGTGCCGTCTGGACTCGTTGACGCAATCTTGGGCGGTGCTGTCCGATGCCGCGCAACCGCGCCGTGCCGCTCGAGCCATGGAGGCCGTCCGCGCGCACCTGGTCCGGCGCGACGCCCAGCTCGTGCTCCTGCTGACGCCGCCCTTCGATCACATGACGCACGATCCCGGGTACATCAAGGGCTACGTTCCGGGCGTGCGGGAGAACGGCGGCCAATACACGCACGCCGCGCTCTGGACGGTCATCGCGCTCGCACGCCTGGGACTGGGCGACGAGGCGATGGAGCTGTTTCACATGGTCAACCCGATCAACCACATGCGGACTCCGGAAGACGTCGAGCGGTACCGCGCCGAGCCGTATGCGGTCGCCGCCGATGTCTACGCGCACCCGATGCACCTGGGACGCGGGGGCTGGACGTGGTACACGGGGTCGGCTGGCTGGATGTATCAGGCGGCCATCGAAGCTCTCATCGGACTCCGCCGGCACGGTGCGACCTTCGGCATCGAACCGTGCATCCCGGCCCGATGGCCGCAGTACTCGTTGGAGTGGAGACCGAATGGGACCACGTATCGGATTACCGTCATGAATCCGGAGCATCGCTGCTCGGGCGTCCGGTCTGCCGAGGTCGACGGGCTTCCTGCCGATCCCCAAGCCATCCCTCTGCTCGATGATGGACAAACGCACGATGTCGCGATCGTGCTCGGAGAAGCGACCGCTTCCGTCGTTCGCACCACGCCAGTCGGCGCCGCCCAGTGGGAGCGGCCCTAGGCAGAGGTCGTTTCAACCCTCAAGAGATTCCCGGGCGGACCCGAAACTTCAGTGTATCGTTGTGGCCAGCAACTTCCTCAACGGAGGCCCTGATGATCCGTTCTGTGGTTCTGTTGTCGGTCGTGCTGTTGGCGCCAGGGCCCGCGGCGGCTCAGACCCGTACGGTCACAGGCACCGTCGTCGACCAGACCGGCACCGGCGTGCCAGGTGCGAGCGTCCAGCTTAGCGGAGCGAGCGGCGCGGTCACCACGTCTGGCTCGGGCGGACAGTATGTCTTCCAGAACGTGCCTGCCGGTTCTTACACCATCGAGGTCAGGCTGATCGGGTTTGCGCCGGCCGTTCGGGACAATATCATCGTGGGCGCAGCCGACGTTCAAGTTGCCGCCATCGCCCTCAACCTCGCCAGTCTCAGCGACGTCGTGGTCGTCACGGCGACCAGGGCGGAGACTTCGCTGATCGACGCGCCGGTGACCATGTCGGTGCTGGGAACGGAGGAACTGGCGACGAGCGGCGCGCAGAATTACGGCGATCTCCTGCGAAACGTGCCTGGATTGAATGTCATCCAGACCTCGGCCCGAGACATCAACCTGACGAGCCGACAAGGCACGAGCACGCTTTCGAACACGCAGCTCGTGCTGATCGACGGGCGCTCAATCTACCTCGATTTCTTCGGAATCGTTCTGTGGGATTTCATCCCAACGAATCTGTCGGACGTGAGACAGATCGAAGTCGTCCGCGGCCCGGCCTCGGCGGTCTGGGGCGCCAATGCGGTAACCGGCGTGGTCAACATCCTGACGAAGTCGCCCCGAGAAGCGCCAGGCATCACGGCTTCGCTCTCGACCGGCGGGCTGGGACAGAGCGCCGGGTACAGCCAAGGCGAAGGCCCCGGGCTTCTCTTCGGGAGCAACGCCAGCGTGTCGCGCATCGTGAACGATCGTTGGTCGTACAGGTTTTCCGGCGGCTACTTCAATTCGGATGCGCTGGCCCGGCCCTCCGGCACGATCCCGATTATCCCGGACCCTCGCGATCCCACGAAGACCGTGGGCGGTGCCACGTATCCTGCTGACGGCGACGGTCCTCCGGGCACGGCGTTCCGGAACAGCGGCAGCAGCCAGCCCAAGTTCGATGCGCGCATCGATCAGGAGATTGAGGGCGGCCGCGTCTCCTACTCGGGCGGGGTGGCAGGCTCGAACGGGATTATCCACACCGGGATCGGCCCCTTCGACATCCAGGACGGGTCGAATCAGGGATATGGACGGGTCGGATACAACAAAGGCACGTTGAAGCTGAATTTCTTCGTGAACTACATCGACGCCGAGGCGCCGAACCTGCTGCTGGTGGGACCGACCGGCGCTCCGTTGCAGCTCGATTTTGCGAGCCAGACCTACGACTTCGAGGCGGGCGACGTGTTTCCGATCGGGCGGCGCCACATCGTCAGCGTCGGCGGGAACGTGCGCCGGAACAATTTCGACATCACCGTAGCGCCAACGTCCGAGAACCGAACCGAAATCGGCGGGTACGCTCAGGATGAAATCTTCCTGGATCCGTTCCGGTTCTCCCTCGGAGCTCGAGTGGACAAGTTCGGCAACCTGAGCGACCCGGTCTTTTCGCCACGACTGGCCGCCACGTTCAAGCCAGCACCGGATCACGCCGTGCGTTTCTCATTCAACCGCGCGTTTCGATCGCCCTCTGTCATCAACAACTACCTCGACGTCAGCATCGTGGTGCCCCAGGATCTCAGTCCTCTCGCGCCGTTGCTTCCACCCCAGTTCAAACCGCTGGTCGCAACGCCGTTTCCGCTGACCGTGCAGGCCGTGGGCAGCAACCTCCCGGTGGGGACCGTTCAGCAGGACGAGTTGGTCGAGGAGTCGCTCACGGCCTACGAGATTGCCTACAACGGCTCAGTGCAACGCACGACCTTCGGGGCTGCCTTCTACATCAACAACACGAACAATCAGATAAATTTCTCGCAGCTTCCACCGAGTCTGGACCCGTACACAGCCGCCAACCCGCCGCCGGGGTGGCCGCTGCCAGCATCGGTTCTCACGCTCATGGCGGCGAACGGCGTCTACCTGCCGCGAACGGGATTCACCTATCTGAACCTTGGACCGATCCGCCAGAAGGGTTTCGAGATTTCTCTCGACCACCAGATCAACGACCAGGTGAGCGCGTTCGCCAACTACTCGTGGCAAGGCGATCCGATCGTCCTGGACGATCCTGACCCGTACCCACTGCAGGAGCTCGCCCTGCCGCCGACCAACCGCTTCAACCTCGGCTTCAACTTCGACAACAGGCGGTACCTTGGGAGCGCCTCGCTGAATTACTCCGACGAGGCGTTCTGGAGCGACGTGCTCACCAGCCCGTACCACGGTTTCAGCGACGCGTATACGATGGTTAACGGCAGTTTCGGCGTGAGGTGGGCCAATGGACGCGTCACGACACTGGTGCGCGGCACCAACCTGTTCAACCGGAGCATTCAGCAGCACGTCTTCGGAGACATCGTGAAGGCATCGGTCGTCGGCGAGGTGCGTGTCAACCTGCCCTGACGGGCCTGCCAGGCCGATCACGGGCCCAGACGAAAGCCAACCGCACCGTTGACCCGCAGGTGGGTTTCCCACCCGATTCGGGCCTCACCTGCGACGTACATGCGGCGGCTCATATGCACCCGTGCGCCGCCGCCTGCCGTGAACGTCCCCTCATTCGAACTGAATGGCTCCGTCGCGAAGCTCTCGCGCGTCCGGAACCACCCACCTCCGACGACCACGAAGGGATCCACCTTCGGAGGCAGGCCGGCAATGACGTTGAGGAAATCGAAGGTCAGATTGCCTGTCACCATCAGATGGCTGTGCCGGTCGCCATCGATATAGGCGACCTCAGGCCCCAGAGCCAACCTCGGTGACACGTAGAACCGTCCGGCACCGCCAACCAGAACTTCACTGACCACGGTGTTGTCGGCGAACCCGACCCAGCCGACGGCGATCTCCAGCGCGGGGCCGGGGCGCATCTGGGCATCGGCAGCCGACGTGTTGAGGACCGTCAATCCGACCGATGCAGCGGCCACTGCTGCTTGTCTGCGCCACCGATGACAAATTTGTGATACGTGCTTCCTTTTCATGGTTCTGCGATCCGTTTCATGGTTCTTCGGCGCGTTGTGCGAAAGCGTGAAATCGGTCCTGTGACCGGCGGCTACTATCGAACTCATGGCTATACACAGACGACTCCTCGCGGCGATCGGCGCACTCGTGTTGGTTCTATCGACCGATATGTCTGCACAGCAGACGGGCGTCGATGTCCAATCTGCCGAGGCAGTTCGCGCGCGGGCTCAACGCGACGGTCGCGTGCGGGTGCTCGTCGAGCTCAAGCTCCCCGTCTCGCACGTCCCGGAAGCCGCGCTGCAGACGGCAGAGATTGTCGCCCAGAGACGGGCCATCGCTGACGCCGCTTTCCGACTGCTCGCGAAATTGCCGGCCGGTTCGAACCGCGCCGTGCGTCGGTTCCAGACCGTCCCCTACCTCGTCATGGAGGTGACGCCGGGGGCCCTGACTGCGCTCGAAACGCTCGACAACGATCTGGTGCGGGTCATGCCCGACGAGGTCCTGCGCCCCACGCTCGCCGAGAGCGTGCCGCTCATCGAGGCGGATACCGTGTGGGCCAGCGGCTACGACGGCATGGGGACGACGATCGCCGTGCTCGACACCGGTGTCGACGCCAGCCATCCGTTCCTGGCCGGCAAGCTCGTTGACGAAGCCTGCTACTCGAGCACCGTGGCGGGCACGAGCGAATCAGTGTGTCCGGGCGGGCTCGACGAACAGATCGGTGCCGGCGCCGCGGCGCCGTGCCCGATGGACGACTGCTTCCATGGAACGCACGTGGCCGGGATCGCAGTAGGGCACGATCCGTCCAACAGCCTCCAGGGCCCTGGCG
This sequence comes from Vicinamibacterales bacterium, assembly GCA_035537875.1. GTDB lineage: Bacteria > Acidobacteriota > Vicinamibacteria > Vicinamibacterales > CAVVIG01 > DATLLJ01. The sequence continues at coordinate 17,012 of DATLLJ010000170.1, read as the reverse complement.
TGGCCAAGGGCGCCCACCTGATGGCCATCCAGGTCTTCTCCCGAATCATCGATCCCGACAGCTGCGGCGGAGTGGCCCCTTGTACTGGCGCCTTCAGCTCGGACATCATCGCCGGACTCGAGCACGTGTACGCGTCCGCCATCGCCGGCCAGAACATCGCGGCGGCCAATCTCAGCCTCGGAGGCGGCATCTTCGAGGAGGTTTGCGACGATCAGCCTTACAAGCCAATCATCGACAACCTGCGAGCAATCGGGATCGCCACAGTGGTTGCGGCCGGCAACTCTGGATGGCCGTTGGGCCTTGCTGCCCCCGCCTGCATTTCGACGGCGGTGAGCGTGGGCTCGACCACGAAGACCGATGCGGTCTCGGGATTCTCCAACTCCGCATCGTTCCTGTCGTTGTTTGCGCCTGGAGACCCCATCTCTTCGTCGGTGCCTGGCGGTTCCTACGAAGCGTTCAGTGGAACGTCAATGGCCGCACCCCATGTCGCCGGTGCGTGGGGCCTGATCAAGCAGGCGGTGCCAGCAGCAGGCGTGAGCACTGTTCTGAATGCTCTGAGGACAACCGGGCTGCCCATCACCGACACGCGACTCTGGTTCCTGCCTGGCGCGACAGTTCCGCGCGTGAGATTGTTCGAGGCGCTGAGGACGCTGGCCTCGATCGACAGTCCCGTTCCTATCGTGACGTCGCTCTCCCCTGCGAGCGCGCGTGCGGGGCTTGGGGCGATCACGTTGACCGTCAACGGCAGCGGTTTCGTCAGTCAATCGACGGTCGAATGGAACGGCGCCGCCCGCCCCACGCAGTTCAAAAGCAGTTCGAAGCTCGAGGCGTCCATCGCGGCCTCCGACGTGAGCGCCACCGGAACCGCCCTGGTTCGCGTGACCACGCCAGCACCTGGCGGCGGTGCGTCATCCTCGATGACCTTTTCGATTGAGCCGCCACCTGTCTTGACAGTGGACGCATCGGTCGTGGGCGCCGGACAACAGGTAACAGTGACACTCGTCGACGGCTTCGGCGGTTCGACCGATTGGCTTGCGCTCGCCTCGACGAGCGCAGCCAACAACAGCTACTTGCAGTGGGTCTATGTCGGCACCGGAATCACCGATCGCACGTGGACGGTAACGATGCCGCCAACGGCCGGCACCTATGAGTTCCGTCTCTTCCTGAACAACGGGTACACCCGGGTGGCGACGAGCCCGCCCGTGACAGTGGATACGTCGCTGGCCCCGACTCCCATTGCGACATCAATCTCGCCTGCCACAACCGTTGCTGGTGGACCCGCGTTCACCCTGACGGTCACAGGAAGCAAATTCACAGCCTCGTCGGTCGTGCGATGGAACGGGAGCAATCGAACGACGACGTACGTGTCGTCCCTCAATCTCCAGGCGGCGATCCCCGCTTCGGACATTGCCGCGGCCGGTTCGGCCCAGATCAGCGTCTTCACACCCGCACCGGGCGGCGGTTTATCGGCTTCGCTGACTCTCGTGATTGGCCAGGCGCCCGCATTGGCCGTGAGCGCTACGAGCGTGGCCGCCGGCGCGTCGGTCACGGTGACGTTGACGAACGGTCTGGGACAACAGACAGACTGGCTTGCCCTGGCTGCCGCAGGGGCTCCGGATGTCACCTACCTGCAGTGGACGTACGTTGGCGCAGGGGTAACGAACCGCACCTGGACAGTCACGATGCCAGCCAATGGTGGGGTATACGAGTTCCGACTGTTCAAGAACGGCTACGTCCGGGTAGCGACGAGCCCGACGGTAACAGTGTCGGCTACGTCGCCGCCAGCGTTGACGGTCAGTGCGACCAGCGTTACGGCCGGCAGCCCCGTCACGGTGACGCTGACCAACGGACTGGGCGGAGCGAGCGACTGGCTCGCGCTTGCGGCCACCGGTTCGGGTGACGCGAGCTACCTGCAATGGACCTACGTGGGCTCCGGCGTCACAACGCGCACGTGGACGGTGACCATGCCAGCGACAGCCGGGACGTACGAGTTCAGGCTGTTCCGAAACGGCTACATCCGGGCAGCGACGAGCCCCCCTGTGACTGTCACAACCGGACCGCCTGCCACGCTCAGCGTGAGCGCCACGAATGTCGCGCCAGGAGCGCAGGTCACGGCCACACTCACCAACGGATTCGGCGGCCAGACCGATTGGATTGCGCTTGCCGTCGTCGGTTCTGCCAACACCAGCTATCTGCAGTGGACCTACGTCGGCACAGGCGTCACGACCCGGACCTGGACGGTCAACATGCCGTCGACTCCGGGAACCTACGAATTCCGTCTCTTCCGCAACAACGGATATACGCGGGCGGCGACGAGCCCTCCCGTGACCGTCGCACCCTGACAGCGGTTACGAACCCGCCTCTCCCGATGCCCTTGATGTTCGTCACTGGACGGACATCAAGGGCACCTGAAAGTTCACTCGGAGCCGTCTGCTCGGACGACGTCGACGATACGATCCTCTCCGCGGCCACGCACGCGGATGCGCCAGGGGTTGCAACACACCTCGCAGTCCTGGACCAGACTGCCGCGCACGTCTTCCTCCAGATAGATCTCGACCATCTCACCGCAGTATGGGCAGGTCACGAGAAACTCTTCGGGCATGTCTGTAGAATCCTAGAATAGTCGCGGGAAGGATGGACGATCCGGGAACCACGCTCTGGTCCTTGACGAAGAATGGCCGCGAGGTTGCGTGCCGCGTCCGATTGGTTCCCTATGGGATCGAGATTGACATCGACCGCGACGGATCGACGGTCGTGACCAGAACCTTCGAGGCTGAGGCTGAGGCGCTCGCCTGGGCTCAGCAAAAACGACGAGCGCGAGAAGCAGAAGGGTGGATATAGATCTTGCTCAGCCTTCGCCGCCGGCGGGCCGTGACAGTCGGTCTCCTCCTTGGCATGAGCCTGGCGGCCCTGGAAGCGACCGTGGTCTCTACAGCCATGCCAACGGTCATCAGCACGCTCGGCGGCCTGGCGCACTACAGCTGGGTGTTCGCAGTCTATCTGCTGACCTCGACCGCGTCCGTTCCCATCTGGGGCCGCTTGTCCGATCTGTATGGACGGCGCCGACTGTACCTGACGGGAATCGTCGTTTTTCTTGCGGGCTCCGCATTATCGGGCGTTGCGGCGACCATGCCGCAGCTCATCGTCTTCCGCGGCATTCAGGGACTCGGCGCCGGGGCGGTCATTCCGCTCAGCATGACGATCATCGGTGAGCTTTACTCGCTCGAAGAGCGGGCCCGCACGCAGGCGCTCTTCAGCGGGATGTGGGGGCTTGCATCGATCGCAGGGCCGCTCGTGGGCGGCTACATCACCGACGCGCTCTCATGGCGGTGGGTGTTCTTCCTGAATCTCCCGTTCGGGGCACTCGCAGTCATCGTTATCGCGCTCGCCTATCCAGTATCCGCCCGCCCGAAGGCTGCAGCGGTGGACTGGCCGGGAGCGGCGCTGCTTTTCGGGGGAACGACGACGCTGCTCATCGCACTGGGGGGTGTCGCGGAATCGATAGCCGGCTGGCTGATCGCGACCATCGTCTTGCTGGGAGCCTTCCTGTTCGTGGAGCGCCGTGCCAGCGATCCCATCCTGCCGCTCGCCCTCTTTCGCTATCCTGTCGTGTCTCGATCTCTGGTCGTGGTGTTCATGACCGGCATGGCCATGTTTGGCGCCATCGCGTTCGTGCCGCTCTTCGTTCAGATGGTGATGAGCGGCACCGCGACCGAGGCCGGACAGGTGCTCACACCGCTCTTTCTCGGGTGGGTGTTGATGTCGATTGCCGCCGCGCGGCTGACGGTTCGCATTGGGTATCGCCCGGTGACCATCGCAGGCAATGCCCTGCTGACGACTGGCTTCCTCGCGCTCGCGACAATCGACCAGAACACGACCCGCACGGCGCTCTTCCTGGCGGTTTTCGTTCTGGGCTGCGGCATGGGTCTCGCCATGCTGGCGCTCCTGCTCGCGGTTCAACACGGCGTGGACCGCTCGCTGCTCGGGCTTGCGACCTCGCTCAACCAGTTCTCCCGGAGCGTCGGCGCGGCGATAGGGGTGGCTGTAATGGGGGCTATCCTGGCGCGCAACCTTGCGGGAATCCCGCTGGTGGCGGCAACTCACGGCCTTCCATCTGCGATCATGTCCCTCGACGCCCCGGCGCGCGCCCAATTCGCCCTGGCGCTCGGCAGAGTGTTCGCGGCCGGGGCGGTGATGTCCGCGATAGGTCTTGCCGCGTCGTTCGCGCTGCCCCCGGTGCAATTCGCCGCCGGGGTTCCGGCAGCGGCCGGCGGACGGATGCTGGCGGCCGAGATGGCCACAGTCCAGTCAGGTGACGGACCCGACCGCGAGTCGACCGCCACTGCCGAGATGTCGAGCGAGAGGACGCCGTAGCCTTTCACGATTTCTTCATAAATGTCTCATTGTGCGACAGTTGCTCTCTTGACGGCCACATGGACAAGATTCTATGGTGACTCATCCATGTCCACGCGCCGAGAGACCGCCCCAGAGCTGCGCGCACGATTGCAGAAAACTCGGCGGACCAACAGACGGCTGCGTGCCATCATCGATGAGTTCCGCGTCGAGGTTCGGGCCATCCGAGGCGATTTGGAAATCCAGTTCCGCCGGATCGCTCAGCTGCAAGCCGAACTCGACACCACCAAGCGAGCCGACAAACTTCGTTAGGTTTCCTGCCCAATCTCCCTCGCACTTTCATCCGGAGAAATCGGACCGTCCGAAATCGAGCTGAAGCGTTTTCGAGCGATCGCGCGGGTTCCAACGAAACATGAGTGCGATATACTCGTTTCCTCGCCTGCGCTCGGCCTCTATTGTGATGTGATCCAAAGGAGGCGCTCATGTTCTCGACAGCGCGACTCGTGGAGCGAATCCGGAACGAGTACACGGCCATGCCGGGGTTGAAGCTCACCGAGGACCAGGTATGTCGGCTCTGGGGTGTCGGACACGACACATGCAGCGCGGCGCTCGACGCGCTGCTCTCAGAGGGCTTTCTCCATCAGACCGGTACCGGGAAGTACGTCGCGCTGCCACGGGCAGCGTGCGCTGTTCCGCTCGCCGACGGAGCGCTCGCGTTCGCTCCTCCGATTCGGTGCCCTCATTGCGGCAAGCTCAATCTGCTCGGCGCCACTTCGGGTCAGCATTTGCAGGTCGCTATTCGGTGCGAGGCCTGCAAACGAATCATCAGCCCGGCGAAACGGACTGCGTAGCCTGCTCTGAATACCACCGCTCAGTCGCCGAGCGCGTCACACTCGCAAGGATGGGTTGAGGGGAGAGTTGAGGAGCCCGGACCATGGCCCGGACTCCTCATCGTGCGGGTGGTTACGTGGTGCGCGTGTACTTATTGAACCAGTCGATCGTGCGCTGCCACGCGAGCTTGGCGGCCGCCTCGTCGTAGCGCGGCGTCGTGTCGTTGTGGAAACCGTGCTGTGCGTTCGGATAGACGTAGCCTTCGTAGCGAATCTTGTTGGCCTTCAGCGCGGCTTCCTGCGCCGGCCATCCCTCGGCCAGGCGGGTATCGGCCTGACCATGATGAACGAGGACCGCGGCCTTGATCTTCGCTACGTCCGCTTCGGCAGGCGCACCACCGTAGAACGGCACCGCGGCTGCGAGATCCGGCATGCGAACGGCGAGCGTGTTGGCGATTCCGCCGCCGAAGCAGAAGCCCACGACACCCACCCTGCCGTTGCCTTCCGCGTGCGCCTTCAACCAGTTCGCCGCCGCCACGAAGTCCTCGGTCATCTTCGCGCGATCCACCTTGCCAAACAAGGCGCCGCCCTTCTCGTCGTCACCCGGATAGCCGCCAACCGAGGTGAGGCCGTCCGGCGCGAGCGCGATGAAGTTCGCGGTCCCGAGTCGGCGCGCAACGTCCTCGACGTAGGGATTGAGGCCGCGGTTTTCGTGCACGACGAGAATCGTCGGGAGTTTGCCCGCAGCCTTCGCCGGACGGACGAAGTAGCCCTTGATCGTACCGTTACCCTGCGGCGACTGAACGGTCACGTACTCCGCACGTATCCGCGCGTCCTCCTTCGGCACCTGTTGCGCCCAGGCGTAGTTCGGCTTCAGCATGTCGAGGATCGCGGCGGCAGTGAGCCCCCCGACCGCGAACTTCCCAGCCCTGTCCAGGAACGCCCGGCGGTCGATGTCGCCATGCACGTACAGGTGGAATACATCCAATAATTCTTGGGGGAAGTCGGAGGCTTTCATTCGTTCCATCACAGTTACTCCTTTTGAGCTGAACTGGCCGGGAACACTAGAGTCGTTCGAGGCGGACAGATTACCATGCAGCCGGTGACCTTGCGCAGTTTACTGACAAGCCCATCTGGAGGCCAGAGACCCGGCACGTTCCAACGCCACCGAGGCTGTTCATGAGCGCCTCGTTGCCGAACCTGCGGCAGGGTCTCCTCCGCCTCCACAAGACGCTTCTCGATTGGGAACGTGACCGATACGAACGCGTTCACGGGCGTCAGTCGAACACCGCGCTGCTCACAGCGTTTCTGGAGGATGAACAGTTCGCGTGGCTCCGGCCGATGTCGCGGCTCATCGTGCGGATCGATGAACTGCTCGAAGACCAGGAACCTCCTGCGGCAGACGACGTGACGGCTATTATCGCTCAACTGAAGCTTCTGACCTCTCCAAGCCAGACGGGCAATGACTACGCACAGCGCTACTACGCAGCGCTCCAGGAGAGCGCTGAATCGGTGTTTGCTCACCGCGACCTGGTTGCGCAACTGACCTCCGACTCCTAGAGTACTGAGACCCACTGGTCGGCCGCAGATCAGCTTCGAAAAGAGTCCGGCCCTCAGCGCTGGCGAAATACGGTTCGCTTGTTCGAGTACGACAACCGTGCCTGGATATATTCCGGATGGGAGAAACCGAGCTCGCTGGCGATCTGGCGGACTTGGTTTTCTTCCTCACCGCTAATCGCATCGTCGGCGGCGGACACGGCAAACAGACAATCGAGCAACTCCCTGCGCTCGGCCTCGGATGCGATTTCCCGGAACTCGCGCGTCACCAGATAATTCTCAGTACCGCCGAACAGTCGGTTCTGGGTCTTGGCGATCTGGACGACGAGAATGGCCTGCGCCTCAGGCAGGTGTCCCACCCGCTGCAGCACTTCAACCATCTTTGACGTCTCGACCTCGCTGATGTTCAGGTCCGCGGCTGCGACCCGGCTCAACACGAAGGCAAAAGCTGCAAGGAAGCGGGCGCGATCGGGGGCGAGCTGATCAAGTTCCCTGACGATTCGGCGGACGGTGTCGGTGTCAGCCTGCGTGGCGGACGAAGCGGGGCGGGCGCCGAGGTTCTGGAACCACTCAAACACGGACATATGTGAGGGCGGTCAACGGGCGGCAATGATGCCACTCTTTTGGAATCGAGCGCGCCAAAATCGGACAGATTGGCCTTCGCGGCAGGCCTGTATCACTTTCGCATCGGACCGGCCGAAGCTCAACCGTGCCACGGTCTTAGGGTGACCGCACGACAATCGGCACCCTCTTTGTCTCATCCGTATGGGCAGGGCAAGCAAGTTCATAGGGAGGAGAGCATGGTTCGGTTCGCGTACAGAACTGCACTGCTGGTAATACTGGTGCTCATGGTTTCGACGGCGGGGTTCGCGGCCGATGACAAGAAGCCTGTCATCACCACGGCGATGGTCTCCGCCGATCAGACCACGCTGTTCGTGGACGGCGAGAACCTGGACGGCCGCGGCGGTCCAATCGTCGTGCTGGGGAACGTCAGGTTGGGCGGCGTCGCGGTCGATGCAACCGGCCGACGGCTGACGGCGCTAATGCCTGACTCGATTGCGCCTGGCACCTATCTCCTGCAAGTGACGACCAAGAACTGGACAGCACAGTTCGCTCTGGCTGTCGTTCCGGATGTTGCGTCGGTCGAACGGGTGGCCGGGCCAGAAGGCCCGGCGGGACCCGAGGGACCCGCAGGGCCACAGGGACCGGAAGGCCCGGCCGGACCAGCGGGCCCAGCCGGGCCCGAGGGACCAACCGGGCCTGCAGGGCCCACCGGACCAGTCGGACCTGCCGGACCCACCGGACCAGTCGGACCTGTCGGGGCAGTCGGACCCGCAGGACCGGCCGGACCGGTGGGGCCAGCAGGTCCGGCCGGCGCGCCGGGGGAACCTGGTGCACCGGGCGCCCCCGGTCCGGAAGGACCGGTCGGTCCTGCCGGTCCGATTGGACCAATCGGACCAAATGGACTGCAGGGCGTGGCGGGACCCGCCGGCCCCACGGGACCGGCCGGCCCGATGCCCGTCTATTTTGCCGGCTGGGTTCTTGGTAACGCCGGCATCCGCTTCGGCAGTGGGTTCTCGGTGACGCGTCTGGGGTTGGTCGGGGGGTATCGCATTACCATTCCCCCCACTCCCACCAACCGGTTCCTGGCCACGACGGTGACGCCGGTGTTGTTGAACCGCGTCGCCCGCGTGGTGCAGTTCCAGCGCAACTTGGCCGACGGCACGTCGATGATCGACGTTGAAATCCGTGATCTCGCCGGGACGCTCGCCGACAGCGAGTTCAACTTCATCGCCGTCGACCGTTCAGGGAGCTGAGCTGAGGTCGCGCAGGCTGCGCGATCAATGGGTCAACGCGTAGACGACAGTGTTGACACCGATCGCGTAGCCGCGCGGCGAAAAGAGGTTGAAGTACTCGGCGTTCTCCCCTTCCCGCTCCCAGGTGTCGGACACGTCGGTGTTGTGGGTGGCCATCATCATCAAGCGTCCGCTCGCATCCTGGATGCCGCGATAGTGCACCTGAGCGCTATCATAGCCGCGCTCGGAAACCCCGCCCCCGCTTCGGTACCAGAAAGAGATCGCCGAGACCTGCAGGTAGTCCTGGACGTCGTACACCGTGTGCATGATGGGATGCGACAGCGGGATGTCGAAAATCGGATACTCACCTGGCGGGAGCACGCGTGAGATCTCGCGTTCCCAGTTCTCCCACGCATAGCTGCCCCAGAAGTCATCCACCCAGAGGAACCCGCCCTTCTTCAGGTAGTCCCGCAGCCCCACGACTTCCGCCTCGCGAAACCTGAGCGTCTCGACGTTCTCCATGAAGAGCATCGGGCATCGGTTCAGGACGGTCGGGTCGTCGAGACGGACGACAACGTGGTACGGGTTCCGCTCTTCGTCGAACTTGACGGGAATCCGAGTCAGCTCGGCGAGCCTGACCGAGAAGTTGTGGTCCGCCCCCGGGTAGTCGGTGCTCCACCCGCCGCCACCGCGCCCTGCGCCGAAAAAGCCGCGGCAGTACAGAAACTGCCCATCGAAGTCGCCAGGTTTCGCGAATCGGGCCGAGAAGCGATTGAATCCCCCGCCGACCCAGATCTCCTGCGCGTGGAGGAGAGCGGCGCAAAGCAGCGCCGCGCCGAGCGGGCCGGCGACCTTGATCATCTGCACAGGCTTCGTCATCCTCACAGCGCGGCCGCTCCTCGGACTAATCATCGCTCTAACTGTTGTCGCCGTCCAGAATGCCGCCGATTCTGCCGAGAAGAGACCCCTCTTCTCGACCGCCCCGGCCGATGCCGGGCACTGCCGCGACAATCCGGTTAGCCAGCCGGCTCAAAGGGAGCGACTGGAGCCACACGCGGCCGGGTCCTCGGAGCGTGGCGAAGAAGAGGCCCTCTCCGCCGAACAGCGCGGTTTTGATCTTGCCGACATATTGGATCTCGTAGACGACCGACGGTTGCATCGCCACGATGCAGCCGGTGTCGACGCGAATGAGCTCGCCGGCCGCCAGCGTCCTTTCGTGCAACGTGCCCCCCGCGTGCACGAACGCCCACCCGTCGCCCTGGAGCCGCTGCATGATGAACCCCTCGCCGCCGAACAGCCCCACGCCCAGTTTGCGCTGAAACGCAATGCCGATGCTGACGCCCTTTGCGGCCGCCAGAAACGAATCCTTCTGGGCGATGAGTTCGCCGCCGAGCTCGGCGAGATGCATGGCGACAATCTTTCCCGGATACGGAGCGCCGAACGCCACTTTCTTTCTCTGGCTCGAGACGTTGTGAAACACGGTCATGAAAAGGGACTCTCCGGTCAACAGCCGCTTGCCGGCCCCCATCAACGCTCCGAGCACGCCGCTCTGCTGCGACGCCGACCCATCCCCGAAAATCGTCTCCATCTCGATGCCGTCGTCCATGTACATCATTCCGCCGGCCTCGGCGACCGTGGCTTCCCTGGGATCGAGTTCGACTTCGACGAACTGCATGTCGTCGCCGAAGATCCTGTAGTCAATCTCGTGCATCGATGCCATGTGGTCCTCTCGCAGGCGCGGTGACGCCCGTCAGTTGGCCCTCATATATACACGTACGCCGCGAACGCGTCACGCCCGCGATGGAATGACTTGGCGCAGGGTGCTTAGAACTCGACCGCCAGCTGAAAGGGAGCCACCGTCACGCGGGAGGTGAACCGCTTTTCCTGACCCGACTCGCTGCGAACGACGATGTCGCGTGTGCCGAGCGCGATCGGGTGATCCATCAGCGGCGTCACGCCAACCTGTTCGCCATCGACGGATACCACGGCCGGGACGTTGGCGGTCACGGTGAGAGATGAGGGTGGGGGCACGATCGAAAGCGTGCTGGTCTGACCTGGACTCACATCGACACGGTGCGTCTCGCGGTACCCAAGCGGAGCGTTCTCGAGCTGGAGCTGATACGAGCCCGGAGGCAGCATGACCTGATTCTGATCGTCGAGTCGTAACGCGCGGCCGCCGTTGGTGATCTGGACCTCGAACGGCGCGAAGACCTTGAGAAAACCCGCATAAATCGACTCGTTGATGAGCGTCGGCCCGTCGGCGGTGATGGAGACCGTTCGCCTCACGGATCCCTGATCGGCTTCGATCAGGACCGTGTGCCTGCCGAGGCTCAGGTCGTTGATGTCGAGCGGTGTGACACCCAGAGGCTTTCCATCCACGCTGACGCGTGCACCCGAAGGTTCGGAGCGGACTATCAGCTGTCCCGACCCCTCTGTCGCGAGCGGTTTCTCGATCGCAGGCTGCGGCTGCTCCTCCGCCGGCACGATCCGTTCCGTGATGGTTGACCAATACGGCTGGCTGAGCCAGCCCGTGAGGAGCAGAATCCCTGCCGCCGCCGCGTATGCCAGGCCGCGCCTGGAGCGGCGCGCCCGTCGCATCGACCGTCGCCGCCGCCGAGAAACGGTGGCCGCAAACCAACGCGCCACACCGAGGAGAACGCCGGCGAGCCCACGAAGGACGCGGCCGATGGCGCGAATGACCAACGCGAGGACTCGAGCCACGCCGGCCAGCATCTCGCGCCAGTTCCGCCGAGTGGGCGGTGGCTGAATCGCCTCCGCTTCTACTTCCGTCTGGACAGGAGCAACAGGCGGTGGCGGAGCGATCGGTTGCGGCGGCCTGATGGCGTCGGCGATCGGCGCAAGCTCGGTGACGGGAGGAGCGCTGTTCAGTCGCGCGTCGGAGCGGGGCGCGTAGTCTGCGGGCAGATCGGGCCACGTTCGTCGACGCGCATGGATCCAGGTGACCAGCGCTGCAGCGGCGGCCTCCAGCTGCGCGCGCCGAATGTCGTTTTCCTGCAACGGTCTGTCGCTCTTTTCCGAAAACTTTACAGAATTACCAGGCGTCTGAGGTTGGTACGCAAGGTTTATCGGCTTCGAGCCGTTAACATGTAAGGTTGAACATGACGTTTCTCGCAACCGACCATCTGACGGATACCGCACAACGACACCTCGCCGGTCTTCGTGGCGAGCTCCTCAATCGGCTCGCGGCCCTTGAAGCCGTGCTCGCCGATCCGAACCGCGGGGAATCTCTCGCGGGGTTGATTCTCGATCTCTCGCGTATCGCCACCGAGGAAGCACAGGCCGCCGCCGCCGAGGCATGCCTCGCGACGAAGGCCGAAGCCGATCGGCAGATGGCCGAGCTCCGCGAGTCTGCCAAGACGGCTCTTGATGCGGCGCAGGCCGCGCTTCGAACGGCGAACGACTCGCTCGCCAAGGAGCGCGCGCTCGGCGCAGAACTCCGACGCGACATCGAGCAGACGCAGCTCGAGCTCCTCAAGCAAAGCGAGCTGCTCAAGGCGCGTGAGGAGTACGAGGCCGAGCTGAAGACCGCGCGGGAACAACTCGAGGAAGAGCTGAGCCGGGCCCGCGAGCAGATGGGCTATGAGGTCGATCGCCAGCAGGCGATCGCCACGGAGCTGGAGCGCGAGCGGGACGCCGCGCTCGACGATCTTCGTTCGCGTCTCGAAAACGAGCGCACCGCGAACGCCGAATTACGCTGGTCGATCGAACGCAGCGAATCGAAGCTCGCCCAGATCGAGCGAGAGCAGTCAGAGACACGGGCTTCGCAGGATGCGGATCGCCGCACACTCGACCAGGTCCAGGCCGAGCTCGAACTGGAACGAACGCGGAAGGCCGAGCTGCAGAGCGACTTCACCGGGCTGCAAAGCGCGAACACCGACCTCCAAGGCCAGCACGCCCGACTGCAGTCCGAGCACCTCGAGTCACAGGCAGCCAACACCGAGCTGCAGAACGCCGTCGCGGCGTTGCAGAGCGCCAACGCGGAACTGCAGAGCGCGAACATCCAGCTGCAGGCGGCGAACTCGGAGTTGCAGGCGACAAAGACGGGATTGCAGGCGGCAAACGTCGATCTCGTGAGCGCCGTCGATCTCGCCGAACGTCAACGCACGGAGCTCGACGACATGCACAAGCGCGTCGACGCTCTGACGGCGGAGCGCGATGCCCTCGCTGGTGAATTGCTGGCGGCACAAAACTGGATTCGAGAGTTGCGCGAAGCAGAAGCCGAGTTCGCCCAGATGGCGAACCTCGAACGTCCTGCCGCTGTCGAACCGGCGCCAGCGCCCCCAGCCACCAGTCTGGCTGATTCGCACGAGGGGTGGCAGCCCATTCAGCTGGCCAACCGGTACGTCTTCAAAGATACGGTGATGGTCGAGGTGAACAACGCCGCGGCGGCGCTGGTGGATGTGTCCGTGAGCGGCTGCCAGCTCGTCACCGAGGCGCCGCTCAAACCCCACCAGACGGTGAAGGTTCAGCTATCCAGCGAACCGCCGCTGACGTGCGGCGGTCGCGTGGTCTGGACGAGGGTCGAGTCGGCTGGAGGCCGTCGACTCTGTTACCGCGCCGGCGTGCGTTTCACGAAGCCGGACGAAGCGGCGATCGAAGGGTTCGCCTCGCGGCACGCGCTCGTGTCGTAGCCTCCCCTCGCCTCCTGCGCCGATGCGACGTTCTCTAATCGCGCCGAGCCGCTCGCTCCGCCGCTTCGCGACGCCGGTTTTCGTCCTCGGTCGTATCGCCGAGACGAGTCGTTTCACCGCCGGTCTCTATCCCCACGACATCACCGGGTTGGGCACGTCCCTCGAAATGAGGACTGCTGTCACCGTGGGCGATGACCGCATCGCGGCGCTCGCGGTTTGATGGCTCGACCGATCTGGTCGGTCTAGATGTGGACCTCGTCCCTGCCGTTGGTTCGACCGACGGTGAGCCGGGACGCGCCGGACGCCACCAGTCCGGATACTGGAAATCGGGCCGGTCCCACGCCGCCGAATACGGGTCGGTCTCTCGAGCTGTGTAGATCGCGCCTGAAACTGAGCAGGCGCTCAGCGTCTCGTCATTCAGCCATTTCAAATCGTCGGCCGTCAGCGTGTCGAATGCATCCCGGTCGAAGCCGGGAAAGCGCTCGACGTGGTCGCGTGACAGGTCGGCTCTGAGTACTTCGTTGCCCTGATCGATGTGAGCGTGCCCAACCGGCAACAGGAAGTGCTTCGACTTGAACCACCCGCCAGCGTCCACGACCACATAATAAGGGCGCGCCGATTCTGAATCCACGATGAACCCCTCGACCTCGCCAAGGTGCTCACCCGTAGGGCTTTCCACTTTCATCTCGTCGAAATCCACGTCTCGGTCGTCCAGGGCGTCGGCGTCGACATACCTGAGCCAAGGATAAGGATGGTCCACATCTCCTCCAATCTGCGCGCTGCGCGCCAGAAGGAGGAGCAAGAGCGTTGCCGTTGTGGGGAGGTCAGTGCGTCAGCGCGTACACGACGACGTTGACGCCAATCGCGTAGCCGCTCGGAGAAAACAAGCTGAAGTATTCCTCGTTCTCCCCTTCCCGCTCCCAGGTGTCGGACACGTCGGTGTTGTGGGTCATCAACACGATCAGGCGACCGTTGGCATCCTGAATACCGCGGTAATGAACCTGATCGCTGTCGTACCCGCGCTCGGAGACGGAGCCCCCGCTCCGGTACCAGAAGTTGATCGACGACACCTGCAGAAACTTCGTGACGTCGTAAACCGTGTGCATGATCGGATGCGACAACGGAACATCGAAGATCGGATAGTCGGCGGGAGGCAGCACGCGCGAGAGCTCAGCGACCCATCGCGTCCAGGCGATGCTGCCCCAGAAATCATCAACCCAGAGGAATCCGCCCTTTTCCAGATACCGACGAAGGCTCAGTGCTTCGGTCGCCGAAAACTGAAGAGTCCCGACGTCTTCCATGAAGAGGAGCGGACAGCGGTTCAACAGCGCGTCATCGAGCCGGACCACGACGTGGATCGGCTGTCGCGTCGGGTCCCACTTCACGGGTACCCGCGTGAGCTCCGCGAGCCGGATGGAAAAGTTGTTGTCCGCGCCGGGATAGTCGGTGCCCCATCCCTGGCCTCCCCCTTCTCCCCGGACGCTGCGGTAAAACCCCCGACAGTAGAGAAACGATCCATCGAAGTCAGCCTTCGTCGCAAAGCGCGGCCTGAAGCGAGATCCGCCCCCGCCGCCGACGAAAATGCGCTGCGCATACGCGAGCGACCCGAACGCCAGCAGGGCGATCCCGACCGTGGTCAGCAGGCGTCGACCGATCATTCTGGTTCCGGTGCCATCATCTCACAACCGCACGGCCGGTCTCATCTCCGAGGCCGGGCGCGCTCCGGACCGCGATCTCCGGCCGCCAGCCAGGGCCTGAAACGGATAGACCTGTCGACACTCGATGGGTAGCTGCACACCGGCCGGCGATTGTCTGACGGCAGATCCTGGAATAAAGTGGTCGCTATCCGGAAGGAAGGCCTGTGAGAAGACCCGTCAAACTGCTTGCTTCAGCGCTGATCGTTCTCGCGTCGGCCGGCGCCGCCGCCCAAGCGCCCGAGACGCCGGCTGGGGTGGTGAACGGAGAGGTCATCAGTTATGGGCAGTTGTTCGCGACTCAGCCACCCAAATCCTCCGGGATCGGCTCGACCGATCGCGGACGGCTGGAGGCCATGCACAAAGCGCTCGACGCGATCGCCGAAGAGAAGATGATTGCGGCCGAGGCTGCCAAGCAGCAGGTCACGCCGCAACAGATCATCGACGCCGAAATCGAGTCGAACGTCGCCATTCCGTCCCGCGAAGAGGTGTCTGCGTATTACGACAGGAACCAGGCACGGTTCACCGGACCGAGGGAACAGGCGCTCGCGCAGGCGCGGCAGCAGCTCATCGACTCGAGCCGGAACCGTTATCGGGACGTGCTGCTTCGTCGACTCAAGCGCGAGTACGGCTTCAAGTCGTTCCTCGAGCCGCTGAGGACCGAACTCGTCACGGCGGGGCATCCCTCGCGCGGGCCGGAGGGCGCGCCGGTCACGATCGTCGAATTCTCGGATTTCGAGTGTCCGTTCTGCGGCGCGCTGTTTCCCACAATCAAGAGCCTCGAGAAGAGCTACCCCGACACCGTGCGCGTCGTCTATCGGCAATTTCCGCTGACCACCATTCATCCTTACGCGATGAAGGCGGCTGAAGCCTCACTCTGCGCGCACGAGCAGGGTCGGTTCTGGCAGATGCACGATTCGCTGTTCGGGTTCCAGCAGGATCTGACCGTCGCGTCGCTCAAATTGAGGGCCATGGAGCTCGGCCTGAACGTCGAGGCCTTTGGCTCGTGTCTCGACTCGGGCCGGCAGGCGGCGCGAATAAAGCAGGACATGGCAGAGGGCGCCAGAGCCGGCGTGAGCGGGACCCCGACGCTCTTCGTCAACGGGCGCATCCTGCTCGGAAATCAGCCGGCAGAATTGCGCGCGTTGATCGAAGACGAACTGCAGCGAAGCGCTGCGAAACGTTGATATGACTGTCCCAAGGCCTAGAGCTTGGAGGCCCCAAGGTTCTGGGTGAGTCGCTTCACGGCTCGACTGACCGCCATCCTCGCCGCGTCGATCGTCCGCATCCCGAAGCGCTGGGCGATCTCGCCCAGGCTCCACTGAATCTCGATCCGCGCCACGATCAGCTCGCGCTCGCGGGGCGCCAGCGTGGTCAGCGCCTTGCGGTACCGTTCGTAGGCTTCGGCCTGAATCGCGAGCTCGAGCGGCGAGGTTCGATCGCCCGGCTGGTCCTCCGGCAGCTCGACGGACTGCGGCTGACGGCCGATGCGTCGCACCTCGTCGCGAATCCGGTTGATGACGGATTGACGGAGATACGCCTGCATGGCGCCGACGTGCTGGGGCTGAAACACGTCGAGGCGTCGGATGGCATGCAGCGCCGCTTCCTGCACGATGTCCTCGGTGTCGAGATAGGCCCGCGCAGCCGCGGGCAGGCGGCCATGCGCCCAGCGCTTCACGGAGGGCAGGCAGCGTTGCAGCAGCGCTTCGACGGCATTCCGATCGCCTTGGCGCGCCCTCACGACGAGCTCGATCGTGGGCTCGTCGCTGAGCAGCGTGCCGCCTCTCATGTCAATAGCCACAGGGCTCTCAACGCTGATAGGGCTTGCCGGGCCAATTCCGCCCTCCCTCGTTCTCGGGGCCGTCTGCTTGGGGTCAGACCAGGTCATCATAAACTGCCTCTCTGTACCGGTATAAACGTTCTCACCTGCTGTACCGGTATTAACGTTCACCTGGTGAATTCCGAACAGCCGCTGAGTTATTCTTCACATTTAATCGTGAAACCCCTGGCCTGCAAAGGTTTGGGCGAATCGCGGCCTGACAAGCCAGGGAGCGTTCGGCACTCCCGGAGATGATCGGCCGCACGATTTCGCATTACCGCGTCATCGGGAAGCTCGGGGTGGGCGGGATG
>DATLLJ010000169.1:0-11256 GCA_035537875.1 Vicinamibacterales bacterium | reverse complement strand
GACTATCGCGCGGTCACGACTGCCGGAACTCGCCCTGAGAGGGTCCGAACAGGTTCAAACAAGCAGCCTCCTGGAAAAGCCGGGCTTGGCATTGCGCTTGCTGTTCGCCAGCCAGAACGAACCGAGGAGGTTGTGCGCGATGGGCTGTCAGCTAGGAAAAAGCGTCAGTACGCTTGCGGAAAGACCCCTTACGGGAAAGGGCGAGATGGAAGTCTGTTTGTTCGAGCCTTGCAGCGACCAGGCGGTCGCTCACGAAGCCAAGGATGCGCTGCAGTGGAACGTGGTGATTCCACAAGGGCGCGTTACGGTGCATATCGCTGATGGCTGGTTGACGCTCAAAGGTGTTCTCGACTGGCAGTATCAGAAAGAGGCCGCCGTTCGGGCCGTACGACATCTCGCCGGGGTAAAGGGTGTCACGAACCGCATCATTCTCAGACCCGACCTCAGCGGGGCGATCCGGCAACCCTCCCCGCGTCCCACGCCTTTTCGTGGCTCGCGCGCCGATTCCTCGTGGGAGACGGCGAGAGTCTGCACCCAGGCTGCTGACTCTCCAGTCGAATGAGAGCGAGTCCGAATTATCGGACTCGACAAGAGGCAGGCAGTCTGTCATCGTTCCGTTTCCGCGAGGATCGGCCGCCCGCAGCGGGTCGAGCAGGCACCTCGCTTGCGGTGCCGGCCATCATGGTCCGACATCATCTGGTTCAACATCGAAGGAAGGAAAACGCATGCTGAACTCTTTCGCGCTCGCGGCGCTGCTTACGGTTCTGCCGCTCGCGGCCTTCGCGCAAGGCCAAACCGACAAGACCGTCACCAAGGAAAACGCCGTGACGGCGACGATGGCGATACAGGCGATCGACCAGACCACCCGGTCGATCACATTGCGCGCCGAGAACGGCGACGAAGACACCTTCACCGTGGGCCCCGAAGTCACCCGTTTCAACCAGCTCAAGGTGGGCGACAAGATCCGGGCGACCTACTACGAATCGCTGGTGTTTCAGCTGCGCAAGCCCGGGACGCCCAGCACACCGGCATCCACGACCGTCGCCGGCGGCCGAATCGTCGAGGTGCCCGGGGGGGCGGCCGGGAAACAGCAGACCACAACGGTGACTGTGAAAGCCGTCGACATGAACGTGCCCTCGATCACCGTCGTGACCGCCGATGGCCGGACCATGACGAGGAAGATCGATAACAGGAAGAATCTGGAAGGCGTCAGCCCGGGCGATCGGATTGACATCACTTACACGCAAGCCCTGATCGTGAACGCCGAAGCCGCCAAATAGGAAGAGCCGCCCGCATGCGTGGAAGCCGCCCCGGATGGCTTGTGCGCATGCGGTGCTCCGCTGCCCAGACCCGGCAAGTGGCCTCACAAAGCAGTCAGCTCGAACACGTGGTAGCCCCACGCGCGCATGTCCAGGTACAGGCCCCGTGAAGCGAGATCGCTGCCCTCCCGATCGAAAGCGGGAGACCCCATCAGATCCTTGAACCGAACCGACCGATCGTCAAGGTTCGGAAGCGGCAGGCGCACGTAACATTGACTCTGGTTGGCGGCGTAGTTCACAGCGACCAGGCATAATTCGCCTGCTCGGCCGCTCCACAGGCAGGCAATCACACAGTCCCACGTCCAGTTGCCCTCCCAGGCCGACAGACATTCGACAAGCCGCCACTCGCCGTCTCGAACCGCCGCGTGCCTCAGCACCGCCAGGAGGCCGTCGTAGAAGCGCCGCAGGACGGGATCGGCCGGCTCGACCGGCGCGCGGACGAGGTGCGGCGAAATGCGTTTCCGCCGGCCTTCGAATTGACCCTGGTGGAAGAATCGCAAACCGGGTGACAGATACGTGATGACGGCAGTGGCTTCGTGCACGTCCGACCCAAAGGTGGCGGCCGCGCGTGGCTCGTCGTGGTTCTCCATGAAACGCGCGAGCCTGTCCTGATAGTCGAGCCCGGCATGGAGATGTTCCCGCACCGGCCTGGCGTGACCCTCGCGCAGGCGATCGTAGAGCCGCTTGTCGTAAGCGTAGTCGAAGCCCTGCTGCTGCATGGTCCATTCGAGGTCCCAGTAGACTTCGGCCATGAAGCAGAATCCCGGAACCCGCTCGCGCACGCGCCGCGTGGCGTCCGGCCAGAAGAGCGGCGCGCACCGCCCCCACGTTCGCTCGAAGACCTCGGGCAGCACCAGCATCGCCATGTCGCAGCGCACGCCGTCGCACTGCCAGGCGATCCGCAGGAGTTCTCCGACCATCGCTCCCTGCGTGGCGGTATTGCTGTAGTCGAGCTGCAGCGTATCGGGCCATCCGGCAAAGTACGGGTCACGTCCGAGCGCCAGCACTCTCTCGACGCCAGCCTGCCTGATCCGCGTGTAATTGTGCGGGGTCTGCGCAAGATCCGACTCGGTGCCCGCGACGTAATACTCCGGGTGAAGCTCCACCCAGGGGTGGTCGGGTGCGGTGTGATTCGGCACGAAGTCGAGCATCAGCTTCAACCCGCGGCTCCGAAGACGCTGTCGGATCCGCGCGAGCGCCGCATCTCCGCCCAGGGCGGCATGAACCGTGTACCCGCTGATCGCGAACCCCGAGCCCGCGATGTCGTCTTCCCGGAGATCGGGGAGCGTCTGCCTGAACTCTTCCCGCCACTCGTGGTTCGCACGCGAGATCCGCTGCGCGGCGGGGCCCGTCTGCCAGACGCTGAGCAGCCAGATCCAGTCGAACCCCATTTCGGCCAAGCGATCGAGCTCGGCGTCCGGAATGTCATCCAGCGTAGCCGTTCGACCGAGTCTCCCGGACAGTTCGGTCAGCCAGACTCGCGTGTTGATCTGATACAGCGACGGGTAGCGCACCGTTCCCATTCGATTGCCTCCGCGGAGATTGTGCCTCGGTCCCGGTTAGCCCAGCCACTCCGATGATTCGGATGACCGCGCCCGGTGGATAGAAACGGGATGGGAAACCCGTATAAGATCAGCGACAATCGCCCCAAAGCCCATGCAGATCCGCCATCTTCTCCCGCGCGTTGCGTTCCTGCTCCTCGTGATCGCGACCGCGACGCCGGCGTTCCCGCAGACCGTGGTGAAGCTGCCCAACAACCGGTACACCCCGCGGGAGGACGTCGAGCTCGGTCGCGAAGCCGCCGAGGAAGTTCGCAAGGAGTATCCGATCATCGAGAACGAGCGCATCACCCGCTACCTGACGACGCTCGGCGATCGACTGGTGGCGGCCGCTCCTGCGGAACTGAAGCAGTCGGTCTACGAGTACTCGTTCACGCCCGTTAACCTGAAAGAGATCAATGCGTTCGCGCTGCCGGGCGGGCCGATGTTCGTGCAACGGGGCATGTTCGACGCCGCGGCGGCCGAGGACGAAGTCGTCGGCGTGATGGCGCACGAGCTGTCCCACGTCCTGCTTCGCCATGGCACGGCCAACATGTCGAAGGCGCAGAACCCGTGGATGCAGCTCGGTCAGCTCGCCGGCGTGCTGGGCGGGGCAGTGGTCGGAGGGTCGGCGGGAGCCGCCATCGCGCAAGGCAGCCAGTTCGGGTTGGGGACGCTGATGCTGCGATACAGCCGGGACTTCGAGAAGCAGGCGGACCTGCTGGGTACGCAGATCATGGCGCGCGCCGGCTACGACCCGCGGGCACTCGCCCGCATGTTCGAAACGATCGAGCGCGAGTCGAAAAAGAGCGGCGAGAGCGCCCCGCAGTGGATGAGCAGCCACCCCAATCCCGGCAACCGCACGCAGTACATTGGCAACGAAGCCAGACTGCTGACCATCGCGAGTCCCGCCGACCAATCGGAATTCGAACCGATCAAGTCGGTGTTCGCGTCGCTGCCGCCGGCGAAGTCGATGGCCGATGTGGCACGAGACAAGGGCACGTCGAACGGCGGACCGGCTCAATCGGTTGGAACTCCTGGCCAGCCCGTGCCGTCGCCGTCCCCGCAGTACAGGAACGTCAGCGGGGGGCAGGTTTTTCAGGCAGCCGTTCCAGACAATTGGACCAGCCTGCCGTCGAAGACCTCGATCAAGGTCGTCCCGCCGAACGGGTACGGTCCGCTCAACGGGCAGACGGTCTTCACTCACGGTGTCGAATTCGGCATCGCTGAGGCTCGATCGCGCGATCTCCGAGAAGCCACCAACGCCTGGTTGAACGGGGTCGCGCAGAACAACCCCGAGCTCCGCCTGGCCGGCCAGCAGCGGGCGCTGCAGATTTCGCAACGCTCGGCGCTCGCCACGCCGCTCGTCAACCCGTCGCCTCTTGGCGGTCAGGAACGCATTGGCGTCTACACGATGTTCCTGCCCGACGGAACCCTGTTCTATTATCTGACGATCGTTCCGGAGAACGAGGCGGAGGCCTTCGTGGACACCTTCCGGCGCGTCGCCGAATCGATCCGCCTGACAACGCGCTGATCACCTTCCAGTCTGGGACTCGGCACTGTTTGCGTCTCCTCAGCCGATGCACGATCCAGCCAGTCCGCTAGGCGCCTCCGCACATCGTCGCTCGATGGACAACGCGCTGCGATCTGTTGGCATCGGCCTGATCGCAGCGATCACGTATGTGATGGCGGCGCAGCTCGGATTTCGGGTCGCGTTCGTGGCCGAACAGGTCACCACTGTGTGGCCCCCCACGGGCATCGCCATCGCGGTCCTTTTGTTGTGGGGTCCGGGACTGTGGCCTGCGATCTGGATCGGCGCCTTCGTCGCGAACGCCGGCACCGACGCTCCCCTCTGGGCCGCAGCTGCCGTCGCCACGGGAAATACGCTGGAGGCCGTTGCCGCGGTCTGGGGCTTTCGACAGCTGCCTCGCTTCGATTGGACGCTCCAGCGCGTCCCCGACACCTTGGCGTTCATCGTCATCGCAGCCGGCATGAGCACGGTGGTGAGCGCGTCCGTCGGCGTCGCGACCCTCTGCGCAGCAGCCGTCCAGCCGTGGGCTCGATTCGGCGAACTGTGGTGGGAGTGGTGGCTGGGAGACGCTCTCGGGGCCCTGGTGGTCACCCCGGTGGTCTTGACGACCGCCCGACGCGCCTGGTGGCTGCGACGACGATGGGTGGAAACGTCACTGCTGCTCAGTGGGACGGTGCTCGCCACAGAGGTGGTGTTCAGCCAGCCGTTCGTCCCCACGCTCACGCCTCATCCGCTCGCGTTCACGGTGTTTCCAATCGTGATCGTTACGGCCATACGTGGCGGACAACCCGCGACGTCGCTCGTGGTGTTCGCGGCCTCGGCCGTGACGATCTGGAACACGGTCAAAGGAGCCGGGCCCTTCGCGAGTCCCGAAGTGCACGGGAGCTTGATCCTGCTTCAGGTCTTCATGGCAGTCCTGGCGGGCACCGGTTTAGTGCTCGCCGCCGCAATAGCGGATCGGGAAACCGGGGAACATCGTCGGGCTGCCGCGCATGCCGTCGGCGAAGTTCTTGCGAGCGCACAGGACCTGACGACCGCCGCACCAGCGATACTCAGAGCGATCTGCAGGAACCTGGAGTGGCAAATCGGGGTCATCTGGATGGTCGAGCCGAAGGATGAGTACCTCAGGTGCCTCACCGTGTGGAACGAAGGCGCGCAGCCGGCAACCGCGTTTACCACCGTGACCATCGGCACGGCCTTCGGCCGAGGAGTCGGCCTTCCGGGACGCATCTGGGCCACCGGCCAGGCTACCTGGATCGAGGATGTCGTGAAGGATCCCAACTTTCCCCGCGCGCAGGCGGCGCGCGAGGCAGGTGTCCACGGCGGCTTTGGATTCCCGATCTGCGTCGGCTCAGAGGTGCTGGGGGTCGTCGAGTGCTTCAAGCGGACCGTCGTCGCCCCCGACCCGGACATGCTTCAGACGATGTCGACGGTCGGCAACCAGATCGGCCAGTTCATGGCGCGGAAGCGCGAAGAAAAGGCGGTCGCGGAGGGACAACGACAAACGGCTGCCATCATCGAAACGGCACCTGATGCGGTCATCGGCATGGATCGCCATGGCGCAATCACCGAGTTCAACCCCGCTGCCGTACGGATGTTCGGGTACTCGAGGGAAGACGTACTCGGTCGGGAGCTCGCGGAACTCCTGATCCCGCCGGCTCTGCGTGAGAAACATCGCATCGGCCTCGCTCGATACCTCGTGTCCGGCGCTGGGCTCTTCATCGATCGTCGCGTCGAGACCACGGGCTGTCACGCAGACGGCCACGAGTTTCCCATCGAGGTGTCGATCACGAGAGTGCCGGGTGCCGACCCCCCGCTGTTCACGGGATTCGTGCGGGATCTGACGGCGCGGCTGCAGGCGGAGCGGGAGCGGGAGCGCCTGCTCTGGGAGGCGGAGACGGCCAATCGTGCCAAGGACGACTTCCTCGCGACGTTATCGCACGAGCTGCGCACCCCTCTGAATGCGATCCTCGGGTGGACGCGGATGCTGTTGGACGGGACGATGGACGTGCGGAGCGTCAGGCGGGCACTCGAAGTCATCGACCGCAATGCGCACCTGCAGGCGCAATTGGTGGGTGACATCCTCGACGTGTCGCGCATCATTACCGGTGGGCTGCGCCTCGATCTCCGTTCAGTGGATCTCGCAGCCGTCATCGGAGCCGCACTGGATGCCGTCCGTCCGGCTGCGGAGGCCAAAAAAGTGCGACTGCGTTCGCGTCTGACGGAGCCGACCGTGGTCATTCGGGCCGACCCGCAGAGGCTCCAGCAAATCATCTGGAATCTGCTGTCGAACGCCGTCAAGTTTACCGAGGCCGGAGGGATCGTCAACGTCGAGCTGATCGATGCGGGAGCGCGTGGCATCCAGATTCGCGTGCAGGATGACGGCGCGGGCATCGATCCGCAATTTCTTCCCCACGTCTTCGAGCGCTTTCGCCAGGCCGATGGATCGGTCAGTCGCCAGCACGGTGGACTGGGACTTGGATTGGCCATCGTTCGACATCTGGTCGAGTTGCATGGCGGCACCGTGCACGCGATGAGTCCCGGACTCGGGAAGGGTTCGACCTTCACCGTGAAGCTGCCGAAGGGCGATACGGAGGTCGCGACCGTATCTGAGGAGGCCGGCGAGGCAAGACCGCCGGCTTAGCAACCCCTCGCCCGCGGTGACCTAGATCATTGCCGAAATCATTGCCGAACGGCTCAGCTCGAGCGCGCATATTCGATACGTACCACGACGGGATAGTGGTCGCTTGGCAAGAGGCCATTATCGCTTGTGCAGTCGATGACCGCTGAAACGGCAGAAAGCGAGCCGCGCAGCAGAATCCAGTCGATCCGGTAGTTCTCATGCGCTGGACCGTGCTGCGCGTCATGCGCGACAACTTCGACGGGGCTCGCGGTCGCCTTCAACCACTGCGGCCATGTGTCCGCGTCGCGGGGAATGTGCGTCAGCGGCGTGAAGCCATTGAATGTCAACACACCCTCATCGGAGTGAGCGACCTCCCGCCAGGCATCGCGGAATGCCGCTTGCTCGAGTAGATATCGGTGCGCCGCGCTTCCCGCCGCGCAGTTGAAATCGCCGACGAGAATGACCGGCAGATTGCCGGCGACCTTGTCGAGCTCGGCGTGGAGTATCTTCGCCGATGGCAGCCATGCCCCGGCGTTCGTGTCGAAATGGGTGCAGGCAAACAGAAGATCCCGGTCGGCCAACCGATCGTGAAGCTTCACCCAACCGCACGCACGAGGACCCCAATCGTTCGGCCACGACACGCTGCGCTCCACCAGCGGGGTCTCCGAGAGCCAGAAAAGACCAGTGGCACACGGCTCGAATCGGGCCGTGCGAAAGAAGCCGCCGTGGGGTTCGGCCTCGCCCCATTCGTGCTCGGCGGTTCCGAAGGGGGAATGTCCCGGCAGTGCCGCCGCGATAGAAGCCCATTGCGCGGCGGTCGGCTCCTGCAGCCCGAGAAGATCGGGGTCGTGCGAACGAATCACTTCGAGCGCGAGCGTGCGCCGGTTGCGCCAGGCATGTCGACCGTCGGACTCCTCCTCATACCGGATGTTGAACGTCATCACGGTCAGGCCGGGCGGATTGGACATGGAGCGCTCCACCACTTGGGCTGGCAGGCCATTCGGATGATACCTTCTTCCCTTTCCAACAGCATCGCCTCCGCCGACTGATCACGCTTCATGCCGGCGAGTACGGGCAACCTGAGGCGTTGGAGTCGCTGGCCTTTGTGAGCTAGCATGCCAGGACACTGACCGCTTTAGCAGGAAGTCGCTGAATGGCAGAGCAGGCGACGCAGACAATCGTCAATCGACCGGGAAAGGGAGCGCGAAGGGCAGCCTTCAGTCACGCGCTGGGGATCGCCGCTCTGGCGGCAGCCGTACTGCTTCGTTACCTGCTCGACCCATGGCTGGGGAATGCGCTGCCGCTCGTCACGCTCTTCGGGGCCGTCGCGGCCGCCGTGTGGCTCGGCGGCGGCTACCGTCCAGCGATCGTCGTGGCAATCCTCGGGTACATCGCATGCGACTACTTGTTCATCGAACCTCGGGGCCGCTTCGCGTTGGGCGGCTTCGGAGATTTGATCGGCTTGTTGGCGTATCTGTTCACCTGTTCCCTCATCATCGGGTTCGGTGAGGCAACGCGGATCGCGCAAGTCCGGGCCGCGGAGCGGCGGGAGGTGTTACAGGTGACGCTCCGCAGTATTGGCGACGCCGTCATCACCACCAACATCGAAGGCCGGGTTACGTACCTGAATGCCGTGGCCGAGTCCTTGACAGGCTGGATGCAACGGGATGCCGTGGGCCAGCCCCTCGATGCGGTGTTTCGGATCGTCAACGAGGAGACTCGTCGGCCGGTTGAAAATCCGGCAACGAAGGCGATGCGGGCTGGTGTCGTCGTCGGGCTGGCCAATCACACCGTGCTGGTTCGAAAAGACGGCGGTGAATGTCCGATTGATGACAGCGCCGCCCCGATCAGGGACGAGAACGGGCGGGTCTCCGGATGTGTTCTGATTTTCAGAGACGTCACGATGCAGCGAGGACTGGAGCAGAACAAGGCCAGCCAACTGGAGACCGCTCGGCTGCTCGCGTCGATCATCGAATCCTCCGATGACGCCATCATCAGCAAGTCGCTCGACGGGGTCATTCAGAGCTGGAACGCCGCGGCCGAACGTCTCTTCGGCTACACGGCGGGCCAGGCGATCGGGCGCCACATTTCTCTGGTAATCCCCTCTGACCGCATCGACGAAGAAGACCAGATTGTTGCCAGCCTGAAAGCGGGGCGCCGGATCGAACATTTTGAAACCGAGCGCGTGCGGTCCGACGGCCGACGTGTCCTGGTTTCTCTCACGATCTCGCCCATCAAAGACGAGACAGGCACCGTCACGGGAGCGTCCAAGATCGTACGCGATGTGACCCGACAACGGCAGGCCGAGCAGCGCGAACGCCAACTGCTGGCGGAAACGGCCACCGCGAACGCGAAGTTCCACGCGTTTTTCGAGCAGGGCGCGCTGTTTGCCGGGATTATGGACGTGGACGGCACGATCCTCGAGGCGAACCGTCTGTCCTGGGAAGCGTGCGGCTACACCAAGGACCAGATTATCGGGAAGCCGTTCTGGCAAGGTCCGTGGTGGGCGCCATCGCCGGACCTTGTGACACAGATTCAAGCGGCGTCTGCTCAGGCGGCCGCGGGGCAGACCTTTCGTGTCGAGATGCCGTATTTTGTCGCCGGCGGCGGCGAGCGCACGGCCGTTGTCACGATCCAGCCGATCAAGGACGACGCGGGCCGGGTGCTGTTTCTGGCACCGACCGGCGTCGACATCACCGACCGCAAGCGGGCCGAAGCCGACCGCGAAAAATTTGTCACGCTCATCGAGAATAGCACCGACTTCATCGGCATGTGCGACCTCAACGGCGTTCCCTTCTTCGTCAACCGCGCCGGATTGCAGATGGTCGGCCTCGAGGACATCGAGCAGGCGCGCCAGATGCCTGTATCCTCCTTCTTCTTTCCGGAAGACCAGCCCAGGATCATGCAGGAGTTCTTTCCGTCGGTCCTGGAGCATGGCCACGGTGAGATCGAAGTCCGCTTCCGGCATTTCAAGACCGGCGAAGCTCGTTGGATGGCCTACAAGGTACTGACACTGCCCGACGCCGGCGGACGACCGATCGCTTTCGCGACGGTCAGCCAGGATGTGACCGAACGAAAGCGACTCGAGGACAACCTCCGAACGCTGGCGGCGGATCTGTCCGAGGCGGACCGCCGGAAGAACGAGTTCCTCGCGATGTTGGCGCACGAGTTGCGGAACCCCCTCGCCCCGATCAGCAACGCCGCGCGAGCGTTGCGTCTGGGCGGCCGCGACGGAGAAGCCCATCGGCCGGCAGCCGAAATGCTGGAACGTCAGGTGGGCCAAATGGCGCGTTTGGTGGATGACCTGCTCGACATGAGCCGCATCACGCGCGGCAAGATCGAGCTACGGAAAGAGCGGATAGAGCTGGCGCCGATCATCCACCAGGCCGTCGAGGCTGTGAGCGCTTTGTGCAAGAGCATGAACCATGAGTTGACGGTCACGTTGCCCCCGCAGCCGGTGCATCTCGATGCCGACCCGGCGCGACTGGCGCAGATTGTAGGGAACCTGCTGAACAACGCCTCCAAGTTCACCGACAAGGGTGGTCATATCTGCCTGACGGTCGAGCCACACGGCGACCAGGCTGTTATCCGCGTGCGCGACAACGGCATCGGCATCGCCGCCGAACAGATTCCCCGCCTCTTCGACATGTTCGCGCAGGTCGATACCTCGTTGGAGCGTTCGCGCGACGGTCTGGGCATCGGCCTGACGCTGGTGAAGACCCTGGTGGAGATGCACGGCGGGACGGTCGAAGCGCACAGTGACGGACTCGGTCGCGGCAGTGAATTCGCGGTTCGTTTACCGATCGTGGCTGAAACGGCCACGCGCCTGTCACCGGCCGCCGTCCGCGAACCGATCCCGGCTGGAGGCCGTCGTGTGTTGATTGTCGACGACAGTGAAGACGGCGCCGAGTCGCTGGCCATGCTGTTGCAGCTCGACGGCCACGAGACGTACAAGGCCCACGACGGCCTGGAGGCGATCAAGGCCGCTGAGCGCCTTCGTCCCGATGCCGTGCTGCTCGATATTGGTCTGCCGATATTGAACGGATACGAAGTGTGTAGCCGCATCCGGAAAGAGCCGTGGGGAAAAGAGCTGGTTCTGGTGGCTTTGACCGGCTGGGGCCAGGAAGAAGATCGCCAGCGATCCAGAGAAGTCGGATTTGACGCGCACATGGTCAAGCCCGTGGATCACGACGCCCTTCTGAGGCTGCTCGCCTCGTTGCCCAGGGTCAGGGACGCCGGCTCAGA
>DATLLJ010000168.1:0-13876 GCA_035537875.1 Vicinamibacterales bacterium | reverse complement strand
GAAGTGCACCTTGCCGAGCCTCTCGTCCATCCGCCGGCCGAACATCTTCGGGTACCAGTAGTAGGTGCCGCCGAGCAGCGCGATCAGGCTCCCCGGCGCGACCACGTAGTGGAAGTGGCCGATGACGTAGTAGGTGTCGTGCAGCGGGATGTCCGCGATGTTGAAGGCGAGCGGAAGGCCTGTGAGCCCGCCGATACCGAACATCGGAAGAAAGGCGACCGCGAAGAGCATGGGAGTGTTGAAGCGTATCGATCCGCCCCACAGCGAGATGATCAGGGCCGTCAGGATCACGACCGACGGGATCGAGATGATCATCGTGGTCGTCTGGAAGAAGGCCGCCATCGCCGTCCCCATGCCGGTCATGAACATGTGGTGCGCCCACACGATGAACGACATGAAGCCGAGGAAGACGATCGAGTAGACCATCGAACGGTAGCCCCAGAGCGGCTTCCGCGTGTTGTTGGCGATGATCTCGGCCACGATTCCCATCCCGGGCAGGATCAGGACGTACACCTCCGGGTGCGCCAGGAACCAGAACAGGTGCTGCCAGAGGAGCGCGTTGCCACCGCCGGCGTTGGTGAGGACCTGGCCGCTGACGACGAGGCCGCTCGGAAGGAAGAAGCTCGTGCCGGCCAGGCGGTCCATCAGCTGCAGGACCGCCGCTGCCTCGAGCGGCGGGAAGGCGAGGAGCAGCAGGAAGGCCGTGACCAACTGCGCCCACACGAAGAAGGGGAACCGCATGAACGTGAGCCCCTTGGCGCGGAGCTGGATCGTGGTCGTGATGAAATTGAGCGCTCCAAGCAGCGACGAGGTGATCAAGAAGATCATCCCGATGAGCCACCACGTCTGACCCGTGCCTGCGATGACGGCGAGAGGCGTGTAGGAGGTCCACCCGGATTGCGCGGCCCCGCCTGGAACGAAAAAGCTGCCGAGCATCGTGATGCCGCCGAGGAAGAGGCACCAGTAGCTCACCATGTTGATCTTCGGGAAGGCCATGTCCGGGGCTCCAATCTGGAGCGGGAGCACGAAATTCCCGAATCCTCCAACGGCGAGCGGCACCACTCCGAGGAAGACCATGATGGTGCCGTGCATCGCCCCGAGCTCGTTGTAGAACTCTGGCAGCATCGTCCCGCCCGGCATGCGCGCCTCGCCGAAGAGCTGGCCGATCAGCGGCAGCGCGGCACCCGGGTAGGCGAGCTGCCAGCGCATGAGCATCATCAGCGAAAAGCCGAACAGGAGAAACAGCATGCCGGTGACGGCGTACTGGATGCCGATGACCTTGTGATCGGTGGAGAAGACGTACTTGCGCCAGAAGCCGAGTTCTTCGTGATGGACTTCGTGCGCGACGTGCGTCTTGGGAGGGGCGACGCCTGTTGAATCACTCATTCGGCTGTTCTCCGGATCGCTACTTCACGGCGAACTTGAAGTCTTGGCTCTTTGTATCGCTGCCCGTAACTGTCACCGAGGCCGTCTGCGTCCCGAGCCTCTCGTGCCAGGCGGTGATCTCGTAGGTCCCTTTGTCGAGGCCCGAGATCGTGAACTTCCCGTCCGCCTTCGTCACCGAGAAAAAGGGATGTGTGAAGACGCCGATGAAGGCCTGCATCCAGGGGTGGACGTCGCACTTGACCTGGAACATGTTCTCCGGCTTGCCGAAGGACGTGGTCATTTCCTTGACCGTCGCGGGCTGCCCGCGATTGAACTGCGGGTTGATCTTGGGAAGCGTGTGGATGTTGTGGAGGATGCCGTCGGAGTTGAGGATCCTGTAGGGCTGTCCGACCATGATCCCCATCACGTGCGGCTTGTAGACACAGCCATCCTGATCAAGGACCACCGGCGTCTTGGAAGCGGGGTACGTCTTGCCAGCCGGCAGCCCCTTCGAGACCCAGACCATGATGTTCCCCATGGTGTTGCCGGAGCCAAGCACCAGCGCCTCGTTCGCGGCCGGTTTGCCTCCGTGCTTCTTATGGCAGACGGCCTCGGCGGCCATGTCGAGCGGCTTGAGATTCGGAGCTTTCCCGCCGAAGACGACGGTCCCGGTGATCGTCGACGCGGCCACAGCAACTCCGGGCGATAGCATCACTGCGATCAGCCCAGCCGCCAGCCACAACCCGTTCCGTGTCCCGCGCATGTTCAGCTCCTTCGGTTATCGCAACTTGGTCTCCGTCGTCGCCGTCGACGCTGCTCGCTCACATACCTGCGGCGGACTCTACACTGATCCCCGCCATCCCAGCAAGACTCGATCTCCGCCGTTGCCAAGCTCCGTGGACAGGTCAGGCGTTTTCGAACGCCAGCGACTCGGCCAGCCTTGGATCGCGGAGCGGTACGAGCGCCTGCCGGCGCATCAGCCAGCTCGCCGCCGCGACGAAGCACCCGCCGACAGCGACGAACGCGGCCACGTCCAGTACCGACACGCGCAGCCCTTCGGGATGCAGCGTCGGCATCACCTGCCAGTAGAGATCCAGGTAATGCATCGCGAGAAGCCACGCTCCGCCGACGGCCAGCGTCGCTCCATTCCGCTTCACGGTCCTTCCCATCAGGTAGAAGAACGGCGCCGCGAAATGCCCCGCCATCAGGAAGAGCGAGACCGTCATCCAGGACCCTTCCATCCGCGCTCTGTACCAAGTCGTTTCCTCGGGAAGGTTGGCGTACCAAATGAGGAAGAACTGGGAGAAGGCGATATAGGTCCAGAACACCGTGAACGCGAAGAGAAGCTTTCCGACATCGTGCAGGTGTTCGGGGCTGATGACTGTATCGAGCAGCCCCGCCCGGCGCATCGCCGCAGCAACGACCGAGAGAAGCGCGATGAACCCGACGAAGGAACCCGCGAAGAAATAGACGCCGAACATGGTCGAGTACCAGTGCGGGGTGAGCGACATGATCCAGTCGACCGAGGCGAAGGTCTGGGTCAGCGCGAGGACGATGATCGCGGGCCCCGCGAAGCGGCGCAGCCGGGCCGATATCCCGGGATCGCCGGTGGCGTCCTGCCCGCGCGAACCACGGTAGTACAGAACGGCAATAAAGGACCAGATCGTGAAGAAGAGCGCCGCCCGGATCAGGAAGAACGGGACGTTGAGGTATGGCGCCTTCCATTGAAGCAGCGGATCCTCGGCGACGGCCTCGGCGTGCGACCACTCGTAGAGATCGTGCAGACCGAGGAGCAGCGGAAGGAAAAGAACCGCCATCACCGGGAGCATTGCGAAGGTCGTCTCCCCAATCCGGCGCAGCACGATCCCCCATCCTCCCTGGGCCGCATACTGGATCAGGACGAAAAAGAGCGCTCCGAGGGCCAGGCTCAGAAAAAACAGAAACGACACGAGCCACGAGAAGAAGAACTGCTTCGGATTAGCGGTCCCGAGAATCGCGGAGGCGGCAATCCCCACCAGGGCGAAGACGGCGGCAATGACCGGAATGCGGTTCCACGCGTGCCCCGGCGGGATCGTGGCCTGCTCCGGCCGCAGCGCAACGTGATCGCGTTCGGGCGTCATTCAGACTCCAGGAGCTCGACGCTTCGTGCGCCCAGCGACTCCAGCAGCTTCCCCGTGGCCGACGGATCGAAGCGAGGATCCCACGACTCGATCGAGATGAAGAAGGCGTCGTCGGTTACGCGCTCGAAGACCTTGGAGCGGAAGAGCGGATGGTTGTGCATGGGAAGGCGGTTCAGGGCGAGCATGCCGAAGACGGCGCCCAGCGCGGCGAAGAGAACTCCGAGTTCGAACGTGACCGGAATCATGGCGGGCCAGGCGAAGTACGGCTTGCCGCTGATCACAAGGGGCTGGGCGCTGGCGTGGACCCACCACTGCAGGACGAACCCGAGCGCCGCCCCCGTCAATCCCATGCCGAGGACGATCCAGGGAAGCGGGGAGCGCCGGAGTCCCATCGCTGTCTCGAGGCCATGGACCGGGAAGGGGCTATGGGCGTCCCACCGCGTGAAGCCTGCGTCACGCACCCGTTGGCACGCGTGATAGAGGTCCGCCGGCGTCGCGAATTCGGCGAGGATTCCGTAATGGGGCCCCTTCGGAAGTTCGGGAACGAGAAGCGCCATCAGGAAGCTCCCTCGGGAGCAAGCTCCCCGCCGCCCGTCACCTCGCCTCCGTGGGCCTTTCTCTCGCGTTCGGGGCGGGACTGGCCATGCGGATCGGCCTGCGGCAGAACGGTCTTCACTTCGGACGTCGCCACCATCGGAACGAAGCGCACGAACAGACAGAACATCGTGAAGAAGAGCCCGAAGCTCCCGAGCAGGGTCGACACGTCCCAGATTGTGGGAGTGAAGTGCCCCCAGGACGAGGGGAGAAAGTCACGGTGCAGCGACGTCGTGATGATCACGAACCGCTCGAACCACATCCCGATGTTGATGATGATCGACATGACGAACAGGATCGGGATGCTCGTGCGCGCCTTCTTGAACCAGAAAACCTGCGGGCTGAGCACGTTGCAGGAGACCATGATCCAGTAGGCCCAGGCGTACGGTCCGCCCGCGCGGTTGAGGAACGTGAAGAACTCGTAGGGGTTCCCGCTGTACCAGGCGGTGAAGAACTCCGTGGCATAGGCGAAGCCGACCATTGACCCGGTGACGAGCGTGATCTTCGCCATGTAATCGAAGTGCCGGAGGGTGATGATGTGCTCGAGGTGGAACGCCTTGCGGCAGATCACCATGAGCGTGAGAACCATGGCGAACCCGGAGAAGATCGCGCCTGCGACGAAGTACGGCGGGAAGATCGTCGTGTGCCATCCCGGGAGAAGGGAAACCGCGAAATCCATCGAGACGATCGAATGAACCGAGAGGACCAGCGGCGTCGCGAGTGCTGCGAGGATGAGATAGGCGCTTTCGTAGTGATTCCATTGCCGCACGGAGCCCCGCCATCCCAGGGCGAATAAGCCGTAAACGAACTTCCGGACGCGCGTTTTGGCCCGGTCGCGCATCATCGCCAGGTCAGGAATCAAGCCGACGTACCAGAACAGGACCGAGACCGTTCCGTACACGCTGACCGCAAAGACGTCCCAGAGGAGAGGGCTCCTGAAATTGGGCCACATACCCATCTGGTTCGGGAGCGGGAACATCCAGTAGGCGACCCAGACCCGTCCGACGTGGATGCCCGGGAACAGCAGGGCGCACATGACGGCGAAGATCGTCATCGCCTCCGCCGCGCGGTTAATCGAGGTGCGCCATTTCTGCCGGAAGAGGAAGAGGATCGCCGAGATCAGCGTCCCGGCGTGTCCGATCCCGATCCAGAAGACGAAGTTCGTGATGTCCCACGACCAGCCGACTGGGACGTTGAGTCCCCAGATGCCAATCCCCTCCCAGAACAGCCAGGAGACCGCGACGCCAAGAAGACCGAGGAGGGCAACCGAAGGGATGAAAAAGAGCCACCAGCCGAGCGGTGTCTTCCGTTCGACAGGCTCCGCGACGGCCTCGGTGATCGAGTGGAAATCCGGCGAGCGCAGGATCAGCGTGGGGTGGCCCGCGACAGGATTGTCGAGCAGTTCAGCTTCCGTCTGGGCCAAACGTCTCCCCGCTACTTTGTGAAAAGTTTCGCGTTTGTACCATCGCGCATTGCGGGAGTCAAGCGCCCGCCTGCGCGCGAAGGGCTACGGCGAGGATGTGAGACCGATCTGCTTGAGCAGCGCTTCGAGGTCCTCTCCCGAGGCAGGAATGCAGGGGAGGATCCGTGCCGCGGTCTGCCGGACCCACGAGTCTGCGCCGGGGAGCGCGCGCACCTCACGGCTGGCGCCAAGGAGCCGTTGCCACGCCTCGTGCGTCTCGGTCGCGAAGTCCTCGAGAAGCGACGCCGCTCCCTCCGCGCGCTGGACGCGTGTTATGCGCGCTGCCAGCTCGCGCGCTTCGACCAGGCCCGAGTTCATGCTGTGCACGCCGACCGGAGACGCCTGATGCGCGGCGTCCCCGGCGAGCCACACCCCTCCTTTGCCGAAGTTCCGCGTCAGGCGGCGGTCGAACAGGCCGAGCGTCGACCAGTAAATCTGCGTGGGCCGTGCCGTGAACCAGGGAGCCCTCGCGGCGATCAGCTGCTCGAGCCGCTCTACCGATGCCGAATGTTCCGAGGCGTCCCGGATCTGGAATCCCCACCGGCATCTGCCCTCCTCAAGGGGCCAGTAGACGCTCGTCAGGTCGGGATCGAGAATGACGCGCACTTCGGCGGGAAGCTCGCCCGTCGCCTCGATCTCGTACACGGAGACGATCTGGGCCGCCCCATGCTCCTCCAACTCGATGCCGGACATGCGCCGCACGGCCGAGTCGTACCCGTCGGCGCCGATCACATAGGCCGGTCGGATCGTCTCGCTTCGCACGACGACCCACTCGTTTCGCGCTACAGGGTAGCCGGTCGCGACCTGGTCGAGCTGCACAACTTCTGCCCGGAGGGGCCCGCCGTCCACCGTGAGGGCCTGCAGCCGGTGTCCCCAGAGGACCTTCAGCTTCTTCCGGCGGAGTGCCTCTTCCGCTGCCCTCTCCAGCAGGCTTTGGCGGACGACGAGAAGATACGGATGCTCCGAAGCGAGAGCCGAATAGTCGATCTCGGCGTGCCTCTCCCGCCCTTCGTAGTAGGCGACTTTCGTCAGCTTCCGCCCGGCAGCGATCAGCGCTTCGGAGAGTCCCGCCTCGTCGAGAATCCGGAGCGTGCGCGGATGGATCGCAAGGGCGTAGCTGTGCTGGGTCGTCCGCTGGTGCATGTCGATGATCTCCACGCGGACACCGTGCTGCTGCAGGAACAGAGCCGCCACGAGACCGACCGGACCAGCGCCGACGACGAGGACCTCAGGATCGGGGTGATGGAACAGCAAGCTTTTCTCCTCACAGGCACAGTAAGAAGCCGCAAGGGCGGCGGCGTGGACCTTTCGATTCGGGCACGGCGTGCTAATCCATGTTCGCCAGTTGCGCGAGGATCGCGTCAATCGGCGCCTTCGCGCACGCGAACATCGGTGTGTCTTTCTGCGTATAGAGGCTCGCCTCCGTGTACCGCAGCCGCCCCACCAGATCGACGAACTCCTGCGGGTAGTCCGAGTCGAACGCGACCACGAAGTCCTGGTCGTCGATGCCGTAGCTGTTGCTCGTGTTCAGGCGGACGCCCTTGAACGGGGCGGAGGCGGCGATGTGCTCGTCCATCATCCCCTGACGCGCGTGGGGCGACAGGCGGTACCACGATCGCGTTTTCGTGAAGGGGTACACGAACAGGTATTTGCCCTCCCCCGGCAGCAGCTCGACCCCCTCCCCAGCGCCCTTCATTTTGTTGACATACGGCGACCGGCGCTGCAGCGACAGCAAGCTGTACTCCTGCGACAGGTAGGCGCCCAGCGGCGACCGCCTGATCGCCGCTTCCATCGACTGGAAGTAGAGCGGGTCGAAGGCAATCCGCCAAAGCATGAAGTCGACGTCGGCGCGCAGACCCACGAGTGAGTACGTGCGGAGGATCAGGTCGTCCACAGACTCCCACTGCCGAACCAGCTCAATGAACCCCGCCGCTGCCATGCGCTGCTCGCCGGCGGGAAGCCGCCGGAACACAGGATCGAGCCGGTAGAACGAATAGTTCAGGAACTGGCGGCGCTGCCTGTCTGCGCTCTTGCCCGTGACGATCCCGGTCGGATCGAGGTCGACGGAGGGACCGCGGCGAGGCGGCGGGCCCGTGCCCTCAGGAGAGTGCTCCATGGTGAGGGACCGTATGACTCACTGCCACGGATTGTCAAGCGCGTGAAGAGGAAGGAGGGAATATCAGGTACGCGGGGCGCGACGTCGCCGCAAGAACCGCCAAAGCACCACACTTTCGTACACCACCAGCAACACAGCGACCACAGCGCCCAACCCGATCAGTGCCTGTATGGGATAGAAGAACAGGGCCATCATGAACGGTACGAAGAGCAGCGCGTTGAACATGGCCAGCGAGAGCCCACCCTCAGAACTGACCCAGCTATCGAGATAGAAGTGATTTTTGATGAGCGTTCGCAGCGGATGTACGGGGTGTACGTGCTCTATCTCGTACGTTATCTCGTCGAACGACCGATTGCGAGGCATGGGATCACCTCCTGGTTGCGCCGGCCGACTTGGGTTTCCGTAGCGCGTAATACTACGCCCATTTCCCACAACGTCAAGCGAATCTCGTCAAGGCTACCAGACGCCATCCGTCATCTGGCAGACCACCCCGGTCAGCTGCACAAAACCACACAGTTACGGCGGCGCCGGCGCGCCGACGGCCGTCCTGACGAACACGCTCTCGGGCAGCGCGCCGAGCATTTCGATCGTGCCGTTGACCACGGTCTTTGGCACGCCGGTCACCTGATAACGCTGCGCCAAATCGATGAACTCGGTTGCCTCGACGCAGGTGGCGCGAATCAGGGGACTCTCTACTGCCAGCCTGTGTGCGAGCGTGACTGCACGAGGGCAGTGTGGGCAGCTCGGGGTCACGAAGACGAGGATGTCCGTTGGCGTCGTGACGTGCGCCGCAACGAGCGCCTTGCTCTCGGGTGTCAATCCGGATTCGCCGGTGCCTGCCAGGACCAGCGCTTCAATCAGCGATACGAACTCGTAGCCGCCGGGCGCCCCGAGAAACCGGATGCGGCTGTCTTCCTCCCCTCGAAGCAGCACCAGCGCGGGGATTCCCTCGATCCCGTACTGCGCGGCCCGCTCCTTTTCCAGAATGAAATTGACCTGTTCGAGAGAGATCAGGTCGCTGAGGCTGGTGACTTCGTCGAGCACCTGTTTCGCCACCAGCACCGTGTCCGGTGCGTCGATGGTCTGAGTAAAAAGAAGGACAGTAACCGGGCTCTTGATGGCGGCCAACCGGGCCGAGACGACCGTCCGGTCCTGTTCGGACAGCAATGCCATTTAATGGCGTCAGAACTTGAAGAGGTCGTCGAACGCCTTCCGCGCATCATCGGTGCGCGGAGTCGTCGTTTCCCGTTCCACCGTCGTCCTGGGCGCGAACAGCTCGCAGTTGTTTCGCGTGTTTTTGGGCGAAATGCGGGCTGGAATCGCCTCCATGCATTCGAATCGGCTGCCGGGATCGAAGGATGCGCATTGAGCGCACGCATGAAGGTCGGTTCCGCATCGAGGGCAGCGGGCGTCGGAGCCGATATCCGCGGACCCGACGTTTCCGCACTGGGCACAGCGGACGACCTCCCGGTAGCCGGGCATGTTGATGGTCCTGGGACCGTCGCGCGAGATCCGGCGCGTACCTGCGGGAGCGCCGGGTTCGGGCGCCGGGCGGCCGCTCTTGGGCGTCGCCGGGCGGTCGCGGTCGTCGTCCTGGTAGCCCCTCTGGCGGTACTTCCTGTCGCTCATATTGCCATCAGCTTACGCTCATTCGCCCGTTGAGATAGATCCGCACTGGACGTGAACAACAATGGGGTTTCGCGCGCCTGTGGCTCGCTTGATCCTTTTTTCACAACGTGGTACATATCGGGACTGGCCCCGGGAAAATCTGGCAGTTCGTGCTCTGGTCGCGCACGTCATCTGGTCGGTCCCGCCCGGTTAATATCCAATGCCCCAGATCTTCCGTCGCAGCGCCAATACCTTCTCGAAGCTTAGTCTCGCCGGCCTCTTGCTCTTCTTCGCCAGCCTGATTTTTACGGCAATTCTCGTCGCCCGCTCGTCGTACGTCACGCGCGCCCACGAGTACGTCGAGCAGCCGGTGCAGTTCAGCCACCGCCATCACGTCAAGGACGATGGCATTGACTGCAGGTACTGCCACACGTCGGTCGAAACCTCCCCTTTTGCCGGGATACCGCCGACGAAGACCTGCATGAACTGCCACTCGCAGATCTGGGCGCAGGCGCCAATTCTCGAGCCGATTCGCGCCAGCTTTCGCGAGGACCGGCCTTTGCGCTGGATCCGCGTCCACGACCTGCCCGACTTTGTCTATTTCAATCACAGCATCCACGTGAAAAAGGGCATGGGATGCGAGACCTGTCATGGCCGGATCGATGAGATGCCGCTGACCCTGCAGGAAAACACCCTGCAGATGGAGTGGTGCATCAACTGCCATCGCACCCCCGAGAACTACATACGGCCGCGCAGCGAGATCTACACGATGGGCTACAAGCCGCCCGTGCCGCAGTCGGTCATCGGGCCGCAGCTGGCGAAGGAATACGGGATCCCGGCCGGGGGCGCCAATACCAGCTGCTCGACGTGCCATCGGTGACCCGCCCATGACGCAACCGATCGACATCCAGTCGCTGCGCACAAGGCTCGAAGGCAGCCGCGGCCGCGAGTATTGGCGCAGCCTCGAAGCGGTGTCCGAGACGCCGGAGTTCAAGGAATTCCTGCATCGCGAGTTCCCGCAGAACGCGTCCGAGTGGCTCGATCCGGTTGGCAGGCGCGGATTCCTCAGGTTGATGGGCGCATCGCTGACACTTGCCGGAATCAGCGCCTGTACTCGTCAGCCGGACGAAGCCATCGTTCCCTACGTGCGGCAGCCCGAGGAGCTGGTCCCTGGGAAGCCGCTGTTCTACGCGACGGCGATGCCGTTTGGCGGAGCGGGCATCGGCCTGCTCGTCGAGAGCCACGAGGGGCGGCCGACAAAGATCGAGGGAAATCCGGATCACCCGACCAGCCGCGGGGCGACGGATATCTTTGCCCAGGCCTCGATTCTCGACCTCTACGACCCGGACCGCTCGCAGACGATCACGCACCTCGGAGAGGTCCGCACGTTCGACGCGTTCGTCGCGGCGCTTCGCGACGTTCTTGCCGCGCAGCAGCCGTCCCGCGGTGCCGGCCTCCGTATTCTCAGCGAGACGGTTTCGTCACCAACGCTGAACGCACAAATCGACGAGTTGCTGGGTCGCTTCCCGCAGGCGAAGTGGGTGCAGTGGGAACCGTTCGGCCGGCACAATGCGCGGGAGGGGAGCCGTCTCGCCTTCAGCGAATACGTGGATGCGCAATATGCGATCGAAAAGGCGGACGTCGTGCTCTCGCTCGACGCGGACTTCCTCTGCTCCGGTGCCAACGGACTGACGCATGCCCGCGCCTTTGCCTCCCGCCGCCGGCTGGAGGCGAACAAAGCCGCATTCCTCCGTCTCTACGCGGTCGAAGCGTCGCCGTCGAACACTGGCTCGAAAGCCGATCATCGACTGCCGCTGCGCGCCTCGGAGATCGAGGCGTTCGCGCGCGCCGTTGCGGCGCAGCTGGGGGTCGCAGCGGCCGGCGAAGCCGCGGCTCCCGCGTCGGCTCAGAGCTGGATGGCCGCCCTCGTGAAGGATTTGCAGGCGGCTCGCGGCCGGAGCCTGGTCATTGCCGGCGACGCGCAGCCTCCGCTCGTGCATGCACTTGCTCACGCGATGAACGAGGCGCTGGGAAACGTAGGCGCGACTGTCACCTACACGCAGACCGCCGAGGCGCGGCCGGTTAATCAGCTCGAGGAACTAAAGGAGCTCGTCGGTGAAATGAACGGCGGCACCGTCAGCTTCCTGCTGGTTCTGGGTGGCAACCCGGTGTACACGGCGCCCGCGGATCTGAAGCTCACGGATGCGCTTGGAAAGGTCGCTCTCCGCGCACACGTCGGACTGCATCAGGACGAGACCGCGGCTCTGTGCCATTGGCACGTGCCACAGGCGCACTACCTCGAAAGCTGGAGCGACGTTCGGGCGAGCGACGGCACCGTGTCGATCGTCCAGCCGTTGATCGCGCCGCTCTATGGCGGCCGCTCGTTCCACGAGATTGTTGCGGCCCTGAGCGAAGGTGGCCCGCGGCCGGCGTACGACCTCGTTCGCGCGTTCTGGAGGGGCGGCGGGGCTGCGTTGCGCCAGGCGGCGGCCCCGGCGGCGCCCCTCGTTGCCGCTCCGCAGCCGCCGCCGGGATCTGCGCGCGGCGGACAGGCCGTAGCGCCGCCGCTATCGGCGTTCGACCGCGACTGGCGCCGATGGCTGCACGACGGCGTGATGCCGAACACCGCGTTCGCGCCGAAGACCGTGACCATCCAGACAAGCGCAATCGCCGGCGGGTCCGCGTCAAGCCGCGGACAGGGCCTCGACGTGGTCTTCCTGCCCGACCCGAGCGTGTATGACGGCCGTTTCGCGAACAACGCGTGGCTGCAGGAATTGCCGAAATCGCTGACGAAACTGACGTGGGATAACGCCGCGCTCATCGCTCCGGCGACAGCGTCAGATCTCTCACTGGTCAGCGGTGACATCGTCGAGTTGAAGCACGGCAACAAGGCCATTCACATCCCGATCTGGATCGCGCCGGGCCACGCCGCGAACACGCTGACGCTGCATCTGGGCTACGGACGGACGCGTGCCGGGCGGGTAGGCAATGGAACCGGCGTGGATGTGAACCCGCTGCGCACGACTGCGGCGCCACACGTCCTTACAGGCGTCACGCTCGAACCGACCGGCGACACCTATCTGCTCGCCTGCACGCAGGACCACTGGTCGGTCGAAGGTCGCAACATCGTGCGCGTCGGCACGAGAGAGCAGTTCGAGCAGGATCCGAACTTCGCGAAGAAGATGGAACTCCTGCCGCCCTCCGGCATCACCATGCTGAACCAGCAGTTCAAGTACGAGGGTTACGCATGGGGCATGGCGATCGACCAGAACGTCTGCACGGGCTGTAACTCCTGCGTGGTCGCGTGTCAGGCCGAAAACAACGTGCCGGTGGTGGGAAAGTCGCAGGTCCTCAACGGCCGGGAAATGCACTGGCTTCGCATCGACCGGTATTACACCGGCGAGCTCGACAACCCGGATACGCACCACCAGCCGATGACGTGCCAGCACTGCGAGAGTGCGCCGTGCGAGGTGGTCTGCCCGGTGGCGGCGACGGTCCACAGCGACGAAGGCCTGAACGACATGGTCTACAACCGCTGTGTCGGAACGCGGTACTGCTCCAACAACTGCCCGTACAAGGTTCGCCGCTTCAACTTCCTGCTGTACTCGGACTGGAACACGCAGAGTCTGTGGCCGCTGCGCAATCCCGACGTCACGGTCCGCAGCCGAGGCGTGATGGAGAAGTGCACCTATTGCGTGCAGCGCATCAATCATGCGCGGGTGGCCGCGAAGCTCGAGGATCGAAAAATCCGCGACGGGGAAGTGCTCACCGCCTGCCAGTCGGCATGTCCGACGGAGGCGATTGTCTTCGGCGATATCAACGATCCGAACAGCCGCGTGTCGCAGCTGAAAAAGAGCCCGCTCAACTACCCGCTGCTGGCGGAGCTGAACACCAGACCGCGGACCACGTACCTCGCGGTGGTGCGGAATCCGAACACCGAACTTGAACCGACGCCGGCGCCCGCCCGGAACGGCGAAGGCGGGCACGGCTAATGGCCGAGCATCCCGAGCACCCGCAACGTCCGCAGGACGTCGAGCGCGCCGAAAAGGAGCTGCTGGCGCGCACGCCGCCGGTGATTGCCCCCGGGCACACCTTCAGCACGATCACCGACGCGATCAGCCACGCGGTGCTGGACAAGAAGACGCCGATCGGCTGGTTCCTGGGCTTCGGCCTGGCATTCATGCTTCTCATGATCCTGAACCTGACCATCGGCAAACTGCTGTTGACCGGGATCGGGATCTGGGGAAACAACGTTCCGGTCGGCTGGGCGTTCGACATCATCAACTTCGT
The DNA here is from genome assembly GCA_035537875.1 of Vicinamibacterales bacterium. Taxonomy (GTDB): domain Bacteria; phylum Acidobacteriota; class Vicinamibacteria; order Vicinamibacterales; family CAVVIG01; genus DATLLJ01. Next base: position 321 of record DATLLJ010000168.1, on the reverse strand, counting down.
GTGGTGGATCGGCATTGGTCATGCCGGCACCCTCATCTCCGCGATTCTGCTGCTCTTCCGCCAGCAGTGGCGCACGTCGATCAACCGCTTCGCCGAAGCGATGACGCTGTTTGCGGTCGCCTGCGCGGCGATGTTCCCTCTGCTGCACACCGGTCGTCCGTGGCTCGCGGCCTACTGGCTCTTTCCGTATCCGAACACGATGGGTTTGTGGCCGCAGTTCCGCAGCCCGCTGATCTGGGACGTCTTCGCAGTCTCGACCTACGGCACCGTGTCCGCACTGTTCTGGTTCACCGGTCTGGTGCCGGATCTGGCGACGCTGCG
>DATLLJ010000167.1:0-51185 GCA_035537875.1 Vicinamibacterales bacterium | reverse complement strand
CCGCCCGTTCGTCAGCGTGAACTGCGCGGCGCTCCCGGCCACGCTGATTGAGACCGAGCTCTTCGGCCACGTGCGCGGCGCCTTCACGGGTGCGGTTGCGATGCGCCAGGGGCGTTTCGAGTTGGCCGACGGCGGCACCCTTTTTCTCGACGAGATCGGCGATCTCCCGCCCGATGTGCAGGCCAAGCTCCTGCGCGTGTTGCAGGAGGGGCAGTTCGAGCGCGTGGGTGCGTCTCAATCACGCAAGGTTGACGTGCGCATTATCGCCGCGACCCACCACAACCTTGAGGCGGCCATGAAAGAGGGCCGTTTCCGCGCGGACCTGTATTACCGGCTTAACGTGTTTCCGATCGTGTTGCCGCCGTTGCGCGAGCGCCTCGAGGATCTGCCGCGGCTGGTCTGGTACTTTGTCAACCGCCGGCAGCGCGCGCTCAATCGCAAGTTCACGAGCATCCCGGACAGCGTGTTTGCGGCGCTCGCAGAACGCTCCTGGCCCGGGAACGTTCGAGAACTGGCCAACGTGATCGAGCGCGCCATGATTCATTCCACCGGCAACACGCTGGTGCTCGACGAACTGCCGTCACCGCAACGGTCACTGTCCACTCGCGACTCCGGCACGCTCGAGGAAATGGAGCGTCAGTACGTCGAGGACGCGCTGAGGCGATGCCGCTGGCGGATCAATGGACGTGGCAACGCGGCGGAGGTCCTGGGGCTGCATCCGAACACGCTCCGCAATCGCATGAAGAAGTTCGGGATTCAGCGGCCGAAGGGGCCGATCGCGTTCGACCCCGGACGGTTGTCGGCGTGAGGGAGTTGCGATCCTCCCTCGCGGAGATGGTCTCATCGGCGATGGTGAGCGACGTCATCGTTCATCGCGAATTGGCGGCGAACGGCGCGGTACTGCGATTGCGGTTCTGAGGCGAACACTGTGTGGTGCCGGATACAACTCCGACGCGAAAACGGACGTGTGGTAGTGCATCTGGCGGGACATCTGAGTGGGGCGCAAGTTCCCGAGCTTCTTGCGTCGTGCGCGGAAGCCGCCAATCCCATCGTCGAACTCGATGAACTTGTCTCGGCTGATGCCGTCGGCCTCGACGCGCTGCAGCGCGTCGAGCAACAGGGAGCGCAATTCGTGGGACTCCTCGAATATCTGCGGTTCGAACTGGATGCACTGAGACGTAAGCAGCGCACGTAAAACACGAGGACGAGAGCATGTGTAGGAACTTAAGAAGAGCGATGTTCGGCGCGGGCGTCGTCGCGATCGCAGCGAGCGTGGCGTGTGAGAAGCCCGTACCGCCGACACCGCCGCCTCCAGAGGTCTACATCACGCCCGTCGTGCAGAAGGACGTGCCGGTGTACCTCGAGCTTGTCGGACAGACTGAGGGCTTCCAGGATGTGGACATCCGCGCGCGGGTCGAGGGGTTCCTCGAGACGGTGAATTTCCAGGAAGGCTCCTTCGTCAAACAGGGCGACCTTCTCTACACCATCGATCGCAAGCCACTCGAAGCCATCGTCGCCCAGGGGAAAGCGGACCAGGCCACCGCCGAAGCGAGACTCTCCAGGGCCAACAACGATGTCACCCGGTATACGCCACTCGTGGCCAAGCAGGCGGTGAGCAAGCAGGAACTCGACAACGCACTGGCCGATCAGGATGCATCGCGGTCGCAGGTCGAGGCCGCCAAGGCCGCCGTGGAGAAAGCCACGCTTGATCTGGGCTACACGCGCGTCACCTCGCCAATCAACGGCCTCGTTGGTACCACAAACGTGAAGCCAGGCAACCTGGTCGGACGCGGTGAGAGCACGCTCCTCACGACGATTTCCCAGATCGACCCCGTCCTCTTCAAGGTGGGTGTGACCGAGTCGGACTATCTGCGCGTCTCGCGACAGGTCACGGCCGCTGGTAAATCCTCCGGCGGCTCTCGAGAGGGAATCGAGCTGACCCTGGCTGACGGCAGTCGTTACCCGCAGACGGGCAAGATCAACACCATCGATCGCGCGGTTGATCCGACGACCGGTACTCTGGGAATAGAGCTCGTTTTCCCCAATCCGCAGCAGCTCCTCCGGCCGGGCCAATACGGTCGTGCGCGCATTCTTCTCGATACCAAGAGAGGCGCGCTCCTCGTGCCGCAACGGGCCGTGCAGGAACTGCAGAATCTGTACAGCGTTGCTCTGGTGCAGGACGGGAAAGTCGCTTTTCGCAACGTGAAGGTCGGCCAGCGAGTCGACTCCCTCTGGGTCATCGAGGACGGCCTCAAGGCAGGCGAAGAGGTCGTCGTCGAAGGCCTCCAGCGGATACAGGAAGGCATGACGGTCTCCGCCAAGCCGGCACCGGCAACGCCGGCGGGCAGCGCGGCGGCACCAGCCGGAGAGGCGAAGTAGGTCATGGCCCGCTTCTTCGTCAACCGTCCCATCGTCGCGATCGTGATCTCGATCATCACGGTGCTGCTCGGCGTCGTCGCCATGAGCGGCCTGCCGATTTCGCAGTATCCCGAGGTCGTGCCGCCGATGATCCAGGTCACCACGACCTTCGTCGGCGCCAGTGCCACGGACGTCGAGGCGTCGGTGGCCACGCCGCTCGAGCAGAAGATCAACGGCGTCGAGAACATGATCTACATGAAGTCAACGAACGCCAACGACGGCACGTTGACGCTAAAGGTCTCGTTCGAGGTCGGGTCGAACCTCGACATGAACAACGTGCTCACGCAGAACCGCGTGTCAGAGGGCATGCCGCAGATGCCGACGTCGGTCAAGAACTACGGCGTCTCGGTGAAAAAGGCGCTCGCGTTTCCGTTGCTCGTCATCTCGATCAAGTCGCCGAAGGGCACGTACGACAGCGCGTTTCTCTCGAACTACACGACGATCAACATCAACGACGCTATCGCCCGCATCCAGGGTGTCGGGCAGATCAACTTGTTCGGCGGCAGCGATTACGCGATGCGCGTCTGGCTGCGTCCCGATGTGATCGGACGCCTTGGGATCACGATTCCGGACATCGCAAACGCCATCTCGCAGCAGAACCAGCTGACACCGGCCGGTCAGATCGGTGGCCCACCAGCGCCCTCCGGCACCGAGTACACCTATACCGTTCGCACCCAGGGGCGTCTGCTCAACGAGGAAGAGTTCGCCAACATCATCGTGCGCACGAACCCGGATGGCTCCGAGGTTCGACTCAAGGACATCGCGCGGCTCGAGCTGGGGACGATGCTTTACAACGCGCTGGGCCGCCACGACGGCACGCCGTCGGCGGTCATTGCCGTGTTCCAGATTCCCGGCACGAACGCGCTCGACGTCGCCAACCGTATCAAGGCGACGATGGAAGATCTGAAGCAGCGCTTCCCGCGGGACATGGACTACCTGGTCTCGCTGGATACGACGCTGCCGATCACCGAGGGCATCACGGAAATCGAGCACACGCTGTTCGAGGCGGTAGGGCTCGTCATCATCGTCGTCTTCGTCTTCCTGCAGAATTGGCGTGCCACGCTCATCCCGCTGATGACCGTGCCGGTCTCACTCGTCGGCGCGTTCATGTTCTTCCCGCTGCTCGGTTTCTCGATCAACGTGCTCTCGCTGCTCGGCCTGGTGCTGGCCATCGGCATCGTCGTGGACGATGCGATTGTCGTCGTCGAGGCGGTCATGCATCACATCGAGCACGGGATGGCGCCGAAGGAGGCGACGATCAAAGCGATGGAGGAGGTCTCCGGCCCGGTCGTGGCCATCGGCCTCATCCTGGCAGCGGTGTTCGTGCCCGTGGGCTTCATGGGCGGCATCACCGGCCTGCTGTATCAGCAGTTTGCGATCACGATTGCAATCTCCGTGCTGCTGTCGGTCGTCAACGCCCTCACGCTGAGCCCGGCGCTCGCGGCGATGCTGCTCAAACCAGCGACGGGCAAGAAATCATTCCTGACACCGTTTTACAACGGCTTCAACCGTGTGTTCGGCTGGTCGACGGACCGGTATGTCAGCTTCGCTGCCATCCTGGCTCGAAAGATGTTCCGGAGCCTCGCCTTCATCGGCATCCTGATCTACGTCACCGTCATGCTGGTCCAGCGGATCCCGGGCGGCTTCGTGCCCGAAGAAGATCAGGGGTTCCTGCTGGTGAATGCGCTCCTGCCGGATGCGGCGTCCCTCGAGCGCACCGACGCGGTCATGCGGAGGGCCGAAGCGATCATCGCGAAGAACGAGGCCGTGGACGGCTTCAACACCATTTCGGGTTACTCCCTGCTCACGGGCGCCTACTCGTCGAACATGGGCTTCTTCTTCGTGCAGCTCAAACCCTGGGAAGAGCGGACCACTGCGGAGTCGCACGCGCGCGGGGTCGTCGAGGCGCTGAACAGGGCGTTCGCGCAGGAGATTCCCGAAGCGGGTGTGGTGGCCTTCGGGCCCCCGTCGATCCCCGGACTCGGCACGGGCGCCGGGTTCACGATGCAACTGCAGGACCGTAGCGGCGGCTCGCCAGACTATCTGTCGCAACAGGCCACGCGCTTCATGGACGCCGCGCGGAAGCGGCCGGAAATCGGACGCATCAACACGCTCTACCGGGCCAGCGTGCCGCAGATCTACGCCGACATCGACCGGAGCAAAGTCCTCAAGGCGGGCGTTCCGCTGAACGACGTGAACACGACGCTCGGCGCGCTGCTCGGCAGCTCCTACGTGAACGACTTCAACCGTTTCGGCCGTGTTTACAAGGTGTACGTGCAGGCTGAGCCGGAGTTCCGCCAGGATCCGAAGCAGCTCGGGCTGTTTTACGTGAAGAACCAGACGGGCGGCATGGTCCCCCTCGACACGCTCCTGTCAACCGGGCCGAGTACCGGTCCCGAGTTCACCAATCGCTTCAACCTGTTTCGCGCGGCCGAGATCACAGGCGTGCCCGCCGTGGGTTTCTCGTCGACGCAAGCGCTCGACGCGCTCGAGGAAACGGCTCGTGAGGTGCTGCCCACGGACGTCACCTACGACTGGGCGGACATGTCGTTTCAGGAACGTCGGGCACCCGGCGTGGCCGTGGTGTTCGCGCTGGCGATCTTCCTCGTGTTCCTTATTCTGGCGGCGCAGTACGAGAGTTGGGGGCTGCCGTTCAGCGTCCTCCTCGGAACGCCGTTCGCGGCCTTCGGGGCCTACCTCGGCCTCTACATCGCGCGCCAGTACTCGCCGAGTTATGAGAACAACGTCTTCGCGCAGATCGGGCTCATCATGCTCATCGGCCTTGCCGCGAAGAACGCGATCCTGATCGTCGAGTTCGCGAAGATGGAGCTCGAAGCGGGAAAGCCACTCATGGAGGCGACGCTCTCGGCGGCGAAACTGCGCTTCCGCCCGATTCTGATGACGGCCTTCGCGTTCATCCTCGGCGTCGTTCCGCTGCTGACGGCCTCGGGCGCCGGCGCCGAGGCGCGCAAGGTGATAGGGATGACCGTTTTCTCGGGAATGCTCATCGCGACCATCCTGGGCGTGTTGCTGATCCCGATGTTGTATGTGGCTGTCGAGAAAGTCATCGGCGGCTCGAAGCATCCGGCGACTGCGCCCGTGGCCCCGCCGGCCGGGAAGCTGGCGACGGAGCACGGACACGGGGGGCACTGAGATGGCGCGGAGTTCACTGGTTTTCCTGGCACTGGTGCCGGCACTCTCGTCGCTGGTGGCTGGATGCGCGGTCGGGCCGAACTACGAGCGTCCCGAGATGCCGAGCCCGCCGGCGTATCGCTTCGTCGAGGCCCCGCAGGCCGAGTCGATGGCGGATGCGCTGTGGTGGGAGGTGTTCGAGGACCGGGAGCTGCAGGATCTCATCAGGGAGGCGATTTCACGGAACCTCGACCTGCAGGTCGCCTACGCCCGTGTCGAAGAGGCACGCGCTCGTGCCGGCATCGCCAAGTCGTACCTGTATCCGCAAATCGATGGTGTTGCAGGGTACACGGCACGGCAGGCGTCGAACGCACCCGGGCAGGGCGATATCGTGCAGGGTGAGGAAGACACGACGCACCAGAGCGGCACGTACGGATTTCAGCTGTCCTGGGAGCTCGATGTGTTCGGCCGCCTGCGGCGACAGAACGAGGCGGCGTTCGCCCTGTTCCTGGCGACCGATCAGGCGCGCCGCGGCGTGCTGGTCACCCTCGTCGGGGATGTCGCGACGAATTATTTTCTGCTCCGCGAGCTCGACCTGCAGCTCGAGATCGCCCAGCGGACGCTCGGCCTGAACGACGAGACCGTCGTGTACTTCCAGAATCGTCTGGAAGGAGGCGTGTCGAATCGCCTCGAGCTGGATCGCAACATCGCGAACCGCGCGCAGACGGCGGCCGCGATCCCGGACATCGAACAGCAGATCGCCATCGTCGAGAACGCGGTCTCGTTGCTGCTCGGACGGCCTCCCGGACCGGTCAAGCGCCAGAGCCTTGCTCCCGAGGAGCTCTTTCCTCCGCCAATTCCGCCGGGCCTTCCGGCCTCGCTGCTCGAGCGGCGCCCCGACGTCGTCGAGGCCGAGCAGCTGCTGGTTTCCGCTAACGCCGACATCGGCGCGGCCAAGGCGCTCTTCTTTCCGCAGCTGAGCCTGACCGGCTTCTTCGGCGGCGTGAGCGGCGACCTCACGACATTCCTCGGCGGGGACGGAGCCGTGTGGTCCGCCGGGATCAACCTGTTCCAGCCGTTGTTCCAGGCGGGGCGCATCCGCCGGAACTACGAGGCGGCGCAGGCGGCCTTCACGGCCGCGGCGGCGCAATATCAGAAGGCGGCGCTCAACGCCTACCGCGAGGTCGCCAACTCGCTCGTCACCATTCAAAAGCTGGCCGACGTGCGCATGCAGCGCCAGACGGGCGTCGCCGCGCTGGTGGACGCCTCCGATCTGGCGCGCGCCAGGTACGATTCGGGGCTCGCCAGCTACCTTGAAATCCTGAACGCCGACCAGCAGCTGTTCGAGCAACAATTGCTGCTGGCGCAGACGCGCGGGTCCGAGCTGCGGGCGCGCGCGGAGCTGTACAGGGCGCTTGGCGGCGGCTGGCAACCATAGGCAGGCAAAAGGCATGGCAAAAATCAAAGCGAAGGAATTCGAGAAAGAACTTCAGAAGCTGCAGGGCAAGCTGTGCGCCTTGCAGGATTGGGTGAAAGAGAAGGGGCTTCGCGTCGTCATCGTGTTCGAGGGGCGTGACGCGGCGGGGAAGGGGGGTACGATCAAGGCGATTACCGACCGTGTGAGTCCCCGCGTGTTCCGCCTGGTGGCGCTCCCGGCCCCGTCCGACCGCGAGAAGAGCCAGATGTACTTCCAGCGCTACATGCAGCACTTCCCGGCCGCAGGCGAAATCGTGATCTTCGATCGCAGCTGGTACAACCGTGCCGGCGTCGAGCACGTGATGGGCTTCTGCACCGATGCGCAGTACGAGCGTTTCCTCAAGCTCTGTCCGGTAGTCGAGAAGTACATGGTGGATGGCGGGCTCATCCTCATCAAGTTCTGGCTCGAGGTCGGCAACCAAGAGCAGGAGCGGCGGTTCAAAGCGCGCATCAACGATCCTCTGCGGCAGTGGAAGCTGAGCCCGATGGACCTGCCGTCCCGCGCCAAGTGGTACGAATACTCGCTCGCTCGCGATGCCATGCTGAAGGCGACCGACACGCGTCACGCGCCGTGGCACATCGTCAGGTCCGACGACAAGAAGCGCGCACGCCTCAACATCATCGCTCACCTGTTGAAGCTGATTCCGCACAAGAAGATCGACCGTCCGAAGGTGAAGCTGCCGAATCGGTCAAAAAAGCACGCCTACGACGACGAGAAGTCGCTGGCCAGGCGCAAGTTCATTCCGGAGATCTATTGACCCGATGGCCCCAAAGGCTCTTGCCGGGGCAGAATCGTCATCAGCCGCCAGCGGAGTGAGGGGCGTCGTTCGAACAGTGACGCTCTGCGCCGTGCTCCTCGGCGCGGCACTCGCCGCGCGGGCCCAGACGCCGCCGCCAACTGCTCAGACATCGCCCCCCGCGCTCGTGGGCGTCGCCGCGGGCGAGGGGGCCGAGCGGTCGGGTGAGCCCTTCACGTTTACGTTCGCCAACCGCCCGATCGTCGTCCTTCGGGCTACAGTCCTTGGACGTCGTCCCGCTGAGCGAGCCGCCGGGGCGGGCAGGATCGTCAGCGATCTGGTCTCTCAGGGGATCAGCGGACCCGTTGCGTCGCAAGCCTTCGACACCCTTTTTCTGATCAACGTTGGCTCGCGAGCCGTACTGGCGCTGACCGAGCTTGACGTCGAGGAGCTGTCCGGCGAAACGCTGCCGGGCGTCACCGCCCAGACGGTGGCGCGCCTGCAACAGGCGCTCGACGAGGCCGTGGAAGCGCGGACGCCGCGCGTTTTGCTGCTGTCGGCCGTTTCCGCCGTCGTGGGACTCACCGTCGGGGCGCTGATCATCTGGGGGCTCGTGCGTGTGTATCGCACTTTTGCCAGCAGGCTGGTGGAAGCAGCGGAGCTTCAGCTCGCCAAAGCCGGTATTGCGGACGTCAGTACGCTCAGGGCCTCGCGGGTGCTCGACTTTCAGCGCGGTTTGCTGAGGACGATCACCGTGGTATTGGGCCTCGTGGTCACGTACAGCACGATCACGTTCATTCTCCGGCGCTTCCCATACACGCGCCCCTGGGGAGAGGAGATGCGCGGCTACCTCCTCTCGACCATTCAGACCCTCGGCCTCGGCGTTCTGGACTCCATTCCCGGCCTATTCACCGTGGCACTCATCTTCGTGATGACCCGCTTTCTGACTCGGCTGGTGGGCCTGTGGTTCAAAGGGATCGAACAGGGACGGACGCACGTGCGTTGGCTGTACCCGGAGACGGCCCCGCCGACACGCCGCCTGGTGACCGGACTGCTATGGATCATCGCTCTCGTCATGGCGTATCCGTACATGCCCGGCAGCGGCAGCGACGCGTTCAAGGGCATGAGCGTGTTTCTCGGACTCATAGTCACGTTCGGGTCGAGCGGCCTCGTCAATCAGATCATGAGTAGCTTCATGCTGACCTACTCACGCGCTCTCCGCGTCGGCGACTTCGTGCGCATCGGCGACGTCGAAGGGACAGTGATTCACCTCGGGCTGCTGTCCACGAAAGTCAAGACGATCCAGGGCGAGGAAGTGACGATTCCCAACGCCGTCGTCGTTTCGCAGACGACGACTGACTACACCCGCTTCAGTGATCGGGAAGGCGTGCTCACGCCCACCTCGGTGACCATCGGTTACGACACGCCGTGGCGTCAGGTGCAGGCGCTGCTGTTGCTGGCCGCCGAGCGGACCCCAGGCCTCCGCAAGGAGCCGAAGCCTCTGGTGTGCCAGATGTCACTCGAAGACTTCTACGTGAAGTACACGCTGTTCGTCTGCCTCGAACACCAGGACCAGCGGTTGGTCGTGATGCACGACCTGCACGGGAACATCCAGGATCTCTTCAACGAATACGGCGTGCAGATCATGTCGCCCAACTACATCGTCGACCCGTCGGCGCCGAAGGTCGTTCCCAAGAAGAACTGGTACGCCGCCCCGGCCCGGCCCGATTGAGCATGCCCTCGCGGGCGTTCGCCGGCCCGCCAATGCCTCCAGCGACTTCTCGTCAGGGGCGCACGGTGACGGCCGAGTTCAGGCTGAACTGAAGCCGCGTTTCCGCCGGAAGCTTCAAGTGCTCGGTACCCTGACTGGCCACGATGGCCCCGGCTGCGCCGCCCGCGACCGCGCCGATAGCCGCGCCTGAGCCGCCGCCCGCGATGCCGCCGACCACTGCGCCCAACCCGGCGCCTCCCGCAACCTTGCGCGTGGTTTTCTTGCCCTCACCACCGCCCTTTGATTCGACCTGGGTGGTCACGATGTCATACCGCCGGCCACCGAACGCGAGGGAGTTCGCTTTCAACGTAATCTTGTCGGCACCTTTGAATTGGCCGGCCTGCTCGACCTTGGCGGCCTGCAGCACGACAGAAGCTCCGCGGGGCACGATGACCTTCCCCTCTATCATCACGGGATCGTCGAGGAGCGCTTTGAACGTCATGCCAGCTTGGGCGGCATCTACCTCGATCGCTTCGGTGAGCCGGACGTTCAAAACCGTGCCCATCGGCAACGTGACAGGCGCGGGCGCGCGTGACGGGTCGGGCGCTGGCGGGGGAGCGGCCTTGCGCGGAGTGAACTCCACTGCGCTCACCTCGCTGAGGGCGAACTCGGCGATCGTGCCGTTGGCCAGCAGCACGCGGACCACCTTGACGTCCGCGCTCATGAACTCTCCCTCCACCGTCTGACCCGACCGGAGCCGGACGCGATCGGCGGACAGTGTTGCCCCGCCGATGACGATCATGGCGACGAGGATTGCAGGTACGACCGCGTGTCTTCGCATGTCAGTCACCTTGAGCGTCGCTCCCATCATTGGACGATGGGCAGCGACGCTGCAATCTGGAGATCCAGGATCAGGAGAATCTGGTTCTCGACCTGAAGGAACCGCGCCGCTGTCTTGGGTGAGAGGACCGACTTGAATCGCTCGTAGTACTTCTGTTTGAGCGCGTGGCGGCGCCCCTCGACGTCGAGCGCGCCGTTGGCGAGCTGGTCCGCCATGGCGTCCGTCAGCGTGTCGTAGCTGGCGGCGTATTTCCGAATGAGCGCCAGCCGGTCGTTGTTGAGGGCCGCAAGCTCCGTTTCGTATTCCCGGTAGACGGGCCAGAACTTCTCGTCCTCGGCCTCCGTGAACTGCATCATCTCGGTGATAACGGCGACCTTCTGCGCGCGCATGTCCGAGCGCAACAATTCGACGTAAGCGCGCAGGTTCGCCTCACGGGTCTCTTCGGCGTCGGCTACCTTTGCTCCCTGGGGCTGCTGCGCTGAGAGGACGTGGGAGAGCGCGCCAAGCACGAGAACGAGAACCAGAGCCGTGCCAAGTCTGACGTGTGTCGATGCATTCATAAGTCTGGTCCACTTTCAATGCTCCAAGGTCTACCGACGCCTGCCGCCGCCACCTCGAGGAGCGGCCCTTGTGGTGCTCGGACGGTAACTGGTCGACCCGCCGCTTCGGGCGGTGCTGGCGCTACTCGTCCGCTGCGTACCCTCGGCGCGCGCGGCCGAATCACGATCGAGCTGTCCCATCGTGGCCGTGTCCGCCGTGGCCCGGTTTCCCTGCGCCTGCGACGCGCGCTGCTGCGCCTGATCGCGCTGGGCCTGCGTCGGCTGCTGGACGTTGTCCCAGCCGCCGCTGGCGTTGGATTTCTGCCAGCTGTCACCCTCTTTCCGATACACGTTCCCATCACGGCCGGCATAGATGTCGCCTGAATCGGTCCGCACGACGCCGGAATTGTTGCCGGCTCCCGGAGCGTTCCGTGTGACAGCCGCGCCGCCTCCACTTCCCTGCGTCACGCGCGTTGTCGTCCCTGTCAGGTTGTTCGTGACGCGCGAGGTAGTGGCCCACTGATTGCCCCGTGCCACGCCCGTCTGGCCCCAGCTCCCGTAAACGCCAGCGCCCTGCCGGGTTGCCGCCGAGGTGCCCGTGCGCGGGTTGTAGGCCCCAGCCGCTCCGCGCGCGCCGTACGGACCCCATGCCGCGGCGCCCCGCGAATAGGTGCCCGTTCTTGGGTTGTACCGGGCGCCCACGCCAGCACCGCCATAGGGACCGTACGCGACCGCACCGCGACTGTAGGCGCCGGTCCAAGGGTTGTAGGAAGCGTGGAATCCGTAGGTCGGGTAATACGGGTAATACATAGGATAGAACCCCCCGTAATAGACGTACGGCGGATAGTAGTAACCCGTACCCCACACAGCACAGCCCCACGCGACCATCATTCCGGTGTACGCCGCGGTTGTCGCGAAGACCACCTCGTCGTCGTCATCTTCGATGATCGTGACGTTGGTGACGTTGTAGGAGGGCGAACTCGGCGGGATCTGATAGATCTCCTTCGGCACCGACGACGCCACGTTCCACGGGCCGTTCGCACTCTGTCCCATGAACCAGACGCCCTGGAAACACATGTAGTAGAGGTCGCCCACCTTGATGATGTCCTTGTCGGTGTTCACGGCACGTGCGACCGAGGTCTGTTCGATCGGCTGGAACTCCGGCGTGCCCTGATATTGCACGTCCGGGGCCTGGACCGTCTTCTTGTTCACGCGCGCCGTTTCCGGGATCTGCGCCAGAAGCACCGCCTCGATCGCCTGATCGGTGCCGGGCACGGAGGCGAGCACACGCGACCGTTCGTGCGTGACCGGGATTCTCTTGAAATCGTCAGGCAACGTCTGAGTCGCGAACATCCACGGGCCGGTGAAGTCTGGCGCCGAGAACCAACGGCCCGACACCAGGAAGTAAACCGAGCCGGTCTTGCCGAGGCGGAACACGTCGCTCTCGGTGTTGCTCACCCAGAGCAGCTTGGTCCCCGACACGGTCAGATAGTTCGGGCCGCCCTGCAGCAGAATCAGTTCCGCCGGCTTCGTGCTGACGAACACCTTGGGCACGGCCGACCCTGACAGCGTCCGCCCCGGGAGCGCCGTCTTGACGTCGTCCCAGTTGCCGTTGTCCGCGGGGAGCTTGCTGAAGCTCTCGGGCAGCTTGCCGGCGGGTTTCCACGGTCCCTTGAGGTCGGCTGCCGTCAGCCAGCTGGTGTTGTAACGCAGGAAGAGCGTGTTGCCGGTCGGATGCTGAAACAGATCCCAGTTCGTGTTGACGGCAAACTTGAGATCGTTTCCCTGGATGGGGCTCCAGACCGGGTCGCCATCGATATTGACCAGGACGGCCGTCGAGGTGCTGTAGAAAACCTCGGGAGGATCCGCTTTCACGCCGTCGACGTTTTTCGGAATGATCTGGCTCTTGTCGAGCCTGGCCAGCACCCGGTCGAGCCCGATGATCAACTCCTGCTCAGGCACCGCTCGCTGAATCCGGGCGACGACTTCCTGCAGCTGTTCCTTCGGCAGGTTGGGGAAGTTCGATTCGGTCAGCTTCACGTCAGCGAAGTTGACGAGTCGTTCAGACAGCGCCACCGTCGTGTCGGCCTCCAGCTTCACCGTTCCGAGCGCCGGCTGCTTGGCGTCTTTCGCGATGTAGGACACTGCTGAATACGCCACCATGTGATTCTGGTTTGTCCAGGTCGCGACTTGCGGCTGAAAGACACGGACGGCCCCACCGCTCGGCGTGGTGTAGTCGCGCGGCCATCCGCCATCCTCAGGTAGCGGCGCCTCCGCAGGGGTAGATGCTGGTGAACTGGCTTGCGCGCCGAGATTTGCCGGGATCGACGAAATGAAGACAGCGCTTGCGGTGAGGACTGCCACCGCCGCTCGCGAAACGTAACTCTGGTCGTTCATCACATACCTCCAGCCTGCCGTCTGCCGGAAAGCGTGGAAATCACAATCTGAATCAGATCTTGCCGAGCATGTCATATGCCAGCGACAAACTAGTCAATCGGGTCACAGCGCCCGCATCCCGGGACGAATTCCGGATGCTGGATTCGCAGCTTTCCGGCAGTCTCCGGCCGGCTGGAGAGGCTCCGGAATTCCGGGGTGTCCTGGCCGCGTTCTGCACGACCAGCAGTGGGATGAATCCTGTTTGACGTCCTGCTTGACGTCTTCCGCCATTCTGACCGGAGGCAGGGCAGCTCGGCAAGCATCGAATCCGAGTAATCCCCCCTTCGCGCGTTCGGGTCCATCAAAACCTGATATGTTTTCCCTCATGCTGAGGGTGCTCACCGTTTTGTCGTGCTTCGTTCTTGTCTCAGGACATGCTGGTGCCCAGACAGCGGGCGGCCGGCAGCAGTACGAGACCCGATGCGCCCGTTGCCACGGCGGCGATGGGACGGGCGGCGAATCAGGGCCGGCCATCGTCGAGCCGATTGCCGGCCGTGCCGATGCGGATCTCGTCGCGTTTCTCCGGACAGGAAAGCCAGCGAGCGGGATGCCGGGGTTTGATCTTCCGGCCGAGGAGATGACTGCGCTCGTCGCGTACCTACGGACGCTGGTCCCAATGTCGCGCACTGCTGCTCCTGTGGTCGTGCGCAAGGTCGTCCAGACCACCGACGGGCGAACGCTCGAAGGCCAGGTGCTGAGCGAAGGGATGTCCGATCTGCAGCTTCGCACCGACGATCAGCGCGTTCACCTGTTCCGCAAGACCGCAGGTGACCGGTATCGTGCCGTCACTTCACAGCACGACTGGACGACCTACCACGGTGACGTTGGCGGCAATCGCTATACGACGTTGACGCAGATCGACAGGACCAATGTCGCGCGGCTGGCGCCGCGGTGGACGTTTCCGATTCCAAATGTTGGCCAGGTCGAAACGACCCCCATCGTCGTTGCCGGCATCATGTACATATCGAGCGCCAACGAGGTCTACGCACTCGACGCCGGCGGCGGCCGTCCGATCTGGCATTATCAGCGGCCCCGCACGAAGGGCCTGGCCGGCAACGCGGCTGGAGGGTTCAACCGTGGGGTGGCGGTCTCAGGCGACCGGCTGTTTCTGCTCACCGATCACGCGCACATGATTGCCCTCAATCGCTCCAACGGGGAGCTTCTGTGGGACACGGAGATGGCCGATTGGCGTGAGAACTACAACGGTACTTCCGCACCGCTTGTCGCCGGGGCTCTCGTCATCTCGGGCACAGCCGGTGGCGACGAGGGGGTGCGAGGGTTCGTCGCCGCCTACGATGCGGCCACGGGCAAAGAAGTGTGGCGCTTCTGGACCGTGCCCAGGCCGGGTGAGCCCGGTTCCGACACGTGGCAGGGCGCGCTGACCGAACATCGCGGCGGAGCCGCCTGGATGACGGGGACCTACGACCCGCAGCTCGATCTCGTGTATTGGCCCACAGGAAATCCAGGACTGGATTTCAACGGCGACGAGCGACAAGGCGACAATCTCTATACCGACTCGGTGCTGGCCCTCGAGGCGAAGACCGGAAAGCTGCGCTGGCACTTCCAGTTCACGCCGCATGACATCCACGACTGGGACGCACAGGAGACGCCGGTCCTGCTCGATACGAACTGGCAGGGCCAGCCGCGGAAGCTCCTGATTCAGGCGAATCGCAACGGCTTTTTCTACGTGCTCGACCGGACCGACGGCCGGCTGCTGCTGGCCAAGCCGTTCCTCAACCGCTTGAACTGGGCCAAGGGCATCGATCCAAACGGGCGTCCGATTCTGAACGAGCTCAAGGAAGATGCGAACGGAGAGACCTACGTGTGTCCGGGCTTCCAGGGAGGCACGAACTGGTTCTCCACCTCATTCAACCCGGGCACGGGCCTCTACTATTTTCAGGCGCTCGAACGGTGCAATCTGTTCAGCAAACGCGCGATGGAGTGGGAATCGGGCAAAGGCTTCATGGGCGGCGCCGCGCGGCCCGCTCCCGGCGAGACGTTCACGAAATCGCTGCGCGCGGTGGACATCCAGACCGGAGACGTGGCCTGGGATCTGCCGCAGGGCGGTGGATCGCTGACCGCCTCGGCGGGCGTCATCTCGACGGCGTCGGGCCTGGTGTTCTTCGGGGAGAACAGCGGGTCGCTCATGGCTGCTGACGCGGTCAGCGGCAAGGTGCTCTGGGAATTCCCCACCAATCACGTCTGGAAGGCCTCGCCGATGACATATATGTTCGACAACAAGCAGTACATCGCGATCGCTGTCGCCCAGAGCATCGTGGCGTTCGCGTTACCCGACTGAGGTGATCGTGACATCTGTTCCGGCAGGGCCAAAAGAAGGAGTGTCTGGTATGCGTTCATCCGTACGAGCTGTCGCGTGTCTACTCGCGTTCGTTGCGTACTCTGCGGTCCCCACGTTCGCCCAGCAGGTGAGCAAAGGGACCGTTCCCGGCATCAACAACCTTTCGCGTCTCGAGACGACCGTTGCCTGCGCCGGCGCCATCGATCCGGAAGTGGCGGTGCCGGAAATCAAGAAGATGGGATTTGTCTCGATCATCAACCTGCGGCAGGCGAGCGAGCCCGGGGCCGAAATCGAGAAGGAAGCGGCCCTCGCCAAGGCTGCCGGGCTGCGCTACGTCCATATCCCGTTCAACGGCGCCTCACCGGATCCGAAGGCAGCGGACCAATTCATCTCGGCCATCACGGCCAAGGGCGCCGAGCCGGCGTTCGTTCACTGCGCGAGCGGCAATCGCGCGGCGGCGATGTGGCTGATCAAGCGGCTCGCGGTCGACCGCTGGGACGTCGAACGCGCGACCAGCGAAGCGAGTGCGCTCGGGCTGACCAACGCCGCGCTGCGCCAGTTCGCGATCGACTACGCGCAGAGCAGGCGGCAGTAGCGCGCCGATGTGGTGGGCAGCGCTGTGGGTGCTGGTGATCGCCATCGGCGCCGTCGGGTTCGTCGCCTCAGCCAACAGCGTACGTTTTGCCCACCGCGTCACGCGCGAGGCCGAAGCGCTTCTCGCCCAGGCCGAAACAGGCCCGACGGTCGATGACCGACTATCGTCCGGTCTGCCACTTCCGGTTCGTCGGTATCTGAGCAAGGCTGTTCCCTCGCGCGAGCGAGGTGTTCGCACGGTTCGCCTGCGTCATGGGGGCAGCTTCCGCCCCTCGCTCGATGGCAGCTGGCTGCCCATCCGCGGCGAGCAATATTTCGCAACGAGCCCTCCCGGCTTCATCTGGTGGGGCCGTGTGCGAATGGGTCCCGGTATGTGGATCGACGCCCGCGACCGTTCACTCGCCGGCTCGGGCAACATGCTCGTCTCGCTCGAGTCCACGGTCACCCTGGCAGACAGCAAAGGACCGCAGCTCGATCAAGGAGCGCTCCTGCGGCTGCTTGGCGAGATGGCCTGGTTCCCCACGGCCCTGCTCGACGAACGGTACGTGCGGTGGTCGCCGATTGACGATCGGCGGGCGAGGGCGCTGCTGACGGTCAACGGGCGGGAGGTCTCCGGCGTGTTCGCCTTCGGACCCGATGATCTTCCGACGACGTTTTCCGCCGAGCGCTACCGGGATGTCGGAAAGGGACAGGCGATTCTGACCCCGTTCGAGGGCCAGAGCAGCGATTTTCGTGAAGTCGCCGGCATGCTCGTACCGTACTCGATGGTCGCCGCGTGGAGAATCGACGGACGGCTCATCGAGTACGTGCGCTGGAGCGTCGAGCGGATCGAATATGACGTCGACGCCCCGTTCTAGACGGTCCAGACGGACCGCAGGAACAAAGCTTCAGATCGCTATTTCACCAGGCTTTCAGTGCCCATGAGCTGGTGAGAGTCTCGCTCGTTGTCCTGGCAGAAATATTCTTCCATTTCCTGCTCGACCCATCGCAGATTCCATCCACCGGACCACGGCTTCGTGTACGCGCCAGGATCGTCGATCGTCGGCTCGTAGCGCAGGGTGTTGAAATTGGGCCGCGAGAAGCGCTCGATCAGGTGCAGCGCCTCCGTGGTCGGCATCCCCTCGCGCCCAAGAAGCCAGGCCTTCTCGTTGAACCCCACGGTGTCCACGACGAGCGTGTCGCCTTCCCAGTGGCCAACCGAATGACCCATGTAGCCGGGGTTGAACTCGTCGCTGTTGACATCGGGATGCGGTCGTCCATCCATGAAGATGACGCGCCAACTGCGCGCGGCCCCGCCAGAGATGATGAAGATCCGCTGGACGTCGTGCATCTGCAATATCTGGAATCCATTGGCCGCCGCGAACTGGCGCGGGCCGCCGTGCGGGACGCATTTCGGGTAGGGGTCGTCTTTCGCGAGCGTTTCGTTGCGATAGTCGTAGAGACCCTTGGCCCAAGGCTGGAACGGGATCTCCTTCAACGGGAAATTGGCGCCCTGCACGAGCGGACCGTCGCCGCCTCCCCAGTAGCCCCTGGAATTCGGCGTCAGGCCCAGGTTGGGCTTGCCGTCCGGGAGTCGCGGAGTGGGCCGGGGCGCCGGCTTGGCCGGAGCCTGAGCAAATGCGAAGGCGGTTGCCGCCAACAGCGCGATAGTCGCCAGAATACGAATCCCCAGATTTCGCATTCGAAACCTCCTCAAGGCAGAGTCGAGATCGTCGGGTCGTGCGGCCGCTTATGTTACTGAGATCGTAGCCCCACCGAGCAACTATTTGGACGGACCTGGCGGTGGCGCCAGCCTGAACACGTCGGCGTCCAGCGTCGAAATCACCTGGCTCCCGGAGGCCGCCAGAAATGCTCGGGCACTTTCGTCCCCCGGCAGGGTTTTCGGAACCACCACGAGCCGAGCTCCCTCTTCCCAAATCCTGTGAAGGGCCTGCTCATCGACCGGTGCGGGCAGAAGCCAGCCCTTCCGGTCGGCGCAGAACAGCAGTTTCGGGTCGCTCGTACCCAGCATCGCCACACGTTCTTCCGAAACCGACGCCGTGCCGATCGATCGGCAGAGCTCCACGTCGCCGGGCGCGTACTCGTACCAGGAATGCGCACTTGCCGAGCGGACGAACGTGGCCAGCGCCGCCACGCCCAGCGCCGTCGCCAGCCAACGCCTGCGCCGTTCGGGACTCGTGGCGAAGGCGTCGACGAGTCTCAGCACTCCGAACGAGACGAGCGACGGCGCCACCGGCATCACCGCCAGCTGATAGTAGTCGTGAATGTAGTTGCCGCCGGCAACCAGCACGAGGTAGGCGACGAATCCAGCTATCCCGAACGCCTCGCACCAGCGCCTCTCGCGCAGTCCGTACCAGAGACCACCGAGCGCGCCGACGACGCCCACGGGACCGAGGATGTCCTTCATGAGACGAGAGGCCATCACCCGGGGAAACGACATCGAGAAGACGACGGCCGGATCGAAGAGCTTGTCGGTCATCCCGAAGCTCAGTCCGGTAATCGTTGCAAGCTGGTGAGCGTGCCAATACCATGCCCCGGCGGCGACGAGGTTCGCGAACATCATCAGAAGAAGCGGACCGCGCCAGGCACGGGACCCGTCCACTTCGAGAAACAGGCCGGCTATCGGTGCCCACACGATGAGGTAGGGCAGTTTGATCGCCCCGACCAGCGACGTCCCGAGTATCAGCCACAGGAGGTCGCGTCCGCGTCTCTGTTCGAGATACCGCTGGGCGCTGAGCAGGGAGGCGATCGACAGACAGACGAGCAGCGATTCGTTCATGAACGACCGTTCAGCCCAGAGCAACAGCGGAAATCCGAACGCGTAAAGGAAAGCGGCGACGATGCCGCACTCTTCGCCGTAGCGGTGCCTGACGAAGCGCCACATCATGAGGCAGGAACAGACAAAGAGCAGAGCGCTCAGCAGGCGACCGATTTCCGGCGTGAAGCCAACCAGCCTGGCCAGCGCCGCGACGAGAAACGCGAACAGCTCGAGGCCGGTTTCAACATATCCAAACCGCTGATCGCCACGCTGATCGATCTGTGGATACAGTGGATTCAGGCCTTCTCGATAGAAGTTTCTGGCAATGGCCGCGGTGTCGGCCTGCCGCCAGGCATGATGATCGAGCAGCGGGGCTTTATAGGTGGCCGCGCGGGCGCAGAAGCCAAAGAGCAGCACGAAGCCAAGAACGATTCGAGCCGTCTGCTTCATGCCGTCAGTCGGCTCGTCGTGAACCATGGGCGAGCCTGATTCCGATTTCAGACTACTTCACCGCCGCAGCGCCGGCGTCTGCCGTCATGCGCGCCGGTCACGCCCGACACGCTTACTGCGCCGACGATCTTCCCATCCATCGATATGATTCTACGCGGGATCGCGCGTCGGCAATGGCCCGGCCAAATTGTATCGACTTCCAAGGAGCGTGAAGGCCATACTGAGAGCCCCAACACCCTCACTATGCGCGCTCAACTCATCGCAGACTTCCTTTCAGCGCGTCTGATTGGCGATCCCTCCCGCGATATCACGTCGGCCGCTTCGCTTGGCGCGGCTGGCCCCGAGGATCTCTCGTTCATCGAAGACCCGAAGTACCTCGACCGTGCGGCCAGTTGCCGCGCGGGTGCGGTGCTGGCCGGCGAGTTCGCCGCCGCGGGAGTCGCCGGTCTCTCGTCCACCTTGCTGATCGTCCCCGCGCCACGCCTGGCATTCGCGAAGGCCGCAGCGTTCATCGCCCGGGGAACTCGTCGGGCGAGCGCCGTGCATTCAACGGCCGTGCTCGCGCCCGACGCGCAGCTCGCTCCCGACGTTTCGGTGGGCGCTCATGCGGCGATCGGCAGCAACGTTCGCATCGGCGCGGGATCGCGCATCGGCCCGGGATGCGTCATCTTCGACGATGTGACGGTGGGCGAGGACTGTCATCTCATCGCGCGGGTCACGGTGTATCCGAAGACCACGATCGGTCATCGGGTGCTGGTCCATGCAGGCGCCGTCCTCGGCAGCGACGGGTTTGGTTTCGTCCGCGACGAACAGACCGGGCAGTACCACAAGTTTCCACAGGTCGGTCGTCTCGAGATCGGAGACGGCGTGGAAATCGGCGCCAACACCACGGTCGACCGGGGTGCGCTCGATGCCACCGTCATCGAGGCTGGAGCAAAGCTGGACAACCTCGTCCACGTCGGCCACAACGTCACCATCGGCCGCGACGTCGTCATTGCCGCGCAGACGGGAATCGCCGGCAGCTCCACGATCCAGCACGATGTCGTCATCGCCGGTCAGGTCGGGATTGCCGACCATGTTCGGGTGGAGGAGGGCGCAATCCTCGGCGCACAGTGCGGCGTGCCGAGCCATAAGGTGATTCGCGGAAAGGGTATCGTGTTCTGGGGAACGCCTGCGCGACCGATCCGCGAATACCTCAAAGAGCTCGCCGTCCTGGCGAGACTCGCCAGAAAACGATAGCCTCTATTTCGTTTCCGGTTCCGTCAGCCGTCTGATCGTCGCGGGTGAAATCTGCACGATACGCCGCCACGCCTCTTGCTGTTTCTCCGCCAGACGTTGCGAGACGCCATTCCCGTCGTCGAGCACGAGGTTGTTCTCGAGCCGCTGCACTTCACGGCAGCTGCCGGCGTCTGAGTTCGTGCGCTGAACAGAGGTGACCGATGTCGGGTTCCGGCTCCACTGATGGACAGTCGCGGCGCAGCCGAACTGCAGCGGTTTGGTGACGATCTCCCGTTCGTTCCAGAGCTCGATCTCGAAAGTGTAGAGATCGACGGTCAGGAGCCGGGCCGAGCCCCGTCCCGAAATCGTTGCCCGCGCCTCCCGGCAGATGGCTTGTGCCCGCTCACAGGTGATATTCGAGGTCTGCTCGGGCGAGGCCAGGTCCCCGCTGACGGCCGTCCACGTTCCGTCGGCTGACACGAAACCTCGATCCCACCGATCGGTGATGATGGTCTTGGGCTGCAGACCGATCGGCGCCGACTGCAGCAGCTCATCGTCTGCGCGCACGGCCTGAACTGTTTCGAAGGTGAACGGATCGCCGTTCTCCGGAAGATGGCGATCGCGTTGATAGCGTCGGATTGCCTCCCGGGTTCGGCCATCCAAAATGCCATCGAACGGTCCGATGTCGTATCCGAGCCTGCCAAGCAGCATTTCGGTGAACAGCGTGAAACCCTCCCGAACCGCCTGGTACAGCTTCGGGTTGTCCCGTCTAAGCTGTTCGACTTCCGTGATGAACGCCTGACCGTCTCCGGCTGACGCCTGCGCGGCCAACCGCAGCTCGCCGGAGGCCAGACCCGCAAGTCCCACGGCCACGAAGGCCCAAGCCAGCTGTGTGCGCATAGTGGTCGTAGGTTACCCCACCAGCCCCTTGGTTGCGATTCGAGGCGCCGCGTCTACGGTCGAGACGTATGGCGCGAGGTGATCGTTTCCAGATACGAAAACCCGCCTTCCAGATGCGAAAGCCCGTGCGCACGTTCCGAAAAACGTCATGTTCGTGCATCGAATCAGCTCACCGAGGCAACTGTCTCGTGGCTCACCTGACGACACGACGAAGCTCAAGAATGGTACACAGCGGATTGGTAAGCTCGTTGCTAGCGCAACTGCTGGACGGAGGAAGACGATGGCAAAACTAGCTCGAGATGTCATGACCCCGGACCCAGCGTGCTGCACGCCGGCGACCACGCTGGACGACGTCGCCAAGCTCATGGCGCGGAACGACTGCGGTGAGATACCGGTTATCGATGCGGCTGATCAGATCGTCGGAGTCGTGACCGATCGCGACATCGTGTGCCGTGTCGTCGCCGAAGGGAAAAACCCCGTGGCGTACACAGCGGAGACCTGTATGTCGGGCCCCGTCGTGACGGTGCGGGACGATGCGACTCTCGATGAAGTGGTGGCCACGATGGAAAAGCACCAGATCAGGCGTGTCCCCGTCGTGGATGGCCACGATTCTTGCGTCGGGATCATTTCTCAGGCCGATGTGTCCTGGGCCTGGACCCCGAAGGAAGTTGGCGAGCTGGTCCGCGAGGTCTCGCGCGACACGGGCCGGGAATCCCGCTGACGAGGTGAAAGCCGAATGATCAAATCGTCAGTTCAAGGACCGGCCTGCCCCTACTGCGGACGACCCCTGCGGTATGTCCCGAACCGCTGGTACGGGCACAGCGTGTTCGAGTGCGAGCAATGTGGGGACTTTCCCGATTTTCGGAGTTTGGTCTCCGGTTCGGATTCCGAACTGGCGGCTGCCGTGCCGCCGGATGGGGCAGGCGACCGAGTGCACGGCAGGCCGAGAGTGCTCCTCGTGGACGATTCCGATGAGCACCGCGGTCTGTATGCGGCGATGCTGCGGTCGACGGCCACGGTGATGACGGCCGCTCGCGGTGAGCATGCGCTCTCGCTCGCCTGTGCCGACCCGCCCGATGTGATTCTCCTTGACGTCATGATGCCGGGCATGGACGGCTGGGAGACGTGCGAGCGTCTCAAAGCGGACTCGACGACTGCCGGCATTCCCATCGTCATGCTGACCTCGCTCGACGATATGGACGTGCCGGCGCGAGCCCGTCAGGCAGGGGCGATTGCCGTGCTGATGAAGCCGTGTCCTTTTGAACGGCTGGTTCTGACGATCAACGCCGCGCGCCGCAACGGGAACGGTGAGGATGTCGCGTAACGCGGCCCGCTCAATTTGTTGGCAGCTTCGGTGCAGCGCTGACCGACACCCCGAAGCTGAGTGTCGTGCCGGCCCCATCCTCAATCGAGGTGCCTATCGTTCGCCCGATCGACCCGAAAACAGCGATGTTGGGCCGGAGGCCATAAGACGCGCCCCCTGAGAGCTCGTTGCGGAGCGGAGCGGAGGCAACGCTCAGGTCTGACCCTGACGACGTCGTCCACGCCCGACTGAAGGAGCCGGATACACCGACGCGATCGCCGACCGCTCTCGCGATTCCGGCGCCCGCATACCAGATGCCCGGCGAAAAGTAGCCCGAGCTGCCGTAGACCCGGAGATTTTCCCGATCGGCGTGAACGCTGACCGGCAATCCCCACTGTGTGCGACTTTGCCCCGCAGGGAGGGAATTGAGGACGGCCCCGCCAGCAACTTCGAGCGTTGGGGTGACCGCCACCTGGACGTTGTGGGCGTTGTCGGTCAGAAGGCCGACCTTGCCGCTGAAGAACGTCGTGCCGACTCCGCCGGGGACTCTCGGTATGCTTACCCCCAGTTGAACACGCGGGGTGAGGCCCACGGCGGCGTCGATGACCGGAACCATCGTTTCGGTGAGACCGCTGCCGTACCACTGCAGCATCGACACGCCGATCCACACACTGCCTGAATCGATGAGGCTCGCGTCGTCGAGCCAGGCAAAGGGGGAAGCGGCCCCGATCAGCGACGCATCCGCACCGGTCTGCGCCGCGGGCGCGCTGGAGAGTGCGCTGGTGCTTGGTGGGGGGGCGGCCGACTTCGGTGGCTTTCTGCCTCCGCCCTTTCCCTGGGCAAACGACGGATCGGCGACGGCGAGCGCCAAACAGGCGCTCACCGCCACCGCGACAAAGCGAGGTGCGATCAATTGCTTGCCGTCGCCGTGACGGTGTCGGTTCCGGTGGTCGTCGCGATCGTCTTCTTGGCCTGGCCCAGGCTTTGAGTCGGCGCAGGGTTCGTCGCCCCCTCAATCGGCACCATCGTGACCGTTCCGTCGGGGTTCAGGTTTGCCTTCAAAACGGTGCCGGTCGAATCGACCGACAGCCCCGTCATCAGAGTCTTGAGCTGTTCGAAAGAGATGTTCTGATTCTGTGCGTTATTGATTGCCGCCACGAGCTGACCCTGGTTCTTGAAGCCGTAGGCGGCCTGATAAACGGTTCCCTCATAGCCGAGGGCTGTCAGCTGTGTCTGAAGCTTGGAGCGCAGCGCCGTGTTACGTGTCAGCCGTTCTCCCACCTTGCCCGCGGTGAAGTCGATCGGACCGGTAGGCGCCGTGGGGGTTGACGCTGTTACGGTCGAATGCTTGGTCGCGTGCGCGTCTTGCGTGGCGGGCTTCGTCGGCTTTGTCGCAACGGTCGTGGCTTTCGCCGGCTTCGGCGCCTTCGAAGGGCCTGAAGCCTTGGGCGCTTGTGACGCCCCCGTCGTCTTCGTCACCTTCGGTGCTTTGGGCCCTCCCGGCGCGGCGTGTGCCGCCACGGTGAGGCTGAGAGCCAGAGCAGTCGCGATCACGATTTTCGCCAAGCGCATGCAGATACCTCCACCGGGCGGAGTCGCAACGCCGGTGCCAGCGAACCGACGCGTTTGGCCAGCTGTAAGTACTAGGCTTGCAACGGGTTCTGGCGCAGCGACCAATCTTGGCGGTGAAGGATCCGGATGGGGAGCGTGCAGGAATGCGGCACGGGTTGCAAAATTTTCATGGTGAGCTCGGCCCGAACCGGTCACGCACCTTCTGCGCCTCATTCTTCATGCGATCCAGCAGGCGTTTGGCCCATACGAATTCCGCGGAAAGAATGAACAGGCCCAAGGCGATGACCACCAGTCCAGGGCCCGGCAGAACCAGCAGCGCCGCGCCGATCGCTATCACGGTGAAACCGAATACCGCGGTCACGACCGTTCTCACCGCGCGCATGCACGTGCCCCGACTGCGCTTCTGCCATACTTCGCGTGGAGCCTGCGCATGACCTGGATAACGGACCCAGAGATCTGGATCGCTCTCGTCACCTTGACTGCTCTTGAAATCGTTCTTGGAATCGACAACATCATCTTCATCTCAATTCTAGCCGGGAAACTCCCCCGGGCTGAGCAGGCCCGCGCCCGAACCGTTGGGCTGGCGGCGGCGATGTTGTCCCGGATCGCCTTGTTGTTCTCGTTAGCATGGGTCATGCGGTTGACGACGCCATGGTTTGCCCTGCTAGGACAGGAAATTTCGGGCCGCGACGTGATCCTGATCGTTGGCGGACTCTTTCTTCTGGCCAAGAGCACGCATGAGATTCATCTCAAGGTCGAAGGTGGCGAAGAGCATCACTCGGCCGCCGTCGCGACGTCGTTCGCAAGCGTCATTCTGCAGATCCTGATTCTGGACCTCGTGTTCTCACTCGATTCCGTCATTACCGCGATCGGCATGGCTGACGAGGTTGCGGTGATGGTGGCCGCGGTCGTCGTGGCCGTCGCCTTCATGATGGTGTTTGCTGGGGTCGTCGGCGATTTCGTGCACCGTCATCCGACGGTCAAGATGCTCGCGCTCGCGTTCCTGCTGATGATCGGGCTCTCGCTCGTAGCCGAGGGACTCGACCAGCACATTCCAAAGGGGTACATCTATTTCGCGATGGCCTTTTCCGTGTTCGTCGAGATGCTGAATCTGAGAGTGGGACGGCAGGCCCCGACGGCCAGCTAGCCCCAACCCGGCATTCGGGGCGATCTCCGCCTGTTTCGCACCGTGCAGGATCTGAATCTCTTCAGTCTGACCGACGAGAAGCTGGAGTTCTGGAGAGCAAGCGTCGGCGTGGCCATCGCGTTCTGAACCTCCTGGCGCGGTGGCGGCGTCGATGCCGCTGCCGCGGCTCGGGGGGCGGGCCGAGCCGCCATCAGGTTCTTCCCCAAGAACAATACTTAGTTGACCGGATAGTAGGGGTCAGGGATCCTCGACTATCGTCCGCTGGTGGGATCGTCGCTCCTCCTCACCCGGGATGCCTCTTGCGGTGAGTATTCTTCAGGCTGATGTTAGTCGCAGACACAGCCCACATGACGACGGTCCCACTTCTCGCCTTACGTACCTAAGATTGGGTCTCCCTCATTGCGTTTGGTGACCGTCCGAAAGAGAAATACTGTGTGGACGGGATTCGGTTTTCGTTTTCCACTTGTTATCGTCGTCGTCGGGCCGTCGCTACCCATGCACGCTGTGGTAATCGTTGATTGCTGTCACCAGACCCGGCACAGTCTCGGCTTCCCGCGCTGTGGGTCTCCCGAGCGGCGGCCCGCGATATAGCCCTCCAAGTCGATTCTCCAACGCCTTGAACCCCTGAGACCCTTCGGCCATTTCAGGGCCAGAAATACAGCCGCGCAAGGATAGGTGCCCGTGGGGTCGACCGCTATCGTCCACCGTGGCGGCCCAGGTGGGACCGAACGTCTGCGGGCGCGCAAGGAGGATTCGAATGAACTTCGTGGCGAAGCGAGCACTGACAATGCTAGGGATGCTGATGCTCTGGCCTTCCGTGGTCTTTGCGCAGGCCGCCATCACAGGGGTGGTTCGCGACACCTCGGGCGGCGTGCTCCCCGGTGTCACGGTGGAAGCGACGAGCCCGGTCCTGATTGAGAAAGTCCGGTCCGTCGTGAGCGACGATACAGGTCAGTACCGGATCGTTGACCTGCGTCCCGGTACCTACAGCGTGGCGTTCACATTGCCGGGTTTCAGCACGGTGCGTCGTGAAGGCATCGAGTTGAGCGGCACGTTCGTCGCGACGGTCAATGTGGATCTGAGGGTCGGCGCCCTCGAGGAGACGATCACCGTCACGGGTGAGACGCCGATCGTGGACGTGCAGAGCGCGCGCGTGCAGCAGACGGTGAGCAAAGACATTGTCTCGGCGATTCCGAGCTCCCGGAACGCCAGCGGCATCCAGGCGCTGATTCCCGGAATGAGCACGGACACCGATTCGGGCGGTATCTCGGGCGGTGTCACCGGCAGCGCCGGCGCCATGTATGGCGGCCGGAGCGCCGACTCCCGGACGCAGAACGACGGGCTGAACACCGGCTGGGCGGGTGCCGGTACGGGCGGCGGTCAGCACGTCAACATCGCTGGCTCGCAGGAAGTCGTGTTGAGCACGTCAGGCGGGCTTGGCGAAGCCGAGACTGCCGGCGTCGTCCTGAACGTGATCCCGCGGGAAGGCAGCAACACGTTCAGCGGTCAGTTTGTCGCGTCGGGCGCGCACGGCTCGTGGCAGGGCAGCAACTACACTGAGGAGCTCCAGGCGCAGGGTCTGCGCGCACCGTCCGAACTGAAGCACCTCTGGGAGATCAACCCCATGGGCG
Organism: Vicinamibacterales bacterium; assembly: GCA_035537875.1. Taxonomy (GTDB): domain Bacteria; phylum Acidobacteriota; class Vicinamibacteria; order Vicinamibacterales; family CAVVIG01; genus DATLLJ01. The sequence continues at coordinate 24,023 of DATLLJ010000167.1, read as the reverse complement.
GCGGACGCATCGTCCGCGACAGGTTGTGGTTCTACCTGACGTACCGCGAAACCGGCGCCAGCAGCACGGTGCCTGGCATGTGGTTCAACAAGAACGCCGGCAACCCGAACTCGTGGGTCGTCGACTTCGATCGCGACCGCCAGGCGTTCACCGACCCGAAGAACCGGACGGGAATCGGACGCCTGACGTGGCAGGCGACGCCCCGCAACAAGATCAATCTCTATTGGTCGGAGCAGTACAACACGCAGAACCGCGAAGGAGGCGGCACGGCGACGCAAACGCCGGAAGCGACCGGGTTGAACCTCTACCACCCCTCGCACATCCAGCAGGCCACGTGGAGCTCGCCGTTTACCAGCCGCATGCTGTTCGAAGCGGGCTGGGGAACGTATCAGGCGCGCTATCGCAACAACGCGCCGCGCATCGACGGCTCCCATCATCCCGACATGGTTCGGCTGGTCGAGCAGGCGGGCGAAATCCCGAACCTCGCCTCGCGTCTCACGTCGGGTACCGGGGGCGGCTTCCAGCATCACTTGATCGGGAACATCGCGGGGCTGAGGGCTTCGATGTCCTACGTGACGGGCGCGCACAGCATGAAGTTCGGGTACCAGGGCGGTTTCCAGAATCCGAGCCAGACGTACACGTACAACCGTGAGGTCTTCACCTCGCGCGCGCGCAACGGGAACATCAACCAGCTCACGCAGACGGCCGCGTACCCGGGCAACGTCAAGTACGTGCGCAACCTGCTCCCGACATCGCTCTACGCACAGGATCAGTGGACGAGCGGGAAAGTCACGCTGCAGGGCGGGCTTCGGTACGACTACGTCCTGACGACGTATCCGGAGTCGTCGGTCGGCGGGCCGGGCTACATCCTGATGCCGACGCAAGTTCACTACGACGCCCGCGAAACCGAAGGCGTGAACTGGCACGACATCACGCCGCGCATGGGCGCCGCCTACGATGTGTTCGGCACCGGCAAGACGGCCGTCAAGTTCAGCCTCGGGAAGTACATGCTGGCGTTCACCGCGAACAACAGCGACCTCGACCTCAACCCGCTCATCCGGACGACCGTCAGCACCACACGTCAGTGGACCGACGCCGACCGCGATTTCTACTGGGACTGCGATCTCGCCAACGTCGACCAGAACGGCGAGTGCGGGCCCGCCGCGAGCGAGACCTTCGGCAAGGAGGTCTTCACCCGATCTTACGACCCCAACTTCATCAGCGGCTGGGGCAACCGGCAGTACAACTGGCAGCTCGGTGCGTCGGTGCAACAGGAGATCGCGCCGCGTGTGGCCGTGAACGTCGGCTACAACCGCCGTTGGTTCGGCAACCATTACACGGTTGACAACCGCGCGGTTGCCTCGTCCGAGTACACACCGTTTACAATCCCGGCGCCCCTCGATTCGCGTCTGCCCGGCGGCGGCGGGTACTCCGTCGGCCCGATCTACGACATCGTCCCGGAAAGAGTCGGTGCAATCGACGAGTACGCCCAGCACGCGAGCAACTTCGCTGAGCAGATCGAGTACTGGCATGGCGTCGACTTCAACCTCGTGGCGCGGCTGCGAAATGGCCTGACGCTGCAGGGCGGCACCAGCACTGGCCGTGGTATTCAGGACACCTGCTCCATCCGAGCGATCCTTCCTGAAACGTACGCGCCGGGCGACGACGATCCAGGGCTGCTCGATCCGTACTGCCGGGTTGAGCAACCGTTCCAGACCTCGATCCGCGGACTCGCGAGCTACATGATTCCGCGCATCGAGGTGCAACTGAGCGGCACGTGGTCGAGCGACCCGGGTCCGCAGCTCGCGGCGAACTTCGTCGCCACCAACGCCTACGTCCGGCCGTACCTTGGACGGAGTCTGTCGGAAGGCTCCAACGTCACGGTGAACCTGATTCAACCCGGTACGTTGTACGCCGATCGACGGACGAACGTCGATTTTCGCGTGTCGAAGATCTTGCGGTCCGGCCGGACGCGGACGCAGGTCGGCGTCGACATCTACAACCTGACCAACACCGACGTCGTCACGAGCTACAACCAGGGCTTCGTGCCTCAAGGTTCATGGCTCAGGCCGACCGGCATTCAGCCGGCGCGGTACGCCAAGCTGAACGTCCAGGTGGATTTCTGAAATCTACGGTCTTAGAGCTCCGGCCCGTCGCGGGCCGGAGCTTGGATGGACGATTGACGGAATGACGCGCCGGTGACGTGGGCCGTCAGGACACGGTCCCACGCCGCACGGCGTAGAGCACGAGCTCCGCCGTGTTGTGCACGTCCAGTTTCTGAAGGATGTGCGCGCGGTGGGTCTCGACCGTGGCGGGGCTCACTGACAGCATCTCCGCGATTTCCTTGTTGCTGTGCGCTTCGGCGATCAGCTGGAAGATCTCCCGCTCCCGCTCGGACAGCGTCTCGAAGCGATCGACGATGCCTTTGTCGCTCAGGTGACGCACGTAATCGTCAAGCATCACCTTGGCGACTGCGGGACTGAAGAACGACTTGCCGGACGCCACCGCGACGACTGCGTGGATCAGGTCGGTGTCCGCGGAATCCTTCAGGAGGTACCCGCGGGCTCCCGCCTTCATGACCTGTGTGATGTAGGCCTCCTGCGCATGCATGCTCAGGATCAGGATGTTGATGTTGGGAGACCGGCGCGCGATCTGCCTCGTCGCTTCGATGCCGTTGAGGAGCGGCATGCCGATGTCGAGCACGACGACGTCCGGTTCGAGCGCGAGGGCTTGCTGGACCGCTTCGCGTCCATCGCTCGCCTCGGCGACGATCTCCCAGTCGGGCTGTGCCTCGAGAATCTTCCGGAGACCCTGGCGGACGAGCACGTGATCGTCGGCCAGCAGAATACGAAGGCGGGTGGGCGATGTTTCAGGCAACTGGTTCCACCACTTGAGAAAGGGGGAGAACGGCAGAGTCCTCCCCGGTTGTTCGAGACCGGGCCGGCAGTTCGACTGTCAGCCGTGTACCCTTGCCGCTCGCACTCTCGACACGCAGCGTACCCCCAAGCTGCGAAACCCGCTCGCGGATGCCGATGAGACCAAGGCCTCGATCGGGCGACTGTGAGGCCACGGCCGGATCGAATCCGATTCCATCGTCTTCGACCGTGATGAGCACCGTATTGGGCAGACGCTGAAGGTAGACGCGGCACGTCGTCGCGTGGGCGTGCTTCGCGACGTTCGTCAGCGCCTCTTGGACGATACGGTAACAGGCGGCTTCCGTTTCGGCCGTCAGACGCCCCGGGATCGGGTCGCACACCAGCTGGACCGGTACGCCGTGACGCTTCGTGAAACCGCGAAGGTACCATTCGACGGCTGACGGCAATCCCAGATCGTCGAGCATCGGGGGATGAAGAAGGTGTGAGAGGTCGCGGACGGTGTGGAGCGCGCCGTCGGCGATGGTGCGGGCGCCCTGCAACAGGTGTGACGGGCCGCCGGTGTTGTCGATGGCGCGCTGCGCAACGGCAAGCTCGACCTTGATCGCCGTGAGCACCTGACCGACTTCGTCGTGCAGCTCACGCGCGATGTTGCGTCGTTCGTCTTCCTGCGCTTCGAGGAGCTGAGACGAGAGCCGCTGAAGCGCCCTCGTGCTCTCGACGTCTTTGGCCATCTGTTCGCGAAGTCGATCCTCGAGACGGCCGGAATACACGATGGCCCACAGACCGATACCGAAACTGGCGGCCAGCGCGAGCCCCAGAAGCTTCCAGACGTCGCGCTGCGTCCCACGGTAGACTTCCGCGATCCGGCTCTGCTGTTCCACGAACGCCGCGCGATTCAAGGCCTGGACTTCTTCTGACACTCGAATGACGACTTCCCGCTGAGGCACGATCCGATTCCGGAGCAGCAGACGGGCATTGGCGCGGCGGGTCGGATCGGTGGCCAGGACCTCGAGAAGCGTGCTCCGGAAGGTCTCGATCTCGTCGTGCAGCCGATTCACGCGCTCGCGGATCATTGCCGAGTCTTCGACGGGCACATACTGCTCGAGCGCCTCGACGGCTTCGGTGTAGGTCTCCTGCAGCTGCCGGCGATACTCGTCCGATGCCTGCGGATTGGGATCGAGCAATGCGTCCCTGACGTACACCGAGCCCAGCAGCAGCTGGGCGCGCACGGTCGAGAGCAGGTCCTGAGCGCGGGTGTACTGGCCGTTCGTCTGGGCTGCGTCGCGTTGCACATCGGCGATTCGCTGGGTGAACTGGTAGCCTGCCCAGACCCACAACCCCAGCGTCAGACCAAACCCGAGGAACAAGGCCGCGCGAATGGTGCCGCCCTCGATCGGGTGACGCTTCATGCGTCGAGTGTAACGCCGGCGACATACGAGTCAACCCAAGACGACGTCTCCATGATTCCGGTGCCGAAAATACAGTCTTTGATGGATGCTTGCGCCGCGTTTGAGCACACTATCGTGGACCTCATGGTTCGGATGGCACCCGGTATTGTTGTGTTTTCGTGTGTCGACGGCGTGTTCCAGAGGCTACCCCGGTCCAAGGTCGCTCGCGCGGTTTCGAGGCTGCGCGAGCTCGGCCCCCGCGAGACGGCTTTCGTCCTGTGTTCAGGAAAAACACGCGCTGAGCTCGAGCTGGTGCTTCAGCAGCTCGAGGTTTGCCACCCCTTCGTATCCGAGGACGGAGGGGGCCTCTACGTCCCAGAAGGCTATTTCAGCTTCGACGTGCCCGATGCGCGGAGGGTCGCCGGTTACCAGGTGGTCGAGTTCGGCCGGCCGTATGCCGACGTCGTCGGTCGGCTCCGTCGGGCAGCGGCACGGTCGTCAATCCGGATCCTCGGGTTCAGCGACATGTCGATCGAGCAGGTCGCGCACGTCTGTGGCCTTCCGCCGCTCCAGGCGCAGCTGGCAAAGCAGCGCGAGTACGTTGAACCGTTTCGGATGATCGACCCCTCGCCCGCGGCTCGAGCGCGTCTGTGCAAGGCGCTCGAGGGGGTGAACCTGCGCTGCGCTCGTGGCGAATCGTTCGATAGGGTCGGATCGCCGGTAGATATCGACGTGTGTGTCACGCTGTTGAGGTCGCTGTACAAGCGTGCGAATCCCGCTGTCATGACCGCGGGTGTGGCGCATGCCTCCAGCCATGAGGTGCTGCGGAATATCGTGGACTGCCACGTCATCGTTCCCGATGACACAGGCAGCGACGAGATTGACGTGGTGGATTGGGCTGGGGCGATCGTCGAAGCGGTGCAGGAGCTTCGGCGGCGGCGTGCGGACGGCGCCAGGCTGTCCGCCTCCGACCTACCCTGACTCCCGGCCGCGGTTGCGTACGCGTCGAGGGTCGGCGATCGTGCACTCCGGCGACAGCTCGAGCCGGAACCAGCGGCAGCTGTGCCGCTCCAGCGGGATGACGCAGCGTTCCGACCCTGCGCGCTCGAGCGGGACGTCGTCGAGCAGATCGATCACCATCATCCCGGCAGCCGCTGCGGGCAACGTGATCGCTGGCTGCTGAGCGGACGCCGAGAGGTTGGCGACCACCACCAGCACCTCGTCCTGGTATCGGCGCAGAAAGGCCAGCACGCTCGGGTTCTCCGTCTCGACGAACTCGATGTCGCCGCGGCCGAACGCGGGATGGGCGCGCCGGACCGCGATCAACTGCTTGACGTGGGCCAGCAGCGACGTGGCAGTCCGTTCCTGAGAGGCCACGTTCACGCGCCGATAACCGAAGGTCGGATCGTTGATCACGGGAAGCACCGGCTGCACGCCGGGAGCAGCCGAAAACCCTGCCAGCGGGCCATCGCTCCATTGCATCGGCGTGCGGAGGCCGTCGCGATCGTCCAGCGCGAGATCGTCGCCCATCCCAATCTCGTCGCCGTAGTACATGACCGGCGACCCCGGCAGCGACAGCAGCAGGGCATGGGCCAGCTCGATCTTCTCGAGGTCGTTCCCCAGCAAAGGCGCGAGCCGGCGTCGAATGCCGTTGTTCAGACGCATGCGTGGATCCGGAGCGTAGGTCCTCAAGAGAGACTCCTTTTCGTCGCCGCTCACGGCGGAGAGCGTCAACTCGTCGTGGCTTCTCAAGAAGAGCGCCCATTGACAATCATCGGGCAGCTGGTCGGTGGTTCGGATGATCTCCACGACGGAGGAGGCGTCTTGTCGGTGCAGCGCGAGAAACAGTCTCGGCATCAGGGGGAAGTGAAACGCCATGTGACACTCGTCACCGGAGCCGAAATACTCCCGGGTGCGATCGGCGCACTGGTTGGCTTCGGCGAGGAACAGCCGATGGGCGTACCGGCGATCCATGTCGGCCCGGATCTCTCTGAGGAACGCGTGAGTTTCGGGCAGATTCTCACAGGTCGTGCCTTCCCGTTCGTACAAATGCGCGACGGCGTCGAGGCGCAGACCGTCCACACCCACGTCCAGCCAGAACCGCATGACTTTCAGCACGGCGCGTCGAACGCGTGGGTTATCGAAGTTCAGATCCGGCTGATGATTGAAGAACCGGTGCCAGTAGTAGGCGCCAGCCACAGAATCCCAGGTCCAGTTGGATCGCTTGACGTCGGGAAAAATGACGCGGGCATCGAGATAGCGCTGATCGGTGTCGCTCCACACGTAGAAATCCCGCTTCTCCGAACCCGCAGGGGCTCGACGCGCAGCCCGAAACCAGGGATGGCGATCGGAGGTGTGGTTGATGACCAGTTCCGTGATGACCTGGAAGCCGCGCGCGTGGGCTTCATTCACGAACCGTCGGCAGTCGTCCAACGTTCCGTACAACGGGTGCACCCGCTCGTAGTGTGCGATGTCGTACCCGTCGTCGAGCAGCGGCGATTCGTAGAACGGCAGAAGCCACAGACAGGTGACGCCGAGCCCCTCCAGGTAGTCGAGTTTCTCGATCAGCCCCTGAAAATCGCCGACGCCGTCACCGTTTGCATCGTAGAAGGTTTTGACATGGAGGGCGTAGATGACGGCGTCTTTGTACCAGAGCGGGTCGAGCGCGCCTCCGCGCTTGCGTCCTGGACTCACCTGGCGTCCGCTCGGCCTGGCGATGGCTGCGGGTATCGAAGGGGTCGCATCGACAGCAACGTCAGCAGAAACCGGTCCACGTCGGCCTGAGACCTCAACCAGTGCCTGGCCCCCGAATTGCGTTTGACCCCGACCCGCACGGCCAACAAGCGGTCCGGCGCTCCGGCGCGAAAGGCGTCCTCGTCGGTGTCGTCGTCGCCGACGTAAATGATGGTGTCGCACACGAGAAGGCTTCGAAGACGTTCGAGCGCGATGCCTTTGTGGGGAGCGCCCCGCGGAACGAGGTTGATGGCGTAGTGGCCGCCCATGATGCGGGCACCCCTCAACCCGTGCACCGCATCGGTGATCGCCTTGACCGCGCGGGCTTTGTGCCGCGCCCGCCGGTAGTGAACGGTCAGCGAGTACGTTTTGTCTTCGAGCACGACGCCCTTGTGCGTTGCCAGGCGGGCCTTCAACGGGCCGGCCCACTCGCGGACGCGCGTCGCGTAGATTTCCTTCTCTCCCCATGGCTCGACGCCGTGATTGCCGGCGATATGCCAGAGGGGAACGCTTGCCATGCGGCGGGCGACGTCTGCCCGCCTTCGGCCGGAAATGACGACGCAGGGATAGCGCTCGGCGACCGCACGCAGCAACCGGCGCGTGCTGGCCCGCATTCGAGCGCGTTGTGGAGTCGGAGTGATCGCCGAGAGCGTTCCGTCGAAGTCGAACGCAATCAGAACGTTGGAGGCGGCGAAGTGTGCAAGTGTCGAGACATGTCGTCTGTCGAGAATATTCGGCATCCCTATACCGGTGTGTCCTGAGGGGCCCTCGCCGCGTACTGCAGCGGCTTTGTCCACAGGCTTTCGAGCCCCTCGAGAATATCGGAAGCCCACCCGAAAACGTTACGACCCGCCACCACGCGCCGCATGGCCTTCATGCGGTTGCGCCGCTCGTCACGCCCCATGTCGACGGCGCGGACGATTCCGTTCGTGAATCCGTCGATGTCGTACGGGTTGATGATGAGCGCCTCCCGCAGCTCCTGGGCCGCGCCCGCGAGGGCGCTCAGCACCAGCACGCCATCTTCATCCTCGCGCGCGGCGACGAACTCCTTGGCGACGAGGTTCATCCCGTCATGGAGAGAGCTGACGATACAGAAGTCCGCCAGGCGATAGAGAGCGACCAGGCTCGGCATCGTGAGGGCCGCCTTATGGTAGTACACCGGCGGCGCGAGGCCCAGCACCCCGTGCCGGGCATTCAACTCCTGGACCTTGCGATCGATCTCCGCCTCGATGGCGTTGTAGCTCGCCAGATTCGATCGGGAAGGCACGCCGATCTGCAGGAACGTGAGGCGGCCGCGAAGATCTGGCCGTCGCGTGAACACGCGGTCGAGGGCCTCGAGCCGTTCGGGTATGCCCTTGGTGTAATCGAGCCGATCCACACCGAGACCGAGCACGCTCGCCCGTAGCCCGAAGCATTGGGACAGCCGCTGCTGCTCCGCGCTCAAGGCGGCGTCGCTGCCGACCGTCTGGATCCGGTCGTAATCGACGCCGATCGGCACGGCCGTCACGCTGGTATGGCGCCCGTCGAACCAGATGCGGGCGCCATCGGCCTCGATCTCCGCATCGAGTTCGTCCTCGACCGCGAGGACGAAGTTGCGGCGGTCGCGTTCGAGCTGGAACGCGAGGAGATCGTTGGCGAGCAGACCCGCGAGGATGTCGCGGCGCCAGGGGCAAATCCGCAGTCGATCTGGATAGGGCCAGGGAATGTGCCAGAAGAGCGCCGTACGCGCCGCCGGTCGGCGCTCGCGCAGCCGCGGCGCCACGAGCGCCAGATGGTAGTCCTGAATGAACACCGGGGTGTCGATCGTGGGGAGCTCTTGATCGATGGCCGCAGCGAATCGGGCGTTCACGGCCTGATAGGCCTCCCAATCCTCCGCGCGGAACTGCGGGCGAACATCGACCTGATGACAGAGCGGCCACAGACCTTCGTTTGCGAACCCTCCATAGTACGCGTCGAATTGATCAGGATCGAGCCAGAGCCGTCGAAGCTGGTAGGCGGGCATGTCGGGCGGGACCGATACCTTGTCGGCCGCATCGACCAACACATGGTCAGCCGTGCCGGCGGCGTGGCCGATCCAGACGCCGCCGCGTTCCCGCATCAGCGCGTCGAGGGCGACCGCCACGCCGCCGGTCGCGGGGCTGCAGACAATCGCGCCCTGTTCGTCGTAGTTATGCAGGTACGGCTCGCGGTTGGAGACGACCAGAAGGGGGCGGGGTGCGCTGGCATCGACTTCCCCCGCCCAGGCGAGCCCGGCTCGGAAGATGGTCGGCCCGACGAGCTCGTCGAGCGCAATGACCGCCACGAGCAGCGACTGCACCTGGGCACCCCAGGTCGGGAAGTCGGTCGCCAGCACCGACGCCAGTCCCAGCGTGATCCCGGCCTGCGAGATCAGACCGGTCCACCCATACATGCTGACGCGGGGATCGATGTCGGCCTGCCGGAGCCCGAAGTTGAGCCCGGCCCGGATGAACCCGATGCGGATGACCACCAGCCCGGCCGCCACGCCGCCCGTCGTGAGCAGCGTATCCACCTGCAGGGAGGTCCCGACAGCGGCGAAGAAGACGACCAGCACCGGGAGGGCGCCACGCTGCAGCGCCACCTTGAGCCGATCGCCTTGAGCGACGGCCATGTTCTCGATGACCAGCCCGGCGGCCATCGCCGCCAGTAGCGGCTCGAACCGTTGGGCGGCGCCCACCTGGCTCAACACCGCGCACACAGCAATGAGGACGACAGTGGTCTCGCGCGCGATGTACCGGAGGTACAGCGCGAAGAGCGCACCGACCAGGCTTCCGAAGGCGATCGCTCCGACGATTTCCCAGGCCAGCCGGACGAGAACGTTCACGCTGTCCGATTCGGTCGCGAGCGTCAGCCTGGCGCCCTGCATCAACAGCGAGAAGACCACCAGCACGACGACGTCAGCGAGGACCACCATGGTCAGGACGAACTCGCTCAAGTGCCCACGCGCGCCGGTCTCGGAAATGACGGCCGCCGTCATGGTCGGCGAGAAGCTGACCACGATGGTGACGAACAGCGCGATCATCGTCAGCTTGGCCAGGCCCGTCGCCTCTGGTGCGATGGGCAGCCACGGCCAGACGAGCCACACCACGGCGACCAGTCCCAGCGTCGCGACCGACAGCGTGATTCCGGTAACCCGTGCGATGCCGATGGCGCGCTGTCCAAGCCGCTCGAGATTGATGGCGAGGCCGGCGATGAAGGCGATGATGGTGGTAGCCAGGCCGTTCACGATCTGCAGCTGTCTGGCCATGGGTTCCGAGATCACGTTCCCGATATACGGTCCGAAGATCAGGCCGAAGAGCAGATAGCCAGTCAGGCGAGGCAGGTGAAACCGCCGGAGCAGGTCCCCGGTGACCATCGCAGCGACCAGCGTGAACCCAAGCGCCAGCGCCGTACTCGGCGGTTCTGCCGGCTCCGAACCGATGTGGCGAATCCAGAAGACCGCCGCCACGACGAGTCCGATGGCGGCCGCCCGCCTCAAGACGTTCACGATTCCCTCTGGCGCTGCACCATCACAGCGAGCAGTTCCGAGCCCAGCGAGCCGATGACCGTCACTGCCAGCAGCAGCGTCGTCGTGTTCGAGGTCCCGGTGGCCTGGAGCACGTTGACCGCCGAGGCGACCGCGAGCACACCCGGGGCCAGCAGACGCCGGCCGACATCGCGCGGCAATTCGGGCAGGATGATGCGACCTGCCGCCCACCCGCCGGCCAGTTTGCCAAACGATCGAAAGAGAACGTACACGACGCCCACGCCGAGTGCGGGGAGTGACAGCTCGAGGCGCGCACCGGTCACGAGGAGCAGCAGAACGATGAGCGGGCGCTGCAGGTACCGCATGTCGCGTTCGATGCTGTCCCGTGCCGACCCCCCTGCGACGCCCCAGAAGAGGCCGGCGACGAGGCCGACCCAGAGCGAGGACATCGACAGAAACGCGGCGGCGCCACCGAGCAGCAGCAGCGTGCCCGCGACGAACACCTGCTGTTCGCCCTCGGGGAGCACCTGACCGACGAGCAGCCATCCGGCCGCCGCGATGATCAGTGCGATGAGCGTGGTCTGCGAGACGAGCGAGAGGGCGTCGCGGGAAAATCCCTGATGGAGCCACGCCAGCAGAAGCCCGCTCAGGAATATCGGAACGACATCATCCAAATCGCCGACACGCGCGGCGAAGGACGAAGGTCGATCGACCTGGTCGCCCGAGGCCGTCGAGGATACGGCGGCGGCGACCGCGAACATGGTGAGCACCTGCCAGAGCGAAAAGGCGGAGAGGTCGAGTCGTGAGCGGATGAGCCACAAACCAGCTCCGACCGCGACCATCGTCAAGCCGGCTTCAACGGTGGCGGCCGCGAAGAGGGCCGTTTCCCGAACACGCCGGAAGTTCAGATCGAGGCCGGCGAACACACCCAGCGCCGCGAGGGCAATGGCCACCACCGGATCCAGATAGGAGAGCACCGTGTCCGACAGGACATTGAGGCCCGCGGGGCCCAGGGCCATGCCGACAGGCAGCAAGATCAGGCCGGGGCGCGGTGTTGGGGAGAGACCGAGCGCGATACGGCTCTGCAGACCGGCGCGATTCATCGTTTCTCGAGTGTCAGCACGTGATGAACGGGTCCTCGTGTGACCGCCACCATCAACGGCCGATCGGCCGACGCCGCTGCGAAGCGTGCCCTCACTTCCGTCGGTGTCGGTGTGTGCCGATCGGCGAACACGGTAATCAGGTCGCCCGGCTGAATGCCTGCCGCAGCCGCCGCTGAGCCCGCAGCAACGCTCAAGACCTCTACACCGACGCGCGGAACACCGCGAAGCGACAGACCCAGCGGTTGCGGTTCCGACGGGACGGCCGTCGAAGCCGCTGTGAGTTCAACGGTGCGCACCTCATCGGCACGCTGCACCAGCAACGAAATCGCCTGGCCGATTGGCACACGTCTCGCCGTGGCCTGCCACTGTTCAAACGTCTGGAGCGGTTCGTCGCCCACGCCGACGATGACGTCAGTGACGTTGAGCTTGCCCGCCGCAGGCCCCCCCGGTTGCACGAAGGTCACCACAACGCCCACGTGTGCACGTGTGCTGGCCGCAATCCCCGCCGTGAGCGGCTGAACTTCGACGCCAAGGTCGCCGAAGGCCCGATGCCCGTCCTGGCGCAGCCGCGCGGCGGCCCGCAGCACGGTCTCGCCGGGTACGAGCGCCAGCCGATCTCCCAAATTGACCACCAGGCCGGCAAGAGCGCCCTCCGGGCTGAAAACAAAAGTCCCGGGCCGCGCGTCGGTACCGGTGGGCAACCCCCAGACGATTTCCGACCAGACTCGGCTCGGAATTGGCTCGAGGGGCCCGACGAGCAGGGGCCGTCCAGACACGACGCCCGGGGACACTTCGCTCGCGATCAGATACCGAGGCGACTGTGGTTGCCGAGGCGACCACGTCGGGGGAAGGGTGATCGGCCCGTCGGGAACGCTGCCATTGAGCACTCGGAGCAGCGTCAACCCCGATGCTGGGTCGCGCGCGAGGACGGCTGCGCCGGGCGCGAGATCGGTCTGATCCGTGACCGAAGACCCGTCGATCATCGTGACGGCTGTGTCAATGTCGATCCTCAGTGCTGGCGCCACTTCGGCGCGTCGATCGCCGTGGGGCGACAGTCGCTGAACGTCCACGCCGAACAACAGCGGCGCCAGCCGGCTTTGAAGCTGGAACATGGCCGAGGTGAGCTGATCGAACACCGGGAGCGGCGCCAGTTGGGTCAGCACCGGCGTAATGGGGTTCGGCGGGGCGGGTCGATCGGCGAAGCGCACGCGCGCCAGCACCCACAAGGTGGTCAACGAGACCAGAATCGTGACGAGCAGGAGACGGGTTTCACGTGAGAGAGGCCGGCGCGGGCCAATCACGTCCACGTGGTTCATGCTATACGCTGACGTTCACGATGGACAGCGCTTACCGACTTCCCCCCGTCAAAATACGGTGACGGTGGGACGTGACGTGCAGACGTTACTGTAGAGCTTGCGGTGGAGCCTGAAAACGTCGGACCAGTTCAGGGTTACGGCTTACTCGAAGGGACGTCCTTGATGATGAAGACCCGTTCGCCGGGTTTGATCAGGCCGAGCTCTCCGCGCGCGATCTCTTCGATAGCGGCTGGATCTTCACGAAGCCGCTGAGCCTGCTCGCGCAGTCTGGCGTTTTCCGCACGCTGGCGTGACAGCGACGCGGCGGCGGTATCATACTCGCGGCGTGCCCGCATCATCGCCAGCAGGCCGCGATCCCCGACCAGACCATCAACCACGATGACGAGCGCCACGAAAAGCAACAGGCCCTGCAGCAGGCGCCCGTTCTTTCCCGGCCGAGCTGGGACCGCTTTTCGAGGGTGTCTGATTGCTGACTTCGTCTCGTCTGCCACGACCGACACAGGTTACAACAACGTTCTGCGAAGTACAACGATCAAAAGACGTCGAGCACAGCCGTGTCCGAGATTGTTCTCATCCTGACCACCGCCCCTGACGACCACCGCGCGGAGGCCTGGGCGCGCGTGCTCGTCGAAGAACGACTGGCCGCATGCGTCAACGTCCTGGCCCCCATGGTGTCGATCTACCGGTGGAAGGGTGTGGTCGAACGCGAGACCGAGCGTCAGATCGTCATCAAGACGACGCAGGACCAAGTGTCGGCGGTTCGAACCCGGCTGACTGCGCTCCACCCGTACGAGCTGCCCGAGTTCGTGGTGGTGACCGTTGCCGACGGCAGCGCGGAGTATGTGAAATGGGTCGCCGAACAGACGAGGCCACACTGAGGACGGGAATTGGATAATCGGGTAATTGGGTAATCGGGTAATTGATTGCTCAATTGAACAGACTTAATCAATTGTCCAAATCAATTACCCGATTACCCGATTATCCAATTACCAGATTACCCAAGTCCCCGATTGGTCCTGTTCCGATGGCGCAGCACCTCGACGATCATCGGCAGCACCGACACGAACACGATGCCGATCGTGATCAAGGAGAAGTTGTTCTTGACGACCGGGATGTTTCCGAACAGGAAGCCCGCGCCCAGGCAGAGGCTGACCCACGCGACGGCCCCTGTCAGGTTGTAGAGCACGAACGTCGTGTAGGTCATCTGGGCGGCGCCGGCGACGAAAGGGACGAAGGTCCGGGCTATCGGCACGAATCGACACAGCACCACAGCCTTGCCGCCGTACCGCTCGAAGAACTCGTGGGCCTGCTGCAGATGACGGCGGTTGAGCAGGCGCGACACACGCGACTGATCGCTGGCGAGGATGACACGCGGGCCCAGAAAGCGGCCAATCGAATAGTTGACAGTGTCGCCCGCGAAGGCGGCAAGCACCAGCAGACCCGCGGCGAGCGGGGCATTGAGGGCCCCGGTCGCTGCCAACGCGCCGGTCGCAAACAGCAGCGAATCGCCTGGCAGGAACGGCGTGACGACCAAACCGGTTTCGGCAAACACGATGGCGAACAGGAATCCGTAGACCCAGGACCCGTAGTCGGTCACGAACTCGAGCAGGTGCTGATCGAAGTGGAGGATGAAGTCGATTACCGTGGTCACACGCGGTCCAGGGCCTCCGCGAGATCGTCCTTGAGGTCGTCGACGTCCTCGACGCCGACGGAGAGGCGAACCAGGCCATCGGTAATGCCGATCGCGGCCCGCCGCTCGACTGGCACCGACGCATGCGTCATGGTGGCCGGATGAGAAATAAGCGTCTCGACGCCTCCGAGGCTCTCGGCGAGCGAACAGAGGCGCACAGCGTTGAGCAGCCCTCGGGCGGCCTCGAACGAGCCGAGGTCGAAGGCAAGCATGCCGCCGAAGCCGCGCATCTGTTTTCGCGCGAGCGTGTGCTGGGGATGGGACGGCAGCCCCGGATACAGCACACGCCGCACTTTGGGGTGCGCCTCGAGAAATTGCGCAAGGACGAGGCCGTTGGCGCTGTGGCGCTCCATTCGGAGCGCGAGCGTCTTCGTGCCCCGTAACACGAGCCAGGAATCGAAAGGACCGAGGATCGCGCCCTCGGCGTTCTGCACGAACCTCAGCCACTCGACATCGTCGGTTCGCGTGGCCACGACGATGCCTCCGACGCTGTCACTGTGCCCGTTCAGATACTTTGTCGTGCTGTGCATGACGAGGTCGGCGCCGAGCTCGATGGGCCGCTGAATATACGGGCTCGCAAAGGTGTTATCGACGGCAAGCCGCAGGTCGTGGCGGCGCGCGAGCTCAGCGGCAGCCGCCAAATCGGTCAGCTGCATCGTCGGGTTCGTCGGTGTCTCCACGAACAGGAGGCGCGTTGCCGAAGTGATGGCGCGCTCCACCTCGTCGATGTTGGACGTGTCCACCCACGAGAACGTGATCGCCGCCCGCGTCAGGACCTTGTCGAAGAACCGGAACGTGCCGCCGTACGTGTTCTTCGACACCACCACGTGGTCGCCCGCCTTGAGCATGGTCCCGATCGCGCCAATCGCGGCCATCCCGGACGCGAAAGCGAAGGCGGCTCGTCCGTTTTCGATCGCCGCAATGTTGCGCTCGAGCGCGAAGCGTGTCGGGTTCTGCGTGCGGGCGTACTCGTAGCCCTTGTGCACCCCGAGCTCGTCCTGAACGTATGTAGAGGTCTGGTAGATCGGCGTGACGATGGCACCGGTAGACGGATCAGGCTCCTGGCCCGCATGGAGGCAAATCGTGCCGAAACGAGCCTGCGGACGAAGCTTGTCGATTAGGTGGTCCTTGTGTGTGTCGTTGACCCGGTCCGGCGCCACGAGCTCATCACGATAACATCATCTGCTAATATCGCGAAGCCCGACGCATGGCCTCAGAATCGCTGCGAACGTTGCCTTCCGCGCAGGGTTCGCCGCCGCGCGGCGCCGTCCCGCTCCTGCGCACGCTGCCAGGTCGCGCCATCGTGGCGGGCGTCGCGGCGAAGGTGATCATTGCCGCCCTGCGACTTGCAGGAGGCGGTGAGTCGACCGTGCTCGGCGTGCTCGATATCGCCGCCGGGCTCGCGATCGCCGCCGGCGCCGTATACTTCCTGGCCCGTCTCTTCATGCTCGCCAAGAGACGACTGCTGTGGCGAGTTCGACGGAAGCTCATTCTCTCTTACATCCTCATCGGCGTCGTCCCGGCCGTGCTGATCGCGACGTTTTTCGTGCTCGGCGCCCTGCTGCTGTTCTTCAATTTCAGTTCTTATCTCGTTCAGACCGAAGTGCGATCGCTCGGCGATCGCGTTCGCCTGCTGGCGACGAGCGCGGCGCTCGAAATCCAACGGGAGGGCGAGACAGGTATGTCGGGGGTGCTGGCGCGATCGCTGCGGGCCGCCGAGGCCGATCTCCCGGGAGTTTCAGGAGCGGTCGTTTCGGCGGTCCGGGCCTGCGATGCCGTTCAGGCAGCGCCTCCGAGCGATCGATCATCCACTGCCGCCTCGACACTCAAGAGTGCCGTGGTGCGGACAGGGCCCTGGGCGCATGTCGATCCGCCGGCATCGGTGCCCGACTGGATGGCGTGCGACGGGTATGCCGGCCTCATCGCATATGCGCCCGCTGACCGCGCGGACGCCGCAGGGATGCTCGTCCGTGCTGTTGTGTTTCCTGAGTCGTCGAAGCCCCGGTTTGGGGTGGTCGTCGATCTCCCCCTCGAGGGCGACATCAGGGCACGGTTGCGACGCGACATCGGCGTCGACTTGCTCGGGGCCACCTTCGTCGATATGGGGAACGCACGGCCGCTTGAAGGCCGGATGGCCGCCGTCCCCGTCACGGATCGGCCCGAGACCGACCCCAGCGGCCCCCTGACCTGGGTGACATTCCTCGATTACCGTGACTGGGACAGCGGGGCGTCCGGGACGCTGCTCGTCTCGACCCGGCTCAACGTTCAAGTGATCTACGCGCGCATCTCCGCCGCTCAGGGCGTCGTCGGACGGCGGCCTTTCGGGCAGGCCCTGCTGCTCGTCCTGCTGGTCGTGGTCGGAGGGTTGTTCCTGGTGATCGAAGGCGTGGCGCTGGTGGTAGGGTTCGCGCTGGCGCGATCGATTACCGGATCCGTGCACGAGCTGTTCGCTGGAACCGAGCGTGTTCGACAGGGCGACTTCTCCCACAAGATCGGCATTACGGCGAGAGATCAGCTCGGCGAACTCGCCGTCTCCTTCAACTCGATGACGGCCAGCATCGAGGATCTGCTGCGCCAGGCGGCTGAGAAGAAGCGGCTAGAAGAAGAGCTCCGTATTGCGCACGAAATCCAGATGTCTCTGCTGCCGCAGGGCCCCCTCGTCATGCCGGGGCTGTCGGCCACGGCTGTGTGCATCCCGGCGCGGGAGGTCGGCGGCGACTACTACGACTTTCTCCCGCTCGACGATCATCGTGTCGGCATCCTGATCGCGGACGTCTCCGGGAAGGGAACGTCTGCAGCGCTCTATATGGCGCAACTGAAGGGCCTCGTCCTCTCGCTCAGCACCATCCACTCGTCGCCGCGCGCCTTGCTCATTGCCGCCAACCGCATCATCGCGCGGCACCTCGATGCCACGAGCTTCATCACCGCTGCCTACGCCGTCGTCGACGTTCGACAGCGGACGATGACGTACGCGCGGGCGGGGCACACGCCGCTCCTCCACGTGTCTCGAGGTCCGGACCGCCGGGCAAAAGTGCTGGCGCCGAACGGCATGATCGTGGGCCTCAAGATCGACGACGGCGAAATCTTCGAACAGCTGCTCGAGGAGCAGGAGATTCCGCTGGCCGCCGGCGACGTGTTCGCGTTCTTCACCGATGGCATCAGCGAGGCGATGAACGAGGCCGACGACTGTTTTGGCGAGGTGCGTCTCGCCCGGATGCTCGAGGACCATTCCGATCTCCCGTCGGATGAGCTCCGCGAACGAATCCTCCGAGAAGTCAGGGCTTTCGTGAATGGCGCCCCGCAGCACGACGACATGACGATGGTGTTGTTGAAGATCGAGGATCTCCCGAATCCCGCGAAGGGCGCCGAACAGGCCGAGCTCGCGGGCAAGGTCGATTGATGGACGGCGGTTCCCGCTGGCGGCGACGTGGCTGATCTCGTCACCATCTTTCGCACCCGATCCGACGTCGAAGCGAGCGTCGTTCGCGGGCTTCTCGAGGCCCACGGCATCCCGTCCGTCGTGGCGTCGCACCTCCCTCAGTCGCTCTTCCCGATGGTCCTCAGCACGCTCGGTGAAATCGGCATCGCGGTGCGCGCTGCGGACGCCGACGAGGCGCAGCGGATCATCGAAAGCCATCGCCTGGGGCTTGCGGGCGGCCAGGTCGTCAGATTGCGCGATGAGTTCGAGACGCTGGAGCAGACGATCGGCTACCGGTTTCGTGATCGTGGCCTGCTGGAGCACGCGATGACCCATACGTCGCGTGCGCACGAGGACGTCAGCGGCGGCGTGGTCGACAACGAATCGCTTGAGTTCCTCGGCGACGCCGTGCTCGGTCTTCTGATCGCCGAGATGCTCTTCCACGAATGTCCCGATTACGACGAGGGCCAGAAGTCGAAGGCGAAGGCGGCGCTGGTGTCGACCGCGTCGCTGGCACGTCTGGCCGAGCACCTTCATCTGGGCGATCACCTGCTGCTCGGCCGCGGAGAGGAGAAGACCGGCGGCCGCCGGAAGCAGGCGCTGCTCGCCGATGGATACGAGGCGCTCATCGCCGCCATCTACCTCGACGGCGGCATCGAGCACGCGCGTGCCTTCGTCGGCCGAGAGTTCGCGTCACTCCTCGCCGAGGCGCGGCAGAGCGGTGATGCCGGACAGGATCACAAGTCCGCGCTGCAGGAGCTTGTCCAGGCCAGGGGCGAGCCGCTGCCGGAATATCGCCTCGTCGCAAGCTCGGGTCCCGATCACCGAAAGCAATTTCACGTGGAGGTGGCGATCAGCGGCGAACCGATTGCCGAGGCGATGGGCTCGAGCAAGAAGGAAGCCGAGCAGGAAGCCGCGAAGCTGGCGCTCGAGCGGCTGCGGTCGACGAGCTGATGCCGGAGAGGAAGCCCTCTAATCGATTTCGATAATGCCCCAGGCTTTTCGATCTTCGTCGGCGGGGCCGCCTCCTGCGTTTGCCATGACGTACGCGGGCTCTTGAGCCGGCTGCGGCGTCGGCTGCGGAAGGCGCGGCAGCGCGTAGCGGTGAACTTCCCGGGCCAGCTCATCCTCGCTGGGGGCCGAGGCACGGCAGTGAAGGCGGACCCAGACGCGCAGCAACGGATCGGCGTAACTGTAGCGCTTCTGACGCGATGTCACGAGGTCGACGTCTTCAAGCCAGGACAGGTAGTCCTTCGTCGAACCTGGAGTCCGCTGCAGGCGGTGCGAAATCTCGGTCAGCGTCAGTCCTTCTTCCTCGGCCAGAATCTCGAGGATCGCCTTCAGCGCTCCGTACCCGCGCGCGCGATGCAAGCGCAGTTCGTAGCAGTAGCCGCACTCCCGAGCCAGGCGGCCACCGGGAGCCAGCAACGCCGCGAGCGCGCCGATCGGATCGTCGTGGGGGGACGCGTCCGCCGTCCGACCGCTGTGGTCGCGCATCAGCGCCAGCTCGTCGGCGATGGCGAGCACGTACGCGGGCCGGCCGTCGGCCAGCGCATGAACCGTCCGGGCGACGAAGTCGGCATCGTGCGCATCGGCGAGCGGCAGCGGGCCGAGAATGTCGAGCGTGTCTTCGGCCGTAAGTGACGGTACGTGAATCAGTTCGAAGCGAGACGACGCGTCACGCAACAGCCGGATCGTGCGCGCGGTGTACCGGCTCGACAGCGCGAACCTGTTAACGCTCGCCCCGACGCTGTCGACGAACTCGTGGAGCACCCGACGCAGGCCGGGGAAGCTTTCGAAGGTACGTAATTCGAGGAACTCGTCGAGCAGGAACGTCGCGGGCTCGCCGGCCGCCGTTCGCGCCCGTGTGAGAAACGCCAGCATCGTATCGCAGGCGGCACGGGCGCCGGCCGGGGCGCCTTCGCTGAGCGGGAAGGGTGCCGTCGCCGCCACCGCACGCAGGAAACGTTCGGGCGTCGTGGCGGTGCGCTCGACGTCGATGTACTGCGCCGACGTGCGACCCAGTCGATCGCGAAGCTGCTGCAGAAGAGTCGTGCGGCCGCTGCCGCATCCGCCGACGAGCACTGGAATGCGTGATGGTGACGCGTCGAGCGCGGAAACGATGCGGCGCGTCAGTGTGCTGCGAGGGGTCAACATGCGCGTGCCTCAGCGAAGCGATATGTGAATCAGAAGAAAGACAGACATTAAGAAGCGGCGCGCGCGTTGTCAAATCGAAAATAAATTATTTTTTTCTTGACTCGACGCCGATCGCGTTCGTTACAGAGATCTGTCGCAAACTCGTCGACATTTTCCGCCGATCGCGGGAGCGCGAAACGATTTGCGGGTAGAATCGTAGGCCGATATGAACCTGGCTGTGCTCGGCGCGCAGTGGGGCGATGAAGGCAAAGGCAAGATCGTCGACCTGCTCACCCCGAATTTCTCCATCGTCGCTCGCTATCAGGGTGGACACAACGCCGGCCACACCGTGTACGTCGACGGCATCAAGTTCGTCCTGCGTCTGATACCGTCCGGGATCCTTCATCCCGGCGTCACGTGCATCATCGGCAACGGCGTGGTCGTCGATCTCGAGGCGCTCTTCGCCGAGGTGGACGAGCTCGACCGTCACGGCGTGGATGTCGGGCCCCGTCTGGTCGTGAGCGACAAGGCACACCTGATTCTGCCGTACCATCGCGATCTGGATCTGCTGTCGGAAGCCCGCCGGGGCGACCGCAAGATTGGGACAACGTCACGAGGGATCGGGCCGGCGTACGAGGACAAGATCGCGCGCCGGGGCATTCGCGTCTGCGATCTGCTCGATGCCAAGGGCCTCGAGCAGAACGTCAGGGACAACGTGATGGCGCGCAATCGGCTGGTCCAGGACAGCACCATGGACTGGCGGGCGGTTTTCGACCAGCTGATGGTTCATGGCGAGCGACTCCGTCCCTGGGTCCGCGATGTCTCGCTGATGCTGGCCGAGGCGATGGGCGCCGGACAGACGGTTCTGTTCGAAGGGGCACAGGGGACGCTGCTCGACATCGACCACGGGACCTATCCCTACGTCACGTCCTCGAATGCGACCATTGGCGGCGTCTGCACGGGGCTGGGTGTCGGTCCCCGCGCGATCGGTGCGGTGATGGGCGTCGCGAAAGCGTATACGACCCGCGTGGGCGAGGGTCCCTTGCCGACGGAGCTGCCGGGCGCGTTGGGAAACCGGCTTCGCGACAGCGGCAACGAATACGGCGCGGTCACCGGACGGCCACGACGCTGCGGCTGGTACGACGCCGTGGCCGTGCGCTACGCGGCCCGGATCAACGGACTCGACGCCCTGGCGCTCACCAAGCTCGATGTGCTCGATGGGCTCGATCGCATCGACATCTGCACGGCCTACCGGTGCGGGTCACGGACGCTCAACGAGTTTCCTTCCGACATCGGACAGCTGGCCGAATGCCAGCCCGTCTACGAGTCAATGCCCGGCTGGTCGTCACCGACCAAAGGCATTCGCCGCTTCGACGCGCTTCCCCTTGAAGCGCGACGATACATCGCGCGGCTCGAAGCGGTGTCAGGTGTGCGCGCCGCGCTCGTCTCGACCGGTTCCGAGCGCGACGACACCATACTCAGACCCGAGATCCTGCCGATTGCGGATTTGAGACTGCAGCCGTAGTCTAGGACGAGGGAGGATTACGACGATGCGTTCTCATGTCACCTCGACCATACTGCCCGCTCTGGGCGTGCTGATGACTCTCGCGTGTGGCGGTGCCCAGCTGATGGCGCATCACGGTTGGACCGGCTATCAGGAGAAAGAAACCCAGCTTACCGGAACGATCGCATCGGCAAGTTACGAGAACCCTCACGGTCAGGTCGATCTCAACGTTGACGGCAAACGATGGCAGATTGTGCTGGCGCCGCCGAGCCGTATGCAGGCGCGGGGCCTCGACCGTGACATGCTGAAGGTCGGGAGCCAGGCGACAGTCGTCGGTTATATCCACAAGACCACGCCGACCGAGCTTCGGGCCGAGCGGATTACCATCGGCGGCAAGACCACCGAGCTGCGTTAGCGGTTCGGACGATCCGCGCACTCCTAGTGGCCCGTCCGCGCTGATCAAGGACCACCTCGCGGGCGGGGCATCCCGTCTGGCGGCGTTGCTCCTCCCTCAAATACTCCCGGTATTCTCGGTCATCGCGCCTTGCCAGCCGGGCGCCGCGCTCCGCGATCTGGTCCTCGTTCAACGTGGACGGGCCACTAGCGCCGCCGCGAAGCCGCGCGGCGGCGAGGCCGTTTTGTCGCCAGCTGCGTCACCAGCCGTTCGAGCTCCTCGACGCGCTTCTTCAGTTCAGGGAGGCGGCGGAAGATGACCGACGCTTTCCGCCACTCGCGATTGGGGATGCCAGGATAGCCGGTCAGGAAGGTCCCGGGCGCGACAGACTTGGTGATGACCGTCTTGCCTGCGGCCACCGCACGGCGGCCGACCCGCAGGTGGCCGCCGACCCCGACCTGGCCTCCCATCACCACGTCATCATCAATCACGGCGCTGCCGGCGATCCCCACCTGCGAGGCCAGCAGGACGCGGCGGCCCACGCTGACGCCATGGCCGATCTGGACCAGATTGTCGATCTTGGTTCCGGCCCGGATGCGCGTTTCGCCCACAGCCGGCCGATCGATGGTCGTGTTGGCGCCGATCTCCACGTCGTCTTCGATGACGACGTCCGCCTGCTGCGGGATCTTCAGGTGGCTGCCGTCGGGCTGCGTCGCGAAGCCAAAACCGTCGCTTCCGACGACGGCGCCGTTCTGAATCGTGACGCGGTGACCGATGACGACGCCCTCGCGGATGGCCACCTGAGAATGGAGGACGCAGTCGTCCCCGATGCGGGCACCGCGTCCGATGACGACGTTCGGATAGACGATCGTGCGCGCGCCGATCGAGGCTCCGGAATCGATGGCCACGAAGGGGCCGATGGCGACGTCAGCTCCAATCGACGCGTCTTTCGCCACCGCGGTCAGGCGATCGATTCCCTTTCTGGGAGCGGCTTCCTGCGCGAACAGACGAACCGCCTGCGCGAACGCGGTGTAGGGATCGGCGGCGCGCAGCAGCGCGCAGTCGGCGCGAAGGTGCGGCGGCCGGCGAAGCGTGGCGGCGACGATGACCGCCGAAGCGCCGGTGGAGCGCAGCTGCGCGATGTACCTGGGATTTGCGACGAAGGTGAGGTCGCCGGGACCGGCGTGATCGATGGCGCTCATCCGCACGATGTCGAGATCACCGTCGCCTTCCAGGCGACACTGCAGTCGTTCGGCCAGAGCCCGGAGCTTCAACGATTCACTGCTTGTGGCGCATGCAGAAGGCGCCGACGGCGTTGCTGTCCGCGTCGACGAAGTTGATGCCTGCGCGATACCGGGGGGTGCGCTGTGGCGGAATCTCGAATGCCGCCCAGGCGATCGCCGCGTTGAACCGCAACGCCCCGTGGTCGTCCGTGAGCGCCATGCGGACCCGTTGGTTGGGCTTGAGAACCGTCGGCGAAACGACCTGCGCGCCGACCGACGAGAGATCCACCAGCTTGGCGGCGTTCCCGTCGAGCAGCACGCTCATGTCGCCCGCAATCTTGTAACGCGGCGCGCGTCGCGTGCCCCGCTGGTCGAGGGCCGCTGGCGCGACGATGGCCACCGGTGCTGGCTCCGGCGCCGCCGCCGGCCCGGGGGCCGCTGTCGCCCTCGGCACGACACGCATGAAATCGCTGTCGTGCGACACGACGCAGAGCTCAGATTCGCTGAGCGCCGGGTCGGCCTTGATACGGTTGATCAACGCCGCACCCCGGGGTGTCGCCGCGAACTGACGCTCGAGCGCGACCGTCTGCGGCCGGCGCCGGACGATTTCTTCGAGCGCCCGGAGCGCTTCCTCTTCAGCGAACGTGAGTACATCGGTGTCGATCACCCAACTGCGCTGTTTCAGGGCGGGAAGGAGATCGGCTGCAGCAATGACGACAGTACACGGATCGGGCACGGGGGAACAGTATATCTGGTCA
>DATLLJ010000166.1:0-12285 GCA_035537875.1 Vicinamibacterales bacterium | reverse complement strand
CGGTCGGTGGGAAGGCGACACGCTCGTGGTGGACACGGTTGGTTTCAACGAACGCTTCTGGTTCGATCGGAGCGGCCTGCCGCATACGGACCAGCTGCGCACGCTCGAACGCTTTACGCGCATCGACCTCGACACGCTGCGCTACGAGCTGACGATCGACGATCCCGGCGCGTATACGGCGCCGTTCTCGGGCCGGGTCGATCTGCTGTCGGAGGCGGATTCGGAGTTGTTCGAGTACGTCTGCCAGCAATCCAATTTCGCGAACGAGCTCATGGTCGGAGAGGGGACGTCTGTCGATCGCAGCAGCCTTATCGTCCCGTGATAACGGTCGAGCGCAGATAGCTCGTGTTGCGCGGCGCGTCAGACCCCGTGTCGCGCTTCAAGGGTTGCTGAAGGGAGACCCATGATGCGTATGCTCGTTGTCATCGTGTTGGTTTTGCTTCCTGTGATTCAGACCCACGCTCAGGCCCCTGCCGCCGCGGATATCGAACAGGGTGCAAAGAATTGGCAGGGGTTTTTCGGGTTTCAGAACGACTGCAAACTTTGTCATGGTGAACGGGGAGAGGGTGGATTCGCTTCGGCTCTCGCGGGCAATCGACTGAGCGATGCGCAGTTCCTGGCGGCTGTTCGCGAGGGAAGAGGAACCAGCATGCCGGCATTCGCGCCCGACAAGAACATGAACGATCAGCAGGTCGCTCAGATCAGAGCCTACCTGGCGAGCTTGCCGAGGCCGGTCCAACCCTCGACGATGTGGCGAACACCTGTGCCGCCTCTCGCCACACCAGCACAAAAACTCTACATCACGTCCGGATGCGGACAGTGCCACGCCCAGATCTTCGCCAATCCGCGCAGAACCGCGGGCGGCCTGGGCGGTGACTGGGAATGGTTCAAAACCGCCACGTACGAACACACGACCGCGCCGGAGTTCGCCGACCGCTCTCACCTGCGGATGGGCAACTACACCCGGCAGCAGGTGCCCGAGGCGACGCTGCGCGAGATCTGGCATTTCTTCGCTGTCGAGCAGGGGCTTCGCGTGCCCATGAGTGCTTCCGTCAGCGAAGGAGTTCGTTCGGCGAATGGCATGACCTACACGATCACGGTCCAGAATACCGGCACTCCCGGCAAGGGTCTCACGGCGGAGTATGTAACCGTCACGCTTCCTCTCATGAGGGGAAGAGACCCGGAGGAAGTGACGAGCGTGGTTGTGTCAACGACCGGCGGCGGGTACATGGGCACCCAGCGCGATCCGATTACGAACTCCAACGCCGCAATTTTTGAAATACCCCGGCTGGGCCCTCGCGAAACCCACACGTTGACCATCACCCTTACGGGACCAGGCTCGGACAGGGGAATTCCGCGTGGCATGTTGAAATGGGAGAGGCCTCTGCTCCCTTCCGGCGCGACGGACATGATCGCTATCGCGGTACCCCTCGGGCAGTAGATCTGAAATCCGTCTGTGGGTTCGAAGGCGGAGTGCGTTTTTCCGAGATCGTCGAGGAGGACAAGATGACGTTCCATCGAGTCGCGGTTCTGCTGATCGCCACTGCCTTCGTGTGTGTGACGGTTCAGCCCGCCTGGGCGCAGGCCAACACGGGCGTCGTCGAAGGCGTTGTCAAGAATGCATCCGGGCAAGCCGTGACCGGAGCGTTTGTGAAGCTAAAGAATGATGCGCGGCGGCTGACCTTCATGGTCATCAGCCAGGGGCAGGGCCGGTACACGGCCGATCGGCTCCCACCGGGACAGTACCGCGTGCAGGGTGTGGGAGCCGGCTTCGAGAGCGCGTGGTCTGCACCGGTCGAGGTCGCCAAAGACAAGGCCACCAGACTGGACCTGTCGCTCGCAAGACAGATGGGACCGATGCTCCCGCCGGCATGGCCGAACAGGATCGCGGAAGACGTGGCGGTGAACCTGAAGCTGCCCGAAGGCAAAAGCAAAGAAGAAGGCAAAGGTAAAGAACTTGTCCAGGCTCGCTGCGTGGCATGTCATGGGCTCGACGATGTCATGAAGATGCGAGTGGACCGGAAAACCTGGCAGATGTTCCTGGAGCAGATGGCGGAAGAACTCGTCGATCGAAAGTTGCGTCCGTGGACCGCCGAGGAAGCCGCGACCATGCTGGACTATCTTGCGGCCAGCTTCCAGCCGATGCCGATTCCGGATCCCAACAGTCGTTTGCCGAGAACCCTCATGACCGGGGCTACCGCAAAATACAGGGTTGTGCAATACGACCTCGTGAACGGCGACGCCCAGACGCACGATGTCGCCTCCGATCCCTGGGGACATGGGTGGGCGAATCAACGTGCCGGTTTCATCAGTCACCTCGATCCCGACACGCTGATGCACGAAGAGATCGCACCGCCGCCGGTCCGGTCCGGCGCAACGGTTCGTCCTGGCAACCTGCAGGTCAGTTCGGATGGCAAGGTCTGGTTTCCGGAAGGGCGCCGGATGATGAGCTACGACATCAAGGCAAAGACCTGGGCCACGTACGATTATCCGGCCGACCTCCCGGGCGGTCCCGGCGGAAACAGCCTGATTGTCGCGCCGACTGGAATCGTCTGGGTTTCAGGACCGGGCATGATCAAGAGCCTCAATCCGAAAACCAACGAGTGGAAAGTCTACGAGCTGCCTTCGCGCGCCAGCCTTCCTGGCGGATACGGCATCAACGTCGCCGGTGATGGAAGCGTGTGGATGGCTTTGGACCACTCGGATTCGATGGCGCGAGTTGATCCCGAAACAGGCAGGATCCAGGAGCTCAAGATCCCTGTCGAGGGCCGATTGTATCCCCGGCGGCTGGGACCTGATGCAGAGGGCAATCTCTGGGTTGGCCTCTGGAGAGCGGGCAAGCTCTTGAAAATTGATCCACGGACGAACCACATGACGGCCTTCGACCCGCCGAGCGGCCGCCTTTCGGGCGCCTATACGGTGAGTGTGGACAAGAAAAACAACCTGGTGTGGGTGTCTCTCCACACGGTCGACAAGATTGCGAGGTTCAATCCCCGGACTGGAGAATGGGCGGAGTTCCCTCTGCCGCAGTCTCAGTCGGACGTGAGACGGATAGAGGTGGATCCGAGCAATCCCAATCGCGTCTGGTGGAGCACCGCCGGTGGTACCACGAACGGAACGACGGGTGGTCCCAATAGCGGCGGGTCCCGGCTGGGCTTCCTCGAAGTCCTCGATTAGCTCGCATGTGGGCTTCGGGCTGGCCTTCAATTGCCATCCTGCACTCGGTTTGCGACGTGTCGGGTATCATCCGGGGATGCGCTGGAGCGCGGTCGGTGTGTCGGTCGGCCTGATGCTGTTGCTGGTCCGACCGCTCGTCGGCCCGGTGAGCGCCCAACAGCGTGCCCCCTTTGGACGGGTCGATCTGGCACGTCCCATCACGTATTTCATCGCGGACGGAACAGGCGAGGCCGGATATCGCCGCTCCGATCGCGAACTGGCCCAATGGGCGTTCGACGCGTGGGCGCGAAGCGCGCCGACCCGCCTGCAACTGCAGCCAGCGACCGAGTCGAGCGCCCTGGTCAGGCTCTATTGGGCCGAGTCGAACAATGGCCAATTCGGAGAGACGCGACCGCTGACGGTCGAAGGGCGCCGCGGGGCCGCCGTGTACATCCGGCCGGACCTGGACGCGCTGGGCGAGACCATTGCCCGCCGCGCATCCGCCGACTTCCTGCTTCGCGAGAGCGTCGTGTACCTGACATGCCTCCACGAGCTTGGCCACGCCTTCGGGCTCGCGCATTCCCTCAACGTCGACGACGTCATGTACTCCCTGAGGTCCGGAGGGGACATCGTGCGGTACTTCAGCCGGTATCGCCAGCAACTCCAGACCAGGAACGATATCGCCGTGACGGCAGGGCTGTCGGAGTCGGACGTGCGTCGCCTCACATTCAGGCGGCGGTGAGCCGGCGGGCCAGAGGCGTGGAGGCTCCTTCAAGCCGATGGCCGTCGCGACGACCTCTCGATTGCGCCAGAGATCAATGCCGTTGACCGGATCGACCGTGTGGAGGACATCATGAGAACCCGCATCGTGGTTGCTGCGCTCGGCGCTCTACTGTTGCCCACGGCCGTCCACGCCGCTGAGATCACGGTCCTCTCGACGCAGGCGGTCGAGGGAGCGTATCGGGAGCTGGTGCTGGAGTTCGAAAAAACGTCGGGGCACAAGGTCACCACGACTTTCACGGGGACGCTCGACGCGCAGAAGCGCATTGCGGCGGGCGAAGCCTACGACCTCATCATCATGGCGGGCCCGGCGATCGACGACCTCATCAAGTCAGGCAAGATCGTGCCAGGCAGTCGGGTCGATCTCGCAAAATCGGGCATCGGGGTGGCCGTGCGCGCCGGTGCCCCGAGACCGGACATTCACTCCACCGAGGCCCTGAAGCAGACGTTGCTCGCGGCCAAATCGATCGGCTACTCGACGGGTCCAAGCGGCGTGTATCTCACTGGCCTATTCCGCAGGCTGGGCATTGCGGACCAGATCAAGTCGAAGCTGAAGCAGACGGCGACCGGCGTGTTCGTCGGCAGCATTATCGCCAGTGGGGAGGTCGAGATTGGCTTCCAGCAGGTCAGCGAGCTGGCTCATTATCGCGGCATCGACTACGTGGGCCCGCTTCCGGCCGACATCCAGAACGTGACGGTCTTCTCCAGCGGGATGCAGATTGGGGCGAAGTCGGTCGATGCCGCGAAGGCCTGGGTCACGTTCCTGAGATCCCCGGCAGCGGCGGCGGTGTTCAGGAGCAAGAGCATGGAGCCTGCCGGAGCCTGATTACCGGCGAGATCAAGCCCCCCGATAGACGCCGACGTCGCACAATTCTGTTGTTGCACAATTCTTGACCCGCTCTCACGCCCGTGCTACAAGCTGTGCCGAGGGCCGGGGAGTCGGAGGTGTTGCGATGAAATTCGCGATTGGACTAATGATTGCCGGGATCGCCATCTCATGGCCGGGCCGCATCCTGGCGCACCATTCGTTCGACGCCGAGTACGACGCGAAGAAGCCGATCGAGTTGAAAGGGGTCGTCACCAAACTGGAGTGGACCAATCCGCACGTCCGCTTCTACGTCGATGTCAAAGACGCGAAGGGCGTCGTCACCAGTTGGGACCTCGAGCTGATGAGCGTCAACACGCTGACGCGCGCCGGCTGGACCAGGACCTCCCTGAAGATCGGTGACGAGGTGACGGTCAACGCCTTCCTCGCGAAGGATGGAAGCCACCGGGCGAACGCGCGAGGGAGCGTCACGCTCGCCGACGGCCGGAAAGTGTTCGCCGGCGATCCGCCGACGGGCGGCATTCCGAACACCCGCTAGGAAACCAGAGGAGATCGAGAGATGGAACGCCGTTTCATCGCCTCAATGGCCGCGGCTGCGGCGCTGCCGGGTTTGCTCGTCCTCACGCAATCGTCGACCACAGCGCAGGCCCCCCGGCCGCCCCAAGCGGCCGCCGCGCCAACGCCTCGCCTGCCGAACGGCCACCCGGATCTGTCCGGCGTGCTGATGGGCGGCGGCGGCATCGCCGAGCGGAACCTCAAGCCAGGCGAGGCCATCGTCCTGCTGCCCGAAGCCAAGAAACTGATGGACAGCCGCCAGTCGAAGGACGACCCCGAGGCGAACTGCCTGCCCACGGGCGTGCCGCGCATGAACCCGTACCCGTGGCGGATGGTTCAGACACCCACCCACAGCTCGGAGTCGCACATCTTCGTGCTGTTCGAAGGCAACATCCACAGCTATCGGCAAATCTTCATGGACGGACGACCGCATCCGCCCGATCCCGATCCCACGTGGTACGGCCATTCGACCGGCCGGTGGGAAGGCGATACGCTCGTCGTCGATACGGTCGGGTACAACGACAAGTTCTGGTTCGACTTCGACGGTCATCCCCACACGACGCAGTTGCACACGGTCGAACGCTTCACCCGGACCGATGCCAACACGCTCAAGTGGGAGATCACGATCGAGGACCCGGGAGCGTACGCGAAGCCATTCACCGTCCAGACCCAGGCACGTTACGAGCCGACCTGGGAGTTGATGGAATACATCTGCAACGAGAACAACACAAACGTCACGCACATCGTCGGCCCGGCGAGGGCGCCTGGCTCATCGTCGCAGTGACGCTATCCTCTCTGCCGCGGGAACCTTAAACGAAAAGGGCCGGCCCTCCTGCGAGAACCGGCCCGATGGGGCTCGAAGCTCACGACTTGTGCTTAAGCCGTGAGCCTTGAGCCTTGAGTCAGATTACGTGAGTGAGCTCAGAAGTCGACCTGTGCGCTGAGCTTGAAGTACCGAGCCGGTTGAATCGACGTCGGCGTCAACCAGGCCGTCGACGTCGGCGAGAAGGTCTCGTTGAACCCCGTGACGACGTCTGTGTTCGTCACGTTGTAGATATCCATGCCCACCTGCGTCCGCGTCCGACCGTACCGGAAGATCTTCGCAAACCGCAGGTCGATGTTGTTGCGCCGATCAGAGTACACCGTGTACGGCTCGATGAGGTTGACCGTCACGTTGGTGGATTCCGATAAATTCCGTCCAAGCGTCGAGTTCGCGTTGAGGTACGCCTGGGTGGCGACGAAGTTCGCCGCCAGGTCTTCGCCCGGGTCGCTTCGCCAGGTGCCGCTGATCTGCACATCGACCTTTGGAATCGTGTAGGTCGCGAGCCCGCGGAATGACGTCAGGTACGGCTCCACCTCACGGCAGTACGGGTTCACCGGCGAGCCGGCGTTATTCGTGATCGATGAAGTAGCCCCGCGCGTGCCCTGGCCCTGTTCCGGCAGGATCGCTCTCAGCGCGCACGAGTCCGCGAGCTTGCGTCCGGTGCTCGTGCCAGCCTGCACGGTCAGCCCGTTCCGCAGCCTGGCGGTGGCGCCGACGTCGACGCCCTGCCAGTTCTCGGTCTGCTCCGCGTAGTTCTTCGAGTTGGTCGCCCACTCGTTAACCTGACCGACCTTCGTCGGCACGAGGTCGTACAGGCCGTTGATCACCTGGCCGCCGTTATTGGGCAGCCGGCCATCGGAGGGCGCCGTCATGCTGTACGGCGTCCAGTCCGCGAGCGCGTTGGTCTGATTGTCCACGGTGTACCAGTTGCCCCACCAGTTGCGGAAGTAGCCGACGTTCACCGACACGCGCGGCGCCACTTCCTGCTGCACCGAGAGGCCCAGGCTCGTCGAATTCGGACGAACGCCCCACCCCTCGACGAATCCCGGATCGTAGGTCCGGTCGAACACCTCTTTCCCGAGGTTCTTGTTGGTCATCGCCCCGCATTCGCCGTTCTTCTCCGTGTTCGCCAGGTTGCAGTCCGGCACGAAATCCTTGTCCGCATCGGTCCAGTCGCGGGTCGTGCTGATGGCGGTGCGGATGATCGGATTGAGGTCGAAGTCGTTGTTGGCCGCGGTGACGCCCTGCACGTATTTCCCGAAGTTGAACTTGACCGCGGTCTTGCCGTTGCCGAACACGTCGTAGGCGAGGCCCATGCGCGGCGTGATGTCGCTCCACTTCACCATCTGCGTCGAGCGCGAGGGATAGATGATCTCCGGCTGCGCGGAGGTGGTATAGCCCGGGCCCCCGATCTTCGACTCGGGGTAGTTCATCATGTAGTAGTCGTACCGGATGCCGCCCTGCAGCGTGAGCCGGTTCTTCGTCCACTGGTCCTGCGCATAGAACGAGGTCGGCCACAGATTCCGCGTCACCTTGATACGGGCATCGGAGTCGTCCACCGTGATCACCTGCGTCAGCCGGTTCGGGGCTTGGTTGTTCAGGCGCACGTGGATCACTTCGTTGAAGTATTGATACGTCTGGTTCGGGTTGTTGAACCCGCCCTGATACCCGACCTTCATGTTGTGCGCGCCGGTGACGAACGACAGCGACGCCCGGTTGTTCGCCTTCGTCCCGATCAGATGATGATTGAAGCCGCCGCCCACGCCGCCCGGCATCCGGTAGGTCACGTTCGCGATGCCGTAGGGGGTCGCGCTCTGCTCCTGCGCGCGGATCATGCGCGGGTTGTGCGTGCCGTCCGTCCGCGGCGAGGGATTGCGATACCGTGCCTCGTAGGTGCCCCAGCCTGCCTCGGCCAGCAGCCGGCTCGTCAGCGGCGCCGACCACGTCGCGCCCTGGATATGCGACGGCGTCATCAAGCGCCAGTTGAACGCTTCGCCCGTGGTCGTGGCGGTGCCGCCACTCTCCCAGTTGTCCTTCAGGTGCTGCTCCTGCCAGCTCAGGTTGATCTTGTTGCGTGGGGTCGCCTGCCACGTGACGCGGCCGCCGTAGAGTCGCTCCTGAAATTGCGAATACGCCTGCCGGCTCTGATCGAAATCGATCGCCCACGAGTTCGGGTTGCCGGCGTTGCGATTGACCCACATGCCGGGCACCGTGTTGTTCGTGTAGATTTCCCGGTACTGCATGTAGAACCACAGCTTGTCGCGGACGATGCGGCCGCCGCCCATCGGGTTGACCTCGTACATGTTGATCAGCTCGGAGGGCGCCCTCAGTCCCTGGTCCTTCAGCGACTGCGTGTAGTTGCTCCCTTGCCACGATCCGTTCGCGCCGCTGGTCGCGAAGCTGCCGTTGTAGCTGTTGCTCCCCTCGCGCGGGATCACGTTGAGCGTGACGCCGGCCGTTTCGGCCTCGCCCAGCCCGCCGGAGGTGTTGAGCACCACTTCCTGCGACGCGCCAACGTTCACCTGGTTGCCCCACTGGCCGCCGCCGCCGCCCGCCCAGCCGATGTTCAGGCCGTCGCTATACGTCCGCGAGTCGTTTCCGCGGCCGCCGTGGATTTGCCCGGCCGAGCCGCCGCCACCCGTGATGCCGCCGGAATCGCCGTTGCTGCTCATGCCGGGAATCAGCGCTTGAATGCCGCCGCCCGAGCGCGACGAGGGAATCGCCGAGAGCACGTCCTTGCTCACGGTCTGCTGCACGCGAACGCTCTGCACGTCGACCACCGGCGTTTCGCCCGTGACGGTAATCGTCTCCTCGAGCGCCCCGACCTTCAGGTCGGCGTTCACCGTGGCCACGAACGTGCCGCTGATCTCGATCCCATCGCGCCTGACCGTGCTGAAGCCGGGCAAGGTAAACGTCACGGTATAGGTGCCGGTCAGCAGGTCGACGAGGCGGTATTGGCCCGTGTCGTCGGTGACGACCGTGCGGACTTTTTCAATGAGCACCGGGCTCGTGGCTTCCACCGTGACGCCGGGCAGGACCCCGCCCGACGAGTCCCTGACGACTCCCGTGATGGCGCCGGTGAACTGTGCGTGAGCAGTCGACGGCAGAAGCAGGAAGGCGAAAAGGACCGACTGGGCCAGCACGGCCCGCTGCAAGAGTCTCGACATCGTTCCCTCCATACTGTTCAGTGGGTACGGACGCGGGCGAACTGGCGGTATTCGAAACCCTGGAAATACCCCAGTGGGCGGGAGATTATGCCTGAGGGGCAGTCGTGTCAAGAATCTTCGCAGGCACGAGGGGCCCGAAATAGGTAGCCGGGGACTCGCGGATCCAATAATCCGAAGATGAGAAGAAGGATCTGCCGGTGTTGGCAGCAGGCAGCTGGTGGTTTCCGACAGATTCCGCCCGAGCCGCGATCGACGATCGAGACGATCGGCTGTGAGCCCGGCCGGGCCGCGGACCTGGTGTATAACGGTGTTCATCCGGCCGACCACGATGGAAATCCCGGATAGTTCGCGAGTCGAACCCGCTCCATGCCGCTCGCAACCGGAACGCGTGTCGCGTCGTATGAAATCGAGTCCCTCCTCGGTGTGGGCGGGATGGGCGAGGTCTACCGGGCGCGCGACACGCGGTTGAACCGCACGGTCGCGATCAAAGTCCTGCCGCACGACAAAGTCGCCGATCCAGATCACGAGCGCCGCTTCCTGCAGGAGGCGCGCGCCGCCTCGGCGCTCAACCATCCCCATATCGTCACGCTGCACGACATCGTGCACGAGGCGGGGCTCGACTTCCTGGTGATGGAGTACGTCCCTGGCAAGTCGCTGGACCGGCTCATTCCTGTGAAGGGCCTCCCACTGATCGAAGCGCTCGGGTACGCCCAGCAGATGGCGAGCGCGCTGGCCGCCGCACACGCGGCGGGCATCGTGCACCGCGACATCAAGCCCGCCAACGTCATCGTGACGCCCGAGGGCCAGGTCAAGGTCCTCGACTTCGGGCTGGCGAAGCTCATCGAGCGCGGCCTGGAGGATGAGGGGACGGAGACCCGGACGCAGGCGAGGCTGCTGACCGAGCCAGGGATGGTCATGGGCACGGTGGCCTACATGTCGCCCGAGCAGGCCAGCGGCCGCGCGCTCGATCAGCGGACCGACATCTTCTCCCTCGGCGTGGTGCTGTACGAGCTGCTGGCGGGCCAGCGGCCCTTCCGCGGCGCGTCGCAGGTCGACACGATGCACGCGATCATCAACGACCCGCCGCCGCCGCTCTCGCAACCGCCCGAACTGCACGACATTCTCGACAAGACGTTGGCCAAGGATCCCAAAGACCGCTACCAGCACGCGGGTGACCTCGCCCTCGACCTGCGGCGTTTTCTGCAAAGACCGCCGGAGGCGCGGCGCGCATCTTCCGGAACCGGGCGGGGCGGGCGTCTCCCGTGGATTGCAGCTGCGGTGTTCCTGCTGGCCTTGCCCGTCGCCTGGTGGGTCGGCCACCGTACAGCGGCACCGGCGGCGGAGACCGCCGCTTTCGAGGCCGTTTCCATCACTCCGTTCACGACCAACCTCGGTTACAACGGCGAAGCCACGATCGCTCCGGATAACCAGACCATCGCCTACGTCTCCGACCGCACCGGCCGTTTCGATATATTCCTCAGGCAGATCGGCACCAGCACCGATATCGCCTTGACCGGCGACCAGGGTGACAACATCCAGCCCGCCTTTTCGCCAGACGGCCGCCAGATCGCCTTCGTCAGCTCCCGCGCAGGCGGGTCGGAGATTTTTTACCCCGGCTTCGACAACCCGATGATGGGCGGCGACATCTGGGTCATGCCAGCCTTGGGCGGAACGCCGCGCCGCATCGCGAAGGACGGAAATTTTCCCTCGTGGTCCTCCGACGGAACAAAGATTGTGTTTGCTCGGAACCGCATTGGCGTGTTCGAAGTGGCGGCCTCCGGGGGAGACGTGCGCGAGATCACGTTGCCAAACACCCCCAGGCAATTTTTTTACCCTGCGTACTCGTCCGACTCCCGGTGGGTCTTCTTTGAGGACAGCGCGAATGGCATCAACGCGGTGCCCGTCGCGGGCGGCGCCGTTCAGCAGATTGCCACCGGCCGGCATCCCATTTGGGACGACTCCTCTCAGGCTGTGATTTACAGTGACAGCCGCGAGGGCAATAACCATTCGTTGTGGAGCGTGCCGTTTTCGACCACGGAGGGGAAACCGTCTGGGACGCCGCGTGCGCTCACGAGGGGGCGCGGTCGGGACTGGCAGCCGGCTGTGTCAAGAGACGGGAAGCTGGTGGCGTACACGGCTATCCAGACCGCGTTCAACATTGAATCCGTTCCGTTCGACGCGGAAGCCGGCCGCGTCCTCGGCTCTCCACGCGTGTGGACGACCGGCAATCAAGTCAGCTATTTCATGCGCTTCTCACCGGATGGGCAATCAGTCGCCTTTGAGAGCTCCCGGGGCGCGGGACGGCACATCTGGAGGGTAGACACTGGCGCCGACCCGGTGCAGCTCACCTCCGATCCAAAGTTCGAGGAGACCTTCCCGCAGTGGTCGCCGGATGGCACCACGATCGCGTTCACCAGGCAACC
Organism: Vicinamibacterales bacterium; assembly: GCA_035537875.1. Taxonomy (GTDB): domain Bacteria; phylum Acidobacteriota; class Vicinamibacteria; order Vicinamibacterales; family CAVVIG01; genus DATLLJ01. The sequence continues at coordinate 555 of DATLLJ010000166.1, read as the reverse complement.
TGCACAATCTCCGAACTCCAAGAGCCTGTGGTTCGTAGACGTTGACGGCGCGAACCCTCGACAGGTCCTGGAGGGCAACAATCTCACCCGCTGGCTTCCTGATGGCTCGGGGCTCGTGTACCAGAACCTCAAGAATGAGCTATTACTCTACGAGATTGCGAACAGTCGCGCTCGGCCGATATCCACTCAGCCGGACCTTGCGACCATGCCCACGCCGAGCTCCGACGCAAAGTGGATCGTCTATCAATCCACGGGTAAAGACGCCGGTAACGTCGATGTTCACGCGGTCGGTCTGGACGGCGGTCAGCCCCGTGTAGTCGCGTCCACCCCTCGTCAGGATTACCATCCGTTCATCTCCCCTTCCGGGCGCTGGGTCTACTTTCAACCAGACCACAAGAACCTCTATCGAGTGCCGGGGCCCGCGCAGGATTGGGCGCAAGCCGTGCCAGCCAAGATCACGGATTTCCCCGAGTCCGGCCTCTTTCTTGAAGATCCGCAGATCTCGCGCGACGGGAAGCAGTTGCTCTACTCGCGCGGGAGGATCACGGGGGATAT
>DATLLJ010000165.1:0-37272 GCA_035537875.1 Vicinamibacterales bacterium | reverse complement strand
ACGCGAAGGTCGAGCTGTTCGTGAAGCCGGGCCCACTGTCGCGAACCCTGCTTCACGAACAGCTCGACTTTCGCGTCCTTGAACATCGAGTGCTGCAGCATCTGGGTGCGGGCGGCGGGACTGGAGTAGCCGAGGTCGCTCGACAGGTTGAACGGACCCAGGCTGGCGCCGGGGGCGAAGTCCTGGCCTTGGGTGGCCCAGATCACCTTCGAACCGAGCTCCTCGGTGTCGTCGACGATGCGGAAGACGGCGTTGATCTGGAGGTAGGACAGCGAGCGATCGGCGCCGTTCTTGAGCTTCAGCGAGATCGTCGGCACCAGCTTGTTCTGGCCCTCGACGATGCCTTTGTCGAGCCAGCCGGTGACCACGTCGGTCACCTTCACCGTCTGCGCGGCGTCCGGCTCGGAGCCGCAGGAAGTCGAGCCGGCGAGTCCGGCCAGGACGACGACGAGCAGCCACGCGCGGAGCATGCCGTCATTGTATCCGCAGGGCGTAAAAGGTTCCGCGCGCAGCCCGCGTGCCGGCGTCGCGGCGCTAGAACTCGCGGACTTCGACGCGGCGGCGGAGCTCGTCGGCCGGCAGCCGGCCGGCGAGGCGCTCGGCGAGGTCGCTGCCCTTGACGCGGAGGATGATCGTCACCACGTCCGGCGCGGCGCCGGGCATGACCACGTCCTGGTTGTCGCGCGCGGCGACCGTCAGCCACTCGTCGGGACCGATCGGCAGCAGCGCGCCCCAGTCGAGCATGGCGCCGATCAACGCCTCGCGGACCTGATCCTCGTAGGCCAGGTCGGGCCTGCGCCAGAGCGTGGCGTCCGCCTCGGACGGTGGCGCGACCACCTTTATCGGCTTGTCGCCGTCGGGAGCGGCCGGCGTCGGCGCGGCCACCGACGCCGTCGACGCCTCCATCGCACCGCCTGATGGCGTCGCGGCGACCATGGGCCGTTCGGCCTGGCGGAGGCCGCGCGGGACCGGCCGGACCGCCAGCTCGATCTGCCGCATCGCGCGCTCAGCGTCGGCGCGGTCCTTGGGGTCGAGCTCGCCGGTGATCCGCTTGAGCGCGCCGAGCGCCTCGGCCACGCCTTCGTGCTGCTGGCGCATGACGCGCGCCGTCCAGCCCATCGTCTGCCGCATCGCCGCCGGCACCTCGACGTCGAAGAACAGCCCGTAGCCTTCGAGCCGGTAGCCCCGCGCGTGGGCCGCGCCAGCGAGCTGGATGAGATCGGGCGAGACACGCTGCAGCTGCTCGTTCAGGCGCAGCGCCGCCTGCTGCACCGACTTCTCGAGCACGCCTTCCATGACCCTGACCTTGTAGCGCGCGTCGGCGGCCTGCTGCCGGCCGCGCTCGGGCGACAGGGGCGTGGACGGCGCCGATGCCGCCGGCGGCGGCGCGACCTGGCCGGCCGCGAGGCTGGCCCCGGGCGCCGAGGCCGCTACTACGAGGCCGATGAGCACGTGCCGGCCACGAACCACTCGGATCACTGCTGCGGAACTCCCAGCGAAACCCGGCGGATGGCGTCGAGCATCTGCTGGCGCTGCGTGTCGAGCCGGCCGAAGCCCTGCTCGACCTGCACCAGATCCTGCCGGCGCTGGAGATCGAAGTCGCGCGTCACTTCGGCGATGCGCAGCTGCAGGTTCTGCTGCTGCCGCACCTCGCTCTCGTCGAGCGCCTGGCGGAAGCTGCGCATCATCGCGGCGCTCTGCGCGGGGGTCAGGCTCCCGTCGGCGACGGTTCCGGTCGAAGCCGGGGTGGCCACCGCGGGCCCATCGCCGGCCGGCGGCGCGGACGTCGCGGTCACGGTCGCGGCCTGCGCCGCGCCGAGGCGCCCGATCTCGCCGCGCAGCGACGCCAGCTCCTGCCGGAGCGCGGCCGCGTCGCCGCCCGTCCCCGGGCTGGAGGGCGAGGCCGCATGGCCCCAGCCCGTGCGAACGGTCAGGCCGGCCTGATCGTAGTGAATGTCCAAGCGGGCCAGCGCCATCGCGCCACCCAGCACGATGATGGCCGCCGCCGCGGCTGGCAGGGCTCGTGCGCTGCGGGCCGACCACGCCGCGAAGGTCTGGCGCCAGCCGAGCGGGGCGCGCGCCCCCGTCTGGACCACCTCGAAGCCGAGCGCGACATCGGGGGCCGTCCAGGCCGCCAGCTGGGCACGGACGCCGCCGAGCGCCTCGAACTCCGCCAGGCAGTTGGCGCAGACGCGGACGTGCGCCTCGAGGTCGTCGCGCGATGGTACGGCGCCGGGTTCGAAGTCGTCGTAGAGCAGGCTCACGAGCGCGTCGCCGCCCGGGCAGTTTCGAAGAGTACTCATGTCGGTTCAGGCAGGGGCCGCACCAGGCGGTACTCCCGTGTCGTCCTCGCGGGGCTGATGACGGGTCTGGGGACCGGCGCCGGGCGCTCGGCCTTCTCGCCGTCCAGGGATTCGATGCCCTGGCGGTCCAGCTCGCGCCGCAGGACGGTGAGGCCCTGATAGAGGCGCGTCTTGACCGTGCTCAGGGGGCATCCCTGCAGATCGGCGATCTCCTGAAAGGTCAGCCCCTGGTACTCCTTCAGGATGATGGTGCTGCGCTGCTCCTCCGAGAGGCGCGCCATGGCGCGCTGCACGTGCGCGCTCAGATTCTTCCGGGCGACGACGTCCTCGATGGACTCGCCCGGATCCGGCTCCGACGCCATCTCGATGATGTCGACGCCTTCGGGCGCCTGGACCACCGGGGCGCGGCGCTCCTTCCGCAGCCAGTCGCGGCACAGATTGAGCGCGATGCGATACAGCCAGGACGAGAACTTCGCCTGGCCGCGGAACCCGCCGATCGAGCGAAACGCCCGGAGGAACGTTTCCTGGGTGACATCGCGTGCATCTTCGTCGCGCCCCAGCGTGCGGTACGCCAGGGCATAGATCGGCCGCTCCCAGCGCTTGACGAGCTGGTTGAAGCTATCGGTATCGCCGTCGATCGACCGGGCGACGAGGTCCTCGTCCGAGGTCATGGTCGTCACATGCTTTGACGTCGCGGGCGGCTGGCTGGCCGGGACGTAGTTTACTCGCCTGGCGCCCCTCAGGCGCCAGGCGGGCAGCCTCGTGATCCATCCGCTTCAATCGCCGGCCCTGGGCGGGCCGGCGCGCGGATGGACGGCTGCGCCGGCTACAATATGGGGTTCCGAGGCCCCCGGCCGCCCCTATGATCCAGCTCGCGCAACTCCACAAGACCTTCGGCGACCGCGTCCTCTTCGACCACGTCACCTGGCAGATCGGCGACCGCGACCGGGTCGGCCTGTGCGGCCCGAACGGGGCGGGCAAGACGACGCTCCTGCGGATGCTGGCCGGCATCGACGAGCCCGATTCGGGCCAGGTCGTCACCCCGAGCGGCCTCACCGTTGGCTACCTGCCGCAGGACGGCCTCAACCACCGCGGGCGGACGCTGATCGACGAAGCGTCGATGGCCTTCGCCGAGCTGCTGGGCCAGAAAGCCGAGATGCACGCGCTCGAGGCCCGGCTGGGCGACGACAGCGTGCCCGAGGGCGAGCACGAATCGATGCTCGTCCGCTACGCCGAGCTGCAGGAGCGCTTCCGCCGCGACGATGGCTACAGCATCGACCTGCGCATCGCCACCGTGCTGCGCGGCCTCGGCTTCAGCCAGGAAGACCTTGCCAAGCCGACCGAAACGTTTTCGGGCGGCTGGCAGATGCGCATCGCGCTGGCCAAACTGCTGCTCGGCCGGCCTGGGCTGCTCCTGCTGGACGAGCCGACCAACCACCTCGATCTCGAAGCGCGCAACTGGCTCGAGGAGTACCTCTCGACCTACCCGCACGCGGTGATCCTCGTCTCGCACGATCGCTACTTCCTCGACGCGGTCGTCACCCGCATCACCGATCTCAACCTGCGGACGCTGACCGACTACGTCGGCAACTACAGCAAGTACGTCGAGCAGCGCGACGCGATGCTCGAGCGCCTGCGCCAGGCCAAGCGCGATCAGGACGAGGAGGTCGCGCGGGTCAAGATGTTCATCGACCGCTTCCGCTACCAGGCGACCAAGGCGTCGCAAGTCCAGAGTCGAATCAAGATGCTCGAGAAGGTCGTTCCCATCGAGGTGCCGCCCGAGCGCAAGCGGATTCACTTCGATTTCCCGACCTGCGGCAAGAGCGGCCGGACGGTGCTCGAGCTGAAGAATGCCCGCAAGGCGTACGGCGATCACGTCGTGTTTCGTGGCGTGAACCTGCACATCGAGCGCGGAGACCGCATCGCGCTGGTCGGCCCCAACGGGACCGGCAAATCCACGCTGATGCGGATGCTCTCAGGCGAGGAAGCGCCAGACGCCGGTGAGCGCATTGAAGGACACAACCTCGTCATGCAGTACTTCGCGCAGGATGAGGCCACCCGACTGGATCCCGCCCCGACGGTGTACGAGACGCTCGCATCCGGCTCTCCGCTCCAGATGGTGCCCGCCATAAGAAACATCCTTGGCGGCTTTCTCTTTTCCGGGGAGGACGTCTACAAGCCTGTCCGCGTGCTGTCGGGGGGCGAGCGGACCCGTCTGGCGGTCGCCCGGATGCTTCTCCGACCCTCCAATACCCTGCTCCTCGACGAGCCGACCAACCATCTCGATCTCGACTCCAAAGAAGTGCTGCTCGATGCGCTCGTCGACTACGGCGGCACGCTCGTCTTCGTCTCGCACGATCGGTATTTCGTGGAGCGACTGGGGACAAGAATCATCGAGATCGCTCATGGCGAAGCGCTTGTCTACCCCGGCACCTACAAAGAATTCCTGTGGCACAAAGAACAGCCTTCCGGGCCAGGAGCGGGGAGCCGCGACACGCAGGAACGTCAACCAGGACAGGCACGGCAGGGGCGACAGGCCGCCGGCCCCGCAAAGACACCGGGACGGCAAACCGAGTCGACCGCGCGGGGCGGTCGCCCTGCCGACGCGACGAACAAGAGTCGGTCTGCTTCCGAATCTCACGCCGAGCGGAAGCGTCTGGAGGCCGAGACTCGGAAACGGGAGCGCGCGGCCAAGGCGCGCCAGGCTGAGATTGACGCCCTCGAGCGACAGATCGCGGAATGCGAGGCGGCGCTCCGCGAAACCGAACAGGCCATGGCCACGCCCGGCTTTTATGACAACCGGGATACGGCACAGCCGATGATCGACCGACACCAGGAATTGATGTGGCAGATCGGCGATCTCATGCACCGGTGGGAGAGACTGCAGTCCACGGATCTCGCCGAAGCTTGACAAGAACGTGATCTGATTACAATTCTGTTATACTCGGCCGGCCGCTTGTTCCCGTAAGTCATTGAACCAGGCGGTTTTTTGGGCCATTTGCACACTGGGCATCAGGCACGTCATTTGCCGCTGCCCACCGTTGAGCTGTATGGCCGTGCACTGTCTCATGTCCGACGCCACCCGTCCCGTTCGACCAGCCCGGCGCCCCAGGCCGTTGCGCTCCACACCCGTCAGGCGGGCGGGCCAACACAGCACCCGCGAGGATCCCTTCTTCCGGCACATCGTCGGCAGTCTGCGGAACGGGGTCATCGCGTATCACCGGGACGGCACGCTCGCGCTGATGAACGACGAGGCGTACCGCATTTTTTCTTTGACGCGTCATCCGGGCGACCTTGGGCGGCCCTTCATCGACGTGCTTGCGGAACGACCGGCCGTCATCCGGGTGCTGGCCAGCGCGTTCGAGATGAGTCATCTGCCCAATCGCGCCGAATTGCGTTTGAAGGACCTCAACCGGGTCATCGGCTACACGCTCTCACAGGTCAGGGACGCCCACGGGGTCGTGCTGGGGGCTGTCATGTTCTTCAAGGACCTGACGCAGGTCGAACAACTCGAAGAGCGGGAGCGGCTGCGCGACCGTCTGGCGTCGCTTGGGGAAATGGCGGCCGGTATCGCGCACGAGCTGAAGAATCCGCTGGCCGGGATAGAAGTGATGGCCGGACTGTTGCGACGTCAGGTGCCTGATTCCACCGATGCCCAGTCGCTGCTCGCCGACATCATCAGCGAGGCGAAGCTGGCCAATGCCATCGTTGTGCAGATGCTCGAGTTCGTGCGACCCGTCAGACTGCAGGTGGAGCAGACCGACATCGCCCAGGTGCTGCATCAGGCCATAACCCTGGCGGAAACGAAGGCGACTCGCGGCGGCGTGGCCGTCGCGGTGAACCTCTCGAACGGCCTGCCGATGATCAACGGCGATCATCATCAGCTCTGCCAGGTGTTCACCAATCTGGTCGCCAACGCCTTCGAGGCGCTCGACGGCAGGGGACAAATCACGATCACCGCGGCCGCTGCCGTTTCCGAAGTCGATCCGGCGTTTCCCAGCCCGCAGCCACCGGCGCCCATCGTGGTGGTGGATGTCGCCGACAACGGACCGGGGATTCCCGCGGAGCTTGCGGACAAGATCTTCGATCCGTTCTTCACGACCAAGGCGCAGGGATCGGGTCTCGGCCTCGCCATCGTCAGCAAGATCGTTGACGCGCACGACGGGCGGATCGACATGAGCAGCAGCACCTCCGGTACGCGGTTCAGCGTCACGCTGCCGGTCTCGAACACCACCGGGTGGTTCAAATGATCTGGTCATTTGGTCAGATGACCAGATGACCAGATACAGCGAAAGGTCATATGGGACGGATTCTCATCGCCGACGATCACGACGCGCTCAGACGTGGGCTCGCCCGGGGTCTCACGGAAGCCAAGCATGAAGTCGAAGAGGCCTCGAACGGGAACGCTGCGATCGAGCGGCTCCACGACAGCTACTTCGATGTCGTGCTGAGTGATCTCAAGATGGGCGGAAGCGACGGCATGGACGTGCTCCGCACGACGCGCGCCCTGCACCCCACGACGGCCGTGATCCTCATGACGGCGTTCGGATCGGTCAATACCGCCGTCGAGGCGATGAAGATCGGTGCGTTCGACTACGTGCAGAAGCCCTTCGAGATCGAGGAGATGGAGGTCAAGATCGAGAAGGCGCTCGAGGTCCGGCGTGTGAAGAACGACCTCGAATATCTCCGCGGCACGCAGCAGGACATCTACGATTTCGATCGCATCGTCGGTTCGAGCCCGGGCCTGCGACACGTTCTCGACATCGTCAAGAAGGTTGCGAAAAGCAATACCACGGTGCTCATTCGGGGCGAAACGGGGACGGGCAAGGAGCTCATCGCAGGGGCGATCCATCACAACTCGCTCCGGACGTCGCGCAACTTCGTGAAAGTGAACTGCGCGGCGCTGCAGGAGAACCTGCTCGAGTCAGAGCTCTTCGGCCACGAAAAGGGCGCGTTCACGAGCGCGGACAAGCAGCGCATCGGCCGGTTCGAGCAGGCCGACGGCGGCACGCTGTTCCTCGACGAGATCGGCGACATGAGCCCCAGCACGCAGGCCAAGATCCTGCGCGTGCTCCAGGAGCACGAGTTCGAACGCCTGGGCGGCACCAGAACGCTCAGGGTCGATGTGCGCCTCGTCGCCGCGACCAACCGCGACCTGGCCGGAATGGTGCAGTCCGGCCACTTCCGGGAGGATCTCTACTACCGCCTCAACGTCGTCTCGATCGAGATGCCGCCGCTGCGCGAACGCAAGGACGACATCGTCCCGCTCGCCAATACGTTCATCCGCCGATTCGCGGGGGAGCTCAAGAAGAAAATCGAAGGCCTCGACCCCGACGCGCAGAAACTGCTCATTCGCTACAACTGGCCAGGCAACATCCGCGAACTCGAGAACACCATCGAGCGGGCGATGCTGCTGACCGAAGGTCGGGCGATTGGCAGCGGCGACCTGCGCCTGGGCGAGGTGTCGATGGGAGCGGGCGGGCGCGATCAGCCGCCCGTCGTCAAGATTCCACCGACGGGCATCCCGCTCGACGACATCGAACGGCACGCGCTCGTGGAGGCGCTCAAGATGTCCAACTGGGTCCAGAAGGACGCGGCCGAGCTGCTGTCGATCAGTCCTCGGGTGATGAACTACAAGATCAAAACGCTGGGTATCGAGTTTCCGCGCGGTCGCCGCGCCGCGCCGCTGACTCCTGTCGAGGCGACCGCGTAAGCCGGCACGCGGCCTCCGTCAGTCGGTCGATCGGGCGCGCGGGTGCGATTTCCGATAGACGGAAAGAAGCTGCGCCGCGTTCACGTGCGTGTAGCGCTCGGTTGTGCTCAACCGTGCATGCCCGAGCAATTCCTGGATGGCCCGCAGATCGGCGCCGCGTTCCAGCAGGTGGGTGGCGAAGGAATGCCGCAGCCCGTGCGGTGTGATGTCGCGGACGCTGGAGGATGTCACGTATCGTCGCACCAGGCGGTCGATGCTGCGCACGGTCAGCCGCCCGCCCCGGTAGTTCAGGAACAACGGGTCGCGGCGGCGTGAGGTGCGGACACGGCCCGGGGACCCGGCTGACGCCCTTTCACGACGCGCTGGCTGCTCTTCCCGTCCTTCCTGCCCGAGGTGGTCCCGGTGCTCGAAGTACTCGCGCAAGGCTCTGGCCGTGCTTGTATTGAACGGCACCAGCCGCTGCTTGCCGCCTTTGCCGAGCACGCGCGCCATCCTGGCGGCCAGATTGACATCCTCCACATCGAGTCCGGCCACCTCGCTGAGACGCAAGCCCGAGGCATAGAACAACTCGAGGATGGCGCGATCGCGCCGGCCGAGCGGCGTCGGTTCCGCGGCCGATCCGATGAGCGCGGACATCTCGTCCTCTGAAAGGTGCGCGGGCATCTTGATCCCGCGCTTCGGAGTCGCGACGAGTGAGCCGGGGTCGTCCTCGATGACCGATTCCCGACGCAGATAACGAAGAAACGTGCGTACGGCGGCGAGCTTGCGCGAGGCCGTCGCATTCGACCGACCCCGCCGGTGAAGCTCGCCGACGAAGCGGCGGATGGCGTCGCGATCGAGCGCGGCGGGACGGAGTTGGCTGACGGGAATGCCAGCTGCGGCCGCGACATGGGTCAGAAACTGGAGGAGGTCGCTTTCGTACGCCCTCACGGTGTGCGCCGACGCATTGCGATTGAGTCGAAGAAACTCCAGGAATTGCTCGAGGTGCGGGATCATCTCCCGCCCTCGATGCCATGCTCGACAGCCAAATCGCCGACGGCCACCGCGCGGTGGCCGTCCTCCTGGCTGTCGGCCGTCGAGGGCCTGGGGAGGCTATCGTTCGCCTCACCGGAACGGGTCGCACTCAGTCCAACTCTCCATCGCTCGAGATCGGCGAGGGCCCGCTCGGCCAGCGCGAGCTTTCGCGCCAGCCTGCCTCGACGACCGCGTTCCTGCTCGTCGGGCAACGGCGGCATGATGCCGAACGTGATGTTGGACGGATCGTAGTACGCGGGATCGGCGTGCGAGACGTAATAGGCAAGGGCGCCCATCGCCGTCGTGCGCGGAGGCGAGGACGGTTTTTCTTTCTGAGCCAGCCTCGCCGCGTTCAGACCGGCCATCAGCCCTGAGGCCGCCGACTCGACGTATCCCTCGACGCCGGACATTTGCCCCGCAAAGAACAGAGCCGGCCTCCGGCGAACTTGCCAGGTCTCGTCCAGCACCAGGGGACCATTGACGTACGTGTTTCGGTGTACGAGGCCAAAGCGGACGAACTCGGCTGCTTCCAGCCCGGGAATGAGCCGAAGGACGCGGGCCTGCTCACTCCATTTCAACTGCGTCTGAAAGCCGACGAGGCTGTAGTGGTCTCCCGCCAGATTGTCCTGTCGCAGCTGGACAGCCGCATACGGTGGCCGGCCGGTGCGCGGGTCGACGAGGCCGACCGGTTTCATCGGTCCGAAGCGCAGCGTGTCGATTCCGCGATGGGCCATCACCTCGATCGGGAGACAACCCTCGAAGAACTTCTCCTTGTCGAAGTCGTGCAGCGTGGCCGATTCCGCATGAACCAGAGCGTCATGGAAGCGCTCGTACTGATCCTTGGTGAGCGGACAGTTCAGGTAATCCCCCTCCCCGTCGTCCACACCGCATACTCGGTCCGGCTGAAGCCGGACACTGCCTTCATCGTCAGTCGTGTCCGGCTTCAGGCGGACTGAGGGCGAGCTCCGATTCCATCTCGACGCCCGGAAGACCTGCGATCGGTCGACGCTCTCCGCGAGAACGATCGGGCTGATCGCGTCGTAGAAATACAGGTGTTGCTCGCCGACAAGCCGGGCGATGTCGGCCGACAACGCCTCCGAGGTCAGCGGGCCGGTTGCGATGATGACGGGGTCGCGCTCGGTCGCGTCAGGAATCTGCGCGACCTCCTCGCGCACGATCGAGACGAGCGGATGCCGGGCAAGCGAGCGGGTCACCTCGTCGGCGAAACGCTCACGGTCGACGGCCAGCGCCGCGCCCGCCGGGACTCGACTCGCTTCCGCCGCGCGCATGACCAGCGAGTGGAGGCGTCGCATCTCTTCCTTCAAGAGGCCGACCGCGTTATCGAGCTTGTCTCCACGAAACGAGTTGCTGCAGACCAGCTCCGCGAGACGGTCCGTCTTGTGCACGGGGGTGGAGCGGACGGGGCGCATTTCGTGAAGCGTCACCGGCACGCCTCTCGAAGCGGCCTGCCACGCGGCCTCCGCACCGGCGAGCCCCCCACCCACAATGCGGATCATGGAACCAATGGCTACGCTGCTGTTTCCGGCAACGCCTCAGATCGCGCGTAGTCGCACTCCTCGTTGTTGCAGAGGATCTGTCGGCCGTGTTTCTTGGTCGTCTTTTCGACGAGGTACGGCGTCCCGCACTTGGGGCACGGTTCGTTGACAGGACGGTTCCAGAGTACGAAGTCGCAGTCAGGGTAGTTCGAGCACCCGTAGAAGGTCTTGCCACGCTTCGACTTCCGCTCCACGATCTCGCCGCCCTGTTCGGCATCTTTGGGACACTTCACGCCCGTGGTCTTGTGCTTGATGTACTTGCACTGGGGGTAGTTGGTGCACGCGGTGAACTCTCCGAATCGCCCCTGCTTCAGCACGAGATTCGACGAGCACCGCGGGCACTTCTCGTCGAGAATCTGGTCCGCCTTGGCTGCTCGGAGACCGCCTTGTTTGGTCGCGATGAGCTTGCGCGTCGTCTTGCACTCCGGATAGCCGGTGCAGGCGAGGAACTGTCCGAAGCGCCCGCGTTTCATCACCATCTCTTTGCCGCAGTTCTCGCACGGCTCGATTTCTTCCTCGCCGTTCTCCGATTCCGGTTCGCTGGTTTCGAGCTCGCGCGTGTTCGTGCAGTCCGGATATCCGCTGCAGGCGATGAAAGGGCCGAATTTCCCGACCCGCTTCAACATCGGAGCGCCGCACTTGTCGCAGGCCTCCCCGATCTCGATCCCCTTCTTGAGATCGATCATCTCCTTGCCGGCGCGCGACAGATCCTTCTTGAACTTCCGGTAGAACCCGGTGAGCGTGCGGACGTAATCGGTCTTGCCCTGCTCGATCTTGTCCAGGTCGTCCTCGAGGTTTCTCGTGTACTCGACGTCGATGATGTCGTCGAAACTCTTGGTGAGCAGATCGGTGATCATCGTCCCGAGCATCGTCGGCTTGAAACGGCCGTCATGTTTGCTGACGTATTCGCGATCCTGCAGCACGCCGATGATTGAGGCGTACGTGCTGGGCCGCCCGATGCCGTTTTCTTCGAGCTCCTTGACGAGCGTCGCTTCAGAGAAGCGCGGCGGCGGCTGCGTGAACTTCTGATCCGGCCTGAGCGCCTTCAGGCTGAGGCGATCGCCCTCGGCCAGCGGGGGCAGCACGCCCGACACCGCGTCATCGTCGTCGGCATCGCTGCCGGCGCCGGCCGGCGTCGATGTGTCCTTCTGTTCCGGCTCGCCTGGTGTCAGACCGTAGGTCGCCATCCAGCCGGCGAACTTCGGCACGCTTCCCTTGACACGGAACAGGTACGGTCCTGCCGCCACGTCGACGGTCGTTTCGTCGAAAGTCGCAGCCGGCATTTGGGAGGCGACAAATCGATTCCAAATCAAGCGGTACAGCGAGTACTGATCCGCTGTGAGGAACTGGCGCACGCTCTCGGGATCGTGCTGCAGCGACGTGGGGCGGATGGCCTCGTGCGCGTCCTGCGCATCCGATTTCGATTTGTAGTAGTTCGGCTTCTCAGGCACGTACTCGGGGCCAAATGCGCTCTGGATGTGGTCGCGGACGGCGACCAGTGCTTCGTCTGCGACGCGGACCGAGTCAGTACGCATGTAGGTGATGAGCCCGCCGGTCAGGCCGGGGATCTCGATACCCCCTTCATACAGCTGCTGCGCCAGCATCATCGTCTTCTTGACCGGAAAGCGCGACGTCTGCTGAAGCTTGCTCGTGATGAAGGGAGGCGAGGCGTGTCGTTTGCGTTCCTTGGTCGTGACCGACGTCACGATCCAGGTCGCCTGTTCCAGCTCGGCTACGACTGCCTTCGACTGTTCCTCGTTGCCGACTTTGAGGGTGTCGCCGTCTCTCTTGATCAGCTTGGCTTCGAATTCCGGCGGCTGCGGCCCGGCGAGCCGCGCGTAGACGTTCCAGTATTCCTCCGGCACGAACTGCTCGATCTCGCGTTCCCGATCGCACACGAGCTTCAGCGCCACCGACTGCACGCGTCCCGCGCTCAGTCCGCGTCGCACTTTGTCCCACAGCAGGGGGCTGATCTTGTAGCCGACGAGCCGATCGAGGACCCGGCGGGCCCGCTGAGCCGCGACCATCTTCTCGTCGATCGCCCGCGGATGGTTCATCGCGTCCTGGACAGCCTTCTTCGTGATCTCGTTGAAGGTCAGCCGATGGAATTTGCGCTTCCTGCCCTTGAGCTCTTGAACGAGATGCCAGCCGATTGCCTCGCCCTCGCGATCCGGGTCGGTGGCGACGTAGATGTCCGAGGCGTCCTTCGCCGCGTCCTTCAGTTCCTTGATGACCTTCTTGCGCGAGGCGAGCGATTCGTAGTGTTCCTCGAAGTCGTTGTCGACGTCGACGCCCAGCTTGCTCTTCGGAAGATCGCGAATGTGCCCCATCGACGCGACCACTTTGTAGTCGCGGCCGAGATACTTGTTGATCGTTTTCGCCTTCGCCGGCGATTCGACTACGACGAGTGCTTTTCCCATGTCGTCTTATTCACCCTAGCACGGTCTGTCAACTTCGTACGAATCGGCCTCCGCCGATCCGGACAATCAACCCCCTCAATTCGAGGTCGAAGAGCCGTGGCAGCAGCTGCGCCGGCTTCACACCGCTTCGCTCGGCAATTGCGTCCAAATCGACCGCTTCGCCCGGCACGACCGCCTCGAGAATCGGGTCTTCCGGAGCCGCTGTCTCTCTCTTTGAGACGCTCCCAGGGAACTGGGAGCGGTTGCTCACTTTTACCGGCAACCCCAGCTCTTCCAAGATATCGTCCACGTCCTCCACAATCTTTGCACCGTCCCGCAAAAGGCCATGCGCGCCGCGGTTGCGGCCGCTGAGGACATTGCCCGGAACGGCAAGGACATCCCGCCCCTGATCGAGCGCCAGCCGCGCGGTGATGAGCGACCCGCTCTTCTCGCCGGCCTCGACCACGACGACGGCCCGCGACAGACCGCTGATGATGCGATTGCGCAACGGGAAGAAGATCGGGAGCGGCGGCGTGCCGGGCGTCAGCTCGCTCATGAGAAGGCCCGAGCCTTCGATGTCGTGGGCCAACGCTGAGTGCTCGGCTGGATAAATGATGTCCGCGCCGGAACCAAGGACCGCGATCGTCGTCCCACCGGCGGCCAGCGCACCGCGATGGGCGGCCGAATCGACACCACGCGCCAGACCGCTGACGATCGTGATGCCGCGCACCGCCAGGTCTCGCGCCAGATGCTCGGCGACAGCGAGGCCGTACGGCGACGCGGCACGCGAACCGACCAACGCGACCGCCGGCCGCTCGAGCACGTGCGCTGCGCCACGCGTCCAGAGCACCAACGGGGGATCGGCAATGGCCGCCAACGCCGCCGGATACGCGGGATCGGTGAAGGGCAAAGGCGTCAATCCGCATGCAGCGGCTCGCTGGCTCGCTTGAACGGCTCGTGCCTGCAAGGCCAGGGCGCCTCCTGCCGCGCGCTCCTGGTCGAAGGCGATCCGAAGACTCCGCGCAGATGCTCCGGCGCGCAGACGCTCCGCCGCCGCGCGACGCATGGAGATTGGAAGAAGTGACAGGGTGATGAGGTCGGACAGGCTGGAATTCGAGGTCATGTCCACGACCGTTCGTGAGGCGTGGAGCCTGACCCCGGGTTCCATTATACGTAGGAAGGTGACATCGGCTGTCATTCGTAAGCGCGAAGGGAAGTTTTGCTCCAAATCAGGCGACTTTCCGCCTTGGAACAGTGGCATCCGCCTTGCTGATCAGATCCTCGGAGCGCTCCGTAATTGCCTTGCATGCGTGCGAGCCGACTCGCTATAGTGGGCGTGAATCGGTCATGGCCCTTCGTCTTCTAGCCTGTGTCGTTGTCGCCCTGCTGTCGGCTTCTCCTGCAGCGGCGGATGCGCGCAGTGACGCCAAGGAACAGGTTTCGTTCGGCATTGCCGTCGCCCAGCGCGGGTTGTGGCGCGAAGCGATCTACCGGTGGGAACGGGCGGTAGAGATCGATCCAACCTACGCGTCGGCGTTCAACGACCTCGCGATTGGATACGAACACGAAGGTCAGCTCGACAAAGCGCGCAAGGCGTACGAGAAGGCGCTGCAGCTCGATCCTGACAACGTGCAGATTCGGCAGAACTTTGAGCTCTTCAAGGAAATCAATGACCGTACGAGTGCCGAACAGGACGCGCGCAGCCAGTAGCTTGAAGCGCGTGACGACGGCGGCAGTGTTGGCCGCGGCGGTGGTCGCATGCGGCCCCTCGTACTTCGAAATTCCCATCGAAACGCCGATTCGCCCGAAGATGGACGTGTCGCCGTTTCAGCGCGTGCTCGTCGCAGGTTTCGTGGCCGGCGGCAGCGATGACGTCGACACCAATCTCGAGACGGTGAGGTTGCTCCGCAGCCAGCTTCGGACGAAATCGTCGTTGCGGGTCATCGACGCCGACGTCATGCCGCTTATCGAAATCGCACAAGATCAGAACCGATCGTCCGTCGACGGGCAGGCGGCCGGGGACGCGAGCCGCGGCGGCGGTGACAGCGGCGCGGATCCGCTGGCGTTGCCGAAGACGATCCGGGACGAGAAGGATCTCGAGCCGTACGAGCGGTTGTTCGCCAACACCGCCTACTGGAAGACGATTGGCGAGGAATTCCAGAACCCGCTGATCGTGACCGGAACGGTTCTGTTCGCGCCGAAGACTTCCAACTCGATCGTGCAACGTGATCAGGAGGTCTTTGACAGCTTCGGCCGGCGACGCACGGTACCGACGCGCACCTTCATGGAGCGCAAGGGCTTTCTCCTTCAACCCAAGTTCGTGTTCATCGACGGTCGCACCGGGACGACGATGTACTCGGAGCGCTATCGCGAGGAGATTCTCTACAACGCCCAGCAGAACACGCCGGCGTTGTCCTCCTACTTCGAGCTGATGGATCGCCTGGTCCCGAACTTCCTGAGCGCGCTCAGCAGCCAGAAAATCAAGGGCACCCGCGTCCTGCTGAACTGAGCCCCCTCGAGAGATCCTGGCCGGCTGCCGACGCGGACGAACGCCTCCAAACGGTTGCGAGAAGGCGACTTTTGGTTGTAGACTATCCCTTTTGCGCAGGTATCGATTATGTTCGCAATCATCCAGATGAGTGGGCGCCAGGCACGGGTGAGCCCCGGTGGACTCGTGACGGTCGACGGCACGGTCGCCGAGAAAGGCGCCAAGGTGACGCTGGAGCAAGTGCTGCTCGTCGAAAAGGACGGCGGCGAGGTGCTCGCCGGCGCGCCCTATGTGACAAACGCTCGCGTGGTGGGCGTCGTCGAAGGTGAGGCGCGCGGCCCGAAAATCCGGGTGTTCAAGAAGAAACGCCGGAAGGGCATGCGTCGGACCAAAGGCCATCGCGCCGTCTACACGCGGGTTCGCGTGACCGACATTCTGGTATAGGGGACGACAAACCGGGGCCGGCAAACGGATCCGGCCCTGTCGAGATCGCAGCTATGGCTCATAAGAAGGGACAAGGCAGTTCACGCAACGGGCGTGACTCCAATTCACAGCGTCTGGGCGTCAAGGCCCACGACGGCAACGTCGTCACCGGCGGCACCATCATCGTGCGACAGCGGGGGCGTCGTTTCAGAGCGGGACTGAACGCGGGGATCGGCAAGGACGACACGATCTTCGCGAAGATCGCGGGCCGCGTGCGGTTCGAAGATCATGGCGCGCGCGGGCGCGTCATCAGCGTTCTCCCCCTCGAATGAATTGGGTAGTTGGATAATCTGGTAATTGGGTAATTGATTGGGGTGCCGCAATCAATACCTCACTCAATCCCTCAATCAATTACCCAATTACCAGATTACCCAATTACCCAATCTTCCTGATTCCCCCTATGTTCGTTGACGAAGTCGACATCCACGTCGCGGCGGGGAATGGCGGACGCGGCTGTCTCGCATTCCGTCGGGAGAAGTTCGTGCCCCGTGGCGGCCCGAGCGGTGGCGATGGCGGGCACGGCGGGTCCGTTTTCGTCGTGGCCAGCCCCCACACCAACACGCTCATCAACTACCGCTTTCATCCCGAATTTACGGCCAACCGCGGCGAGCACGGCCAGGGCTCGAACTGCACGGGGCACAGCGGCGAGAATCTCGAGCTGGCGGTGCCAATCGGCACGCTCGTCTACGAGAAGACCGATGACCCGGGCGAACCGCTCCGATTGCTGGCCGATCTGGCGACCGAGAATCAGAGGGTGCTCGTGGCCCGCGGCGGGCGCGGAGGACGCGGCAACGCCCACTTCGCGACCTCGACCAATCGCGCGCCACGACGGGTGGAACCGGGCGAAGCCGGAGAAGAGAAGGATCTGCGGCTTGAGCTGAGGCTCCTCGCTGACGTGGGGCTGGTCGGCTTCCCGAACGCCGGCAAGTCGACGCTGATTGCGCGGGTGTCAGCCGCACGGCCGAAAATCGCAGACTACCCTTTCACCACCCTGACACCCAACCTGGGCGTCGTGAGGCTCGGCGACGATCGCAGCTTCGTCCTCGCCGACGTTCCCGGCTTGATCGAGGGCGCGCACCGGGGCCTGGGGCTCGGCCAGCAGTTTCTTCGTCACCTCGAGCGCACGAAGGTCCTGATTCACCTGGTCGATGTGACCGCGTCTACCGGACGCGACGCCGGCGTGGACCTCGACACCGTACGCCGGGAGCTGCAGTTGTTCGACACGAACCTGGCGGCCAAACCGCAGATCGTCGCGGCGAACAAAGTGGACGCCGGTGACGCCACTCAGATTGAATCGCTCGCCCGACGGGCTGCCGACCTGGGACTTCCCTTCTTCCAGGTCTCGGGGGCGACAGGAGCCGGTGTTCCCGAGCTGCTCGAAGCGGCCTGGCAGCGGCTGGCAGCGCATCAATCGGCGGCATGAGATCGCGTCGGATCGGCATCCTCGGTGGCACCTTCGATCCGATTCATTGCGGGCACCTCGACGCGGCGCGCGCTGCCGAATCGGCCCTGGATCTGACAGCGATGGCGCTCGTCCCGGTGAACATTCCGCCCCACCGGCCGCAGCCGGTCGCCTCCAGCCATCACCGGTTCGCCATGGTCGCCCTCGCGATCGCCGGGCTTTCTCGGTGGCGCGTCTCTGACCTCGAGCTCGGCATCGGTTCGCCGTCATTTACAACAGGGACCCTCCGGCGCATTCACGAACAGGGTTTCTCGCCAACCGAGTTGTTCTTCCTCGTTGGGGCGGATGCGTTCGCGGAAATCGAGACCTGGATGGACTATCCCGCGATCCTCGAACAGGCGCACTTCGCGGTCATCTCGAGGCCTGGCTTTCCGGTCAGCCGCATTCCCGCGCGCTTGCCGTCGCTCGAAGGACGGATGGCGAGCGGAACAGATCCCGCCTCACGGCCGTTGCCGTCGATCTTCTTGATCGATACCCCGACCGCCGATGTGTCATCCACTGCGATCCGTCGGTCTCTGGCCGAGGGCAAATCCATTGCAGGTCTGGTACCGGCCGCCGTTCAACGACACATTGAACAGCATGCCCTTTACTCATCGTCGCCGCCCGGCGACTTCGGTGTCGACACAGCTCGAACGTCGACGGCAGGTGGGTTGCATGGCCAAGATCGATAAGCGCCGACGAGCCGCGCGTCTGCCCGATCAGGTATTGCAGGCCGTACGCGCGGCCGAAGACAAGAAGGCCGTGGACCTGACGGTCCTCGATCTGCGGAAGGCCGCCGGGTTCACCGACTTTTTCGTGATCGCCTCAGGCACCAACCCGAGGCAGATTCGGGCCATTGCCGACTCGGTGATGGCCGCGCTGGCCGCCCGGGACGTCAAGCCGGCGCACGTCGAGGGCTACGATCGATCCGAGTGGGTGCTGCTCGATTACTTCGATTTCATCGTGCACATTTTTGCGCCGGAGACGCGTCTGTTCTACGGGCTCGAACGTCTCTGGGGCAACGCCGAACGCATCGAGGTCGTGACGGGGTGACGAAGGAAAGGCGGGATGCAGGAAGGCAGCCACGCAACGTTTCAGGCGGCGGCGGGGACCGATCGGACGTTGGTGCGCGCCGCATTTCGGGTAACCACCGATGGTCTCCTGTCGGTCCTCCTGGCACCATCCTGTGCGTCGTGCGGACAACTGCTGGAGCAGCCAACACAGGGCCCCGTCTGTGAACCATGCTGGCAGTCGATTCTCCCGCTGACGCCGCCGCTCTGTGAGGGCTGCGGCACGCCCCTGCCGGCCTGGCGCGTGGTCAGTATCCCCCTGCTTCGCTGTCCACGATGCCGCCGGCTCGCGTCGCACATCGATCGCGCCTGCGCTATCGGCACCTTCGACGGTACCCTCCGCGCCATCATTCACGCGTTCAAGTACGAAGGCCGCCGCTCCCTGGCGGGGCGACTCGCAGGAATGATGCGCAGTCGGGGCTCCGAGCTGCTCGACAGCGCGGCCTGGGCCATTCCCGTGCCTCTTCACCCGTCCCGGAGACGCCAACGGGGATTCAATCAGGCGGTGGATCTTGCCCGCAACCTTGGACTGCCGGTGCGGCGCGCGCTCGCCCGCCGACGCGCGACTTCGACCCAAACGGGATTGTCCGCGGCCCAGCGCCGCCGTAACGTGCACGACGCGTTCGCACTCAGGGACACATGGCTGGGGCGACGGATGGGGCACGACGAAAGGACAGTGTTGAGGGACTCCATCGTCGTCCTGGTCGATGACGTCAGCACGACCGGCGCGACGCTCGAGGCCTGTGCACGCGTTCTCAAAGAGGCTGCGGCGGTGCGCGAAGTAAGGGCGCTCACGGCAGCCCGAGCCGTGACCGAACGGCGCTGAGCACGTCGGCCGCGATTTGATCCCTGGGTCGCTCCCCGTCGAGCACCACCCATTGTTCGTCAGCGGCGCGCGCGCGATAGCTTTGACGGACGCGCGCCTGGAGCGCGAGGTCGCGTTCATAGCGATCTCGATCCACGGCCTTGCGGATCGCTGCAGTTTCGGGCGCGATGTCGAGCAGGATCGTCAGCGAAGGCGGGGGGAGGAACCGTTGGATCTCGACGAGCCAGGCGGCGTCAAGACCCGACGCTTCTCCGTAGGCCACGCTCGACGCCAGATAGCGGTCGCAGACGAGGGTCACCCCACCCTCCAGCCAGCGCAGAAGATCGGGTTTTCGCTCGTAACGGTTGGCGATGTAGAGCAGCTGCATGACGTCGGCACCGTAGTCGCGCTCGCCCTGGAGAGCGCGGGCCAGCTCCTCGCCGATTGAGGTGCCGTAGTCGGGAAACGACACGAGACGCGCTTTCTGGCCGAGCTGCTTCAAAGCGTCACGGAGCAGCTCCGCCTGGGTCTGCTTGCCGCTCTGGTCGAGCCCCTCGAACACGATCAGGTGACCTGGCACGTCAGCCCCGGCTCTTCACGATTCGAGCGCCGTCATGTCGTCGATCGTTTGCCGCCGGCGGATGACGCGCCATCGCCCCTCGTCAACCAGCACTTCGGCTGGCAGCGGATGACGGTTGTAGTTCGACGCCATCGCCGAACCGTACGCACCGGCGTCGCCGATGGCCACGAGATCGCCCACCTCGAGCGGCGGCAGCCTCCGGTCGCGGGCGATGACGTCCGCGCTCTCGCAGATGGGTCCGACGAGCTCGTACAGCCTGTCCGGTCCCGGGCGTTCAAGGACCGGGTGCACGGCATGGTACGCGTTGTACAACGCCGGACGCATCAACTGAGCCATCCCTGCGTCGAGCACCGCGAACTCGCTGTCGGCGTTCCGCGGCTTGAGGTCGATGACGCGCGCGACCAGCGCTCCGGCCGGTCCGACAATTGCGCGCCCCGGCTCGAGCACAATCGGCAGACCGCTGGGAGCGACGGCGTCGAGAAGCGCCGACGCGTACTGCTCGACGCTCGGCACCGATCGTCCGTCGTAAGAGATCCCGAGGCCGCCGCCCAGATCGAGGTACTCGAGGTTCGCGGCCCCGGGAAATGCCCTGAGCTCCGCCGCGAGTCCGACGGCGAGCGACGCCGCTCGCGTGAGCGGCTCGAGGGTCGTAATCTGCGAGCCGATGTGGATGTGCAGACCGACAAGCTGGAGCGAGGACCGCTGGGCGATCGTCACGACCGATTCGCGCACGGCGTCGAGGGGCATACCGAACTTGTTGATCTTCAGCCCGGTCGAAATGTGCGGGTGGCTCTTCGCGTCGATGTCGGGGTTCACTCGAAGAGCGACGCGCGCTCGCACGCCGAGCCGCGCAGCAATGGCCTCGACGCGCGCCAGTTCGCCGGCCGACTCGACGTTGATGGCCTTGAGACCGAGCGGGACGGCACACTCGAGTTCTGCGGGCGACTTGCCGACACCCGTGAACACGATGTCCCCAGGCTGGAATCCGGCCTTGCGGGCGATCTCGATTTCCCAGATGGAGTTCGCGTCGGCGCCGCTGCCGAGGTCCCTGAGGATCCGCGCCAGAGCGAGCGTGGAGTTGGCCTTCAGCGCGTAGTGCAATCGGTGCGGATACGCGCCGAGGGCGCGGTCGATCGCACGATAGCGATCGCGCAGCCGGGCGGCGCTGTAGACGTAGAGCGGCGTGCCTTCGGCCTGAGCAATCGCCGACAGCGGTACGCCGTCGCACACAAGTTGTTGGGCAGCGCGGACGAAGCCGATCACGAGGATGTGTAGCGTATACTAACCCACTCGGCCCTTCATGTCTGCGGATCAGCCGACCATTCCGACGGCGGCCATCGGGGCGCCAGGCGAGATCGAAGCGCTCATCCAGCGATGCCTGCAGGGCGAGGAGCTCGCCTGGAACACCATCGTTCAGCAGTATCGCCGGAAGATCTTCAACGTCGCGTACAAGTTCGTCGGCCGGCACGAGGAGGCCGAGGATCTGACGCAGGAGATCTTCCTGAAGGTCTTCAAGTCGCTCGACACCTTCGACCGGCGCGCGAACTTTCAGACCTGGCTGATCAGCGTCAGCCGCAACCTCTGCATCGACCACTATCGCAAGGTCCGTCAGGAGCGGCAGACGATCGACCGCAGGGTGGATGCCAGCGAGCTCTCGCCCGTCTCCCACGAGCCTGGGCCCGTCTCAGCGCTCGAGCAGCAGGACCGGGTCGTGCTGCTCCGCGAGGCGCTCTCCGCCCTCCCCGAGTCGTTGCGAACGGCGGTGCTGATGCGCGATATCCAGGAGCTCTCCTACCAGGAAATCGCCGAGCGGTTGAGATTGCCAGAAGGGACCGTCAAATCCCGCATCAACCGCGGCCGCATGGAGCTGGCGCGGCAGATCCGGCGGATGCGCAAGAACGATGACCACGCGTCCGGGACAGAACAGGAACGTCCGGGAGCCTACTGATGAATCTTCAAACCGACCACACGGACAACGTGGCGATCATTCGCGTACGCGATACACGCCTGATGTACCCGATGCTCTCGGATTTTTCGTCGGCCGTGTCCACCGCGATGGCGACCGGGCAGCACAACGTGCTGATCGATCTGACGCCGGTCACCTATGTCGACAGCGCCACGGTCGGCTGTCTGATGGATCTGTATCGCCAGATCAGCAACGCTGGCGGGCACCTCAAGCTGTCAGGCGTGCAGAAGCGGGTCGAGACGATGCTGAACCTCACGGGCGCGCAGAACTTCATCGAGATCCATACCGACGAGCCGAGTGCCGTCAAGAGTTTTGGGGCCTAGCATGCGCACCATCAAGACCACCAGCGGCGTCACCATCCCGCTCGACGGCGACCTTCTCGCCATCATGGAAGTGCTGTACCGTGAGATCACCGCCAGCCGCGGGCTGGAGCGCTCGTTCGAAGACATGGTCAAGGAGATCCAACACCTCATCGAGCAGATGGACGACGGCGAGCGTCGGGCGTACCTGGCCGAGAGCCTGTTCTTGAACACGGTGAAGTATGAGAACGACAAGCTCGAGGCCTATATGAAGAAGTTGACCAAGAGATGACGCTCTCCCCACCGGTGTTTCCGGCCGACGTCACGCAATGTCCCTGAACTTCCTTGCCACCCGCTTTCGTTGCAGCTGGCCGTGGAACACTCTGGTCATGCTGTGCGACGGGCGTATCGTCTGCGGCTGTGCCGATCCCTACGCCAGACGGGTGTTGGGTGACGTCGGTGTTTCGTCGCTCGCGGAAGTGTGGCGCGGAGCGGCGATCACCAGGCTGCGAGAAGACCTGAACGCCGGGGGCTCGACGTTCTGCGGTGACTGCTCGCTGAAAGTGCCGCTGAAAAAAGACGAGGCGCCAACGGTCCGGCCGCCCGACGCCGGCGCGCTTCCGTCGCAGATGTACATCGAGTGCACGGCCGCCTGCAACATCTCATGCAATCAGGCCGTGTGCGCTCCCGAGACAGGCATCACGCGGACCCGGCGCGCCGGCATGCTGGACTTCGATCTGTTTCGCCGCATCATCGACGAAGCCGGGCCCTCTCTTCAACGGATCGATTTCTTCAACTACGGCGAAGCCTTCCTGCACAAGCGCGCCGTCGAGATGTGTGAGTACATCAAGACGCACTTCCCGCATATCTACGTCTACACGAGCACGAACGGGCTCGCGCTCAGCGAGCCCCAGGCGAGGCGACTGGTTCATTCCGGGATCGACGAAGTCACGTTCTCCATCGACGGCGCCACGCAGGAAAGCTACGCGCGATACCGGCAACGCGGCCGCTTCGATGTCGCGATCCGTACGTTGCAGACGATGGCGGACGAAAAACGTCGGGCCGGCCGCGATGCGCCGTTCCTGAACTGGAGGTACATCCTCTTCCTCTGGAACGATGACGACGCCGAGATGAACCGGGCGCGCCAGCTGGCCGCAGACATCGGTGTGGATCGGCTCTGCTGGGAACTCACCGACCACCCGGAAGACAGCTATTCTCGGCGTTTTCTCCCTGGGACGGCGGCGTACCAGTCCATTGCGCAGGAGGTCTGGGACCAGACCGGGCTGGGCAACGCGATCCCCGGCGCGACGCCCCGCGCCCGCATCGATGTCCGCACGCTCGTTCCAAGAATGCCGCTGCTGGCACGCGCGGGTCGGACGATTCGGGTCCGGACACGCATTCACAATCTGTCCAGAACGTCGTTCCCGGCACGAACCTCGTCCGGCCGTCGATTGGTCCGGCTCGGCGCTCAGCTCTGCGATCAGGGTGGCGCGCTCATCGATCGCGATTTCGCGCGGGCATCCCTCCCCGATGCCCTCGCGCCCGGCGGGCGAGCGACTGTCGCCATCGACATTCCGGCGCCGTCGCAGCCGGGACGTTACACGCTGAAGTTCGACCTCGTCTGCGAGGGCATCGACTGGTTCGAACGCTGCGGCTCCGAGACGACCGTCAAGCCCCTGGTCGTACGCTGAGCGGGCGTCCCAGACTCTGCTCCAGAAAGCTCTCGACCTTCTCCATCACCCGGGGCCATCGGTATTCCTGCTCGACGTAGACCTGACCCTGCCGTCCCAGCTGCCGAGCGACCTCTGGATGGTTCAGCAGGTAGCCGAGCGAGGCCGCGAAGTCAATGGCGTGGCGGTACGACAGCCCTCCGTTCGCTCTGACAATCTGACCGTGGAGCACCGCGCAGCGGCCGTTCACGAGCGCGGGCAACCGCTGGTTCCATGCCTCGAGCAGCACCATGCTGAGGCTTTCGAAGGGAGAAGGCACCACGAGCAGGCAGGCGTTCGCAAGCAGCGCCACGCGCAGCGGTTCGTCCACCACCCCGAGGCAGCGGATCGCCGGATGCGGCGGAATCGGCATGTTGGGGAAGCCGGCCATCACGAGCTGCACGGGACGACCACCCGACTCGAGATACTTGTCGAAATATTCAAAGAGCGTGTCGCATCCCTTGTTCGGCTCGATCCGCCCCAGATACAGGATGAACGGCGGCGAGACGCCGATGGCCGCGAGATCGACGCCGGGCCCGACCGCAGGCGGCGGATCGACCCCGCACCCGATCACGCAGGAAGGCGGGAGGGGCCTCGTTGCGCGTCCGCGAACCAGATCGGCCTCCTCTGGGGTGAGAAACAGGTATCCAACGGGCAGGGAGAACAAGCGATCGACGATGTCCACCCAAATCAAGGGATCCTCTTCGGCGGTCGGAACGAGGATTGCGCGATCGGCCACGAGCGGGAGCCCGAAGAAGGTCTGATAGTACCGGTACGTCCAGAACAGGATGCGATCGTAGTCGGCGCCGTGCCGTCCGAGATGCTCGATGAGCCCCGGGACTTCGGGTCCGTTCTCGACAAACCACCGTTCCTGTTCTTCAGGGGACGACCGGGTCGTGAAGACCACGTCGCTAATCTCCGCAAGGCGCCCAAGATGCCGCTGGCGGGCGACAGGAAACCGGACCACCTTCACGGGGCCGACGGTCGTCTCGCCGGACGGATAGGCGTTGCGCCACGTGACGTAGTCCTGCGCGCAGCTGGTGAGAACGGTCACGTCGTGGTGGGTCGCCAGATGCTCCGAGATGACCCGACAGTGGCGCTCGGAGCCGCCGGTCACCTCGGCTCCATAGCGTTGAACGACGCACGCCAGCTTCATCGCGTCATGTTCACCCGCTCGTCGAGTCGCCCGAGATCCCGACGGAGCCTCGCGTTCTCGATCGCCAGCTCCTCGATACACGCGACGAGCATCCGGTTGACACGCTCCTGTCGTCGGAAGTTATCGGCGCTGTATTCGTACAGCCACCGCGTGAGCGGCAGCAGGACGCGACGTTTGATGAACAGCACCAACGGCCCGGCGACGGTCCGATGACTGGAGAAACGAAGGTGTGTCTGAAGCCGCCAGCCGGATTCGGGGCCGAGGAATTCGGGCAGGAGTGCGTGCGACGCGGGTCGATCGGCGGCACGGCGAAGCAAGCGATCGACAGCTCGGAAAACGTCGGGATCCTGGTACTCTGGCGCCCCCCCCTGCGCGAGCAGCCGGCGCCGCACGTCGTCGCGCAGGCGATCCTCGATTTCGCGCATGAGCGGCTCGACCTGGATCGTTTCGTCGGCCACAGCGGTCTTACTCTAACACGCAGGAGTTCGACGCCTCCTGGACGGCGGCGGGCGCGCGAGGCGAGGCCGAGACGAGCCCCTTCGTCCTCGTGTGTGCGGTCAGGTGGCTGATATCGAGTGAGTCGAGCGCGTCAGTTGGCGAGCCGCGCCGCAGGCTTCGCGCCAAGCGGCACCGGCAGCGAAAGCGCGTCCGGAGTCTCGACGAAACGCCAGGCATGCGTCTCGTCGAGGATCTTCGCCGCGAATTCCGTGTGTAACGCATGGCCCGCCCGGTGCGCGAACAGATGACCGATGACCGGGTAGCCCACCAGCGCCAGGTCGCCGACCGCGTCGAGAATCTTGTGGCGGACGAACTCGTCCTCGAAGCGCAGGGCGTTGTTCAGCACGCCCGTTTCGCCGAGCACGATCGCGTTCTCGAGCGACCCGCCGAGAGCCAGGCCGTTCTGGCGCAGCATTTCGACGTCCTTCAAGAACGTGAACGTCCGCGCCGGCGCGAGCTCTTCGATGAAGGACTCCTCCGTGATCCGCAGCGTCCGCGACTGGTGCCTCAACAGCGGATGATCGTAGCTGATGCTGTAGGTCACCTTGAAGTGCTCGGACGGGTACAGCGCGATGCGCTTGTCGCCGCGCGAGATCTGAATGGGCCGAACGATCTTGAGATATTTCCTCGGCGTGTGCAGACGCTTCACGCCGGCTTCCTGAATGAGGTAGATGAACGGCGCCGCACTGCCATCCATGATCGGCACTTCGGGCGAGTTCAGCTCCACGATGACGTTGTCGATGCCCAGGCTCACGAGCGCGGCCAGCAGATGCTCGACCGTTTCGACGGAGACCTCGTTGTGCGCCAGCCCCGTGGCCAGTTGGATTCCCGCCAGGTTGTGCACTGTGGCCGGCACTTCCAGGCTCCCAAGATCGGTTCGGCGAAAGCGAATGCCGAAATCGGCCGGCGCCGGCTTGAGCGTGAGGTTCACTTTGTTGCCGGAGTGAAGACCGATTCCGACGCAGGAAATGTGGCGGCGAAGTGTTCGCTGGACGTCCATGAGTCTCTCAGGCACCGGGGAGCGTTCGCCTATCCCAGCAAAGAGAATGCCCGTAAGACCTCAGCGCGATCGTATTCAGTAACTTATTGAATATAATGGAGTTATCGTGATTGGTCAAGATGAAAGGTCGCCGAAGGAGGCCCCGTTTGTGGCACTAGTACCACAGGCTGAACCCCCAAAGTTGTGGCAATACTACCACAACGGTTTATGACGCCGCAGAACGAATTGGCGCAGGACGGTCCTTCGACAGCTGATGGGCCAGGAACTGTCCGGTGGCGGATCGGTTGTGGCGAGCCACCTCTTCCGGCGTGCCCGCGACCACGATCCGCCCTCCCGCGTCGCCGCCTTCCGGCCCCAGATCAATCACGTGGTCGGCCCACCTGATCACATCGAGATTGTGCTCGATGACCACGATGGTGTTTCCCTGCTCGACCAGCTTCGTGAGGACGTCGAGCAGCTTGCGGGTGTCCTCGAAGTGCAGTCCCGTCGTCGGCTCGTCCAGAATATAGAGGGTCCGCCCCGTGCCTCGCTTCGAGAGTTCCTTCGACAACTTGACTCGCTGTGCCTCTCCCCCGGACAGCGTCGTCGCCGACTGGCCAAGCTCGATATAGCCGAGGCCAACGTCCTGCAGCGTCCGCAATTTGGTGGCAATCGGCGGGATGTTCTCGAGCAGCGGCAATGCCTGATCGACGGTCAGATCGAGGACATCGGCGATCGACTTGCCGCGATACTTGATGTCCAGCGTTTCCCGATTGTACCGGCGCCCCTTGCACTGCTCGCACGTCACGTACACGTCGGGCAGAAAATGCATCTCGATGGCGATGACGCCGTCACCCTGGCACGCCTCGCAACGTCCCCCCTTCACGTTGAAGGAGAACCGACCCGGTTTGAAACCGCGGGCTTTCGCGTCTGGCATCATCGCGAACAAATCGCGAATGAACGTGAAGAGTCCCGTGTAGGTGGCTGGATTGCTGCGGGGGGTGCGACCGATCGGCGACTGGTCGATGTCGATGACCTTGTCGATGAGCTCGATGCCGTCTATCCGGTCATGGGCGCCGGGCTCGTCGCCGGCTCGATAGAGCGTCTTCGCGAGCGATCGGTACAGGATGTCGTTGACCAGCGTCGACTTCCCCGACCCGCTGACACCGGTGACTGCCGTGAGCACGCCGAGAGGAATGGGGACGTCGATGTTCTTCAGGTTGTGAGCGCGCGCCCCTCGAATGACCAGCTCGCCCTTCATGTGCGGCCGGCGGGCCTTCGGCGTCGGAATGGCTCGCTGTCCCGTCATGTAGGCGCCCGTCAGTGAAGAACCGGACGAGATTCTCTCGAGTTCGGCCGGCGTCCCCTGAAAGATGACGTGACCGCCCAGGTCGCCCGCGCCCGGACCGAGGTCAATGAGGTAATCGGCCGTGCGAATCGTCTCTTCGTCGTGCTCGACCACGATGACGGTGTTCCCCAGATCGCGGAGCCGCGCCAGCGTCGCGAGCAGCTTTCGGTTGTCGCGCTGGTGGAGACCGATGGACGGCTCGTCGAGGACGTACAAAACGCCGGTGAGGTTCGCGCCGATCTGTGTCGCGAGCCTGATGCGCTGTCCTTCGCCTCCCGACAACGTGGCGGCACTCCGGCCGAGCGTGAGATAGCCGACGCCGACCCCGGCGAGAAACCTCAGGCGATCCTGAATCTCTCGGAGGATTCGCTCGGCGATGATCGCTTCCCGGTCGGTCAGCTCGAGCCGCTCGAACACGTCGAGCGCTTCCGAAATGGGCAGGTCCACGTAGTCCGAGATATTCCGCCTCTTGACCTTCACCGAGAGGCTCTGCTTCTTCAATCGCTGGCCACGGCACGTCGGACAGGGACGCAGCGTGCGGTACAGCTCCAGCTCCTCCTGCTCGGCCCACGACCCTTCCTCGTACCGCCGGCGCAGGTTCGGGAGCAGCCCCTCGAAGGGTCCCGATCCGAACAGCAACACTTCGCGCGATTTCCTCGGGAGACGTGCGAACGGGACATCCAGATCGATACCAAAATCGCGCGACAGCGCCTGCAACGCGTCCCGGACCAGCTTGCGATCTCCGCGTGCCCACGGCGCGATGGCGCCCGCCGCCAGCGATTTCGACTCGTCGGGGATCACGCGCAGAGGATCGAAATCGATCGTGGCGCCCAGGCCCTGACAGTCCTGGCACGCGCCGTGAGGCGAATTGAACGAGAATGCCCGCGGCGTCATCTCGGGCATGCTGAGGCCGCAATCGACGCACGCCAGCCGGCGAGAGAACAGGCGGTCACCGCCGTCGTACGTGTTGATGACGACGATGTCGTCGGCAAGCTGCAGCGCCGTGTCCACCGACTCGGTGAGCCTGCGCTCGATACCACCACGGACGATGAGACGATCGATGACCACCTCAATCGTATGGTTGCGCCGGCGATCCAGCTTGACATCCTCGTCGAGCGCGCGGAACTGTCCATCGATTCGCGCTTTCGTGAAACCCCGACCCCGGAGGCCGGCCAGCTCCTTCTTGAACTCGCCCTTGCGGCCTCGGACAATCGGCGCGAGCACGTTGATGCGCTCGTCCTGGGGGTAGAGCATCACCATGTCCACGATGCGCTCGAGCGACTGGCTGGTAATCTCCTTGCCGCAATTGGGACAATGCGGCACGCCGATGTTGGCGAACAGCAGGCGCAGGTAGTCGTAGATTTCCGTGACGGTGCCGACCGTGGATCGCGGATTCGATCCCGTCGTCTTCTGCTCGATGGAGATGGCCGGCGACAGCCCGTCGATCAGATCGACGTCCGGCTTCTCCATCTGCTCGAGAAACTGTCGCGCGTAGGCAGAGAGCGACTCGACATACCGACGCTGGCCCTCGGCGTAAATCGTGTCGAACGCGAGCGACGATTTGCCCGACCCGGACAGACCGGTGATGACCACCAGCTTGTGCCGGGGGATGTCGACGTCGATGTTTTTGAGGTTGTGGACGCGGGCGCCGCGCACCGCGATCCAGTCGTGAGCCATGGGCCCCTGTTAAGAGCATGTTGCAGAATTAGCCGCTGGCGGGGCCTGCCCGCGAACAGCCCCACCGGGTGCTCAGCGAAAAGCCATGATCACGGGTCACGCCTCCGCGCCCGGTGGGGCGGCCCCGTTCGCGGTCACCCGCGCGAGCTAATTCTGCTGCGCGCTCTAGCCGAAGCTTCTCCGTTTATCCGCCCTCTGGCGGAAGGTCGAAACTCTCATCCTATCACGCTCGCCACTGGCTATACTCTGACCCGTTGGCGTTACAGACAGGCATGCGCCTGGGACCGTACGAAGTTGCCGCGCCGCTTGGCGCGGGCGGGATGGGCGAGGTGTATCGCGCGCGCGACACCAGCCTCAATCGCGACGTCGCGATCAAGGTGCTTCCCGCTGTCTTTGCGAATGACCCCGATCGGGTTGCCCGTTTCAAGCGCGAAGCGCAACTGCTCGCCGCCCTGAACCACCCGCACATCGGTGGCATTTACGGGCTCGAAGAGAGCAACCGGGTGTGGGCGCTCGTCCTCGAGCTCGTAGGGGCCCGACGGTCATGCCGCGGATCTTTCGTAGAAGTGCGACGTATTCGCGAATCTTCGCGACCCGCGCCTGCACGACGTAACGATCAACCAACGACCCGGCCCTCGCGCACCTTCTTCCGAAGATAGCGGATGTGCGTCTCGAACATGGGAATCAGATCCAGGTAGCGGGCAGCGGTTCTCACCTGAAATCGCACACGGGCAGAAGCCGACCGCTCGAACACGAGCCTGCCCTTGGAGAGAATGCGATGCGCTAGCAGCGGCGGCGCGTCGTTGAGGATCACGACGTCGACATCCGACCGGTGCAGGGCTGAATCGAGATCGGCAATGAGCCGCAGCCGGTCGGTCAAGGTCCGGCCCCGCCCGGGGCGTTGGGCCAGCAGGACCGCGACATCCACGTCGCTCTCTGGACGCGACCGGCCGGTTGCCGTCGAGCCAAAGATGTAGGCCGCTTGAACGTTACGTCGTCCGGCAACCGAACGCGCGACCGCGCGTGCCACCGATGGAAACGCTGGCGCCCGCATCAGGGAATTCTAGTCCCGGCAGCCAACCTCTAGCCTCCAACCCCTAACCTCCAGCCTCTAGCCTCTAGCCTCTAGCCTCTAAAACTAACCTCTCTCGTGCAACCGGCTGTGTCTGAACCCGTACAAGAAGTACAGGAGAAGTCCCAGCGCGAGCCACACCCCGAAGCGTTCCCACGCCTGCCGCGGCAAGCCGAGCATCGTATACAGGCACGCCGCCGCGCCCCCCAGCGCCACGAGCGGCAGTGCGGGCACGCGAAATGGACGAGGACGATCCGGCTCGACCGTGCGGAGGACGAGCACTCCCACGCACACGATGGCGAAGGCCGCCAGCGTGCCGATATTCGTCAGGTCGTAGATTTCGTTCTCGTCCATGACGAGCGCGCCGACGGCCACAACGATGCCCGTCCCAAGCGTGGTGACATGCGGCGTACGGTACACCGGATGGATCTTCGCCGCCCACCCCGGCAGTAACCCGTCCCGCGCCATGGCGAAAAAG
Source organism: Vicinamibacterales bacterium (assembly GCA_035537875.1). Lineage (GTDB taxonomy): Bacteria > Acidobacteriota > Vicinamibacteria > Vicinamibacterales > CAVVIG01 > DATLLJ01. The sequence continues at coordinate 6,238 of DATLLJ010000165.1, read as the reverse complement.
ATACGTGGTTGCCCGTACTGAAAGACCAGCAGCACCGCCGTGATCGACACCACCGCCCCGAACGCCACGATGGCGCCCACCGTGGGTAAGCCGGCGAGTTCGAGGGCCTGCGCGAGCGGATCGGCCGCCCGAAGCTGCTGGTACGGCACGAGGCCGGTCGCCACAATGCCGACGACCACGTAAATCAAAGTACAGATGGCGAGCCCGCCGAGGATGCCGATGGGCATGTTGCGCTGGGGGTCACGCGTTTCTTCGGCAGCCGTCGAGATGGCATCGAACCCGATGTACGCAAAGAACACAATCGCCGCGCCCTGATGGATGCCGCGCCAGCCATTTGGCGCGAACGGCACGAAATTATCCGGGTTGACGTGCAGTCCGCCCGCGACGACGAACAGCCCCAGGACCACCAGCTTCACGGCGACCATGATGTTGTTGGCCCGAATGCTTTCCTTGACACCGATATACAGCAGCCAGGTGACCAGCATCACGATGGCAAATGCTGGCACGTTCAGCAGCAGCGGCACGCCTGCGATGCGAGGCGCCGTCTGAAGGAGGGCGTTGACGGCAGGATCGGCGCTCAGAAGCGCGGTTCGGTACCCGTGTGTCAGGTAGTCCGGCAGAATGATTCCAAAGGCCGTCAGCAGCGACGTGAAATAGCCGCTCCACGCGATCGCCACGGCGATGTTACCGATGGCATATTCGAGAATCAGATCCCAGCCGATGATCCACGCCGTCAGCTCGCCAAGCGTCGCGTACGAATAGGCATAGGCGCTTCCCGCTTGCGGGATCATGGCCGCCAGCTCCGCATAGCAGAGCGCCGCAAGCCCGCACACGAAGCCGAGCAGGACGAACGACAGCACCAGCGCCGGCCCGGCACCATACCGGACGACCTCGCCCGATGGCAGAACCTCGCCGGCCGCGGCCGTGCCGATCGACGAGAAGATCCCCGCCCCAATCACCGCTCCGATAGCCAGCATGATCAGATCGGACGCACCCATGACCCGACGCAGCGAGTTGCCGTCATCTGTTGTTCGGAGCAGGCTTGCAATGGGTTTTCGCTGGAACAGCTGCGACATCGGCGCCGCGATTGTAACCCGGGGGGTTCTACATGGAAGGAAGCCGCAGTCTGTAAGCGGTCTCGTTCGAGCAGACGATGACGCTCTCGGCGCCGAACGCGAGTCCCACCAGGCCAGGTCCGGCAAGCACGAGCTCGGGAGGGCCCGTATGAGGAAGCCGGTAGATTCCGCTCGCTCCGGCGAGTGCCTCGACGACGAAGAGTTCCCCGCCCGGGCCGAACGTAATCCCCTGCGGGCGTCCGAAACCCGTATAGCGAATCGTCACGCTGCCGTCGCCATCGACGCGGAAGACCGAATCGTAGGGCGAAAGCGTGGGCGCCGTGACATAAAGCGCCCCATCCGGTCCGAACGCGAGGTGAAAGGCCGCCACGCTCGATGGCACCGACGCGAGCATGGTCGCCTGTCCGCCGGGATCCACTCGAAAGATCGTGCCCGATCGATCGCCGACGAGCAGCCGACCGTCCCGATCGAACGCCAGCCCGCAAGGCACGCCGAGATCGGTCGCAAATGGCTCGACCCGCCCGTCCCGGTCCACACGGTACACCGCTCCCTCGAATCGGCTGGAGACGTACAAGTTGCCGTCGGGACCAAATGCCATCGAGGTCGGGTTGACGAGACCGGTGCAGAACGCTTCGCGAGTCCCATTGGGTCGTACGCGGAAGATGGAGACAGGAACCTGCTGTCCACGGGTGCCGCTGTACGTCACGTACAGATTCTCGTCACGATCGAACACCGGGTTGTCCACTTGATGCAGTCCGGTCGCGAACGGCGCAGCCACGTCCACAAAGGCGTTCTGGCCGTCCACGTGAATCGAGGCGCGACCGCCTTCGAGCCCGAATGGCACCAGCACGCCGAGGCGGGTGGAGGAAGCGTATACGACGCGGGCACGTGCATCGCCGACGCGCACTTCCGGTAGCTGCGGCTCATCGACGGGAAAACCGGCGCCTTCAATCGTGATGCGGCCGCCCTCGATCGCCCGCGATGGGCGAACGCCAGATACGTTCGGAGGGGACATAGATAGGGCTTTGAGCTGATGACGCTTAGGGCTCAGGGCTCAGGGTTTGGAGCTGGGGCTTGAGCTCACGAGCCCTCAAGAGTCGTCATCCAGCTCGACGTTCCAGTAGAGGTAATCACGCCAGCTTTCAGGTGCATTCCGCAGACCAACCGTAATGCGAATGGCTGGCGCCGAAGCCGGTCGTTTCGGGGCGCGTCGCAGGTGCATGCCGGCCTCGGCCGGCGTACGCCCCCCTTTCTTCCGATTGCAGGTCACGCAGCAGCTGACAATGTTCTCCCAGTCTTTTCGGCCACCCTGCGCCACCGGAATGACATGGTCGAATGTCAGCTCGCTCGTTGGGAAGCCGTCGCCGCAATATTGGCACTGATGGTCGTCGCGAGCGTAGATATTCGCCCGGGAGAAGGGCACGTAGTCGAAGCGGCGCTTGATCTTGATGTAGCGCAGCAGTCGGATGACCGACGGCAGCTTGAAGCTGATGGAAACGGCCCGGATCTCCCTGTCGTACACGGAGATCACCTCGACCTTCCCCTGGCACCACAGCGTCACCGCCTTCTGCCAGTGGACGATCTTGAGCGGCTCGTACGACGCGTTGAGCAGAAGCGTCTGTTCCATGTACGATACTGGGCCTGATCGAATTGTGCCCTGACGGTTGTCGAGCTGTCAAGGCGACGACGCTGTAACTGCTCTGACAGATAGGGTTAGCGGACCGAGGCGCCGATACTTCTACGAGGGTGTTCCGGATGCGGCTTCCAGGGATCGTGGCCATCGTCGGCACGCTTGCCATGACAGCGGCCTGCGCGTCGAGCGGCGCAGTTCCGCGGCCCTTCCCGGGACCAAGGCGGACCCAGGCTGAGGCAGGCGACGTGAGCGGCAAACCCTCAGTTGCCGACACGGCCGTGGTGGGGACCGCCCTGGCCTTACAAGGGGTACCCTACCGGGAAGGCGGCTCCGGTCCCGGGGGGTTCGATTGCAGCGGGTTCACGCAGTACGTGTACGCCCAGTATGGCGTCGCCTTACCGCGAGAAGTCCGAGATCAGTTTGAGCAGGGAGTATCGATCAGGGACAGCGAAGTGGCACCGGGCGATCTGTTGTTCTTCTCCACTGTTGCGCCGGGGCCCACGCACGTCGCTATCGCCATCGGTGGCGACCAGTTCGTGCATGCTCCCAGCTCAACCGGGGTCGTCCGCGTGGAACGCCTCAGCACGAGGTACTGGTCGGCCCGCTACCTCGGCGCACGCCGTCCGAATCACGCAGCTCTGAACTGACCCTTCCTGACGAGGCGCCGCGTCACCTGCTTCGCGAACTGTCTGATGTGCAGATCGTCCTGCGTGTAATGGGTGGGCTGCTGCGGGGCGCGTAACGGCTCGATCTTGATGTCGGGCGTATCGGGCTCGCACGGGAGCTGCGTGGAAAGCCGCTCGATGTAGCGCTGCGGGAACGACGGGAACGTACGGAAGCTCGTGCCGACCACACCTCCATGCCGATGTTCGAGCGTCGAGAAGTCGTGCCGGAGAAAATCGAAGGTCGCCGGGTCGGGGCGCGACTCGAGATACACCTGAACCATCTCTGCCACCTGCTCGAAGAAGCGGGCGCTGTGGCAATTGGCCGAATAAGTCCCGTCCTCACGCTCGAGACGACGAATGCCGGTGTAATCCGGATCGATGTGATAGAGCTCGTGAACGACAGTGTCGAGCTTTGCCATCCACGCTTCGGCGCCCGGATAGAATCGCCCCTTGCGCGAGCGGTCGAGCGACTGATCGCAGAACCGCGGCAGCGCAAACGACATCATGTACTTCATCCGGCGTGTGCCGATCGTCACCAGGGGTGACTTGGTGACGAACCACTCCGAGCGGCGCGTCACACGTCCCGTCTCGCGATCTCTCCAGAAATAGTACCCAGGCTCGCTCGGCGGAAGGCCCAGGGAATGACACGTGGCAAAGGCGCCTTCAGCGTGTGAGCGCCCGAAGCGCGCAAACACCAGCACGTCGGCCATGTCGATGAACGACAACGTCGGCACGCGAGCGACGATGTCCTGCATCAGCGACGTGAGTGATCCGGTGTAGTTGATCATGCCCTGCGAGTCACTACCATCTACACAATCGGCGACGGTTCAAACGTGACCCGGGGGAGGGGTCCGCCTGTAGAACACAGCTCAGATTTGGCTGTCTATGCCGGTGGTGGTGAGTATAAGAACGCGGAGAAAGGGGTGTCAAGCTGTGCGGTGCAGATCTGCGAAGCGCCATGCGTATTCCGTGCACGAGTTGCGAGCATGCACGCGCTCAGCGCACCTCGTCTGGCTGTTCCGGCGACGCCGGAGCATTCGCGTCAGGTTCTGCTGGCGACGGCTCGCCCGTTTGTGCCGCAGCTGGAGAGGTCGCGTCAGGGTCGCCCGGCGCCACGACACCTTCGAGCGGCTGGCCCTGCGGAAGAGCGGCATCCACGATTGGCGCAGCCTGCACGTCCGGCACCGGCGGGGTGATGGATCCCATCCGCCTCAAAATGATTTCCTGCCGGCGACGCAGCCTCACGCTCGGATGGGCGGGATTCAGGACGCGCGGGTTGATGATGGCTCCTGCGAGCAGAGCCGATTGCGATGGCCCGAGGCTGGCAGCGTTGCTCCCGAAATAGGCCCGCGCTGCCGCTTCGGCGCCGTAGATCCCGTCACCCCACTCGATGACATTCAGGTACAACTCGAGGATCCGCGCCTTGTCGAGTTCGGCTTCGAGCCGCCTTGCGATGATGAGCTCCTTCAGCTTCCGAACCGGGTTCTTCGAGGGTGACAGGTACAGATTCTTGGCGAGCTGCTGGGTGATGGTGCTTCCGCCTCGCACGAAGCTCCCACTCACCCAGTTGACCTCGAGCGATTCTTCCAGCTGTCTCAGATCCAGTCCTTCGTGCTGCCAGAAGGCATCGTCCTCGGCAACGAGCACTGCGCGAGTCAGATTCGGCGAGATTTTTCGATAGCTCAGCCATTGCTGAACACGGCGCGGTTTCTTCCCCTCCGCCACCGCTTCGCGGCCTCTCAGCTCGATGAAGGCCGTGGTAGCCGGGTTGGTGGTCTTGAGGGCCCGGACGTCGGGCAATGTGAGGTAGACGTAAGAGAGATAGCCGAAGCCGACGGCCGCCACCACTGCCACCCGGCGGCCAAATGTGCGAACCGCTTTTCGACCCATCATGTCGATTGTATCTGGGCTCGGCTGACTTCCGATCGCTCGAGGACGAGATTGAGCGCCAACACTACCAGGAACATCGCCGCGGCAGGACTGAGAAGCCACGGGAAATCTGCGAACACGCGGATACTCGACGCGTCGTGGAGCATCGTGCCCCAGCTGGCCGTGGGATCCGGAAATCCCAGACCCACGAACGACAGCGTCGCTTCGGCGATGATGAACGCGGGCACGAGCATCGTGACCTGAACGGCAATGAAGCCCCGGGCCGCAGGCAGAAGGTGCCGAGCGAGTACGCGCAGGTGGCCGGCCCCGAGCGACATGGCGGCGACCGCGTAATCGAGTTGGCGCTCCGAGCGCACGATGGCCCGCACACCCCGCGCGAAGAACGGCGAGCCGACGATCGCGAAGATGGCGCCGAGCACGAGGAAGACGACTCGCGGTGACAGAACGAGCGGCAGCGCGGCACGCAGAGCCAACGCCACGTACATCGTCGGCAACACGAGCACGAAGTCGGTCGCCCTCATGAGAACATCGTCGGTCGACCCGCCGGCATATCCTGCCAACCCACCGACAACGACACCCAGAATCAACGCCCCTACGGCCGCCACCATCGCCAGGCCAAGCGACACACGAGCGCCGAACAGCAGTCTCGTGAAGACGTCGCGCCCGTAGCTGTCTGCTCCCAGGAGCATCAACGGCGCGGCGGCGGCATTGGCGGATTGCACCAGCTTCCAGTCGCGAAACCAGACGAGTGGGATCGGTTCGGATCGATCCTGCTCGTAGATTTGCTCGAGCTGGTTCACGCGCACCCACCTGTAAATGAACGGTGCATGCCATCGCCCCTCCGCGTCGCGAATGCGTGGGAGGGGCGATGGCATGCACCGTTCATTTACAGGTGGGTGCGCGTGAACCAGCTCGAGCAAATCTACGAGCAGGATCGATCCGAACCGATCCCACTCGTCTGGTTTCGCGACTGG
>DATLLJ010000164.1:0-4235 GCA_035537875.1 Vicinamibacterales bacterium | reverse complement strand
GGGGAAGTGGTTGATCGTCAGGTAATAGCCAGGCTTCGATGGATCGCCTTCGACGACGGCGGTTTCGACACCGAGCGCGTTGCCTTCAGTCGGTCGCCACGTGAGCTTGTCGAACTCGACCCGGGCGAACGGCCGCTCCGGATAGCCAGTCGGAAGCGTCACCGTTGCAGGGGCCTCACTGTTGGCAGCAGGTGCGGCAGCAGGCGCCGCAGGCTCAGCGGCGGGCGTCGGCGCGTTACTGCAGCCGACCAGCACGAACGCCGATGCACATCCGATCGCAAGTCTCAATGCCGGAACTCCCATTTGCACCTCAGTCCTGTTCGAACATGTGCGCCTGATACGGGAATCCGTTCATCGCCAGGCGGCACGAGCGCCGACCTTCCTGTCCGCCGAAGCTCGCGAGATGCCACGTTTGCCGCGGGACGTACACAACGTCGCCTTCGTCCGCTTCGAATTCATCCAGCCCTTCGATCTTGTAGCGGATCTTGCCGAGCATGATCAGCCAGAACTCGCCACCCTCCTCGTGATAGTGGCCGTTGTTGCCGGGCTGCGGCTTCTGATACGGACCCATGATGATGTTGGCGAAGCTGCGGTCGTCGGTGACGAACGCGCCGCCTCGCTCCTGGCCGGCCACGACCTTGTTGAAATCGACGACGGGACGGTTCTGTGGATCGAGCTCGCCTTTCCCGCCCGTCACGCGCGTCGGCACGTACTCGAAGCCCTTCACCGGCACCGGCGTCTCGTCCATCGGATACAGCTTGCGCGCGCGAGTCACGTTCACCTCGAAGCGGAGCGCCGGGTCGGTTCCCACGTTCTCGATCTGATAGAACGTGCGATACGGTACCTGCACCATGAAGCCTTTGGTGGCGACGACGGGCTCACGGCCTTCGACGGTGAAGCGCAGCGTGCCCGACTGGACGATCCACCATTCACGCGTGTCGCCATTCATACGCCGCGGCGTCTTCGTGCCGGGCCCCATCGAGATCCACTGCGCGAACAGGCTTTCATCGTCGACGATCGTCTCGGCCCAATCGGCGTGGCCCTTGTGCCGCGCGAGCACGTCGGCGAGCTTGGTGTGTGGCTTGTGCACGCCCGTCCACCCGGCCGACTTCGCTTTCGGTGATAGGACCATCAGTGGGGCATTGGGGTTCGCGGGTGGCCTTGCCGCGGCGCCGGTTGGCGTTTGGCCCCGTGACGGCGCGCCGGCCGTTGCGACCAACACGGCCAGCCCCATCGCCCAGTACCGCCACAAGTAATGCCGCGGTTGGAATTGATTCATCTCGCCTCCTGAAGTCTGGAGCTCTTTGAATCGAGGATCAGGGAAGCGCGTAGGCCAGTAGCTCGGCCCCTTCGTTCCCACTGACCGCCAGCACGATGTATTGCTTCCCGTCGATCTGGTACGTCATCGGCGAACCAGTCTGTCTCGCCGGCATCTCTACTGCACCGACGTCGGCACCCGTCCGCTTGTCGTAGGCTCGGAGGAGGGCGACGCGTTTGCCGGCCTCGTTCGTATGCACGCCGCCATCACCGGCAATGAGCAGCGTTTTGGTCGTCAGGACGCCGATGAACGTGCGACCGGGCTGGCCCGTTCGCGACAGATTCACTCCCTTGAGCGCGGGGTGATTCTTGATGTTGTCAGGCGTCGAGCTGTGGGCTTTCTGCCAGACGACATCGCCTGTGTTCATGTTGTACGCGGTGATGCGGTCGTATGGTGGTTTCACCAGAGGCAGGCCTTGAACGGTCGCCCCGCCTCGCCCTGGACCGGGCCCCGCCGCGGGTCCACCCCCAGGCCCGGCGCCGCCGCCGCGCGCTTGTCCGCTGACGTATCCCATATCGGATTGCGCGGGATTCGCGGGCACGAGTCCGTTGAGGAACACGGCCGTGTGCGAGTGGATGTACAGGAAGTTGTTGTCGGGATCCATCGACCCGCCCGGCCAGTTCGCGCCCCCGACATCCGACGGTACTTGCAGCGTGGCGAGCGGTCCCTCGAGCGAGCTCAGGACCGGCGGGGTGAACAACGGGCCCATCCGATAGCGCTTGACGACCTCGAGTGCCTCGGCCTTGAGCGCAGGCGTCAAGTCTATCAGATCGTTCTCGGTGATCCCCTGCATGTCGAACGGTGCCGGCTTCGTGGGGAATGGTTGCGTCGGACTGGTTCGCTCCTTCGGCACGTTCGACTGCGGCACTGGCCGTTCTTCGATCGGCCAGATCGGCTCGCCGGTCTCACGATTCAAGACGAAGAGGAATGCTTGTTTCGTTGGCTGTGCCAGCGCCTTGATCGTACGGCCATTCACGATCATGTCGAACAGGATCGGTGCGCATGGCAGGTCGTAATCCCACACGCCGTGATGCACGGTCTGGTAATGCCACTTGCGCTGGCCGGTCTTGTAATCGAGCGCGACGAGACTCTCGCCGAAGAGCGTATTGCCGGGGCGATTGCCGCCGTAATAGTCGCCTGTCGGCATTTCCACAGGCACGTAGACGAGGCCGAGCTCGGCGTCGGCGCTCATTTGCGCCCAGACGCCGGTGTTCCCGTTGTATTCGGCCGAACCTTCGAGCCACGTGTCGTATCCGAACTCACCCGTCCGTGGAATCGTGTGGAAGATCCAGAGCCGTTTGCCCGTGCGTACGTCGTAGCCTCGCACGTAGCCCTTCGCGTTTCGCATTGTGCGCGGCGATGCACCGGGCCGGTGCGCAGCACCGACGACGATGACGTCGCCGACGATCAGCGGCGTGGCGTTCAGACCCAGCTCGGTCGTGTCGAGATTCACATCTTGATCGTCTTCGAGCTTCAGATCGACGGCGCCGTCGCGTCCGAAGGATGGAATCGGGACTCCAGTCCGCGCATCGAGCGCAAGCATTCGGTACCCCGGGGTGACATAGAAGACGCGGCGATCGACGCCGTTCGCGCTCGCCCAGTAGGCGAGTCCACGTCCCGCGCCGATACGCGGCGAATTCTCGCCGCGCGCGCCCTCGTCCTCGGTGTGCATCCAGAGCATCTCTCCTGTTACCGCGTTGAGTGCGACGGCGGCGCGCCGTGTGCCCGCAGTCGTGTACATCACGCGGTCAATCAGTAGGGGAGTGGCCGAGTAGAGCGTGTCAGGCCGAGGGCCCAGGAAGTCCGTTTTCAGACGCCACGCGACTTGAAGCTGGTTGAAGTTGTCCTTCGTGATCTGGTCGGCGGCCGAGTAGCGGTGGCTGGACAAATTGCCGCCATAGGTCGGCCACTCGATGATCGGTCCGCTCGTTCGGCCGTTCTGCGCATGGCTGGATGTGCCGCCGGCGCTGAACACGACCCAGGCGACTGTTGCCACTGCGAGGACCTTACGCATGCTGGCCTCTACTTACCACGGCCTGGCAGCCCGATGACTGGCTCCTCATCGGGCGGGGGCGTGTTGTCGCCGCGACCGCGGCCGGCAGGCGCCGCGCCTCGACCCGCGCCGCCGCCGCGCGCGGGCGGCGTCCAGCCATCGCGCGCCGGTCCGTTCTGAACCATGCGCGTGTCGGCACTGAGCACGTAGCCGTTCAAATACTGTGCGCCGGCGTTACCGAAGTACTTGCCGTATTTGAGCGCGGCGTCGTGTACCTTTACCAGCGCGTCCTGGTAGCGCGGATCGTTCTGCGGCCAACCGGAGAAGCTCGAGAGATCGTTGTTGCCCATCAGCAGGACGTCAACGCCGTGCGTGGCGGCGATTTCCTCCGCGTTCGCCACGCCCTCGAGCGTTTCAATCATGACGGTGACGAGCATGTTGTCGTTGACAGTCGCGCGATAGTTGACCCCTGGCCAGACCTGTCCAAACGAGCCGCCGCCCGAACTCCGCCGACCGAACGGCGGATATCGCGAGAACCGGGCCGCATCGCGCGCCTCGAGCGCATCGTCCACCGTCGGCACGATGATGCCGATGGCACCGAGGTCGGTGGCTTTCTGAATGCTCGATTCAAGCGCATCGGGCATGCGGATCATCGGGGCCGCCCCGTCGACGCCCGGGCAGGCCAGCATCATGCGCCGGACTTCGTCCCAGGACATGGTGCTGTGCTGCATTTCGAACCAGATGTAATCGAAGTGCTTCCGCACCTCACAGTAGAGATCCGGGTTGAACGACGAGATCGTGTAGCTAGTGATCTGCTTGTCCTGAAACAGCAGCTCCTTGGCCTTGTTGTAGAACGGCCGTGGCGTGGTCGGGTTGACAAGGGCCTTCACTTGCCAGCCCCAGCCGCGCGCATCGGGAGTGGCC
>DATLLJ010000163.1:0-25226 GCA_035537875.1 Vicinamibacterales bacterium | reverse complement strand
TCGAAAGCCTGACGGTCGAGAATCCCGGCTCCGACTTCATGGTGGATGTCTTCAAATCGCTCGGGTTTGAGTACCTCGCCGCCAATCCCGGCTCGAGCTTCCGGGGATTACACGAGTCGTTCGTCACCTACGGGAAGAACCAGAATCCCGAGTTCCTGACGTGCTGCCACGAGGAGTCGTCGATCGCCGTGGCCGACGGCTATTTCAGAGTGTCCGGCAAACCGATGCTGGTCATGGCGCACGGGACCGTCGGTCTGCAGCACGCGGCGATGACCATCTACAACTCGTTCGTGGCGCGCGTGCCGGTGTTCATCGTGCTCGGAAACGCGCTCGACGCGAACAATCGCCGACCGGGCGTCGAGTGGAATCACAGCGTCCAGGACGCGGCGGCGATGGTGCGGGACTTCATCAAGTGGGACGACACGCCGAACTCGCTGACCCACTTCGCCGAGTCGGCCGTGCGCGCCTACAAGATCGCCATGACGGTGCCGATGGCGCCAGTCATTCTCGTGGCGGACGGCGACTTGCAGGAGGAGCCGGTCGGCGATCGATCGAAACTGCAGATCCCGAAGCTGACCCTGACCAGTCCACCCGCCGGCGATCCCGCCGCGGTGGCCGAAGCGGCGAAGTGGCTGGTGGCGGCCGAGAATCCGGTCATTCTCGCCGGTCGCGTGGCGCGCAGCGAGCAGGGGATGGCGCTGATGGTCGAACTGGCCGAGACGCTTCAGGCCCCGGTGCTCGGCGGAGCTCGAGACATCCCCAACCGGCATCCGCTGAGCGGTGGGGGATCGGTCGCGAACGCAGACGCGATTCTGGCGCTGCAGCAGGACGACCTCTGGGGCGCGCTGCACAACTACCTCGATCAGCAGGAGCGTTCGTACACGAAGTTGACCAGGCCCGGCGCCAAGGTCATCAGCATCAGCTCGGGCGATCTCTACACCAAGAGCAACTACCAGGACTTCCAGCGTTATGCGGAAGTCGATCTCGCCATTGCCGCCGATGCCCAGGCAACGCTGCCGGCGCTCGTCGAAGCGTGCAAGAAGATCATCACTGCCGATCGACGGCGCGTGCTGCAGGAGCGTGGCGCCCAGATCGCGGCCGCCAACGTCCGAGCGCTGGAGCGCGTCCGTACGGAAGCCACATACGCTTGGGATGCGAGTCCGATCAGCACCACGCGGCTGTCGGTGGAGCTGTGGGACGCGGTGAGGAACAAGGATTGGGCGCTCGTCGACGGCAATGCCAGCCGCATCTGGAACGTCGACAAGTTCTATCGCACTATCGGCGGCGGCGGGGCGGCGGCGCTTGGATCGAGCCTGCCGACGTCGATCGGTGCCGCGCTCGCGCACAGGCAATTCGGCCGACTCGTGGTCGCCATCCAGACCGACGGCGACCTGATGTACGCGCCTGGCGCCCTGTGGACGGCCGCGCATCACCGGATTCCGCTGTTGTTCGTCATGCACAACAACCGCGCGTACCACCAGGAGGTCATGCACATCCAGCGCATGACCAACCGGCGTCAACGTGCCGTCACCGCGGCGTCGGAGGGCGTCGGCACGCTGATCACCGATCCCAACATCGATTACGCGACGCTCGCGCGAAGCATGGGTCTGTACGGAGAAGGGCCGATCACCAACCCCAAGGATCTCGGCCCGGCGTTGAAGCGCGCGATCGAACGTGTCGAGCGCGGCGAAGCGGCGCTCGTCGACGTCGTGACGCAGCCGAGGTGATAGGGAGAGGTCAGAGGTCGGGGGCTGGAGGCTAGAGGTTAGGGCACGAAGAAGGAGTGGATCCGATGCGCGGACTAATTCCGTTGACCGTGGCGCTGATGGTGCCGCTCCTGGGAGTGTGGTCGGCATCGGCGCAGGCGCCGTCTGCGGCCTCTGACGCCCCCAAAGGCAACGCCGAGAACGGGAAGAAGATCTTCAGCAGCTACGGCTGCTACCAATGTCACAACTTCGCGGCCAATGGCGGCGGCGCCGGCGCGCGTCTCGCGCCGCGACCGATCCCCTTCAGCGCGTTTTCGCAGTACATCCGCGCTCCCAAGGGGCAGATGCCACCGTACACGAGCAAGATCGTGTCGGATCAGGAGCTGGCCGACATCTACGCATTCCTCCTGACGATCCCGGCCGCGCCGGACGCCGCCAGCATCCCCTTACTGAAACCTTGAATTGGGTCATCGGGTCCCAATTCCGAGTGGTGTAGTATCCTTCCGTAACTCGCAGACCGTGCTGCTCGAGGAGGAGTAACCGTGCGAAAACAGCTGATCCCCGCGGGCGCGATCACGCTCGGCGCCTGCGTGCTGTTGGCCCTGACCGCGCTGCCGTCGGCGGCTCAGGACGATGACGCCGGGCCGGCTGTGCGCTCGAACGAGCCGGCGCGTCCAACGCCACGGTGGCCCGATGGGACGGTGAATCTCGGCGCCCCTCCCGGAGAAAAGGGGAACTGGGACGGCGGCGGGCTGCTGGCGACGAATCCCAAGAATTACGAGATCCTGCTGGGCCGGAAAGGGCAGACGGGTCGGATCCACATCAACGACGTCCCGCTCCAGGAGTGGGCCAGGGCGCTGCTCGATGAACGGCACGCCAAGTTCATCGCCGACGAGCCGTACACCCGATGCAAGCCGTCACCGGGCCCGCGTTCCTTCGCCACCGCTTACGGGGTCGAACTGCTGAATGTGCCGGGCAGTGGACGCGTGTACCTTTTTCAGCAGGGCGGGGCGCACAGCTTCCGGACCATTTACACCGATGGCCGCGGGCATCCCAACGATCTGGAACCGAGCTATTTCGGCCACTCAATCGGGCACTGGGAGGGCGACACCCTGGTGATCGACACGGTCGGCTTCAACGAGCGCACGTGGATGAGCCGCGACGCGCTCCCGCACACCGAGCAGATGAGGACCATCGAACGCATCACCCGCTCGGACTTCAACACGTTGCGATACGACGTGACGATCGATGATCCGGGCGCTTATACGGCTCCCTGGACGAGCGGCTTCATCAAGCGGTGGAACGCACAGAGCGAGCTGTTCGAATATGTCTGTCAGGGAAACAACTTCGGTCCGGAACTGATGGTCGGCGTGGAAGGCGGCGCAGCTCGCAGCAGCGAAATCGTGCCGTAGCCGCATCAGGACGAACTCGCGGCACCGGTCGCGCCGCGCCCTCCCGAAAACGGGATGGCTCGAAACGCACGGCGTCGCGGCGCAGCACGGTCGTGGAGGGCGGTAAGAACCCATACGGAACTCCCGCTCGCGCCACGCTTCGTCGGACGCCCTGCGTTCCGATCATCGGTCGTTGGTGCAAACCGCAGGCCGACATGCCAATCGGCTCAAACAGCTGGCGAAACGGGCGAATCGCGCCGAATGTCAACCTCAGGCTGGACAAAAGCCCGACTCATCCCGCCGTTGCGCTCCTGTAACTGTCCGACCCGCAGCGGCGTAGTACGCTCTGAGGCGGCAGTGGCGCCACATCTGGCTGACGCTTCGAGCCGGCGGCCAAACTGGGCAGCTTGGGGCGAAAGCAAAGCGATCTGCGAATCGAATACGTCGAGGCCAAGGAGCGCGCTCGATTCGTGGTCCTTTCGGCTTGACTTCTGGCACTGCAAGGCGTAGTTAAGGTGGCATGCCGTAACGGATTTCCGGCCCGGCGGGGGTGTCTAAGCGGAGGGATATGTGAACACGACTAAGGCTCTTGCAACAGGTTGCCTCGCGATCATGTCCGTGGTCATGGTTTCGGGCCAGACCGCGGTCCCGGCCCGGCAGACCGCGACGGCACCGGCTTCTCAAGCACCAGGAATGACTGATCAGCGGGCTGCGCTCGACAAGTACTGTGTCGCGTGCCACAACGCGAAGGTCAATACGGCAAATTTGAAGCTGGACCAGCTGGATCTGGCCCGCCTTGGCGAGCAGGGAGCAGTGGCCGAGAAAGTCGTCCGGAAGCTGCGCGCCGGCATGATGCCTCCTGCGGGGATGCCCAGGCCGGAGCCCGCGGCGCGGGAGGCACTAATCACGTGGCTCGAGAACGAGCTCGATCGGACCGCCACGCCGCATCTGCCTCCGCCGGGCTTGCACCGGCTCAATCGCGCGGAATACGCAAACGCGATTCGCGATCTGCTGGCTCTCGAAGTCGATCCCACCAAGTTTCTTCCCTCCGACGACTCGACACACGGCTTCGACAACATGGCGGGAACGCTCACGATGTCGCCCGCGCTCGTCGAGGCGTATCTGTCTGCCGCGGGCAAGATCAGTCGTCTCGCGATCGGCAACGTGAGCACCCCGACGCAGACGGTGTACGACGCGCCGACCGACACGTCGCAGAACTCACACGTCGAGGGGCTGCCTTTCGGCACGCGCGGGGGCATGCTGGTCAAGCATGAGTTCCCGGCCGACGGCGAGTACGTGATCAAGATCCATGGCATCGCCGGGTACTTCAACAACCTTCTGGGACAGATCAAGGGCGAGCAGGTCGAGATCACGATCGATGGCGAGCGCGTGAAGCTGTTCGACTGGGACAAGGAGATTGGGACCGGCGGCGAGGGAAATGTCGGGGTCACGCCGAAGATCTTCGTCAAGGCGGGGCTGCACATGGTGGGTGCGACGTTTCTCGCGACACACGAGGCGCCTGGCAGCGAGCTGAACAAGCCGTTCGTGCGCACGCTGAACTCGCCCGGGACGATTCCCGGCTATCTCTTCTACCCCGGCATCGGCCAGGTTCATATTGAAGGGCCCTACGACGCCAAGGGCGCCCAGGATTCGCCCAGCCGGCAGAAGATCTTCGTCTGCCGTCCGAACAGCCTGCGGGACGAAGAAGTGTGTGCGCGCCAGATCATCACCTCGCTCGCGCGGCGCGCCTACCGACGCCCGACGCGGCCCGACGATCTCGGGACGCTCATGAAGTTCTATCAGGAGGGGCGCACCGACGGCACGTTCGATGCCGGCATCGAAACGGCGCTCCAGCGGATTCTGGCGGACCCGGAGTTCATCTACCGTGGTGAGCCCGAGTCGACCGCGCTGGCGTCGGGGCGAACCTATCGCATCAGCGATCTCGAGCTCGCCTCCCGGCTGTCGTTCTTCCTCTGGAGCAGCATTCCCGACGACGAGCTGTTGAACGTGGCCGCGCAGGGCCGACTGAGAACGCCTGCCGTGCTCGAACAGCAGGTCAAGCGCATGATCGCGGATCCGCGGTCCGATTCGCTCGTCAGGAACTTCACCGGGCAGTGGCTGAACGTGCGCGGCATGGCGGCGAAAGAGCCGGTCGTGAACATGTTCCCCGATTTCGACAGCACGCTGCGCGAGGGCTTCCGGCGTGAGATCGAGCTGTTCTTCGACAGCATCATCCACGAAGACCGGAGCGTCCTCGATCTCCTCACCGCGGACTACACGTTCGTCAACGAGAGGCTCGCCAAGCACTACGACATTCCCAACGTGTACGGGAGCCAGTTCCGTCGCGTGTCGCTCGGCCCCGAGCTCGACATGCGCCGCGGCCTGCTTGGCAAGGGCGCGCTGCTGACGGTGACGTCCGAGGCGGCGCGGACTTCGCCGGTGACGCGAGGCAAGTGGTTCCTGCAGACGTTCCTCGGGATCAGCCCGCCGGACCCGCCGCCGAACGTGCCGGCCATCAAGGAATCAGCGCAGGACACCGCGGGCAACGCGAAAGAGCCGACGATGCGGCAGCGGATGGAACAGCACCGGCGGAATCCGGTGTGTGCGTCCTGCCACAGCATCTTCGAGCCGCTGGGTCTCGCGCTCGAGAACTACGACGCCGTCGGGATGTGGCGCACCGAGGAGCACGGGACGCCCATCGATACGGCAGGCAAGTTCGTGGACGGCACCGAGGTCGGCGGCCCCGCGAGCTTGCGATCGCTGCTCCTGAAGTACTCCGACCAGTACGTGCGCAATGTGACCGAGAAGCTGCTGACGTATGCCCTGGGACGCGGCGTGGAGTATCAGGACATGCCGCTCGTGCGGAAGATCGTGCGCGATTCGAGCGCAACCAACTATAGATTCTCGTCGCTGGTCATGAGCATCGTCACCAGCGCGCCGTTCCAGACGAACATGAAGATTGACGAGGCCACGGCTCAGCGCGCGGCCCGGTAAGGGAGACTGATATGTTCATTTCGAAGAAGCATATTCCCCGGCGGACCTTCTTACGCGGCGCTGGCGTCACGATGGCGCTGCCGCTGCTCGACGCGATGGTACCTGCGGCGACGGCTCTGGCGCAGACCGCTGCCGCGCCGAAGCCCCGGTTCTTCGGCGGCTTCGTCTGCCACGGCGGCGCGCCCGGCTACTGGATTCCACAGAGCGCGAATCTGATGGACGCCGAGCTGCCGTTCATCTACAAGCCGCTCGAGCCCTACAAGAGCCAGGCCGTGATCTTCAGCGGACTGCATTCGCGCTCGGCCGAGCCGCCTCCTGGCGCGACCGGCGCCGATCACTGGGTCGCGGCCGCCTTCCTCTGCGCCAACAAGCCGAAGAAGACAGCAGGCGCCGATGTTTCGGTCTTCAGCCCGACGATCGACCAGCTTATCGCCAAGAAGATCGGGCAGGAGACGCTGCTGCCCTCGATCCAGATGAACGTCGAGGATCCGGGCCCGGCGTCGAGCAACTGCGGCGAGGGGTACAGCTGCGTCTACACCAACTCGCTCTCGTGGGTGAGCGCAAACCAGCCGCTCCCGATGGAGCTGAACCCGCAGGTGGTGTTCGAACGGATGTTCGGCGATGGGAGCACGGCCGAGCAGCGCGCCGCCCGCCGGTCGCGCGACCGCAGCATTCTCGACTCGCTCGGGGACAGCCTGACGCGGCTGCGCGTCAAGTTGAGCGCCGCCGACCAGCGGCGCATCGATCAGTACTCTGCCGACATCCGCGAAATCGAGCGCCGGTTGCAGATTGCGATGCAGGCCTCGAACGTCGCGCCGGCCGAGATGACCGTCCCCGTCGGCGTGCCGCCGACCTTCGACGAGCACATCAAGCTGATGTTCGACCTGCTCGCGCTGTCGTGGCGAGGGGACATGACACGGGTCGCGACGTTGAACTTCGCCCGGGATCTCACCGGCCGGACGTATCCGGAGAGCGAAGCGCCGACCCAGGGCTTCCACGGGACGTCACATCACGGCGAAGATCCGCGACGCATCCTCAATCACGCGCAAATCAACCAGTACCACGTCAAGATGCTGGCGTACTTCGTGGACAAGCTGGCCAAGGCCGAGGATGGCGACGGCACGCTCCTCGATCACTCGCTCGTCCTCTACGGCACGAACATGGGGAACTCCAATCAGCACCTGCACCACGACGTGCCCCACGTAATCCTCGGAGGCTTGAACGGCAAGGTCAAAGGCGGACGACATCTGGCGTATCCGAGCAAGACAGTGCCAACCGGAAATCTCCTGTTGAGCATTCTCGACATGTTCGACATTCACCAGGACAGCCAGGGCGACAGCACGGGACGCTTGGAGAATCTCTGAATCTGAGGATTAAGCATCTGAGGATTTGAGGATTGGTTGACGTGGGCCGGGCCTGCTGCAGGCCCGGCCTACCGGAGGCAACGATGTCTGTGAGATATCTCATCGGAAGTTGCACTGTGGCCCTGGTGCTGTCCCTGGGTTTGACGGCGAGCTTGAGCGGCGCCGGCAGCGACGTCGCCGACGCCGTCATGCGCGGGAATACGGCGGCGTTGAAGGCGCTCCTTTCTCAGCAGGCTGACGTCAACGCCCCACAGTCGGATGGCTCGACGGCGTTGCACTGGGCCGTCTACCGCAGCGACACGCAGACGGCAGAGCTGCTGATTGGTGCCGGCGCGAACGTCAAAACGGCGACGCGTGACGGCGTGACGCCGCTCTCGCTTGCCAGCATCAACGGGGACGCGGCGATGCTGTCCGTCCTCGTGAAGGGCGGAGCAGATCCCAACGAGGCGCTCCCCACTGGAAAGACCAACCTCATGCTGGCGGCGCGCAACGGCAACCCTGATGCGGTCAAAGCGCTGCTCGATGCCGGCGCGAAAATCGACGCCAAGGAATCGCTGCGGGGCACGACGGCGCTGATGTGGGCGGCTGACGAAGGGCATTCAGCGGCCGTCAAGCTCCTGATCGATCGAGGAGCGGACATCACGGCCCGCTCGAGTGCGACCGAGCGTGGACGCGGACCGGCGCTTGGCAAGGCCGGCGATCCGAGGCGAGCCGTGGCGGCCCAGGGCGCGGCGCGGGCGGCGAATCAGGCCTCGCCAGATCTCAACCAGTTGAACTCGCAGGGCGACACCGTCGCTCTTGGCGGGCAGGGCCGGGGACGCGGTGCGGCGCCGAATGCCCAGGGTAACGCACAAGCGGGTCGCGGCGCAGCGCCGGCTGGCGCTGGGCAGGCTCAACCTCAGCAGACGCAAGCTCAGGCACAGCAGACCCAAGCCAACAACAACGACGACGACGGCGGGGGCCGGGGTCGGCCGGCGCCGAGAGATGGTGGCGAGTTGACCGCGCTGGTGTACGCGGCGCGCTCGAACGACATCGAGTCGGCTCGCGTCCTTCTCGACGCGGGCGCCGACGTCAACCAGACCACCGGCTACGGGTGGAGTCCGCTGCTCGTGGCGACCCAGAATCGTCATTACAAGTTCGCAGCCTTCCTGCTCGAGCGTGGAGCCGACCCGAACCTCGCCAACAAGGGCGGGTGGGTCCCCTTATACCTGGCGACCGATAACCGCAACATCGAGAACGGGGACTATCCCGTTCCGAAGGCGGATATGGACCACCTCGAGTTCATCACGTTGCTCCTGGACAAAGGCGCGGACGTCAACCATCGGGTGAAAGACAGCACCGAAACGCGGACGGTCTTCACCAACCAGTGGCTGGACGAAAACGGGGCGACCGCGTTCCTCCGCGCGTCACAGTCGAGCGATCTCGCGCTGATGAAGCTGCTTCTGGCCCGCGGGGCAGATCCCATGATCAACACGGTCCTGAACGTGACGCCGTTGCAGGTGGCAGCCGGCATCGGCTGGGTTGACGGGATTACCACCGAGTGGTCCGAGGCGGCCAACGTTCAGGCCGTGAAGCTGCTGCTGGATCTCGGCGTCGATCCGAACATCCAGTCCGATACGGGGCGTACGGCACTGCACGGAGCCTCGCACAAGGGGCGGGCCGCCGTCGTCCAGATGCTCGTCGACCATGGGGGGAAACTGGACATCCGCGACTACGGCAACACCGACAACCGTGGCGGGAAGCTGGCGATCCATACCTGGCAGGCCGTGGACTACGCCGATGGTCTGGTCAGGGTTGGCGTGCAGTCGGCGATCGCACACCCGGAGGCCGGTCTTCTGATCCGGAAGCTGATGACGGCGCAGGGCCTCGAGGCGCCGCCGATGGGGCGGACGCTGGAGTCGATTTGCATCGCTGAGGCCTGCGGCGAGTAGACCGCGTCGATGGCTCACGAGAAGGGCCCGGCCGTCAGTCATCCGCTGACGGCCGGGCCTTTTTCCTGTTCGCTGCCCAGGGGACGGAGCGATAATCGCCTCACCTCCGGCAGAGCCGGACCGAAGTATCGAGAGGCCGTCATGGAGATACGAAACCGCACCCGCGTGGCAGCGCTCCTGTTGGCGCTTGCTGTCGGCATCCTCGCGACCGACCGCCCATCGGCTCAGGGAGGGCGTCCTCCCGATATCGCCGGAGAATGGCGTCTGGACAACGCCGAGGATCCCGGTCAGCCGCCGCTCGCAGACTATCTCGGCATCCCCTTCAATGAGGCGGGCCGTCTGCGCGCCGACACGACTCCTGAGTCGATCTGGGGGACGCCTGAGTACCAGTGCCGGCCCCACTCGGCGCCGCACCAGTGGCGCGGCGTGGGAGGCGCCCGCATCCTGAAGGAACAGGATCCCCTCACGCGTGAAGTGCGCGCGTACCACCTTCAATACATGCGATCGCTGAACCGGCCGATCTTCGTGGACGGACGGCCGCATCCACCCGCTTGGGCCCCACACACCTGGAGCGGTTTCTCCACTGGAGAATGGATCGGCCACACGCTGAAGGTCACGACGACGCACCTCAAGGACGGGTATCTGAAGCGCGGCGGTCCGCAGACCACGGACATGCTGACGATGACGGAGTTCATCACGCGCCACGACGACATCCTGACCGTCGTCCAGGTGGTGGACGATCCGATCTACCTCGACGAGCCGTTTGTGCTGTCGATCACATCGACCGATGACCCGATGGCGGGACCACCCCTGGAAAACTGCACAGCCTCGTCGTTCGCCGAGAACGGCGGCACGGACCGTCATTGGGTACCACACTTCCTCCCGGGCCAGAACAGCGGGATCGGAGAGTTCTTGAAGGAACAGAATTGGATCCCCTTCGAGGCAATACGCGGCGGCGTCAAGACCTTGTATCCGGAGTATCGAGCGGTCCTGAACAAGTCGACGACCGTCGACAAACTGACTGTGCCGTCGTCCCGCTCGGCCAATGATGTGGCGAAAAGAATTGCTGACCAGAGTCCGAGAGACGGCCAGGTGCACGTCATGCCAGTGCAGGGAAACATCTACATGCTCGTGGCGGATGGCACCAACATCGCGGCCTCCATCGGCAAGGACGGCATCGCCATCGTGAACACCGGCTCGCAGCAGATGTCCGAGAAGGTCCAGACGACACTCAATCAACTCGCGAACGCAGCCGTCGCGCAGGCAACGCCAAACAACTGCTTCGGCCCGTACTGTCCGGGGACGTGGGGATGGTCCAGCCCGTACTTCAATACGTTTATCGCCTCCCCGCCTCCGGCCAAGTCCATGCGCTACGTCATCAACACGAGCGCAGCGGCGGAGCACACCGGCGGAAATGAGAGGCTCGCCACGTCGGGTGCGGTCCGCCGCGGCGGGGGCTCCAGCTTCGGCGGCGCCGCTCCGGACCTCGGCCAGAAGGCGTCGGTCGTCGCGCATGAGAACGTCCTCGGCCGGCTGAGCGCGCCGGCGGGGAAGACTCCGGCGGCGCCCGAGGATGCGTGGCCGACGCAGACGTATTTCGACGAGTTCTACAAATTGTCCGAATACGTGAACGGTGAAGCCATCATCCTCTATCATGCACCGGCCGCGAATACCGATGGCGACAGCTTCGTGTTCTTCCGCCACTCGGAAGTCATCAGCGCCGGGAACCTCTTCTCGACTGTCAGCTATCCTTTGATCGACACGGCCAGCGGCGGCAGCATCCAGGGCGTGATCGGCGGCCTCAATCAGATTCTCGATGTCGCCGTCGCCGAGTACCGTTCGCAGGGCGGGACCTGGATCATCCCGGGCCGTGGACGGCTGTCGGACACGGCGGACGTCGCGTCCTATCGCAACATGCTGGTGATGATCCGGGATCGCGTGAACGACCTCATCAAGAAGGGTATGACGCTCGAGCAGGTGAAAGCGGCACGGCCCACCATGGATTTCGACGGACGGTACGGTTCCACGACGGGGTCGTGGACGACGGCGATGTTTGTCGAGGCGGTGTACAAGAGCCTCCAGGAGAAGAAATGATGCGTAACGTGCTCCTCTTGCTCGTCGTGGCCATCGCAGTGGCATATGGCACCACGGCTTCGGCTCATCACTCGTTCGGTGCGACGTACGACGTCAACAAGGAAGTGAAGCTCTCGGGGAAGCTGGTCCAGTTCGTCTACCGGAATCCTCACTCGTTCGTCCACATCGAAGCGCCGGACGCCAACGGCGTCCAGCAGCGGTGGGCCATCGAATGGGGCGGCACGGCGCAGCTGGCGAATGCCGGCGTGAAGCGCGACTCTCTGAGAGTCGGCGACGATGTCGTCGTCACGGCGCGTCCTTCCCGTGTGCCGGGCGAGTTCCGCGTGCTGATGGTGACGCTGCTGCGGCCGTCTGATGGGTTCGGATGGGGCAGGAGCGCCGGCCAGATCGTCGAGTAAACCGGGGCACGCGACCGGCCCGGCATCGAGGGAGCCCAGAAGCCGATGAAGCGAATCCTCACGTTGGTTGCGGTGTGTGTGCTCGGTGGGTCGGTGACGCTCGGTGCCCAGCGCGGGGCCCCGCCCGCTCCTGCGAACGCCCGACAGGGGGCGCCGATCGACCTGACCGGCTACTGGGTGTCCGTCGTGACGGAGGACTGGAAGTTCCGCATGGTCACGCCGAACAAAGGGGAGTTCGGCGGGCTGCCCTTGAACGCAGAAGGACAGAAAGTCGGCAAGACGTGGGATCCGGCGCGAGACGAGGCGGCCGGCGAGCAGTGCCGCGCGTACGGCGCTCCAGCGATCATGCGTATCCCGGGGCGCCTCCACGTCACCTGGCAGGACGACAACACGCTCAAGGTCGATACCGATGCGGGAACCCAGACCCGCCTCCTTCGATTCGGCGCGGCGGTTGCTCCTGCCGAGCCGTCCTGGCAGGGACACTCGGTTGCGCAATGGAACCGCCCCGGTCTCAGCCTCAAGGTCCTCACGAACAACCTCCGTATGGGGTACGTACGGAAGAACGGCGCGCCATACAGTGACAAGACGGTCGTCACCGAGTACTTCGACGTCAACACGATGCCGAATGGTGACCAGGTGCTGACTGTGACCACCAAGGTCGAGGACGCGGTCTACTTCACGCGCCCGTTCCTGACGAGCTCTGATTTCAAGAAGCTGCCCGATGCCACAGGGTGGAGTCCTTCTCCCTGTTCGGCGAGATAGGCCCTCCATTCCCCTATCACTGACCCGTTTTGACAGGTGGCCTCCGAATCAGGAACCCTCGAGCCAGTAAAGCGAGGTTGGGGTGATGAAAAAGACAGGTACTCGAGGCTGGCCGTTCGTCGCCGGGCTCCTCCTGCTATCGGCGTCTCTGTTCGGCCACCACAGCGATGCGGGGCGGTACGAAGAGACGCTGACGACGGTGAAGGGCACGGTCGTGCAGGTGCAGCTCGTCAACCCGCACTCGATGCTCATCCTCGAGGTCAAGGACGGAAATGAAAAAGCCGTCCGATGGACGGGGGAGCTGGGCTCGCCGTCGCAGCTGAAGAGTCTGGGGTGGGTCAGCGGCGCCATCAAGGTGGGAGACACGGTGTCGATGAGAGGCCGTCGCCTCAAGAACGGGTCACCCTACATGACGCTGTCGGAGTGTGCGCGGGTGATCGACGCAAACGGAAAGGAAATCTTCCGGGGCAACGACCCTGGCCGGCCCGCCACTGAGGCCGGCGCCTCTGCGACCAAGAGCGATCCGTGTGCGGGTCCGATCAAGTGATGAGCCGGGTCGCGGCGATCGGCGCCGTCGCTTCGATCCTCGCCGTCGGAGCTGTGCTGTCCAGTTGCGCCGCCCAGACGCCCGAGTCCCTTCCGCCGGGCGACTGGCGGCAGGCGGCCTACATCAAGGCCCAGATCGCCGGTGAAGGGGACCAGTTCGGCGCCGCGGTCGCCGTCAGCGGCGACGGCAACACCATTGCGATCGGCGCTCCGATGGAAGACAGTGGCGCCACCGGCATCGACGGGAACCAGTCGGATAACGCGGCAGACGACGCAGGTGCTGTGTATGTGTACTCGCCCAGTGGCGATAGCTGGGCGCAGCAGGCTTACATCAAGGCGTCGAACGCGGAGTCGTACGATCACTTCGGAAACGCTGTCGCGCTGAGTGCCGATGGCAGCACGCTCGCGGTTGCGGCGTACTTCGAGGCCAGCGGAACGACGGGCGTCAACGGCGACCAGACGGACAACTCGCGCCCGCAGTCCGGCGCCGTCTACGTCTTCACACGCAGCGGCACGACGTGGTCGCAACAGGCATATATCAAGGCTTCGAACACGGGCGAATTGGACGACGGTGACACGTTCGGGTATTCGATTGCCTTGAGCGGAGATGGAGACACGCTGGCGGTCGGCGCCCCGAGCGAAGACAGCGGCGCGACCGGCGTCAACGGCAATCAGTTCGATAACGGGGCGATCGGCGCGGGCGCGGCCTACATATTCAGCCGCACAGGTGGCGTCTGGTCTCAACAGGCCTACATCAAGGCCGCGAATACCCTCAACGACATGCTGTTCGGCTATGCGGTAGCGCTGAGCGGCAATGGCAACACGCTGGCAGTCGGATCGTTCGACGAGCGCGGCTGCTCGAACGTGATCAACGGTCCTTATGACATGAAATGTGGCGGAACCGGAGCCGTCTACACCTTCGCCCGGTCGGGCAGTGCCTGGTCGCAGGATGCATACCTGAAAGCTCGCGAGCAGGACCGGGGAGACTCGATGGGCGTCTGGGTGGCGATCAGCGAGGCCGGCGACACGGTGGCGACCGGCGCGGCCGACGAGGACAGCACGACGACGGGGGTCAATGCGGTGGAGGCGGGCCATTCCGGCCGGGTCGGAGCCGAGGACGACAGGTCTTCCGGCGCAGGCTACGTCTTCGTTCGAGAGGGCACAGCGTGGTCGCAGCAGGCCTCCTTCAAGGCCTCGAACACGGGGACGACCGATTGGTTTGGCCAGCACCTCGCGTTGAGCGGTGATGCGGCGACGCTGGCCGTTGCCGCTCCCAACGAGGACAGCGCCGCCAAAGGCCTGGGCGGCAGACAAGACGACGATTCGGCCGATCAGGCTGGAGCCGTCTACGTTTTTGGACGTTCAGGGGGCGCGTGGCAGCAGCAGGTGTACGTCAAAGGCTCGAACACCGAGGCTTTTGACGAGTTCGGAAGCGCCGTCGCGCTGGACCAGCGTGGCCGCACGATGGTGATCGGCGCGCGCCTCGAAGACAGCAACGGCGGGGAAGCCGATAACTCGGTGATGGACGGCGGCGCCGTCTACGTGTTCACGCGCTGACCTGCCTCGCGCCTTCGCAACATCGCCGACAACGCGCGAGTGAGATCGAAGGAAGCGTCGCTCTTGTCGCCTGAGGCGCGCCAGCCGACGAATCCGTCAGGTCGGACGACAACGCAATCTCCCGCCTTCAAACCGTATGCAGCTGCGAAACCGCCCGCAGGGTCGATCAGCTGTCCGCTCCCGACCTCGTAGACGTCGAGCGGGACGCCGAGCTCTCGCGTGACACGATCGGCGCCTTGGCGCCACCGCATGCCATCTGCAAGCGTCAACAGGGCGAAGCGGCGGCCGAACAGGTCGAGCGTCGAGATTCGCTGCCCCTGACGCTCGAGCCACACGTGCGGCGCGCGGGTGCCTGGTCTGGCAGCCGACCCACGCGGATTCTGGTGCAGCGTCGCCCCGTCATCGCCGGCCTCCGGTATCACCGCCGCCGACCGGTACCCGTAGCCGAGCTCGACATTCAAGTCGTCGGCGAGCGGTTGAATTCCGTCTGCTGAAAGATAAGGGGCGGTGCGCGTGACGTATCGCGAATAGGCCTGCTCGACCGTAAACGCCGCGACGGGACGGCGTTCGGATTCATATGTGTCGAGCAGCTCCGAACCGGCCTTGCCCTCGAGCACCATCGCCATCTTCCACGCAAGGTTCTGAGCGTCCTGTACTCCGGTGTTGCCGCCGAACCCGCCGTTCGGCGGCATGACGTGGGCGGCGTCGCCGGCGATGAAGACGCGACCATCAGCGAACCGATCGGCAACGTGGGCGGCCGCCTCCCACGGCATCACGTTCTCGATGGTGACCGCCACGTCGTCGGTGCCCAGGGCCAGGCGGACGAGCTCCAGGCAGCGCTCGCTGGTAATGCCTGTCGCGACGTCGGTGACGGGACTCGCGGGGTCCCCCGTGGCGTTGACGGCCAGGAAGCCTCGATCGAAGGGCTTCTCGATTCGGAAGAAGCCGCGGAGGCTGGAGTTCGAGACGTAGATCACGCTGAGGTTGCGGCCGGCGAGCAGCGGCGCGACGTCGCCGCGAAAATAGATCGTCACGCTGTGTGAGAATGTTCCTCGCCCGGACACGCCGATCCCGAGTCGTTTCCGCACGCCGCTGTGCGTGCCGTCGGCGGCGATCATGAACGTTGCGCGCACGGTCTCGGTTGCTCCGGTGTCGCGCGCCTTCAGAACCGCTGTGACGCCATCGGCGTCCTGGTCGAAGGCGATCATCTCGGTTCCGAAGCGAAGGTCGGCGCCGAGATCAGCCGCCCGGGATTTGAGCAGCGGTTCGAGAAGGCTCTGGGAGACGAACACGCGCTCGGTGGGGCTGACGTCGCGCACGCCTTCGTTGAGGTTCGCGATGAACCATGCGAGCTCCCGCCCGGCCAGCGTCTCGACGGCCATGATGGCGCCGTCCTGTACGAACTGTTCGGCCGACCGGCGGCGGATGACGGCTTCGAGGCCGACACTGCGGAAAATCTCCATCGTGCGCTGGCTGATTTGTGCGGCTCGAGGATGGATCGCTGTCCCGCGGTGATGCTCGACGACGAGCGCGCGGATGCCGTGGTGGCCGAGCATCAGCGCCGCCGACATCCCGACAAGGCTGCCGCCCACGACGAGCACTGGAACATGATTGGGCGCCACGTCGCCTCCTGGGTGGCGATTGTGTCAGAAATCACGCGTGGCCAATCGGCTCCCGCGACCGGGCGAGGAGGTTCAGCCAAGTGTAACAATACCGTCGTACAAGAATTACAAACTGACAAACATGTCACCATAAGCCCGCCCGTTGGTCAGAGGATCTGCCAGAAACATTAGGAAAATCAACCCGGACAGCGAGTTGCAAGATCGGGGGAGGGCGGCACGCGCCTTGCGACCTTCGGGCACTGCAAGGGCGTTCACATCCATCCGATACGATAGAGACACCCATGCACACATCTGACGCTATTGTTACGCTGCACCAACTCACCGACGAGTTGGACAATTTCGAAGCGATCGCGAAGTACCTGCTGCCGCAACCAGGCGAAATCCCCAGGCTGCACGGCATCGACGTCTGGGGAGGCACCCTTCCGCTCCGCGGCGTCGTCGGCGGCGACCACCTTGTCTACGTCGACTTCAAGCAACGATTCGATCTCGAGGCGCGGATTGCGCATGCGACGGCGAAGGGGCGGGCCGACGTCGTCAACAACCTTCTGCAGTGCAAGCGCACGGCGGGAATCGCCGTGATCGACGTGTCCGGACACCAGGTGACCGACGCGCTGCTCGCAGCGATGCTCCATCAGGCCTTCCTGCTCGGCTCGATCTACGAGCTCGACGTGTCCGGGCAGATCACGAGGCGGCTGTTCGAGAACCTCAACACCAGGTTCTACAAATCATCCGACTCGAACAAGTTCGTATCGATGATCTACGGCGAGATCTCCGAGGACTCGCGGTTTCGGTTCTTTTCGGCGGCGCAGCCGTTTCCGGCGGTGTTCTCGAACGAGCACGATCGGTTCATGGACGTCAGTGCCACCCTGTGCGTGTCGTACCCGCCGCTCGGCCTGATGCCGTCGCTCGGCATCGATCGGAACACGACCGAGAGCGTGCTCGGATTCACCGATCGCTATCAGATGAACGAATGGACGCTGATGGGCGCAGGCGACATCCTGCTGCTCCACACCGATGGTCTGGCCGAGCACCGGACGGAACAGGATCGCTATTTTCCGCACCATCTGGAACGAAAGCTCCGCGAGGTCAAGCATCAGGGCGCGAAGGATATTTTCGACGCCATCCTCGCGGACATGCGGTCGTTTGCCGTGCCTTCCGACGACATCACCATCGTCGTCATCAAGCGGACATGATGTCGGGCTGTCGCCAAGTGTGTCCGGGCCGTCCTGTCGGGATGACACACCTGAAGATTTCCGGCCGTTAGACGGCGTCCCCAGGAAGGTCTCATCTTTGCTGACTTCCGCTTCAAGGGGAGCAGATGTCACGCATAGCCTTGGCCCTGGTGTTGGTCGGTGTGTCCGCAACGTCGGCGCCGGCGCAGGGGCGCCGTAACTCGCAAGGCGTTCCGCCCGGCCAGTTGCCGCCGGCGGGACAGTGTCGCGTCTGGTATGAAGGCCGGCCCCCGGGACAGCAGCCCCGGGCGACGAGTTGCCGCGAGGCCGAACGCATCGCCGCGCGCGATCAACGGGCGCGGGTGATTCACGGGTCCGGCGGCCGCTCGATCCCGAGGCCAGTTCCAAGGCCCGTCCCGCCGTCGCAGTACCCGTATCCAGCGGGGCGTGGCGCCTATGCGAACGTGGCCTTCGATACCGGCTACGAGGACGGCTACGACAAAGGGCGCGAGGATGGACGCGACAACGACCGGTACGATCCGGCCCGCCATGGCCGCTTCCGATCGGCCGATCACCGGTACGAGCGGAGTTACGGTTCGAAGGCCGAATATCAGCGCGTGTACCGCGATGGGTTCCGGGCCGGATACGCCGAGGGTTATCGCGACAACTCGCGGAGCGCAAGGGACGGGCGAGGGCCTTCTATCCGGGTGCCGTGGCCTTTCTGAGACCTAGGCGACTCTCGGGTGTATCGGATCCTCACAGGTCCACACTTCGTCGCAATCGAGGCATTGGCAGTGGAGGATTCCTGGACGTGCATCAGGAATCGCTCGCACGTTGACGGAACCGCAGCTCGGACAGACATCGGGAACGACGACACATTCGGTCACTGCGGGCTCCGTTGTAGTGGGTGATTAGGTCTTAAAGATTGTCGGAGACGGCGGGCGGGGAATCAAGCTCAACTGCCCCGTCTACTTCAGGCTCAGGCGCTTGCCCGCCTCCAGCAGAGCGATTGACTCTCGAAGTCGCTTCTCCCGCGTTTCCTGGCGCTTGGCCGTATGGATCCAGACGACGTAATGACGACGGTAGGAGGGGGCGAGCGTATTGAAGAAGGCCCAGGCTTTCGGGTGGGCTCTGAGCGCTTTGGCAATGTAGGCCGGCAAGATCGGGACAACCGGCCTCGGGGCGTAACGGTTGTCCGTTGGCGCGGTGGCGAGACCCGCGGATGCGAGCAACCCGACTGCCTTGAGGTGGGCCCAGCGCTTCCTGTTGAGGTCTGACCAGTTGCTCGTCGGCTTTCGCGGTGTGATTTTGATGGCGTACCGCGCTTCGTCGAGACGCTTGGCGAGACTGTCGATCCAGCCGAAGCACAGCGCCTCCTGCACGGCATCCTCGTAGGTGAGGGCCTTCGTCCCCGTGTGTTTCTTGTAGAAGACGAGCCACACGCCCGCGCTCGACGTGTGGTGCTTTTCCAGCCACTTTCGCCACCGCTGGCGGTTTCCGATTTCAACGGTCTCGAGTTGGACGCCCAAAGGAATTCCTGGTACTGAGAGGAACGGCTGTTCTCCGATCATAGACTCAGGCAACAACTTTTGACGTGGAACTGGCCTCGAGGAGTGGAATACTGCGTGTAGCAGTTCGACCTCGGCCCAATCTGACATGCTCGAAACGCTGAAAGATCTCCCCGGCGGCGTCGATGGCCTTCGCGCCACGGGTACGGTCAGCAAAGAGGACTACGACGCCGTCTTCAGACCGCTGCTCGAGGCGGCGCACCGTGAAGGCCGCCGTGTCAGGCTCCTCTACCAGTTCGCACCGGAGTTCACTGGCTTCACCGCCGGCGCCGGCCTGGAGGATGCGCGGCTTGGCTTGAAGTACCTTCGGCTCATCGAACGCTGCGCCGTCATTACGGATGTGGGCTGGCTTCGTGAGGCCGTCCGGCTGCTCGGCACGATGATGCCGTGCCCGATGAAGGTTTTCGGCAACAGCGACTGGCAGCAGGCCGTGGCGTGGGTGAGCGCGCCGATCACGGGCACGGTGACCCACCGGCTGCTCACCGACCGGGGCGTTCTCGTGATCGAGCCGACACAGCCCTTGAAGGCGGAAGACTTCGACGCCCTGGCCGCGACCGTCGACCCCTGGGTGGAAGTCGAGGGAAGGCTGCGCGGCATCGTCGTGCACACTCGCGGCTTTCCGGGGTGGGAGAACGTCGGGAGTTTTCTGCGCCACGTGCGTTTCATCCGCGACCACCATCGCACAGTGGGCCGCATCGCCGTAGCCGCCGATGGCCGGCTCGCGGACGTCGCGCCCGTGCTGGCCGACTCGCTGGTGCAGCCGGAAGTGAAACGGTTCAACTACGATCAGCTGGATGACGCCATCGCATGGGCGAGTGCCTAGGCTTAGGCTAAGGCTAGCGGGGCTGAAGAGCGCCTGAACTCAGTCGGTCCGAGTCCTCAAGTTCCCCGTTTCTGATCCGTCGTTCGTTCACATAAGTCAATATCGCGGCCAGTTTCCCGCCGGTCCGCGTGCACGTCGCGACAACGCGCGTGTCCCGAGTCCCTATGGTGCGAGCTGACTTCATGTTCTGCTGCACAGAAATGATATTGCTCGGTGTTTGACCCTGTTTCTCTTTCTCGATCCACCTATGATCTCAGTACGTATGATTATCGACAGGGCATGACGAAGACCACGGTTCGGATACAGCGGGCTGGCGGTTGCTGGCGATCACCTTCACGATCAGGTGGAGGCCCATGATGCGCGGCGCGGGTGATGAGAACGTCGGCTGAGTAGACGATCGAGGCGCCCGCTAGCTTCTCCAGCATTCAAGGCACGGCGACAGCGAGTGGCTAGCTGAGCAGCAGCCTGAGAGCAGTGTCCGTTACCCTATATCGCGGAGCGAACATGAGCCTGACCGTGAAGTCCGGCGTCGGTCACATCGCCGCATCAGCAAGCCCAAGGAAAGGACCAGCAATGATCGGGAAGTGCATGGCTGGAATTCTTTGCGTGGTTGCGTTTTCGCACGTGATCGCGATGCCACAAGCTCTTGCGTGGGACATCGCGGTCAACGGGCGGCCGACGAGCGATCGCGACGACGCCATGGCTGTTGCAGTGGATGGACAAACCGGCGATGTGTTCGTTGCCGGTCAGCGCCAGGCGACGCCCAGCGATACGGCATTCCTCGTCACCAAATTCAGCGCCGCCGGCATCAAGCAGTGGCAGCACGCCGTTCGGGGGACGGCAGGTGAGGGCGGCGGCAACGCGACCGAACTTGCCGTCGATTCGAACGGCTTCGTGTTCGTTGCCGGTTGGGTTGTCAAGGGCGGTTCTAGCTCGACGCTCCTCATGAAGCTCGATGGGCGCAGTCCGCAAAAACAGGTGGTGTTTTCACGCTGGGTTGATTTTCTGGGATTGTCCCCGAACGTGCTCGCCATACGGCTCACGAATGACGGTGGAGTCGCTCTCGCGGGAAGTATCCCGGCGGCGAATGGACTGACCAACTTCTACCTGATGAAGTTCAACTCTGATGGGCAGGACGCATGGCCGATGCCCCAGGTCATCGCGGGTACTGCTCCGGCAGGCTTCAACAGCGCACCCGCTGTCGAAATTCTTCCGAGCGGCGATCTCGCGGTTGTCGGTTCGCTGGCTAATGAGGGGACACAACACGACGCCGTCGTCGCCCGTTTCAACGGCTCGACAGGTGAGCTGCGCTGGCTCGTACCGCTCAACGATCGGTTTGCGAACGGGGACGATTTCGGCTCAGCACTGAGCATCGCACCCAACGGCGATATCGTTGGGGCCGGAAGCATAT
Source organism: Vicinamibacterales bacterium (assembly GCA_035537875.1). GTDB lineage: Bacteria > Acidobacteriota > Vicinamibacteria > Vicinamibacterales > CAVVIG01 > DATLLJ01. The sequence goes on along the minus strand of DATLLJ010000163.1, from coordinate 3,887 downwards.
TCACCCGTTTTGGTTTTCGAGATTTCGTGGTGTTTCGTCTGAGCGAAGCGGGAACGCTGCTCTGGCTGAAGATCATCGATCGGGGATTCTCGGACGCGGCCCGCACCGTCGTCGTCGGGCCCGATGGCAATGTCGTCGCCGGCGGCAGGTTGGAGCCGTCGTCCGGTCCCGACAGCTCCATCTTTTTCGTCGTGGGCCTGCGAGGCACAGATGGCGCGGAACAGTGGCGCTACGAGAACAGCAGCCTTGCCGCTCACCTCGAAGCGCGAGACATCGCGTTGGACGCCAACGGCGACCCTGTGGTCACGGGTTTAGGGGCGGCGAAGGACGCGCTTTCGGCCTTCACCGTGTTGGCGCTCGATCGAGACGCCGGAACCGTATTGTGGAGTGCGCCGATCATCGGCAACGTTCCGTTGGTGAACGAAGGGCATGCCATCGTCGCCGACCCCACTCGTAACGCCGTTGTCGCCGTCGGTGTGACGCAGAACGATCGCAAGTCATTCGATCTCACAGTGAGTCATCTCGTCAACGGCCGCGAGGACTGGCGTCAGATGATAACCGGACGCGGCAAGCGCGTCGATCGGCAGGACGCGGCCCTCGCTATTGCCGTGGACGCTCGAACCGGGAGCCTCGCGATCGCCGGCTCCACGCAGAATACCGGCTCCGGAATATTGGGTACGCCAGGGGACTTCACGATTGCCAAAGTCAGGAAATCAGGCGCGCTTGCGTGGAAGTACGACTTTGTCGACCGGCTGCCGCACCTTTCCAACACCGCCTTGGCTGTGACCACAGCTCCGACCGGAAGCATTTTCGGAGCCGGCCGGACGTGCGACATCGCGCTGACGTCCTGTTTCACGGTCGTCGCCGTCAGCAGGACCGGTAAGGAGATGTGGCGGACGATCGTTCCGGGCACCGTTCCAGGTAGGGACGAGGCGCGCGCCATCACGGTCGACCCGCAGGACGGAAACATCATGGCGGCGGGAACAGTGCACATGTCAATCGGTCCGACCTTCGCCGTTGTCAAGTTGGATTCGCGAACCGGCTCGTTGATATGGTCGGCGCCCGCCATCGTGGGGGGCGCCAACGCACTAGTGCTCACCTCTCGAGGCACGGTGGCCGTGGCCGGCCATCTTTCGGGCACCTTTGCTGTCGTTGAATTCGAAACGATGACCGGTAAGCCGGTGTCTGCCGGAGTGCGCCCAGGCTTCGGCGTCGCCAGTAGTATCGCCTTCGATGCCCAGAAGGGTACGGTCGTGGCGAGTGGTTCAGCAAGGGAGGGCCAAACCGAGAGCGTGAACGCGGTTGCCAAATTCGACGCCGCCGGAACGTTGCTGTGGTCGACGACGGTCGGGAACCGATTCCCGGCTGGGGCACTTCAAGGAGGTGTCGCGGTCCATGAGGACACCGGGATGATTGCGGTCGCCGGGTCGGCGCCCGCGGTGACCCTCCTTGATTCCGATGGAGCGCAACTGTGGCAGACTGCAGCCGAGGCCGGAAGCGCATCCGCCGTGTCGTTTGCTGGAAGCACGGTCGTCGCTGTCGGTCAAGTGCGGAACGCCGAGGGCCGCTGGGTCTTTACAGTAGCTGCGTTCGCGGATGCTGGCACTGACCTGTGGCGCAGGACGTTTCCAGGAACCTCGTCCTTTGGGCTGGATGGGGCAGCTGCTGTTGCGGTCGACAACGGCGGAGGCAGTATTTACGCAACAGGCATCGTCACCAACGATCCGACGGGCGCCGACATGTTTGCCGTCGGACTCACTTTCAACGGGAGCGACATCCTAACGCCTCTTGCTACCACTCCTTAGACGCTTGCAGAAGCCCGCGTCACGTTCGATTACCGTGCTGTAAACGTGCTCGAATTCCGGCGTAGCCACGGAGTGGGACCGTACCCTGTCGGTCCGCCTGCTATCCCCTCTCGGCGAGGTCACCCACTATAATTGGCCGGCTCCGACAGATATCGGGAGGCAATTGGTATGGCGGCGTGGCGAAGAGTGTTTGGATACAGCGGGCTGGCGGTGCTGGTTCTCGTGCTGCTGGCGATCACCTTCACGATCGGGTGGAGGCCTGTGATCGGCCCCCGTGCGCGGTCGGTCACCGATCGACGATTCGAAGCCACGCCCGGCCGGCTGGCCCGGGGCGAGTATCTGCTCAACTCGGTCTCAGCTTGTCTTGGCTGTCACGGCGACATCGACTGGAAAGCGCCGCGCCTTGTCCCCGAGCTTCTCGGGGCGGGGCATCAGTTCTCGGACGAGGGGCTGGACTGGATTGTCGCGCCCAACCTGACTCCCGACCGCGAAACGGGTGTCGGCGCCTGGACCGACGACGAGCTGGCGCGCGCCATTCGTGAGGGCATCGGAAGGGATGGCCGGGCGCTGTTTCCCATGATGCCGTACGAGTCGTTTCGCGTGATGTCGGACGAAGACCTCGCCTCCGTGATCGTGTACCTCCGCACGCTCATGCCTGTTCGGCGCGTCCTGCCGATGACCGAGATGCCATTTCCCCTCAACCGTTTCGTCAACACCGTGCCGACGCCGATTACCGAACCTGTGCCGCAACCCGATCTAGCGAGTCCGGTGAACCGGGGCAGATATCTCGTGGCCATCGCTGCCTGTGCGGATTGCCATACGCCGCGCGACCAACAGGGCCAGGTGCTTGCCGGCCTGGAATTCTCCGGCGGAAGCGTCTTCGACAACCCTTTGGGCCGCATCGCGGCCTCCAACATCACTCCTGATCCGAGCGGCATCCCCTATTACACCGAAGACCTCTTCGTCGACGCGATGCGCAAGGGCATGGTGGTGGCGAGGCCGCTGCATCCTCAGATGCCATGGCTGCTCTATCGAAACATGACGGACGAGGATCTGAGGGGCATCTTTGCGTTCCTGAAGACGCTGACGCCGGCGAAGCACCGCGTCGATAACAGCAAGCCGCCCACGGATTGCCCCTTGTGCGGGCAGAAGCACGGCGCGGGTGATGAGAACGTCCGCTGACTGGGCGCGTGTGGCGTGCACGTCGGCGGGACCCGACTGCCTGTGACGACGGTCATCGAGAATCTCTGCCGAAATTCGTAATTCCGACACGTTCTCAGCAGTCCATTCGCTCTGCGGATCTCCCTGAGTGCCAGTAGTTTGCTGTTATGCCGCGCGAGGCGCCGGACCGGCCGCGAATATGCTGGTTGGCCTGCTGCTGTGTCTCCAATGCTCCATGTTCCGTTCGTCGTCATGTGCTTCGCGACGCTCGTATCGGCCTGCTCCGGGACGGGTAACGACGAGCACGCCTATTTCGCCAAGCATGGCCCAAACTATCTGGTGGAGCTGAAAGGCCGGAGGCGCCTGATGGCGCACGACCCGGTGTCCGCCGTCCGAGGCCGGACTTACGAGGAGACCTTGACGATCGAACTCCCGAGGATCGAGGGCGTGATCGAGGGGGCCGAGATACCGGTGCGGCCGGGCTCTCTTCCCTACGCCGGACGCGTCGTCATAACGAGGGGGAGGATGAAAGTCGACCTCTATTACGACAACCGCGATGAGACTCCCAAAGTCCCACTGCTCTGGAATGGCGAGTACACTCTGTTGCGGAAAGACGCGGCCGCGGCAATGCTGAAGAACGATGTGTTGGCGCGCCGCCGACGTCGGCTCAGCGGCGAGAAGACAAGCAGCGTGACATCACGGTCTGACCGGCAGCCCGGTTCGGGGCCGCCGGTCACTCGATTGCGAGTGCGGTCGCGACTCGTGCCTGTTTGGCGCCCTTGTGCGGCTTCGTCACCGCTTCCATCACACGCTCGAGGTTGAAGCTGCCCGGCTTCTGCCGGGGCGGGAACTCCCGGAACCCCGATCTCGTTGATGACGGTGCCGGGCTTGATGACGCCCGGCCATCGCATCAAGCACGGC
>DATLLJ010000162.1:0-9174 GCA_035537875.1 Vicinamibacterales bacterium | reverse complement strand
CGGAGATCCATTACGAGCTGAACACGTCAGTATTCGAGGATCTGGTCCAACACCTGATGGACTGGGTCCGGCCCACCTCGGGACGCCGTGTGCCGCGTGCGGTTGCTCGCGGACAGGAGGGATGACATGGAGAGTCTGCGGCGCTGGCGAACACTCAGCCTCATCGCTCTCGGGTACGTAGCCGGTGGCGCCGGTTACGTCCTGATGCCTCAAGGGCCGGCCTATCTCAGCGAGCCGGCCTTCTGGTCCAGGCCTTCCATCCGGCTGCTCCTGGCGTTTCTGCTTCCAACGACCGCCGCGGCCATCTACGCCTCGATTCGCATCGTCTGGCGGCGCGATCCGGTGCGCGACCCCGACGAGGCGTTCGAGTCCGCGTGCGAGCCCATCCTGTTTGCCGTCGGGGCGTTTATCCTCGCCATGCACGTGATGGTGCTCGGGGTGCTGACCGGAGCGATCCCGCAGAGCCGGACCGGCCTCAGTCGGGCCACGATCGTGCTCTTCGGCCCGGTGCTCGCGAGCGTCGCCAACCTGCTGCCGCGCACACGCCCCAACCTGGCAATCGGCTTCCGCACAAGATGGACGCTCGAGAATCGCCACCTGTGGATGCACGTGCACAGGCTGTCTGGATACCTCGGCGTGTGCCTGGGTGTGCTGATTGCCGTGTCCGGGGCGCTCCTGCCGAAAGCGGCGATGCAGGTCGTCATCGGATGGGGAGCGCTCGGGACACTCGTGACGTTCATCTTTGTGATTTACAGGCAGAAAGCCAGTTCGCAGGCACGCTGATGCGACGGCGCTGACCCGCTTCTTGACTCATCCACGTATGGTTCTTGATGCGGGAACTCACGCATGTCACGCGACGACGGCGCAGTCGGCACAGGTGTAAGATTCAGGGCGCGTGAGACCCTGATGGTCGACGAGACAGTCTCCCACTACCGCATCCTCGCCGAGGTCGGCGCGGGCGGCATGGGCGTGGTCTACAAGGCCGAGGACCTCCGGCTTGGCCGCCTCGTGGCGCTCAAGTTCCTCCCGCCGCAGCTCGTGCGCGACCCCGACGCGAAGCGACGCTTCTTTCAGGAAGCGCGCACGGCCTCGGCGATTGATCACGTCAACGTCTGCACGATTTATGACATCGAGGAAACGACCGACGGCACGGTGTTTCTCTCGATGGCCTATTGCGACGGCGAGACGCTCAAGAAGCGCCTCGAACGTGGTCCGCTGGCGGCGACCGAGGCGCTTCGCGTCGCCGTGCTGGTCGCGCGCGGACTGGCCCGCGCGCATCAGGCCGGCATCGTCCATCGCGATGTGAAGCCGGGAAACATCATGGTGACGACCGGGGGCGAGGTCAAGCTGCTCGACTTCGGCATCGCGAAGATCACGAGCAGCGGCGATCTGACGCGGACGGGCACCGCCCTCGGCACCATCGCCTACATGGCACCAGAACATGTTCGTGGCGGCGATGCCGACGAGCGGAGCGACGTGTGGGCGCTAGGCGTGGTGCTCTACGAAATGCTCGCCGGGTCTCGGCCGTTCTCGGGCGCGAACGACTACGAGCTCCTGCAGGCGATTATCGATCGGCCGCAGGTGCCGCTTAAAGGCGTCGAGGGCGTGACCGACGACATCGCGCAGGTGGTCGAGCGAGCGCTCGACAAGGCCCCTGACCGCCGGTACGCGAACGCGGGGGAGTTGGTCCACGCGCTCCAATCGTGCGTACAGGCATCGGGCTCGGAGGGGACGCCCCGCGTGATGGCCCGGCGCCGGCCCCGGGCGATCGCCGCTCTGGTGGGCGCCGTCGTCGTGGTCGCGGCGGTCGCCGCCTTGTGGGTGTGGCGATCGAGCGGCACGCGCTGGGCGCGCGACGTGGCCCTGCCTGAGATCCTCCGGCTCGCTGACCTCGACCGCAACGGTGAAGCGTTTCTCCTGGCGACGCAGGCGGAGACCCGCATTGCGGGCGATCCGGTGTTGAACGGCGTGTGGCCCCGCATCTCCAGTCAGGTCTCGATTACCACGACGCCCGCCGGCGCCGACGTGTCGCTCCGGCTCATCGGCGACAACACCACGTGGCATCCTGTCGGTCGGACTCCGCTCGTCGATACCCGGCTGCCTCGAGGCGTGTTCTGGTGGCGCTTCGAAAAAGCCGGGTTTGAGCCGATCGAGATCGTGCGCGCGACGGGCACGGTGATACTGCCTGGTTTCGCTGGGGTGGTGGCGCTGCCCGCTCCGGAGAGTCATCCTCCCAACATGGTCGCCGTTTCGCTTCCGCCGGGAGGTCTACGACTCACGCTGACGGGCTTCGACTACTTCAAGGGCATTCCCGCGCCCGACTACCACATCGATCGGCACGAAGTCACGAACGCGGAGTTCAAGGCCTTTGTCGACGCGGGCGGTTACGAGAAGCGGGAGTACTGGACGGAGCCCTTTGTGCGCGACGGTCAGCCGCTCGACTGGACCGCGGCAATGGACCTCTTCCGCGACGGCACGGGACGCCCGGGGCCGGCGACCTGGCAGGGCGGCACCTATCCTCCCGGCCAGGACGACTGGCCGGTGGCGGCGGTGAGTTGGTACGAAGCCGCGGCGTACGCCGCATTCCGCGGGAAGCACTTGCCGACGATTTATCACTGGACGTATGCAGCGAAGCCGGAGCTTGGCAATTCGATCACGCGCTCGAGTCACTTCGGCGGCGGGGGGACCGTGCGGGTGGGCACCGCGCCCGGTCTCGGGCCTTACGGGACCGTCGACATGGCCGGCAACGTCAAAGAGTGGGTCTGGAACGAGCAGGCCGGCACGGGCAAGCGTTACATCCTTGGCGGGGCGTGGAACGATCCTGACTACCAGTTTCTCTACTCGGATTCCCGGTCGCCCTTCGACCGCTCCGACACGAACGGGTTCCGCTTGGTGGCCTACGGCGACGGCCCGGCGCCACCGGCCTCCCTCGCCGCGCCCATTGCGCCCGAGGTCCGTGACTACGCCACCGCGCGCCCGGTGGCCGACGACGTGTATCGGATCTACGCGGACCAGTACAGCTACGACCGCACGCCCTTCGACGTTCGGGTCGAGTCGACGGACGACGCCTCACCGCTTTGGCGGCATGAGGTAGTCAGCATGGCCGCCGTGTACGGCGGCGAGCGCATGGCCGTCCACCTCTATCTCCCGAAAAATGTGAAGCCGCCCTACGAGGCGGTGTTGTTCTTCCCGGGTGCCCTCGCGATCGGCGCAGCGGACAGCGCGAATCTGCAATTGAACACTTTTGGAATCGACTTCATCGTCATGAGCGGCCGCGCCCTCGTGTATCCGGTCTACAAATATACCTACGGGCGCAGCGATCCACAGGTTACGTCGATATTTCCCCAGCCGACGCGGGCCTACACCACCTGGGTGCAGCAGCTCGTTGGCGATGCCAGACGGTCGCTCGACTATCTCGAAACGAGGCCCGACATCGACGCCGCCCGGCTGGCCTACTACGGTTTGTCGTGGGGCGCGCAGCTCGGGCCCATCATCATCGCGCTCGACCCGCGCATGAAGGCGGGTGTCCTGCTCATGGGAGGTCTCTTCAGCGGCAAGCCGACACCCGAAGTCGATTCGTTCAACTTTGCGCCCCGCGTGCGAACTCCCATCCTCATGTTGAACGGCGACCAGGACCACATCTTTCCGCTGCAGACGTCGCAGCGGCCGCTGTTCCAGGCATTGGGCACACCGAGCGCGGACAAGAAACACGTGCTCTATCCGGGCGGGCACGAGATCTTTGCGACCCAGCGCAGCCAGATCGTCCAGGAAGTCGTTGGATGGCTCGACCGCTACGTCGGCCGCGTGCAGTAGCGTACCCGTGTCAGGCCAACGCATCGTTCACCGGCTGGGTGTGTGGACCGTTACTGTCGGCGGGACAGTCCTCGCCATGCTGGGCGCAGATACCCGAGCAGCGGAAACTCACATGAACAAACCAGAACTTTCTGTCGGAGAGCGAGCCGCTGTCTGATAGGGGATCTTCCGGTCAACCCCGTCTGACGGCACGCCCTTAACGCGGACTCTCCTCCACTTCGTGGTCGAGATCTGCCAGCAGCCGCCAAGTAGCGCGTCCGGGCTGAGCCGCCGCAGCGGGCCGATCAGTGCAAGGTTGCGAGCTGACGCTTGATACGGGCGAGCTTGTCCGGGTTGCGGACGACGCGAATCGCCGAAATCGCATCGTCGTCTATCGAGAGCACGAAGATCGACTCGAGCCGGTTGCCGAGCTCGATGACCAGCGCCGGCTCGGAATTGACGCTTTCGATCCGCAGAGACAGTTCTCGGGTCACGCCCGCGTGCTCGGCGGTGCGATGCAGGCCGATCAGGAAATTGAGCACCAGGTCGTGGCCGATGAGCGGGCGGCGCGCCGCCGCGGCCTTGCCGCCGCCATCGCTCCACAGGCCGACGTCCCTGGCGAGCAGCGCGGTCAGCTGCGAGCCGTCGCCCGACGAGAACGCGTGGGCGAAGCGCTCGGCCACCGCGCGCCTCGACTGCGCCGTGCCGGTCAGCCGCGGCCGGCCGTCCGCCAGGCGCGCCTTCGCGCGATGCAGCAGCTGACGCGAGTTCTCGGGCGTCGTGCCGAGCATGTCGGCGATCTCCGAGTGCTCGTACTCGAAGATGTCCTTGAGCAGGAACACCGCTCGCTCTTCCGGCGACAGCTTCTCCAGGAGGACCAGAAAGGCGAGCGTCACCGACTCCGCGCGCTGCAGCCTGGTGTCCGGACCCTCCATCTCGCTGGTGAGCACAGGCTCGGGCAGCCACGGCCCGATGTACTCCTCGCGCGACGTCCGGGCCGACTTCAAGCGATCCAGACAGAGGCGCGTCACGATGGTCGTCAGGAACGCCTTCGGCGATCGAATCGTCGATGGGTCGGCGCGACGGTATCGAAGCCACGCATCCTGCACCACGTCTTCCGCGTCAGACGCGCTTCCGAGCATCCTGTACGCGATCGAGAAGAGGAGAGGCCGGTCGGTATTGAAGACGTCCTGCTCCATCGTCACGCCGCCCGCCGAAACATCTTGGCCAGACCGTCGCGCATCGTCGAATACCTCGGCCGCCAGCCCAGCTCCGCTTTTGCTTTTTCGTTCGAAAGCGGTAGACGCATCGAGGTTATGCGCGCCATGTAGGGGGCGACCAGACGCGGCAGCCAGGCGGGCACCCTGAGCGGCCGGGCCGATCCCGTGTATTCCGCGATCGCCTCCACGATTTCGGTCATGCTCACGGCGCGGTCGTCCACGATGTCGTACGCACTGCCTGCCGGCGCCGCGTCGAGAGCACGGATGGTCGCGCTGACGGCATCCTCGACATGAATCAACGGCAGCTGTCCCCGGTCGCCGCGGACGACCGGCAACCGGCGCTTCCGCACCAGGTCGATCATGGCGAGGGTTGACGGCGTCTCGAGACCATAGAACATCCCGTACCGAAGGATAACCCCTTCGATCGCGCCCCGCCGTGTAGCTTCGAGCACCTGCTCTTCCATTGATCGAACGGCGGCCGCGGCATGATCGCCGGCCGCCCCCGCAACAGGGCCTCGAGGAGACAGCATCGCAAACGAACCGACGAGGAATCGTCGGGCGCCGGCGTTGATTGCCGCTTCCAGGAGATTCCGAGTGCCGTCGGTCCGCAGGCGGTTCGTCGCGTCCAAATCGGCCGCCCGCCGCGGACCGTCCTTCGGCAGCGCGGTCAGCTGATGAATGACATGGGTCGGGCGAACACCTTCGACAGCGGCGATCAGAGCCTCCCGATTCAGGGCGTCGGCGACAGCGACCCTGGCGCCGAGCGCGCGAAGCTCGTCCCGCTTCCCCGTCGAGCGTGTCAACGCGGTCACCTGGTGACCTGCGGCCACAAGGGCGCGCACGAGCGGAATGCCGATCGCACCCGATCCGCCGGCAACAAATACGTTCATGACAATTTCCTTTCCCGGGCGGCACGAAGCGCCAGAACAAAGCCGAGCCCTTCGGTCACGGCGAGGAGAACCGCGGTCGTCGCGAACAGCGTCCGCCACTGCGGGTCGACCTGGGCCACATGGTCGGGACTTGGGAGCACGAAGTGGTTGACCAGTCCGAACAGGAGCGCACCCGCCATCGTGCCAGCGACCACCCAGGCGCCGACCACTTCAGAGGCCCGGGTCAGCGCAAGCCCGACCAGCGGTCCAGCCAGGATAACGATGAAGACGAACAGGTTGGCCGCGCGTGACAATGGGACGTGGGCCCCGGTATGCGTGGCCCCGTGGACGAACGAAACGATGAGATGGGCGAGAACGGCCGCGGTCAGCCAGCCCATGATGAAGGGGCCCTTTTTCTTCATGCCCAGTAGACGAGCGAGGGAGGCCAAACGTGACGATGCATGTGAGCGGTTCGACGGTCACCCTGGTGGCGGTCGGGATCGTCCTGAGCGGCTGTGGAGGACGCAACCCGGCGTCGCCGGGCGAGATGGCCGGACCGACGAGCCCACCGCTGTCACGTCTCGAGATCTTTCCCATACAGCTCGCGACGAAGATCGGCGAGACGATTGAGCCGAGGATCACCGCGCGCGATATGACGGGCGCGGAAGTGTCGGTGACGCCGCAGTATTCGAGCTCCAATCCCGCCGCCCTGTTCGTCGATGGCGGCGGGGCCATCCACGCGAGAGGCGTCGGCACGGTCACGCTTCGCGCGACGGCCGGCGGGCAGAGCGCGGAGATGCTCGTCCACGTCGGCTTGGACACGTTCGATCCGGCCGCTCCCTCGTCCCGCGTGCTCACCGTCAACTACATCGACCTGTCCAAGATCGCGCGCATTTCGCGCTTTCGTTCGACCGTGGGGCACACCTACGGCCAGGAGCCCTGCCGGAGTATGAAGCACTACTACCAACCCCGGACGTCGCTGGACTGGACGACGGTGGATATCTACGCGCCGGCGGCCGGGACGATCTGGCTGATCGCCACCGACGGCTGGGGATACCGGCTGATGTTCCGGCCGCGCGATCTCGCGGCGATCGATGTGGTGATGTTCCACGTCAACCCGGATCCCGGAATCGTGCCGAGGTACGTGGGTCGAGGCGGGGGCGCACATCGGCCGCCACGCGACGAACTCCACGATGTCGGATATCGCGATCCAGTTCGGTTCCTACGACACCGGTACGCTTTACTCGTATTTCGAATTCATGACCGACGCGCTCTTCTCGCAGTACCAGGCGCGCGGCGTATCGTCCCGCCAGGCCGCGATCATCACGAGAGCCGAGCGCGACGCGGACCCGATCGCGTGCGCGCCCGGAGAAGGGCAGTTCACGCAGCACGGCACGCTGCCGGACTGGCTGGATCTCAACTAGAGGCCACAAAATCACGAGAACGGCTCGCAAGCATGTGTGAGATGGGTCCAACGGATTCGTGAAGCGGGGCGGGCCCGGTCACGCCAACCACGGGCATTGCGCGTGATGCTTGTTCCGCTTCGATTCCGGTCTTCAGCCGCTCGATCGCGTACCGCATCAGCGCTTCGGCCTCGCGCGGCTCGCGCAGCTGTCGGAGAGGCGAGCCGCTGTTCTGATAAGGGATCTTCCGTCAACCCCGTCTGGCGGCACGCCCTTGATGCCGACTATCCTCTGGTGCGAACTATAATCCGGCAGCTTGCGGGAGGAAATCGTCATGAAGCGGGTGATTGCAGCGGTCATTGCGAGCCTTGCGGCTGCCGCGTGCGGCGCGTCACCGCGAGCTCCATCGATCGACGTGTTCTTCGAGAGTTTCACCGCCGACTGGGTGAGGATGAGTCCCAACCAGGCCATTTCTGCGCGCTATTTCAGCGGTCCCGAACAGGACGCCCTCGAGACGCAGATCACGCCGATGACCCGCGAGTGGCGTCACCGCCGCGTGGAAATGGCACGCCGCGGCCTCGCGCAGCTGGCCGGGTACGACGGCGGGCGGCTCACCGAAACCGAGCGCGTGTCGGCCGATCTCATGAAGTGGCAGCTCGAGATGGTGGTCGAAGGAGAGGAGTACGACGACTACCTGTTCCCGCTTGAGCAGTTCGCGGGTGCGAACGTCAACCTGCCGAACGCGCTGACGATCGTCCACCCCATCAACACCGAGAAGGATGCCGCCAACTACGTGGCCCGGCTGGGACAGGTGGCCGCCCGGATGGACGAGGCGATCGCCGAAGCGTCCACGCGTGTGCAGAAGGGGAGGGTGCCGCCGCGTTTCATCCTTGACGCCACGATCGCCCAGATGGAGCAGTTCGTGTCGACGCCGCCGGCACAGAACCCGTTCGTCGCGGTGTTCAGCGATCGGATGGCCGCGGTGAGCGGGATCCCCGCTGCGGCGCGCGACCGCATGCGGGCCGAAGCGGAGAGGATCACGGCGAGCCAGGTGTATCCAGCCTGGCAGCGCGCGCTGGCGCTCCTGCGTCCGCTGCAGGCAGGGGCGACGGATGTGGCGGGGCTGTCACGGTTCCCCGGCGGCGCCGAGGCGTACGCGTACTTTCTGCGCGCGTACACGTCCACGAACCTGACCCCGGACGAGATTCATCAGATCGGGCTCCGTGAGGTGGCGCGGCTCGAGCGTGAGATGGACACGATCTTCCGGAAGCTCGGACGCCACGAGGGGTCGATACCGGCGAGGGTCGAGCAGCTCGAGAAGGATCTGGCCTATCCGATGACCGACGCCGCGCGCACCGCCATCGTGGCCGACGCCAATGCGATTGTGCGCGCTGCCCAGGAGCGATCGAAGGCGCTGTTTGCCAGAACGCCGAAGGCGCCGGTCGAGGCGCGCGCATTTCCCAGGTTCCGCGAGGCGAATGCCGCGGCGAACTACACCGTTCCCGCGCGCGACGGTTCACGTCCGGGCGTCGTCCAGATTCCGCTTCGTCCCTCGTACATGACGAAATTCGGGCTGGCTACGCTCATGTATCACGAGGCCGTCCCGGGGCATCACTTTCAGCTGGCGCTCGAGCTCGAGAACGACATGACCCCTCGCTTCCGTCAGATCCGCGCGTTCGGCGGGATTTCAGCGGTCACCGAGGGGTGGGCGCTCTATGCCGAGCGGCTCGCCGCTGAGAGCGGTTGGTACGAGGGCAATCCCGAAGGCCTGCTGGGCCAGCTGGATGGTGCCCTGTTTCGGGCCCGCCGCCTCGTCGTCGACACGGGGATTCACACGAAGGGCTGGACGCGACAGCAGGCGATCGATTACGGCATCGAGGCCAGCGAAAT
>DATLLJ010000161.1:0-6690 GCA_035537875.1 Vicinamibacterales bacterium | reverse complement strand
AATAGCCCGTCGATCTCCATCGCCCGCCCCTTTTCGCGATCGACCATCGTCGACGTCCGCATCCCGGTGGCGCCCTCGGTCCAGGCGATGTGCTTGTCGATGTCCTCTGGCCGCAGATCCACTCCGCATCCCCGGCCGACGGCCAGCACCTCACTCATGATGTTGACGATCAGCGAACGGACGTCCGGCTGTGCCAGCAGGTCCGCCGGCACCCGCCCGGTGAGAGCGGAAACGGAATTGAACGCCGCGTTCCACATCAATTTGTGCCAGCGTTCACGCTGAATATCGTTCGAGATATGGACTGGCTGGCCGGTCTTCGCCAGCGTGTCGCGAACCGCAGCAAGAACATGCCGGTCCTCGTCGCGATTGGCGCCGATGCCAATCGTTCCCGACGCAACATGCGTGACGACACCGGGCTCGTCAACCGTTGCACCGACATAGACGACTGAGGGAAGGACCACGGCGTGCGGGAATCGGACACTCAGCTGCGCGTCCGCCTCGACGCCGTTCTGGAGAGGAACGATCACCGTGTGCGGCCCGACCACGGTGGCAAGGTCGTCGAAAATCCCCGGCAGCTGCTGTGTCTTCACGCAGACCAGGACAAGATCGGCGGAGCCGGCCGCGGCCGCGGAATCGAACGTCGACACGGGGACTGTGATTGACCCGAGCCGCCGGGAATTGATCGTGAGCCCGCGCGCCCGAAGCGCCTGCAGCTGGATGCCCCGGGCCACGAAGTGCACGTCTTCGCCGGCCCGAGCAAGCAGCCCCCCGAAGAAGCCGCCAACGGCGCCCGCACCGTAGACGAGAACCCTCACTGTCGATCCGTGTGCTTAGCGCCGCCGGGCCGGTGTGCGCGGCGGAGGTGCCGGCCGGTACTCCAGCATGACGTTGCTGATGATCGCGATCGGCCGTCCGGAGGCCACAAACTGGTCGCTGCCGTCGATTCGCGCCTCGGTCAACCGCAAGCCGACGATGCTGAGGCTGTCGGTCGGCTCGTCGGCCGGGATGACGATGCTGATGGGTTCCACGCCAGTGGGCGCAACCGCCTTGACCCCGCCCGGACCGGTTCCACCCGACACGCGGTCGAACAGATCTTTGACGTTCCGGAACTCGCTGTGCACGACGGCACGGCCAAGCGGCGTATTGTCCGCAGCGAGCAGGCCGACCATGGCGGTGTAGCGGCGGTACCCCCGATTCGTCTTTGCCAGCTCCTCAGAGTAGGTATGGCGGTTGTGCAGATCAAAGGTCAACGTCACGGCGCCGGTGTGCGGGGGAAGAGGGATGATGACTCCCTCGGCCGGGTCGCGGGTGATGACCACGTCGCAGAACGCACGCGAGCTCTGGACGCCCGGACCGAGTACCTGCGGGCAGTTCACTTTCGCCGGCTCTGTCCGCATCGCCGTGGCTGGCGCGGCGGTCGTCCTGCGTGTCTGCGCGATCGTCGCCGGCACGACGAGCAGCGCAGCTGCAAGCACCATCAGCCAACCCCGCCAGTCAGTCATTGACGCACACCAGGCTGGCGGCATCGGAGGCCGGAGTCATCACCGTCGCCCGGTGCTTGATCAGCTCGAGAAACTCCATCCGGGTGCGCGCGTTGTCGCGGAAAATGCCGAGCATGGCGCTGGTGACCGCAAACGAGTTCTGTTTCTCGACGCCGCGCATCGACATGCATAGATGCGTACCCTCGCAGACGACCGCCACCCCGCGCGGGTCGATCGCCTGAAGGATGGTCTGCGCGATCTCGTTGGTCATGCGCTCCTGAATCTGCAGGCGCCTCGCGAACACATCCACGAGACGCGGGATTTTGCTCAGGCCGATGACCCGCGAATTCGGAATGTAGGCGACGTGGCACTTGCCGAAGAAAGGCAGCAGGTGGTGCTCGCAGAGGCTGTAGAAATCAATATCCTTGACGATGACCATCTCGCTGTAATCAACGGTGAACAGCGCGTCGTTCAGCACCTCGCCGATGTTGGCGCGATAACCGCTCGTCAGAAACTTCAGCGCCTTTTCGACGCGCAGCGGGGTGCGCGCCAGCCCTTCGCGGCCGGGGTCCTCGCCGAGCTCTGTCAGGAGCTGACGAATGAGATCCTGCATAGTCGCTATTCTACGTGGCGTCCGCCTTCAACCGGATTGTCCGGCTAGAACTTGAGCCGGAATCCCGCATTGACCGTGCGCCCTTCAAGCGGCGCCCACGCGTCCACGGTCCAGCGGCCGGCAGCGTCAGCCGCGGGACGGATCAGCCGCTCGCCGTTCGTTTGCCGCACGTCGGACAGGTTCTCGGCGTTGACGAACACCCGCATCCGCGCCGACACCTCGAAATCCAACAGAGCGCCCCACATGAGATATGGAGCGCCACGACCGCGATACGGGTTGTCGTCGAGCGCCTGCGTACCGGTGTAGAACAACTCGATCCCCGTCCTCGCCGGCCCCGCTTCCCACAGGATGTCGAGCGCAGCCGAATGTCTGGGGTTCAACGCAACCTCACGACGGCCGCCCCCCGCGGACTCGGTTGCCCACAGAAACATGTGGCTGAGGATCACGTCGAGGTCGTCGCGGTGAAAGCGGGCAATGAATTCGGTGCCGCGCGTCGTAATCGGCCCGGCGGCGTTCACGACGGCAACCGGCGTGTCGCTGCTGCCGGTTTCAACGGCCGTCAAAGCGTCGCGAACACGCGAGAAGAAGACAGTCCCGGTCACCTCCAGCGGCCGCCTCGTCCATGTCACGTCGCCCGAGAGGCTGTCCGCCCGTTCGGCGGACAGATCACCCAGCGGCCGCACCGGGCGCAGGCCAGTGGCTTCGGTGTCTTCCGTGAAGGGCGAGGGAGCAAAATAACCGCGTCCCGCAGACACCCTCACCGTCCATGGCCCTCCCGGCTTGATGAGCGTCGAGAGTCTGGGGCTGACAAACGTCCCGTATTGGTTGTGCGCGTCAAGCCTGGCGCTTGCCGATACCGTGACGTGACGGTTCAGGGTGATGTCGTCCTGGCCGAACAACGCAGGGACCGAGTAGCGGTAGTCGAACGCCGGTACGTCGCGTGACGAGTAGGTGTCACCTTGCCATGCAACACCTCCGACCCAGGTCTGCGCACCGGCGATGCCCGTTACCGAGGCCTCGCCAAAGAAGGTGCGATGCCGGTCGTGTTCTCCACGCGAACCGAATGTGTGATCGTGCTCGACGTCGGTAACGCTGCCTCGCGCCGCCAGAACAATTCCGCGCGGCAGAAGACGACGAGCCACCAACCCGCCGTCCATTCGCGTCGTTTCGAGGTTTTCCGGAAACGCCGAGCCGTCCGGCGTGGCGGCACCGGGCACCGTGCCCCCGCGCCGCCCTTCCTTCGTCACCCCGCCGAGCATCAGGAGTGATGCACCCTTGCCGTTCTCCCAGAACACGCGCGGCCGCACGACGAAGCGCCGGTACATCGGCAGATCCGTCCACCCGTCGGTGTCGAGGTCCGACCGTTGCTGCCAGTGTCCGCCGCCGAGAAACGTGTAGCCCCAGCGGGCGTTCAGCGGCTCGGCGAGCCACAGGATGGCGTCAGTGCCTCCGTGCGACGTCTGGTTCAGCAACACCTCGCGCACGTCGGCCGAAGGCCGGCGCGAAACCAGGTTCACGACGCCGCCGATCGCGGACACGCCGTAGAGCGCGGAGGCGACTCCCTTGATGATCTCGACCTGTCCCAGGTCCATTGGCGGAATCTGCAGGATGCCGATCGACCCCGCCTGACCTCCGTACAGCGGCAGGCCATCGGCCAGGATCTGCGTGTAGCGCCCACGAAGCCCCTGAATGCGGACGTTCGCGCCACCTAACGAAGGCGAGGTCGTCTGCACTCGGAGACCGTTCGTCTCGTTCAACAGCATCGACACATCGCCTGGCGTCATCATGATCTTTTCTTGAACTTCTTCGGAGGGCACGACCTCGACGCGCACCGGCTCGTCCTCGATGCGCCGATCGGTTCGCGTCGCTGTCACCGTGACCGATTCTTCGATCGTCACCGGCGGCTTCTCGTTGTCCTGTGCGGCGGGGTCCTGCAGCATTGCCGCTGCGAGCAGAAGTGTCAGCACACTCGAAGGGTACAATACGTTCAGCTCTGAGCTCCCTCGTCGCCCTCAGTCATCGGAACTTCCGGCTCCTCTGGTGGGGCCTCCTCTTCTCGTTCACCGGCTCGTTCATGCAGAGCGCGGCGCTGCTGTGGCACGTCTCGCTGCTGGTGCCGGACGATCGCAAAGCGCTGGCGCTCGGCCTCGTCGGCCTGGTGCGCTTCGTTCCCATCGTCGTGTTCTCGATGATCAGCGGCGTGGTCGCCGACGCGTGGGACCGACGGAAGCTGATGCTCGTCACTCAGAGCGCGGCGACGTGCGTGGCCCTGACGCTGGCGTTTCTCACCCACAATGCCCTGACGCCCGTCTGGGCTCTGTACGTGATGGCGGGCCTGGGAGCCACGATCGGCGCCTTCGATCCGCCGGCACGGCAGGCGTTGGTGCCGATGCTGGTGCCGCGCGAGCACCTCCCGAACGCCATCAGCCTGAACACAATCATGGTGCAGGCAGCGTCGGTGGCGGGACCGGCCATCGGTGGACTGCTCATCGGCACAGTCGGCCTGAAGTGGGTCTACCTGGCCAATGCCATCAGCTTCGGATGCGTGATCGCCGCGCTGCTGATGATGCGGGACGTTCCGACGCGCACGGACACAGCGGACAGCGGCACTGACGTCTCGTTCCGCTCGGCGCTCGAGGGCCTTCGCTTCGTCTTCGGATCACCGCTCATCCGATCGACGATGCTCCTGGACTTCTTCGCGACGTTCTTCTCATCGGCCATCGCTTTGCTGCCCATCTTTGCCCAGGACATCCTGTTCGTCGGCCCGCAGGGGTACGGCTGGTTGTACGCGGCACCGGCAACCGGTGCGCTGACCATGAGCGCCGCGATGGTTCTGCTGACCGAGCGGATCGTACGGCGGGGGCCGGTTCTTCTGTGGGCTGTGGCGCTCTATGGCCTCGCCACCATCGGGTTCGGTTTCTCGAGGTCGTTCTGGCTGACATTCGCCTGCCTTGCGATCACCGGCGCCGCCGACACCGTCAGCATGGTGATCCGCAACATCGTCCGCCAGCTGGAGACGCCCGACCGGCTGCGTGGACGCACGACGGGGATAAACATGGTGTTCTTCAACGGCGGGCCGCAGCTTGGCGAGATCGAGGCTGGGCTGGTGGCCAACTGGCTGGGAGCGCCCCTCTCCGTCATCACCGGCGGTATCGGCTGTCTGATCGCCACGGGGTGGGTTGCAGCATCCACGCCCGACCTGCGCCACTACCGCGCGCCGGACCGGCCCCGGATATACTCTGCCCGCCCATGACGACGGTCGCCAAGGTCAACATTCCGGAGCTCCTCGCCAACAGCCCTATCGGGCCGCTGCAGAAACGCGTTTTCATCCTCTGCCTGATGACGCTGATCATCGACGGCTTCGACGTCCAGGCGATGGCTTTCCTGATACCCGCCCTCAGCGCCGATTGGAACGTTGAACCGGCCCAATTCCGAACCGTCCTGCCGGCTGCGAATTTCGGGGTGCTGATAGGGTCCCTGGCCTTCAGCCCACTGGCCGACAAGGTGGGCCGGCGGCCGGTCCTCGTCTGGTCCACGCTGTGGTTCGCCATCATGACGCTGGCCGCCGCCTTCGCCACGAATGTGACGCAGTTGTTCTGGCTGCGATTCGTCGGCGGGATCGGCATGGGCTGCATCATTCCAAACGCCACGGCTCTCATCGGCGAGTACAGCCCGGCAGGACGCCGCGTGAAGCTGATGATGACCATCACCGTCGGCTTCACGGCCGGTGGGGCCGTCGCCGGCTTCGTCGCGCGTGCGCTGATTCCGGAGTTTGGCTGGCAGTCGGTCTTCTACGTCGGCGGCACCATCCCTCTGGTGATTGCGGTAGCGATGTACTTCGGGTTGCCGGAATCGCTCCAGTTCCTGGCCGTTCGCCGCCGGCTCGGCGAGGTCGGGCGGTGGCTGAAACAACTCGACCCGGCGCTGAAGGTCGATGCGTCAACTGAGTACGTCACCAACGAAGAGAGCAAGGGCGGCGTGCCGTTCGTGCATCTGTTGCGCGACGGGCGCGCCCTCGTGACGGTGCTGCTCTGGGTCATCAATTTCATGAACCTGCTCAATCTCTACTCGGTGACGAGCTGGCTGCCGACCGTCGTCAACGGAATGGGCTACAGCGCGAACACGGCGGTGCTCGTCGGCACCGTGGTCTGGGTCGGAGGGACGATCGGCACGTTCGGGCTGGCATGGGCGATCACGCGCTGGGGCTTTACGCGGACTCTGATGCTGAATTACGCCGTTGCCACGCTGAGCATCGCGCTGATTGGACAGCCTGGAATTTCGCTGGCCGTCCTGGCGCTCATCGTGTTCGCCACCGGCTGGTGCGTGGTCGGTGGTCAGCCTGGCATGAACGCGTTTGCGGCGACCTTTTATCCGACGTATCTCCGATCCACTGGCGTGGGCTGGGCGCTTGGCGTCGGGCGAATCGGGGCCATCGTCGGTCCGTACATCGGGGGCGTCATGATCGGCGCCAAATGGACTTCACAGCAGCTGTTCTGGGCTGCGGCGGTTCCTGCCGTCATCTCCGCCTTGACGCTCTTCGTGCTGACCCGCGTGGTTGGAGACAGCGTGAAGGCGGACTGACGCGGTCGGTGCGAG
>DATLLJ010000160.1:0-6471 GCA_035537875.1 Vicinamibacterales bacterium | reverse complement strand
GGTAATTCCCAAGGCGGGTCGAACCGGCAGTACATGGTCTCGGCAGATGGTCAGCGTTTTCTTCTGGACACGCC
The DNA here is from genome assembly GCA_035537875.1 of Vicinamibacterales bacterium. Classification (GTDB taxonomy): domain Bacteria; phylum Acidobacteriota; class Vicinamibacteria; order Vicinamibacterales; family CAVVIG01; genus DATLLJ01. The sequence continues at coordinate 6,397 of DATLLJ010000160.1, read as the reverse complement.
GGCCGAAGTGACGATGCCCGTTACCGTCATCCTCAACTGGAAACCAGCATTGAAGAGATGAGCCTCTCAGCCGGCGCGCGACTCGGGCCCTATGAGATCCAATCCGCCCTGGGAGCGGGTGGCATGGGCGAGGTCTATCGCGCTCACGACTCCCGCCTGGGTCGAGACGTTGCAATCAAGGTTCTCCCCGCTGCCTTCTCAGCCGATCCCGAACGGCTCCAGCGATTCGAGCAGGAAGCGCGATCAGCCGCCGCACTAAACCATCCGAACATCCTCGCGGTCTACGACATCGGCCAGCACGACGGCGCACCCTACATCGTCTCGGAACTGCTCGAAGGCGACACGTTGCGGGAGCGGCTCAATGCTGGAGCGATCCCAGTTCGAAAGGCTGTTGAGTATGCGATTCAGATTGCCCATGGTGTGGCCGCCGCGCACGAGAAGGGGATCGTTCATCGGGATTTGAAGCCCGAGAACCTGTTCATCACAAGCGATGGCCGCGTCAAAATTCTCGACTTCGGTCTCGCCAAGCTGCTGGAAGCGACCGCGGCGCCGGTGGCCGTGACCGAAGCGGAGACCAGGTCGAGCACGCATCCGGGAGTGGTACTGGGCACACCCGGATACATGGCGCCCGAGCAGGTGCGCGGCCAGGCGGTGGACCATCGCACGGACGTCTTCGCGTTTGGCGTGTTGCTGTACGAGATGCTGGCGGGCCGACCGGCGTTCCAACGCGAGACGACGATCGACACGATGACGGCGATCCTCAAGGACGATCCGCCGGATCTGCCCATCGCAGAGCGGAACATTCCGCCGGCTCTGGGGCGCATCGTCGATCGCTGTGTCGAAAAAGCCCCGGCGGCGCGCTTTCAGTCCACGGTCGACCTGGCGTTCGCCCTGGAGGCGCTCTCGTCGCATTCTGGGTCCTCGCAGACGCTGACGGCCGATATTTCCGAGGCGCGGTTTGCCAAAAAACGCGATCCGTTGAAATGGGCGCTTGTCGCAGGCCTCGCCGTCATGTCGGTCGTTGCCGTTGTCCTTGGCGGTCTCGCCTATTTCCGTCGCGCGCCGGCCGCAACCGAGGCGACACGTTTTTTCATCGCCCCGCCAGACGGCTGGAAGCTGGCCGCCAGACAGGTTCAAGGGGTTGCCTCGGGCGGACCGCTGGCGGTCGCGCCCGACGGGCGTCAGGTGGCTTTCGTAGCTCAGGATGCGTCGGGCGGAACGCAGATCTGGGTGCGGTCGTTGGACACACTCGAGGCGAAGGGGCTCGCCGGAACCGAAAGGGGCGTCTCCCCGTTCTGGTCGCCCGACAGCCGCTCGCTCGGGTTCTTTGCCGACGGCAAGTTGAAAAAGATCGACGTCGCCGGCGGTCCGCCGGTGACTCTATGCGACGCCGAGTTAGGCGTCAGCGGCTCGTGGAGTCGCGACGACGTGATTGTGTTCTCTCCAGCCCCGGGAACGACGCTGCAGAAAGTGTCGGCATCCGGCGGGGCGCCAGCTCCTGCCACTGGGCCCCACCCAGACGAGTCGCATGCGCGGCCCTTTTTCTTGCCGGATGGTCGGAGGTTCTTGTACCGCGTCGTTGCGAATGCGAGCCCAGTCTTCGTGGGCTCGCTGGATTCACCCGAACGCACGCGCCTGCTGGACAGCGTTGATTCGACCAACGTCATCTATTCACAACGGCATTTGCTGTTCGTGCGAGGCAGTACGCTGATGGCGCAGCCATTCGATCCCGAGCGCCTCGCCCTGACCGGCGAAGCGTTCCCGGTCGCGGAACAGATTCAGACGGTCGGCACTCCGCCGTACGGCTTCTTTTCGGCGTCGGATAGCGGCGCGTTGGCGTATCAGACCGGGAGGCCGGCAGGCGCTCCTCAGCTCACGTGGCTCGACCGCACCGGCCGGGTTCTTGGGACCGTCGGCAAGCCGGCCGCCTTTACGGACGTCGCGCTGGCCCCGGATGGACGACGGGCGGTGGCGAGTCTTCCGGACCAGCGCGGCGGCTCCGACGTGTGGCTCCTCGATCTGGCCCGGGATGGACTGGCGACCCGCTTCACATTCGACGCCGCACAGAACAATGTTTTTCCCATCTGGTCGCCGGACGGCAGTCAAATCGTGTTCGGATCGACCCGAAGCGGACAGTCCGGTCTCTATCGGAAACCAGCGAGCGGGGCCGGCCGCGAGGAGCTGTTGCTGGCCACCGACGAAGACAAGGGTCCGTCGAGTTGGTCCCGCGACGGCCGCTTTCTTCTGTACACCACCTTCGCAGCGCCTGGTGTTTATGCTCTGCCGCTGACTGGAGATCGGAAACCAGTGCCCCTTTTTCAGACGCCAGCCGGCGAATTCTACGGTGACTTCTCGCCCGACGGTCAGTGGATCGCGTATGCATCGAACGAATCAGGTCAGTACGAAGTGTATGTAGGGCCGTTCGATCCTTCCGGTCGAGTCGTGGAGGGCAAGTGGCAGGTCTCGACTCGCGGTGGTGTGCTGCCAATGTGGGGGCCTGATGGAAAGGAGATTTTCTATGTGGCCGCGCCTCCAGACTCGGCCCTGCCAGATGTGATGGTGATGGCGGCGCCAGTGAGTGCTCGGGAGGCCGCGATTGACGTGGGGGCGGCGACGGCTCTGTTTGCCGTACGACTGCCTGGCGAGGTGCGCTATTTTTATCGGATCTCTCCTGACGGCAAGCGATTTCTGGTCAGCATGATGCCAGTCGACGAAGCCACCACGACGCCCATCACCGTCGTCCTGAACTGGACGGCCGGGCTGAAGAAATGAGCCGGGGCTTGACGGACATAATCTCGCGTAAACTCAACAAGTGCCGCTACATTCAGGCGCTCGTCTCGGCCCGTATGAAATCTTGTCTCAGCTTGGGGCTGGCGGGATGGGAGAGGTGTACCGAGCGCGGGATACGCGACTGAAACGCGACGTCGCCATCAAGGTGCTGCCGGAGGCCTTTTCGCAGGACCCAGATCGGTTGGCCCGGCTTCAGCGCGAAGCGGAACTCCTCGCGACCCTCAACCATCCGAACATCGCGGCCATTCACGGTCTCGAGGACGCTGACGGTGTTACAGCGCTCGTCCTGGAACTCGTCGAGGGTCCCACGCTCGCTGATCGGATCGCGCAGGGCCCGGTGCCGCTCGACGAGGCATTACCGATTGCGAAGCAGATCGCCGAGGCACTGGAGGCTGCGCACGATCTGGGGATCATCCATCGCGATCTGAAACCCGCGAATATCAAAGTGCGCGCCGACGGCACCGTGAAGGTGCTCGATTTTGGGCTGGCGAAGCTCACGGAGCCAGGCGGCCCAGGCCGGGCTGGCGAGCTCGAGGCCTCGCAGTCCCCGACGATCACCAGCCCGGCGCAGATGACGGGCGTCGGCGTGATTCTCGGCACGGCGGCGTACATGGCGCCGGAACAGGCGAAGGGACGTGCGGCGGACAAGCGCGCGGACATTTGGGCGTTCGGCGTGGTCCTCTTCGAGATGCTGACCGGGCAGCGGGCGTTCGAGGGCGAGGACGTCGCCGAAACGCTGGCGCACATCCTGACGAAAGAGCCGGACTGGTCGGTTCTGCCGGCGGCCACACCCGCGGCGTTGCGGCGTCTCTTGCGTCGGTGCCTTTCGAAGGATCGCAAACATCGGCTCGACTCCGCCGCCGACGCGTGGTTGGAGATTGAGGACGCGTCCAAGGACGAGGCGACGCCCGCGACTTCTTCGGCGTCCGCAGCGCCAGTCCCGCAAGCACGCCTCCCGTGGGCCGTCGCCGCTCTGGCGACGATCGCCGCCGCGGCAGCGGTGGCACTCTGGGCGCCGTGGCGTTCGGCGCCTGAGCCGGCGCGCGTGGTGTTCGAGATGCAGACGGCTGCCCCAGGCGGTGGCTCCCCGCTCCATATGTTCGCGATCTCGCCCGACGGCACGCATGTCGTCGTGCTCGTCCAGGACGGCGATGTCCGGAAACTCTGGGTGCGGCCACTCGCACGCCTCGAGGGCGTCACGCTCGCGCGCACCGATGGTGCGTCGTACCCGTTCTGGTCGCCTGACAGCCGCAGCGTCGGTTTCTTTGCGGATAGCAAGCTGAAGATTATCGATATTTCCGGCACGGCGCCGCAGATGCTCGCCGACGCGCAGTCCGGCTGGGGGGGCACCTGGAACCGTGATGGCGTGATTCTCTTTGCCCCGCAGGACGGTCCCATCTACCGTGTGGCGGCGAGCGGCGAACCCGTGGTTCCCGTGACCGAGCTCGACGCCACGCGCGGCGACACGTCCCACCGGTTTCCCCGCTTTCTCCCCGACGGTGTTCACTTTCTCTATCTCGTCATCAGTTCGAGACCCGAATCGGGCGGCATCTACGTCGGGTCCCTCGCGTCGACGGAGGCCCACCGGCTCGTGGGCGCGCCGAACAAGCCGGAGTTTGCTCCGCCCGACCTGCTGCTGTTCCTGCGCGACCGCACCCTCATGGCTCAGCAGCTCGATACCAACAGCTCCCAGATCATCGGAACGCCGTTCCGGGTGGTCGAGCCGGTACTCTCAGATGTGACCAGGGGTGCTGCGGCGTTCTCTGTGTCGGACAACGGCGTGCTGGTGTACCGGACAGGGCTTGTCGACGGCGCACGAGAGTTGGCCTGGGTGGACCGAAGCGGAAAGCGGGAGGGCCGCGTCGGCCCCCCGGCTCTTTACCAGAATCCCCGGCTGTCGCCAGACAGCCAAAAGCTGGCGGTGTTCAAGCCTGAGGACGGCGGCGACATCTGGGTGATCGAGTTGGAATCCGGCAATGGCACGAAGCTCACCTTGGATCCAGCGTCCGACAACGTGCCGGTGTGGTCGCCGGACGGCACCCGGATAGCGTTTGTCTCCGATCGCGATGGGGCCCTCAATATCTACCAGAAGAACGCCGGGGGGACGGGGCCGGAACAGCTGCTGCACAAGACGCCGAACGACAAGCTGCTCAACGATTGGTCACCCAACGGTCAGTATCTCCTCTACCAGGAAGCGGATCCACAGACGAAGAAGCCCCACGTCTGGGTGCTGTCGCTCGCGGATCGCAAGGCGTCTCGGCTCCTCAACAACCCCTCGATTAGCGAGAGCGAGAGCGAGGCGACGTTTTCGCCGGACGGCCGCTGGATCGCCTACACATCAGGCGAGGGCAACAGCCGGAAGGTGCTCGTGCAGAAGTTTCCGACCGCGGACGGGACGTGGCAAGCGTCAAGCGGAGGGGTCGGTGCACACCCACGCTGGGGAACGGACGGCAAGGAACTGTTCTTTGACACCATTGGAACGATGGCGGCTGTCACCGTGACAGTCTCGGGCGGACGCGAGTTCAGACACGGCGCCCAGAGGACACTGTTTGCGGGACTGCTGGGCGGCAGCACGCACAATTTCGATGTTGCGGACGCAGGCCGGCGCTTCCTCGTGCAGTTGGTGCCTGGGGAAACACTGCCGATCGTCGTCGTGGTCAATTGGAAGACCGGCCTGGCTCTGGGGCGATAGTCCTCGTTGCGCGTTCGGGTGATAGAAAGACGTTGGCGCGTTAGTCCGAACAGACATCGGGCCTCCCGCAGGCGCGATGCCCAGGAGGTTCCGTGAGACGGCTGCAGTGCTGCATCCTTGCCGCTTTGCTGACGACGGCTGCCAGCGTGTTCGCGCAGTCGACTCCGTTCGGCGGACCCACTGACGGACGCGCGTATTCCGATCCCGCCTTGTACGCGCGAACGAAGGCTGAGTGGCTCGCCCGTGTTGAGGCACTTCCTCAAGACGTGGAGGTCCTAGGGGCGGCAGCCGGTTTCTTCATGATTTTCGATCGGCCGCTGGCCGAAGACCTGCTCGAGCGGGCGCGCGCACTCGAGCCGAATAACCCGGCGTGGGTCTCGAAGCTGGTCCACTTACACAGAATGAATGTCGCAGTGCAGGGCGACGTCGGCGAGGCGCTCCTCGCGCTGAAGGAAGCGGAACGGGCATACGCGATGGCGCCGGCAGACAAACGCACGTTGCCCGCGGACCTGCCTGAAACCGCGTTCGACGCAGGCGACTTGTCCAAGGCAGGCGTGTATGCAAAGTAGCTTCTCGACGAGGCGCGTGGCTATCGAGCTAACTGGAACTATGGGAACGCGATTCACAAAGGAAATCTGGTCCTCGGTCGCATCGCCGTGCGCGAAGGCCGGATCGCGGACGCCGTGACATTCCTGCGTGCATCTGGAGAGACACTGGGTCTGGACCAAGGAGGTTCTGGCGGGCAACACTCCGGCTTTCGGTGCGAACCTTCGCTACCTAAGGAGTTGTTCTGAATCCTGGCATGCGTCTTGGCGTCTACGAAATCACCGCCCAGATCGGCGAAGGGGGCATGGGACAGGTGTTTCGAGCGCGCGACACGAAGCTCAATCGTGACGTCGCCTTGAAGGTGCTGCC
>DATLLJ010000159.1:0-37008 GCA_035537875.1 Vicinamibacterales bacterium | reverse complement strand
GCGATCTTGATCCAGCTCCACGGCCGCTCGCCGGCAACGGAGCCGGTCACGCCGTTGACCACCGCCTGGTACGATTTGCCGCCGAAGACATAGGTCAGCAGCCAGATGGGCGCAAGGATGTGCTTGAACGTCTGGTCGCCATAAGTGGACGAAACGACCAGGTTCCTATGGGTGTCGCCCGGAACCTGGCGCGCGCACATCTCGCGGAGGGCGGCGTCCATCTGCGCGCGCGACCGTTTGGACGCAGCGATGAGATCGATCTGGTACCGCTCGACCATCCACCCGGACAGGTATCCGGCGTCGTATGGCACGAGCGTCGACGTCGGGAACGGTTCGATCCCCTTGAGCAAGCCGGGGTGCACGCCGTGCGAGGCCGCTACAAGGTCATCGTCGAACTTGTGCGCCAGCTCTCCGGCGGCCGGCGACCAGCGGACCTTCTGCACTTGCCGATTGTTTTCCCGCACGTAGTAGTAGCGGCCGGACTCGGCCGTCCATCGCGCGTGTGCCGCGGCATCGAACGTCCAGTACGGGAGGTACACGCCCTTCACCGTGTCGGTGAGCGCCTTCTTCACGAATGCATTGGGGGCCAGCCACTGTCGCCGGTACCACGCCCGCAGCCGTTCGCGCGCGTCGGCCTCGGACACCTTCAGCGGCAGGAGCGACTCGGGACGGAAGGAATCTTTGACCTGCTCGTAGGGGACGAGCGCCGTGGACCCGCAGAAGTCACACCGCCGCGAAATCTTCTCCGGGTCGAAGACCGAGATTGCCCGGCAGCTCTGGCACTGCACCGACGTCTTCTCGGCCTGCCACCCGCGCGCGGAATCTGGAATGGCGCGGAGCGCCGCCACCAGGTCGTGCTCGACGATGACGGTGCGCTCGTCGCGGGTGAGCAGCTCGGCCGGTGACTCCGTGCCGCAATACGGGCAAATCAGCGCGTGCTTCGCCGGGTTCCACTGCGCCTCGCCGCCGCAGGCGGGACAATAGAACTTCTCGCGCGCGGTCGCGACGACGCCCTGTTGGTCCCCGGGCGCCGCGTCAGGCAGACGATCGTTCACGGGCCGTCAAGGCGCTACTTGAGGAATTCGGCGAGCGCGGCACGGGTGACTCGCCACTGGGTGCCAATCCGTTTCCCCTTCAAGTCTCCAGCTTCGAGGCTGGCGACGACATCGGCTTCGGACACGCCCAGCGCCTTGGCGGCGTCAGCCGGGCTGAGCGTTTCCGGGATACCCGCTGTCGCCGCGGGCCCTGCCGGTGCCGCACCGGCGGCCGGGGTCGTCTGCGCCATCACGCCGCCCGCCTGATTCATCATCTCCTTCGCGATGGCGAACCCCACAGCCATCTCTGCGCCGATCCCGCCGGTGCCCGATCCGCCCTGTTCGAATCCTTGAGCCATCTGGAACTTCACGTAATCGTTCAGGTTCCCCACGGCGGCCATGCTCGAGCGCTTGTCGACGGCCGCTTCGACTTCGGGCGGCACCGACACGTTTTCGACGACGAACGACGTCATCTCGATGCCGTACTTGCCGACGAGAATCGGATTGATGAGCGGGAGCAGCGCCTCGCCGAGCTCGCTGTACCGCGTCGCCACGTCGAGTACGGGAATCTTGGCGGTGGCGATGCCCTCGCTGAACACGCTCACGAGGCGCGATCGCATGACGTCGGCGAACTCGTCGAGCCGGAAGTGATGATCCGTTCCGGCCACTTCCTTGAGGAACTTCGCTGGAGCGACGATCCGGAAGTCGTAGGTCCCGAAGGCACGCACTCGGACGATGCCGAAGTCCTGGTCACGGAGCATGACCGGGTTCGACGTGCCCCACTTGTTGCCCGTGAACACGCGCGTGATGACGAAGTAGACGTCCGCTTTGAACGGGGACTCGAAGCCGTATTTCCATCCCTTGAGCCGCGACAGGATCGGGATGTTGTCGGTGGAGAGCGTGTGTTTGCCAGGGCCGAACAGGTCCCCGTATTGGCCCAGATACACGAACTGGACCGCTTGTGACTCGCGCACGATCAGCTGCGCGTTCCGCTTGATCTCCTTGTCGTCGTCGGGCCACCGGTACGAGAGCGTGTCGCGCGAATCGTCGGTCCACTCGATGATCTCGATGAACTGGCTGCGGATGAAGTCGGACAACGCCATAAGCACCTCGTCGGAGGGGCCATTCTACGACGGATGTGTCCGCACCAGGGGCGATGTGTCCGCCGTCGTCACGATTTTCGGGCAGAGCGCCGTCAGTGGATGGAGTTCGCGAGCGTCGCCGCCTGCTGCTGGCTCATCTGCCCCGCGCTGACGATGAAAATGCGATCGGGCATGTTCCAGAAGAAGCAGATCCCGTCGGAACCGTCCGGATCGATGACGAGCACCCCCTGGCCGGATTGAAGTGGAACGTCCACGACCTGTTCCCGCTCTGGAAAGTGCAGCACGAGTGCCGGATTCTCAGCCAGCTTCTGCCCGAGGATGCGGGCCTCGCCCGCACTTCGCCCGAAGACTCGAAAAGCCATCTCCATGAAGCGGCCGAACGGAAACCCCGGCGGTGTGTTCAGCTCGAACGAGGCCGACTGCATCACCTCGACGCCATCGTCATATGTCGCGACGACGACAGGACCTCCTTCGGCGACGAGCGTGACGCCTTCCCACTCGGCCGGCACCCGAATGTCAGCAAGCCCGGCGGAGGCGAGGGCTTGCTCGATGTCGGTGGTTCTGATCGGCCGGGTTGACAGCACCACTTTTCGAATCACCGAGAGCTCCGGTGTGCCTTTCAGGACGCCAGGCGGCGGCAACGCCGGGCGGAATCCCGCAAGCCGCTCCGCTTCCGTGAGGTCTGCGACGGGCTCGGGCATCCAAGGCGACCGGTCCTCCATCGTGAAGGTGGCGATCACGTTCTCGGGCACATCACGGCGGGCCGTGTCGACAACGGCTACGCGGGTCAGTGCGAGCCGATCCCACATCCGCTGTGCAGCCGCGCGAGGCCACGGAAGCGCCAGCAGGATCAGACCCAGTCCAGCTGCGATCCCGGTGGCCAACGCCCGGCGACCGCGCCTTGCCGCCACGGTCTTACGCTCCTCCAACCGTCCGCGTGCTCGAACGACGTCCGGCTCGAAGTCGCGCGCAACGAGCGCCTCGAGGCTGTCGTCAACGCTCGACCGTTCGTATGAGTCGTCAGTGGCTGCCATAGCGTTTCACGTATTCCTTTCGGAACGCCTCTCGCGCTCGGCTGAGAAGCGTTCCCACCGAGGCCGGGTTGATCGACAGTGCACGCGCCAGCTCGTCGTACTGGAAGCCGTCGCTTCTGAGGAGGAGCATCTCGGCCTGTTGAGCCGGGAGCGCCGCGAGCACTCGACGCACCCGTCCTTGTTCCTCGGTCGCCGAAAACAAGTCAGCGGGGGTTTGCGGCTGCGGGCCGAGTTGCAACAAGCGCTCGTATCGCGCCCGCCTCGCCCGCCGGCGCAGTTCGTCGAGGGCCAGCCGGATGGCCGTGCGGTGCAGCCAGCCGAGCGCGGCTTCGCCATGTGCCTGCGGGGTCCGCCACAGCTTCCAGAAGGCGTCGACCGCCAGTTCCTCGGCGCGCGCCGGCTCGACGATGATGCGGGCGATGACCCGCGTGATTCGCGGATAGTGCGCGAAAAACACGGCGTCGAAGTCGAAGGCTGCCGGCCTCGCTATCGGCGAGTCGGCTACGTCAGTTGAAGCACGCACAGCCCTATAACGCCGCTCGCCCCGAGATTGTGACAACCCCCGGAGTGCGCACGCCCGCGCCAACGGGACCGACGGTTACACCGATGCAAGAAACGCTCTGGAGAGGGGAGGTGTCTGACCGATGTGGTCGGCTACTGAACATCCAGTTCTATCCCCCCCACGGACGCTGCGAGCGCGTTGTAGAGCCAGGCCCCGACGAACGTGCCAACGAATCCCATTCCGCCATACAAGATCGGAAAGACGACAACGGCGCCGGCGCCGATCAGCGCGGCGAAGCCGGTCTGGTCCGAAGTGTTGCCGAACCCGCCGGCCAGCGCCATGACGGAGAAGACGGCCCCCATGACAAGCCCGAACAGAGCGTAGAGGATCCCGGCAATCCTCGCGCATGAAACCGGCCCAATCCGTCTGATCACCATTTCGATTCTCCTTTTAACGCACGGCGATCGGGGCGACGGTCGAGCCCGTGGCGCCCTGAATCTTGAGCGGCTGCAGAATCAAGGCAAATTCGTACACCCGCGCGCTGGAGAGCTCGTCGAGCCTCATGTTTTCCAGCAGGTGAATGCCGTTGATGACGAGCATGATCTGATGCGTCGGGTTGGACAGCGCCTTGTCGGGGCTCGGCGTCACGTTGACGGGCGCTGTGTCCATGCCGACGAGCATCGGGTCCTGACGGGCCAGCCACTCGGCCGCGGCGACGCCAAGCCCGGGATTGGTCCTCATGTATCTCGCGTTGTCCTTTCCCCACAGCCTGCCCCAGCCGGTGTTGACGATGACGGCGTCGCCCGGCTGCAGGGTCAGGCTCTGGCGCCCCAGCGCTTCCTGCAGATCGGCCGGCGTGATTTCGTACGTGTCGGGCAGGGTCTCGACGCCCTTCAAGGCAGCGACGTCCACGAGGACTCCCCGAGTCATCAGCGCGCCGACCTGTTCGATGCCGAGCTTGGAGAAGCCGGTCCGCGTGGCAACCTCGTCGACCTTGAAGCAGTTGTACATGCTGTTGCCGATCGTCTGGTGGCTGAAGCCGTCGAACTGCGTCCCGACCTGACCGATCTCGGCGATCACGATTTCTTCGTTGCTGCCGCGCCGGTTCGATTCGGGGTTCATCGTCGTCCGCTTCGTATGCACCTCGAACTGGCGGGTGGGTTGGAGCGGCATCGACGCGGACAGCACTTGCCCGAGCTCGAAGACCTGGCCGGTGCGTATCAGCTGCGCCGCGCGCAGGACGGTCGCCGGCTTCATGTGATTGCCCGCACCACGCTGGTCGCCGGCGCCCCACTTCGAGGGGCAACGTTGACTGTCGGCCGGCGGCTGCCAGGATTGCGCCTGGACGGGAACACTCGCGACGCCAATTAACAGTGCTGCTGCGATCACGACAATCTGAAGCATAGGGGCCTCCTCTATTGCTTCGAACCGACCGCGAAAAGACTTTTCGACGACCTGACGTACATCACACCGCTCGAGAGCGCCGGAGTGGCCATCAGCGGCTCGTGCATCGAGTTGGTCGAGACGTGTCTGAATTTCTCGCCGGCGCCGATCACGAGCATTTCGCCGTCTTCGCTCGAAAGGTAAATCTTGCCGTCCGCGGCGACGGGCGATGCGCTGAAGCCGCTGCCCACGCGGGGAAGCCGCTGCCGGTACAGCTCCTTCCCGGACCTCAGGTGATACGCGTCAAACACGCCGTTGTTGTCGAGCGTGTAAAGAATGCCGCCGTAGATCAGCGGCGTCGGCATGTACGACCCTCGACCAGTTCGGCTCCACGCGATCGCTTTGCTGTCCCGCGCGCCATCGGGCAGCGTGAGGTCGCCGCGCGAGCCGGACCGCACGACGAAAATCGGTCGTTCCGGCGCACGTCCGCTGACGATGACGAACAGATCGTCGGCGAAGACGGGTGTCGGCGCCGTGATCTTCGAGCTGCGGCCGAGCCGCCAGAGCTCTTGTCCGGTGCGGGGGTCGTACCCGCGGACGAAGTTGGATCCGTTGGTGACCAGCTCGGGCCCGGAGGGCGTCGCCGCAACGGTTGGCGTGCCCCACGACGGCAGCTCATCGCGGTCGGTCTTCCACGCCAGCTGACCGGTCTCGACGTTCAGAGCCAGCACGAACGAATCGGCCTGCGTATCGCACTGCAGGATCACCAGGCCCTGCCAGATAATCGGCGAGCTGGCCGGGCCCCACTCGTACGAGGGAATCTCGTAGGCGCCGACATCCAAACGGCCAAGATCTACCTTCCAGAGAAAGTTGCCTTCGACGTCGTACGCGAACACGCCTTGCGATCCGAACCAGGCCACGACGATGCGGCCGTCAGTGGCAGGCGTTGAACTGGCGTACGTGGACTTGATATGACGCCGATCGGCCGGCTCGCCTTCGTGAGCGACGCGTTCCCAGAGCATGCGGCCGCTGGCCTTGTCGATCGCGTAAATCATCCACCGCTGGCGCGACCGATCCGTCGAAGCGTCGCCTTCGCCGTAGAGGCCGGGACGGAACGTCGCGTTCGGATCGCTGCTCACGGCGCTCGTGACGAAGATGCGATCTCCCCAGACCACGGGGCTGGAGTGCCCCAGCCCGGGAATCGGCGTGCGCCAGAGAATGCCATCGCCACGGTCGCCGTCCCACCGATCCGGCAGGTTCTGGCCGTCCGCGACGCCGGATGCCTGCGGCCCGCGGAACGACGGCCAGCTACCAGTCGCGGTGGCGGCGTCCGGTAACGAGGCGCCGGTTCTCGCGCTTCGAACGATGCGACGCGGGGGAAACGCTTTGACCTCCCCAGTCGGCGACCAGGTACTGCGATCGAAGATCATCCGTCGTGGCGCACACGCATCCGAGACGAGGTCGAACGTCAGGCGGCCGCTTTCCACCTGAAAGCGATAGCGGCCGACTCCCAGGCATCCGCCTGGCCCGTCCGACATCGTCAGCTCGATCTCGGCGCGGCTGCGGTTGGTTTTCCAATTCCCGGTCAGTCCGCGCCAGGTCTCGCCATCGAGACGGAAGGTGCCGTCCGGATCGAACCGGGCGACAAAGGTGCCGAATCTGAGCGGAGTGGACGGGATCTGCGGCACCGACTGCCCTGGCGTTGCCGACGCCGCGGTCCAGGCGGCGAGAACGACCGACGCGACGGCGATTACGCTGCTTTTCATGACCCCGTCTGGCTAAGGTTGCTTCCGCAGTTTCCAGATGTGCTCGGCGGGCCACTGACGCGCCCATGTGACCGGCACGAAGTCCGAGAAGGTCGTCGTCGCGTCATCGGGCGCGCGAAGTTCGATGAGGTCCTCGACGTCGAGTTCATGGCGGCGGAACAGGCGAATCCACTCGCCGTACGGCAATTGGTATTCGACCGACGCGCCGTCATCGAATGCCGACAGCGAAAAGTAGTTCGAGGTGAGCTTCGGCGCGACAGTATTCGACGCCGGGTCGTAACAGATATCCCGAATGGGGCTGGACATGCAGAACGCGAACAGGCCGTTCCGTTTGAGGACTCGCGACGCCTCAGGGACGGTGGCGTGCGGAGGCGCGAACACCATCGCGCCGTGATCGCAGAACACCACGTCGAACGATTCGCTTCGAAACGGCAGGCTCTCGGCGCTTCCGTGTACGAGCGGAATCGTTGGCGAGAGTGCGCGGGCCCTGTGCAGCTGACCCTCCGACAGATCGACGCCGACGGACCACGCGCCGAGGTCACCCAGCGCGATTGTCCACTGCGCGGCTCCGCACCCGAGTTCGAGCACGTGTCGGCCCTCGACGTGGCCAAGAACGCCAAGCTCGGATTCCGGCATGCGCCAGACACCCCAAGCCATGGGGGCGTGATCGAGGGCGGCCCCATGTGTCGCCTGGTAGGAGCCGCTGATACCATTCCAGAACGCGCGATTTTTCGCGCCAGATGACATGTCAGGCACCGGAGCGGGTTCGGGTTGCGGTCGTCATCGACGCAGTCTAGCGCCCAGGCGTGGCCACGACAATCCGATCGCCGCGTGCGACGTAAAAGCTTGAATTCAGTCGCCCGGCCGGGGATCATCGGTCCGTCCGTCGCACGCTTCGCGACGCGCCCGTGTCCGACCGCGGCCCGCGAAACGGTGCCACCTGCGTTCTGGAGTCGTTATGCGAGAAAAGACGAGACCCACGAGTCGGTGGATGTCCACATTGGGAGCGATTCCGCTCGGCGTCGCGGTCGTGCTCACGGGGTGCGCTTCCCAGCCGGCGACGAACGGAGAATCCGCCGGCGTCTCATCGTCGGCCGATCCGCGCGCCGAAGCGGCGGAGAACGTGCGGCTGGTCGGCTACAACGACCTCCAGGGCCGCACGGCGCTCGTGGTGACGACCAAATCAGACCCGGCGAACGGCAACTGGGTCTACGTTGGACATCACGAAAGCTTCAACGAGGAGAAACCGCTGCTGAATCCCATCACTGGGAAGATGGAGTGGAACGGCACGTCGATTCTCGAGATCAGCGATCCGGCGAACCCCAGGCTCGTCTGGCACATCCCGAACGAGACGAACAGAAATTCCCGAGGGGTGTCGGTCGTCTACGACTACAAGTTCGACGGATCGGGCCGCGACTACCTGATTCGTAACTCCGAGGCGCTGACACAGGGCGAGACCGGGACCGACCTGAAGTACCAGATTTTCGACATCACCTCACGGGACAGCGATCCGTCGAAGATTTCGCTCGTGTCGGAAATCACCGGCACACCGCCGAACTCGTGCGGCCCCGGCTGCGGGGGGCGATTCATTCTGCGCGCGCACAAGGGCTGGTGGTCGCAGGAGACCGGCTACTTCTACGCGGCCTCCGGAGAGCCCGGCTTCCGGAACGTCATCATCCAGATTTTCGATCTCAAGAACCCGAAAGATCCGAAGCTCGTTGGCCGGGCGTGGATTCCGGGATTGAAGAACGGCGAAGAGGGATACGAGGGACAGTACTCGCATCACCCGGTCGTCGATGAAGAAAACGGCCGGCTCTATGTCGGGTACCGCAACGCCGGCGGCCAGGCGGCGTCGTTCGATATTTCCAACCCTGCCCAGCCGAAGCTGCTCTGGTCGGTCGACATGAACCCGCCGCATCGTGGGCCGCACACGGTGTCACCGATCGTCTACAACGAGGTGCCGAACTTCGGGAAGAGCGCCCTGCCGCGCACGTATGCCTTTATCGTCGACGAGGCCGGAGGCGAGGCCGACATGTCACCGTGCCCCACCGGGGTCCGCGCCGGATCGTACATGCTCGATATCACGACAGAGAGCAAGCCCTTCCCCGTGTCGGTCTGGCAGGTGCCTGTCGGCAACTTCTGCGAGAAGGGCGGACGGTTCGGGCCGCACCAGTCGGCGGAGACCGTCAACGGGAAGATTAACCGGTTCGAGGACAAGATCGCCTGGCTCGCTTATTTCAACGCTGGTGTCAGGGTGGTCGATCTCAGCAACCCGTACCGGCTGGAAGAGCTCGGCTACTACATTCCCAAGACGAATCAGAATTCCTATCCGATCGCGAAAGGTCAGCCCGTGGTGATTCAGATGAACGACGTGGACATCGATCATCGCGGACTCGCGTACGCGTCGGATCGCGTCGGCACAGGGCTCTTCGTTCTGGAGTATACGGGGAACCGAAAAGCTGCGAACTGAATCGCCATGACGGTGCGTTGACGTTTCCGTGCTGCGAATCCGAGTTCCGGGGCCGGACCGCGCTCCGAGGCCTCGTGCGGACCGCGGGACGCGAGGCCATTGGCCTCGCTCGCTCCCCTCAGGCTTCTCGCGCGGTCAGTGTCGGAATGTCGGCCGCCTTCACACGGATTCGCAGCACGGAAACGTCAACGCACCTCAAATCGGATAGTGCCGCTTGCCGGTCTGAATGGTGATCCAGCGCAGCTCGGTGAACTCGGCGATCCCGGCTTTGCCGCCGAACCGGCCGAAGCCGGATTGCTTGACCCCGCCGAACGGCATCTGCGGCTCGTCCGCCACGGTCGGTCCGTTGATGTGGCAGATCCCGCTCTCGATGCGTGAGGCAACCCCATAGGCGCGGTCGAGATCCTGTCCAAACACCGCGGCGGCGAGGCCGTACACGGTGTCGTTGGCGACTCGGATGGCATCCTCGTCGTCGGTCACGGGCAGCACGATGACGACAGGCCCGAACGACTCCTCGCGGTAGATGCGCATATCCGGCGTGATCTGGTCGAGCACGGTCGGCTCGAAGAGCGTGCCGCGCGCCTCGCCGCCGCAGCGCACGCGTGCGCCGCGACCGACGGCATCCACGATCAGGTCGCGGACGCGCTGCACGGAGCGTTCGCTCACCATCGGACCGATTTGCGTGCCTGAGGCCGTCGGATCGCCAACGCGGAGGCTCCGGGCTCTGACCACGAGCTTCTCGACGAAGGGCGTCAGGACCGTTTCCTGGACGACGAGCCGCTCGGTGGACATGCAGATTTGACCCTGGTGCATGAAGGCGCCGAAGTTGGCCGCCGCCGCCGCTTCGTCGAGGTCCGCGTCGTCCAGCACGACGAGCGGCGCTTTGCCGCCGAGCTCGAGGAGAACCGGTTTGAGGTGCCTCGCCGCTTTCTCCGCGATCGTCCTTCCCACCTCCGTCGAGCCGGTGAAGTTGATCCGGCGGACGCGCGGATCCGCGATGAGCGCGTCCACCGTCGCGGCCGCACCCGCGCGGGACGTGGTGAGGACGTTGATCGCGCCGGCCGGCAGTCCCGCTTGTTCCAGAACGTCGCCGATGATGCGGTGAGTCTGGGGACATTCTTCGGAGGCTTTCAGGACCACCGTGTTACCGCAGGCGAGCGGCATCGCCACTGCCCGGACGCCGAGGATCATCGGCGCGTTCCACGGCGCGATGCCGAGCACGACGCCGACCGGCTGGCGCACCGACAACGCGATGTTGCCGGGGATGTCCGAGGGGATGGTCTCTCCGGTGATCTGGGTCGTTGCCGCCGCTGCCTCGCGCAGCATGCTCGCCGCGAACGCGGTGTTGAACATTCCCCAGCCCAGCGTGGCGCCGGTCTCGGCGGTGATGGTGGTCGCTACGTCCGACGCGCGCTGCTCCAGCAGGTCCGCCGCTTTCCACAGAATCGATCGCCGCTTCGACGGCGGCGTTGTCGACCATTCGACGAAGGCTGCAGCGGCGGCTCCGACGGCGGCCACGGCGTCGAGCGGCCCGGCGTCAGGCACGCGCGAGACGAGCTCACCGGTGAACGGGTTACGCTTCTCGAAATAGGCCCCCTCGGCTGAGCCGGCGTCGCGCCCACCGATCCGCATCGTCACACTTTGCATGACGCCCTCCTCGTGTTCCGATCGTGGATTATGCTCATCCTATCCGCACTCGACCGCGAATAAACAGGAGTGTCCGTCGATGACCGCGTCCGACTTGCTCGCTTTGATCTCGACGGGCACGGCGCCCACGATTCTCGATGTGCGGTCGCGCGTCGAATACGAGGGTGGCCACGTCCCGGGCGCGCGCCACGTCCCGTTCTGGAAGCTGCTGGGTCCCGGAGTCGAAGTTCCTGCGTCTCCGGACGATTTGCTCGTGGTGTACTGTGGGCACGGACCGCGTGCGCAGCTGGCTAGCGCGGCTCTTCACCGCCGCGGGTTTCGACGGGTTGAGTACCTCGAGGGGCACATGTCCGTGTGGAGGCGGGCGCGGCTTCCCGAAGAAAAGTGATGTCGCGCGTGCGGCACAGCATGGGAATCGGGCATAACATCATAGGCAACCGACCATGCCGCTGCCGACGGGCACCCGCCTTGGTCCCTACGAAGTCCTGTCGCTCCTTGGCGCGGGCGGCATGGGCGAAGTCTATTCAGCGCGAGACGCGAAGCTGAATCGCGACGTCGCAGTCAAGGTATTGCCCGAGGCGTTCGGCCACGATCCCGACCGCCTCGCCCGCTTCGAGCGCGAGGCGCAGGTGCTCGCGTCACTGAATCACCCGAACATCGGCGCCATCTTTGGCTTCGAGGAGTCGGTCGATGGGGTCCGCGCGCTCGTGCTCGAGCTGGTTCAGGGCCCGACGCTCGCCGACCGGATCGCGGAGGGCCCGATTCGACCGCCCGAGGCGCTGCTCATCGCCCGGCAGATCGCCGACGCCCTTGAAGCGGCGCACGAGCACGGCATCATCCACCGCGATCTGAAACCGTCAAATATCAAGCTGCGTCCGGACGGCACGGTGAAGGTGCTGGATTTCGGACTCGCCAAGGCATTCGCCCCGGATGCGATGGGCGTCGTGCCCGGCGACCTCTCGCAGTCGCCGACCATCGCGGCGCCGCCGGGGACGCTCGTGGGCGTGATTCTGGGCACGGCGGCCTACATGAGCCCCGAGCAGGCGAGGGGGAAATCCGTCGATCGCCGCACCGACATCTTCTCGTTTGGCTGCGTGCTGTACGAAATGCTGGCCGGACACCCGGCATTTCAGGGCGATTCGGTCTCTGAGATCCTCGCGCGCGTGATCGAACGGGATCCCGACTGGAGCCGGCTGCCCGCGGCGCTGCCGGCGCGGATGGACGAGCTCCTCCGCCGTTGTCTGGAGAAGGACCCGAGGAAGCGCCGGCGTGATATGGGCGACGTGCGCATCGAGATCGAACAGGCCCTCTCAGACCCGCGGCACGAGGCGGCACCCCCCGTCGACAACCGGTCGGGCCGTCGCGGGCGGCTCGCCTGGATCGTCGCCACAGTCCTCGGCGTGGCGCTCGCAGTTACTCTCGCGCGGCTGTACTTCTTCGAACCAGACCCGGCACCTGAGACGCGCGTCGACGTCAGCACGCCTGAGACATCCGACCCGACCTCCTTTGCGATCTCACCCGATGGACGACGACTGGTGTTCGTGGCGTTCCGAAGCGGACAGCCCCAGCTGCACCTGCGCTCGCTCGATGCGGACACGGCGCAGCCGCTCAACGGGACGGAAGGTGCGACCATTCCGTTCTGGTCCCCCGACGGTCGATCGGTCGGGTTCTTCAGCAACAGCCAGATGAAGCGAATCGATCTCGATGGCAGGCTGATTCAGACGCTCGCGAGTGCGTTGCCCGGTCAAGGCGGGACTTGGGGTCCGGACGGGGTCATTCTGTTCGCGCCCACTCAAACAGGTCCGCTGTTCCGTGTGCCGGCCTCCGGCGGAGAGCCTGTCGCCGCCACCAGGCTCGCCGCGGGCCAGTCCGCGCATCGGTTCCCGTCGCTGCTCCCAGGCGGCCGCCAGTTTCTGTTCTACGCGACGGGAACGACGGAGACGCGCGGCATCTATCTCGGCTCGTTCGCTTCTCAGGAAACCGCCAGGCTGACGGACGCCGACACGGCCGGGGTCTATGTGACGCCCGGCTGGCTGCTGTTCGCACGCGGGGGCGCCCTCGTGGCCCGCCGGTTTGATCCGGTACGTCGTGAGCTCAACGGTGACCCCGTGACCGTGGCCGAATCGGTGGCCGCTGTTGGGCCGTCGATCCCGCGAGGCGGGTTCTCCGTCTCCGCAACGGGCGTGATCGCTTACCGAACGAGCATAACCAGCCTCTCGCAATTGACGTGGTTCGACCGGACGGGCAAAGTGCTCGGCACACTCGGCGAACCGGACCGAGCCTCGCTGAATGTGGAGCTCTCGCCGGACGGCCGCAGAGCGGCGGTGCTGCGCACGGTCCAGAACAACGCCGATGTCTGGCTCATCGATCCGGCCAGGACGATGCGATTCACCGTTGACACGGGCACCGAGAACTACCCGGTCTGGTCACCGGATGGCGATCGAATCGCGTTCCTATCCGAGGTGGATGGCGGTTACGCCTTGTCCCAGGGAGCTTCGGGCGTCCCCGGCGCGAACGAATTGCTCTTCGCCTCCCCGCTCATCAAGATTCCAACGGACTGGTCGCACGACGGCCGTTTCCTGTTGTATTTCGAGGCCAATCTGAAGTCTGGAGCCGACCTCTGGGCACTTCCTTTGGACGGGGATCGGAAGCCGTCTCCGTTCTTCAGCACCGGCTTCGCCGAGCTGTGGGGACAATTCTCGCCCGACGGGCGATGGGTCGCGTATCAGTCCAACGAATCAGGCCGGCCCGAAATCTACGTCCGCCCGTTCCCCGGCCCGGGCGGACAGTGGCTCGTTTCGACTTCGGGCGGCACCTACCCGCGATGGAGCGCGGACGGCAAGGAGCTCTTCTATCTCGCACCAGATGGCAGGCTGATGGCGGCTTCAATCGCAGCGAAAGGAGCCACGCTCGACGTAGCCGCACCAGCGGCCCTCTTCCAGACTCGCATTGTCGGTGGCGGGGCCGCTCTCGTTGGTATTCGCCAGCAGTATGACGTTGCCCCCGACGGTCGGTTCCTGATCAACGTCCCGACTGAGAGCGCGGCCACGCCGCCCATCACCCTGATCCTGAACTGGCGAGCGCAGTGAAACTCACCGCCTCGTCGCTCGCGCGTCGCGGTCTCGCGTACTACTGGCGCACGAACGTGGCCGTCGTGCTCGGTGTCGCCACGGCTGTGGCCGTGATGGCCGGCGCGCTGCTGGTGGGCGACTCCGTGCGAGGCAGCCTGCGCGATCTCGTGCTGCAAAGACTCGGCAGAACCGATCTGATCGTCGCCTCCGCAGGCTTCTTCCGCGAGCAGCTCGCCGACGACATCCGGGCAAATCCTTCGTTCGAGTCCCGGTTTGACGAAGTGGTGCCGCTGATCCTCGCGCAGGGCCTGCTCACCGGTCAGGAGAGCGGGCGTCGTGCGGGGCAAGTCCGCGTGTACGGCGTGGACGATCGATTCTGGCGATTCCACGGCGTTGCTGACATCAGCGGGCCGCTCGACCGTGAGGCGCTGATCAGCCCGGCTCTTGCGCGCGAGATCGACGGACAGCCGGGCAGCACGGTTCTTTTGCGGGTCGAGCGCCCGTCCGAGATTCCGCTGGAGTCGCTCCACGGACGCAAGGAAGACGTGGGCCGCACGGTGCGCCTGACCGTTCGCGCGGTTGCTCCCTCGTCGATGCTCGGCGAGTTCTCGCTCGAGGCGCAGCAAGGGGATGTCCGCGCGCTGTTCGTGCCGTTGTCGCGCCTGCAGAACGAGCTCGATCTCGGCGGCCGCGTGAACGCTCTGCTGGTTTCCACGTTGCCGGCGGGCGCCGCCAACGCGCCTGGTGAGCCTGTTGGGCCTGGCGGGATTATCGCGCTCGAACAGCTCGTGCGAGCCGAAGCGACGCTCGGGGATGTCGGCCTGACCGTCAGGAGTCTGGACGCGCGAGGGGCGATCGTCATCGGCTCGAACGCCGGGTTGCTGGATGACGCGCTGGCGGCGGCTGTTCAGGAGACGCTGGTCCAGGCGAGCTCCGGCATCAGGGTCCAGCCGGTGTTCACCTACCTGGCGAACAGTCTGCGCAGCGGCGCTCGCGCTATTCCGTACTCGCTCGTCACCGCGACCGACCTCGGGGTAATAGCTCCGGCACTGGCTTCACCGCCGGACGCGACGACTGCTCCTATCGTACTGAACGAATGGGCGGCCACCGAGCTGCGTGCGTCCGTGGGCGACGCCATCACGATGGAGTACTACGTCTGGGAAGAACCGGGGCTGCTCGCTAACCGAACTGCCGAGTTTAGTGTCGCAGCGGTGGTACCGATCGAAGCCGGCGATCGCGACCTCGCGCCGGCGTACCCGGGCATCAGCGACTCTCCGTCGCTGGCCGATTGGGATCCGCCGTTTCCCATCGACCTGCGCCGCATACGCCCGGTGGACGAAACATACTGGAACGCCTACCGGACGACACCGAAAGCGTTCGTGCCGCTCGAGGTTGGCCAGCGCCTCTGGCGTTCGCGGTACGGTGCGCTCACGTCGATCCGTGCCCGGCCACCAGAAGGCGGATCCCTCGAGGCCGCACGCGGTCAAATCGAGCGGCGTTTGCAGGAGCGGATCGATCCCATCGCAACTGGCCTCGCTGTCCGCGATGTACGGACCGAAGGTCTGGCGGCATCCCGTGGGGCCACCGACTTCGGCGAGTACTTCGTGTATTTCAGTTTCTTTCTGGTCGTGTCGGCCCTGCTGCTGGTCGTGCTCTTCTTCAAGCTGGGCGTGGAACAGCGGGCGCGCGAAGTCGGGCTGCTGCGAGCCGTGGGGTTCAACCCGACGGCGGTCCGGCGGCTCTTCCTGCGAGAAGGGCTGCTCCTCGCCATCGTCGGCAGCGCCGTTGGGGTGATGGGTGCTCTCGCCTACGCGTCGCTGATCATGATCGCGCTCGCGACGTGGTGGGTTGGCGCGGTTGGAACAACGGCTTTGACGCTGCACGTGTCGTGGATTTCCCTCGCCGCGGGCGCCGTCGGCGGACTGGGGGCGGCGGTTGCCTGCATCTGGTGGACGCTCGCAGGTCTCGCCCGCGCTTCGGAGCGAACGCTGTTGGCCGGTCAACTGACCGCCGACACCTTCGGGGCGAGGGGACTGCGGCCGGTCCGACGGTTCGTGCTTGCCGCCATCACGTTGTCGATCGCGGGCGCGGCGCTGGTCGCAGGGGCGCTTGGCGGACTCCTCGATCAGGCAGGCGCATTCTTCGGCGCGGGCGCCGCGCTGCTCGCCGCATCGCTCGCGGCATTTGCCGTGGCGCTTCGGGTGCCCTTTTCGAGCGTGCTGGAAGGCCGCGGGTGGTGGCCGGTCTCGCGGCTCGGCCTCCGAAACACGACACATCGGCCTGGACGCAGCGTGTTGTCGGTCGCGATCATCGCGTCCGCCACCTTCGTTCTCATTGCCGTCGATGCCTTCCGCCGCGACAGCCCGGTGCCCACCGACGATCGACGGTCGGGTGTGGGTGGATACCAGCTCCTTGTCGAATCGCTGCTGCCCGTCGTGCACGATCCCAACTCGCGCGAAGGTCGGCAGACGTTGAATCTCTCGAGCTTGGGCCCGTCGGTCTCGATCGAGCCGTTCCGGTTGCTTCCGGGAGACGATGCGAGCTGTCTGAATCTGTATGAGCCGAGAAATCCGCGCATTCTGGCGCCGCGAGATTCGTTTCTCGCCGAAGGCCGGTTCGCGTTTCAAGACTCGCTGGCGGCCACCGACGCCGAACGGGCCAATCCCTGGCTGCTGTTGAATCGTGCCGAATCGGGCGGCCCCGGTCCCGTCGTGCCGATCATCCCCGTGATTGCCGACGCGAACTCGATGACGTACGTGCTGCACCGGCGTCTCGGCGAAGACATCGTGATAACGCGCGGAAGCGGGGAAATCCGACTGCGAATCGTGGCGGCGCTGCGCGACAGCATCTTTCAGCGAGAGCTGCTGATGTCGCAGGCGAATTTCTTGAGGCTGTTTCCCGAGCAGCAGGGATATCAGCTCATGCTCGTCGAGTCGCCGGCAGAGCAGGCGCCAGAGGTGGCGGCACGAATCGAGGAGGCGCTCGGCGACCTCGGAGCCGACGCGATCGGCACGGCTGAACGACTCGCTGAGTTTCACCGGGTGGAGAACACGTACCTCTCCACGTTCCAGACGCTCGGCGGGCTCGGCCTGCTGCTCGGTACCGTCGGGCTGGCGACGGTGCTTCTCCGCAACGTCCTCGAGCGGCGACGGGAGCTGGCGCTGCTCGGCGCGGTCGGCTACCGGCGGCGACACTTCCTGCTGATGGTGCTCGCCGAAAACGCGCTGTTGCTCGTGGCGGGTCTGTCAGCGGGCGCCGTCTGCGCGGCGCTGGCAATTGCGCCTGCCATCGCCGAACGAGGCGGCCGGATGCCGCTGACGCATCTGTCGAGCAGCGGTGCGCTCCTCGTGCTCGCGGTCTTCGCGACGGGTCTGCTATCCTCGGTGATCGCGACGCGAGCGGCCATTGGCGGGCCGCTGCTCCAGTCGTTGCGATCGGAGTAGCCGGATGCTCAACCGCCTCATCCTGACGCTCGTCGTGTCTGCGCTCGGTGGTACGCCGCTGGCCGCCGAACACTGGCCGCAGTGGCGGGGCCCCCAGTTGAACGGCGTCAGCGCCGAGACGAACCTTCCGATCCGCTGGACGAAAACCGAGAACATCGCCTGGAAGCTGGCGCTGCCGGCGTGGTCGGGTTCAACCCCGGTCGTCTGGGGCGATCGCGTTTTCCTGAACGTCGCCGAGGACCGCTATCTGTGGCTGTGGGCGATCGATCGCGCTCGCGGCACCATCGTCTGGAAACGGCTGCTCGGCAGCGGTAACAGGCGGATGCAGAAACAGAACATGTCCTCGCCATCGCCGGTGACGGACGGCCGCCACGTCTGGACGATGACGGGCACCGGCGTGATCAAGGCGTTCGATTTCGAGGGCAAGGAACTGTGGGTGCGGGACATTCAGAAGGATTATGGCGCCTTCGGCCTGCAGTGGGGCTACGGGTCGTCGCCGCTGCTATTCGAGGATTCGCTGTACGTGCAGGTGCTGCACGGCATGGAGACCGACGATCCCTCCTATGTGCTGCGCATCAGCAAGGAGAACGGGCGCACGGTCTGGCGCGTCGAGCGGCCGACGAAAGCGCGGCGCGAATCGCCCGACGCGTACACGACGCCTGCGCTTCTGCGGTACGGTGCGAACGTCGAGATCGTGATTTCAGGCGGCGACGTCGTCACCGGTCACGACACGAACAACGGCCGGGAGTTGTGGCGGGCCGACGGGCTCAACCCCGATAACGACGGCAGCCAGCGCATCGTGGCTTCGCCGGTGATTCACGGCGACCTAATCTTCGCGCCGTCGCGCGAACGGCCGATGCTGGCGCTCAAACCGGGCGGGCGCGGCGACGTCTCCAGGTCGCACGTGCTCTGGAGCTTCATGAATGGTCCCGACGTGCCGACGCCGGTCACCGACGGCCGATATCTGTACGTCGTCAACGATCGCGGGATCATGTGGTGCCTGGACGCGAAAACCGGACAGCAGATCTACGGTCGTCAGCGGCTGCGATCCGCAACGTACAGCGGATCGCCGGTGCTGGCGGACGGAAAGATCTACATCACCGACGAGGACGGCGTGACGAGCGTCGTGCAGGCGGGGCCGAAGTTTGCGCTCGTCGCGGAAAACGACCTGGGGGAATACACCCTGAGCTCGCCCGCGGTGTCAGACGGGCAGATCTTCATCCGGACCGAGTCGTTTCTCTATGCCATCGGACAGCGGCGAACGACGGTAAAGTAGGAGTCACGTTGAGGAGCGCGATGCGAACGATTCGCACGCTTGCGGTGGCCACGGCCCTCGCCTTTATCTTGTGGCCCGCGGGCCCCTTCGGGTCCCGTACGGCCGTGCTCGGGGCGGGGCAGGCGCCTGCTGTCGCCATGGTCGCCGATGAGGGCGAGGGCGCGCGCTACTGGCCGCGCTGGAGGGGTCCGTCAGGGCAGGGCCTCGTCACCGGCAGCGGCTATCCCGATCGCTGGTCTGGGACCGAAAACGTCCTCTGGAAGGCCCCGATTCCTGGCAGCGGCAACTCGTCGCCGATCGTTTGGGGCGACCGAATTTTCGTCACCACCGCATACGAGGGCGGACGCCGCCTCTCCGTGCTTGCATTTCGACGCGCCGACGGCTCCCGGCTGTGGGAGACGTTCACCCCTGAGGGGCGCAGAGACTCCGGCTCGCACTTCAAGAACGGGCACGCGTCGGCCACTCCTGCGACCGACGGCCAGCGGATTTATGCCTCGTTCGGCACCCGGGGGCTGCTGGCCCTGGACATGAACGGCAAGATCCTCTGGCACCGCGACCTGGGTCAGATGGACGCGTACCACGGTACGGCCGGCTCACCCCTTCTGTACAAAGACCGCATCATCCTCTATCAGGACCAGTATGCCGGGTCGTTCATCGCGGCGTTCGATTCGCGCACCGGGCAGCAGCTGTGGCGGACGCCGCGTGATGCCTCGGTGGGCTGGGGAACGCCGATCGCGGTTCGCGTGGGCGATCACGACGAGATCATCGTCAACAGCCAGCAGCGCGTGCACGCGTACGATCCCGCGACCGGGCGCGAGTTGTGGCGCTGCGGGGGAACCACCTACGAAGTGATTCCGACGCCGGTCGTTGGCTACGGGATGGTGTTCTGCTCGTCGGGCCGTGCGGGCCCGACCCTGGCGATCCGTCCTGGCGGCAAGGGAGACGTCAGTCGATCCCACCTGGCGTGGTCGAGTCCTCGTGGCTCGCCGTTCGTCCCCTCCCCGATTCTCTATGGCGAGCTGCTCTACATGGTCAACGACATGGCGAGCATCGTCACGTCGCTCGATGCCGCGACCGGACGGACCGTCTGGCAGGGCCGCCTTGGCGTCGCGCAGCGCGAGGGATTTTCTGCGTCCCCGGTGGCCGTCGACGGCAAAGTCTTCTTCACGAACGACGATGGCGAGACGTTTGTGCTTCGAGCCGGCCCGAAGTTCGAGCTGATGCACGTCAACCGGATGGACGACCCGATTCTGGCCTCGCCGGCGTTGGTCGATGGCCGCTGGTACATCAGGACGGCGGCGCGTCTGGTGGCCATCGGCCGCTCGAGCTGAAGCGTCGACTCCGATTTAGTCGCCGGACTTTTTCTTCAAGTCGCCATAGAGCAGCTCCTCGGAGAATTCCACGCACTTGAACTCCAGAAGCCGCGCGTTCTTGTCCAGACGGCGGTACAGCGGCATGGTGATCTTCCACGGGCGCGTGAAGGTCTCCGGATCCTCCATGGTCGCCTCGTACTGCAGGTTCTCTCCCGCCGGCGTGAAGCGCTCCGTAACCTTCAACGCGGCGCTGTGGAAATTTCCCGCGCGGTCGAACCAGGTCTGGTCGTTGAAGCCGGTGTTCTCGATGATCAGCGTGTCGCCGTCCCACCTGCCATTCGCCCATCCCATCCAGCTGTCGAGCGGCGCTTCCTGATGGTTGCTCATGTGGACGATGCGGCTGGCGGACGCGAACTCATAGGCAAACAGGATATCGTTCTGCCCCTGCACGATCTGGAAGGGGTACGGCATGTAGTTGGCGCGTGGAATGCCCGGCATGTAGCATTTCGCTTCCGGATCGCTCTTCGGCCACCCCGCACGGTTTTCGTCGCGCTGCTTCCGCGCTTCAGGCTTATACGGAATCGTTCCCCCCTCGACGACGCTCGTGCCCGCGGGGATGGCGCTGATCGCGCCGAGCTGCCAGAACCCGGTCGCCTGCGCAGGATGATCCTCGAGGTTCCAGAACTGCGAGCCGATCGCCTGGTAAATGCCGTTGAGATTAGGGTGGCCGGCGATGCGTGCCACGCGCGACGCCGCGGCCGGCTCTCCGGCGCGGGGCGAAGGCGTCTGGCCGGAGATCGGGGAAACGGCGATGGCCGCCGCCAGCAGCGTCGCAGCCGCGATCGCGCCTCGGAACCTGGTCCGCATCAGTCAGGTCTCCTTCTCGATGCTTCCACCAGCGCTACTTCTTGTTGTATTCGGCGCCCACATAGTGCGGCGCGTCCTTGTCGAGGCAGACGAACTCAATCAGCTGCGAATCGATCAGCAGCCGGTTGGTGACCTTTGCCGTGAACGGCTTCGTGTAGGCTTTCGGATCGTCGATCGTCACCTCGATCTCGAGCGTGCCGTAGGTGGGACGTCGATAACGTTCGATAAGCTTGCCCGCGCTCGTCAGCGGGCTGCCCCGCACATCCAGCCAGCCGTCATCGAGGAACCGGGCCGTTTCGACGACGAGCGTGTCGCCTTCCCATCGCCCGATCGAGTAGCCGTTCCACCATGGCTGGGCGTCAGGCGGGGGGAGCGGGCGGCCGTCGAGGAACACCTCGCGAACGGTCGTGCCGGACGCCTCGTAGATGATCAGAATCTCCGTCGGCGTCTGAACGATCTTCCTCGGGAAGGGGTGCGAGGTCATCTGCATGACGCCCATCGGGAGACAGTGCGCATCCGGATTGTCCTTGCTGTTGTCCGCCATGCGCTGCTTGACCAGTTCAGCCGCCCACGGCTGGTACGGCGCACCGCCCGGAACCTGCGCCCCGACGTTACCAAACACGGATCCCGATGGCACTGGTGCGGGTGCAGCGGCGGGGCCTGGGACACCAGGCGCCGGAGCATCCGCGACGCGCGATGCGGTTGTCCCGGCTCCGGGCTCCGTTCCCGCGCCGGCCGCACGCGGCGGAGGCATCGTCTCCCACACGCCGGACAAATCGGGCTTTCCGTCAGCCGTTCGGCGGGCCGGAGCGTTCAAGTCCGGCTTGCCGTCAGCGGTCATCGGCACCCCGGAAGGCATCCAGAGCGGCCACTGCGCGAACACCGGCGAAGACATCGCCACCGCGAGCACGAAGCCGACGACGATTCTGCGCGGGCTCATAGTGGACTTAGAAGGGGCAGCAGGTCCATTGAGCGCCCCTGGAGAGTCAGGGCTTCACAGCTTCTGTCCCGTCGCGGCCGTCGCGAGGCGCGCCGGTCCCGGATGACCCCACGAAGAGTCTGCGGCCATCGGGGAACGTGAGATCCCGGCCGTTGGCTCTGTTCGTCCCATCCTTTGCGCGGTAACCATCCACGACGATTTCTGTTCCGGTGGGCAGCGAGTCTCTCTTCAGCCCGTTTCGAAGCAGAGTGTTTGGCGTGCCCCCTTCGATCATCCAGCGTACGGTCGTCCCGTCAGGCTGCTTCACGTCGATATGAATCCACGTATGCGGGTTGATCCACTCGACTCTCACGACGGTGCCCCGCAGCTGCACCGGCTTGTTCGCGTCGAATTCCGCGCCGAAGGAATGATGCGCGGACGCTGACGCGCTTCCGAGAAGCACCGCTGCGACACCGAGCGCAATCGCGCGGCAAAGGTCCATGCTACTTGCCGCTCCCCTCGGCCGCCCGCTCGGCTTCCCGCGCTCCCCTCAAGATGCCGGCCATCCCGTAGTTCCCCTCGTGACAGGCGTACTCGTACATCTCTTCCCCGGTATTGACAAATGGAATGGCAAGCGTCCATGGCCGCGTGAAAGTCGTCGGATCGCTGATCGTGACGCGATAATCGATCTCGCCGGGTCCGATTCGCGTAAAACGCTCGACGAGGTGCAGATTCTCGGCGGCGCCTCTGTAGAGCACCTTGTCCGTGAAATTGGTCGTATCGACGACCAGCGTGTTGCCCTCCCAATGCCCAACAGAATCGCCCATCCACTGCCGGATGGACGACGCGATATGCGGCCCGCCATCGGTCGGGATGACGCGTGTCCCGCCGAGCATCTCGATCTGTATCGCGACGTACCCCGGACCCTGAGTGATTCGATAGTTGTTGTTGTAAGCACTTGGACTCATCGCGCCTGGCATGCCTCGAGTGATGCAGCGCTCAAACGTGCTGCGGTCGAGCCAGCTGTCGGCGCCGCGTCCACTGGCGCCGGCGCCGCGGAACGCCGGTCGCTTCCCCTCTTCGGCCGCCCGCTGCCTGGCCTCCTCGGTCGACGCCGGCACGCGACCATCCGGCGGGTCGACCACCAGCGAGGTTCGCGTCGTCGTCACCTTGGTCCCACGATCCCACCAGAAATCGTTATAGGCGCGCTCCACGTCGGCGGTCGTCCCGCGTTTCCGATTCTCGTCGCCGCCCGTTTCCTGCACGCGTTTTTCGACGGCCGCCACCTCCTCGGGGGTGTAGAATTCGCGGCCTTCAACACTCGCCGGCCGCTCGAACGGCGTGAGGGTCCTGTTCGAGTACGTGCCCTGCAAGTCGGGTTCGCCCCAGGGCGTGCGCGGAGGCGTCCAGCCCTTCGCAGCCGCCGTCGGATTGGCTGGGGGCGCGAGCGGTGTCTGCGCGGCTGCCAGAACGTGCGTCAGCAACACCATCGCGATCGAGGTCACGATCGCCACGCCGAGGAATCTGTGGTTCACTGCGCGTTCCTCAAAGCATGTTGCGGTCAGGGGGATAGGGCCAATTTCTTAGGAGTCCACCCCTGCTGTCAAACTTCGCGAACCCGGCCAGACAGACCGGGTCGGGTCGGCCCGCCCTCGCTGACCATGAACGCCTCATTGTAGACCCGATCGCGCTCAGGTCCAGCACGTGTCCGTCGCTCGACGTGGCACTCGGCGGACGATGTGGCAGGGCCGCGTTGGCGTTGCATTCATGCATTGCTTGAGCGAGAGCGCCCCCCGCTCGACGGTTACGAGTCGCGGCACTCCCGGACCAGCGCCCGGCTGATTTGATCGATGGTGTGCTGCTCGACATCGGGGATGCCGAGACCGATCGCGGATCGGGAGGCTGCGGCGATCCTGGTGCAGGCCGCGATCAGATCGCGCTGCATCGAAAACGCCTCTGTGAACGGCAAGGCGTCGATGGCCGACCGGACAGCCTCCAGCCCGCGCGCGAAGAACTCCTGTGACGGTCGACGCCACAGGAGTTCCAGGAGCTCGTCGTACCCGGTGCCGCCGACGTCGATCAGGCCCGACGCGGCCACCTCGAGGACGGAGAGACGTTCACCGTCGGTGACATGGCCGTCTGCCCACGCCACTTGAACGAGCGGGGCGAAGAGCAACAGCGCCCCGCTGTTCTGGTCGGGTCGCATCCCTCTGCTCAGAGACTCTCGAGCCGACCGGTGCTGTCGCCCTGCTTTTCCTGGTTGATCCCGTACATGTCGAGAACACTCAGCAGCAGGTTTCCCGTCGTCACCGTTTTTCGTTCGTAGGCGAGGTGCCGGCCGCCTTTCAGCTTCCCACCAGCGCCGCCCACGAGGAAGTGCGCGACGTCGTAATGCTGATGCTGGTTCGAGTTGCCCATGTTCGTCCCGTACAGAATCAGCGAGTGGTCCAGCAGGTTCCCGTCGCCTTCTGGAATCGACTTCAGCTTCTCGGCGAAGTAGGCCGTCGTCGAGACGTGGTACCGATTCAGATCGGCGAACTGCCTGATCTCGGTGGCCACCTCGCCGTGATGCGACGCGCCGTGCCAGCTGTCGCTGGTTCCACCCTCGGGGAACAGCTCGTTCTTGGGGTAGGTGAACACCCGGCCCGTGAGATCCCGCCCGCCGAGCAACGTCATCACGCGCGTGATATCACCCTGGAATGCGAGCGCGGTCAGGTCGAAGTGCAGCTTGATATGGTCGTCGAACTGTTCGGGGATCCCTGACGGCAGCGCCATCTCCGGCACGTTGGTCGACGCCGACGCCGCAATCTGGAGACGCCGTTCGATCTCCCGAATCTCGTTCGCGTACTGATCGATTGTGCGACGGTCTGACGCGCCGAGCGCCCCCTTGAGGCTCGCCAGCTCCGTGCGGACCGAGTCGAGGATGCTGCGGCTCTGCGCCAGGCGCATGGCGCGCTGCTCGGGCGTCGAGCCGCTGCCGAACAGGCGCTCGAAGACCACCTGGGGATTCAACTCCATGGGCAGCGGGCTGGTCCTCGGGATCTGGTCGTCGATATGCGCCGGGGGCAGACCGACCCAGGAAATCGAGTTCGTGTAGGAACAGCTGTAGCCTTCGCCGCAGTTGCTGGAGCTGGAGTTCGGATCCTCGCATGCCAGCTGCAGCGACGGCATCAGCGTGCCCTGACCGATCTTCTGCGCGATCACCTGATCGATCGTGGGCTCGTAGACTGTCGCGTCGGACCCGGCCGTCTTGCGAGGCTTGTTCGCGGTCAGGAACGCGGCGGCGACCCAGTGGTCCGATCCGGTGGTCCCCTCGGGGGGCTCGGCCGACTTCGACCACAACCCGCTCATGACGACCGTCTGGTCCTGCACCTTCTTGAGCGACTCGAGGATGTACGGCATTTCGGTGAGCGGACCTTCGGTTTTTGGAACCCAATGGCCCGGGCCCATGCCGTGCGGAAAAAAGATGCCCACGAATCGCGTTCTGTGCGGGGTCGCGGCCGTCTGGGCGAGCAGAGTCCGAGCGGGAATCATCGCGTCGAGCAACGGGAGCGCAAGGGTCACGCCGGCGCCTCTCAGAAACGTCCGGCGGGGGATATGTCGCTTTGTAATGAACATGTTGTCAGCCACCTTCTGTGTTTTCAGTCTAGGAGGGGCCGCCGGTTTCCGGTATCCGGCGGGCGTTGTATGCGCCCGGCCGCGGATGTTGTAGCGGTCGAACAGCCGGTTATTGGTACGCCCCGAGGAGGTAAAAAACTGCCTCGCTCCAGCCCGTGGGACCGTGGCGCCTGGTTACGTGTGCGTGGGGCAGGCTCGCCAGCATCTTGCGCGTGACCTCCTCGCCATCGGTCTGGACGATCACCGGGATATCGACCTGACGCAGCCACGGCACGTCGTCGAGGGTGTCGCCGAGCCCGATCACGAGGGGGTCCTTCGAGGCACGTTTCCACATGGCGCGGAGGGTCCGGACGCTGTCCGCGCGATCGGGGGCCGCAGTGACGACATAGTGACAGCCGGTTGGCCGGCACCGGAGGCCCTGGCGGTGCAGCGAGGCCACGAGGCGATGGCGCACCGCTTCGGTCTCGTGGACGATCCTGAACAACTCGCTGTACTCGCGCAGCTTCGCCAGACGTGCCTCGGCGAGCGATACGTCGAGCTCCCGGCTGACTTCCTCGATGGACAGATCGGCGAATTTCACAATCTCCACGTGGTGCTGGCGAGCCGTTCGCCTGAGGATGTCCACGACCTGGGCGTAGGGCAGGCCGAAATCGATCACGTCCCCGCTCATCCCCCGGCGAGCCTGGTGGGGCACGAACGGCAGGCAGCCTTGGGGGAGAAAGAGGGCGGCGCCGTTCTCGCTGATGAACGGCGTGACGATGTGCAGCGTGTGGTGCAGCCGTTCGATCTCGGCGCGCGTGCGGCTCGCGTTGATGACGAGCGGGATGGCTCGCGTCGCCAGAAAATCGAGCGCATCAGCCGACTCCGGCGATCCGAACACGCGCTTCTCCACGTCGGTGACGACGACGACCGGCTGCGGTGGGTTCATCGGCTAGGACTGTACGAGTGAACGCCGCGCCGCGGTGTCCGGCAGGGGCTGTATTTTCAGCCGCTGGACAGGGGACAGATTGGCTCGACCGCGCAGGGTAAGATCGACGCATGCTCCGTCCGGACCCCACGATGAAGCCCGCGCTGATGGCCGGCTTTCTGGCGATCTTCGTCGTCTGGTCGGCGGCGGCGTACTACTTCACCGAGCGGCTGGCCGAGTCCCAGGCGAGCAGTGCAGCCATCCACGTGCGATCCGAACGGGGTCAGGAGCTGCTCTTCATGATCCAGATGCAGGTACTGCTCGGGTCGATCTACGTGCGCGACGCGCTGATCGACTCCTCCGAGCTCAGCGTAGCAGCCTCGCGCGAGCAGCTCCGGATGATGGAGGTGCAGGTGAGGGATGAAATGGATCAGTACCGATCGACCGTCGATACGGCCGTCGATCCGGCGGACTGGAAGCGGTTGGAGGATGAGCTGCGGGATTATTGGGCCACCGCGGTGCGGCTGACATCACCGGAGCCGGGCCGCGAGACGGCGACGGCCCAGGAGGTTCTGCGGACGCAGGTGATTCCGAAGCGCGAGCTGATCATCCAGATGTCCGGCGAGATTCGCGACCTGATGGAAGGATCGTTCAACCGTCAGCAGGCCGAGCTCGCCTCGCTCGGGTCTCAGGTGCGCCGCCGCATGTGGGAGACGATGGGGCTGGCTGTGGCGCTGGGGTTGGGTGTGGCCGTCCTGGCTACGTTGTACGTCGGCCGGCTCGAGGCGACGATTCACCGGGATCACGCCGAGGTGGCCCGAAACCGCGAGGAACTCCAGCAGCTGTCCGGACGACTGGTGCGGGCGCAGGAAGACGAACGCCGCACGATCGCGCGCGAGCTCCACGACGAGATCGGACAGGCACTGACGGCCGTGGATGTGGAGCTGGCGGGCGCCGAACGATGGGTTGCGGCCGATCCACGGGCGGTCGCCGCCCTCGCCGAGGCCCGAACGGTGACCGAACGCGCGCTCCGCGGCGTCCGCGATCTGTCGCAGCTGCTCAGGCCGGCCATGCTCGACGATTTCGGACTGCCGGCGACTCTGAAGTGGTATCTGCGCAAGTTTTCCGATCGCACCGGTATTCGCACGGAGCTCATCGAGGATGGTCTCACCGGGAGGCTGCCTATCGACGTCGAAGTCTGCGTCTACCGCACGATACAGGAAGCGCTCACCAACGTCTCGAGGCACGCAAACGCCGCCACGTGCCGGGTGTTCGTCCAGCGGCTCTCGTCGTCGCTCGTGGTGACTGTCGAAGACGATGGGAAAGGGTTCCAGCCGCGCCGGACAGCGAGTGAACCACGGCACGACGGGGTCGGCCTCGTAGGCATCCGGGAGCGAGTTGTCGATCTCGGCGGGACCATGCGGCTCGAAAGCGCCGGCGGGAAGGGAACGCGGTTGACGATCGAGCTGCCGTTGCAGTCGGTCGCCACGCCGGAGACCCCTACGGAGTCGAGGACAGGAGCCGCGTGATCGCAACCCTTCGCCTCCTCCTTGCCGACGATCACACGCTGCTCCGCGAGGGCGTACGGAAGATTCTCGAGTCGCAGCCTGGGTGGCAGGTCGTGGGCGAGGCCGCCGACGGACGTGAAGCGGTCAAGCTGGCGCTCGACCTCAAGCCAGACATCGTGATCATCGACCTTGCGATGCCGGGCTTGAGCGGCGTCGAGGCCACGCAGCAGATCGTGCAGGAACTGCCCTCGACCCGCGTGCTGGTGCTGAGCATGCACGCCGACGAGGTATATGTCACGCGGGCGCTCAAGGCGGGCGCGCACGGATACCTGTTGAAGGACTCGGCCGGCACCGATCTGTTTCGCGCCGTCACCGCGCTCAGTCAGAACAAGTCGTTCTTCAGCCCTGCCGTCTCGCGCGTGATGCTCGACGACTACGTCCGGCAACTGGCCGAGCGCGGCATCACCGATCGGTACGATACGCTGTCGCCGCGCGAGCGCGAGGTGTTTCAGCTGATCGCCGAAGGACGCGTGAACAAGGAAATTGCCGATCTGCTCAACCTGAGCGTGAACACCGTCGAGACCCACCGCTCCCGCATCATGGAGAAGCTCGACGTCCACAGTGCGGTCGAGATAGTCCTTTATGCCGTTCGCAAAGGGATCATCTCGTAGGAGCCGCGTCAGAGGTTAGGGGACCGGGGCCGCAGAATCTTCGAATCACTCCCTGACGGATCCGTTGTTGTCACTTGACCAACTTGACCAACAGCGGGTTGTGCGGCCCCCCGGCCAGGGGCTGTGACCCCGGAGCCCTGATCTACGCCGCCGGCCTGAAGTAGAGCACCATTCCCGCGCCGAGCGATGCCAGTAGAAAGCCGACGTACAACAGCGGGTTGATGGCGGCCTTCGGCGGGTGAATCGCCATCGACACCAGCACGTTGACGATCGGCGCGCCGCCGAACACGAGCGGCATGACGTAAACGGGGAGGCCGCCGAACCTGAACGCCCAGATGATGCAGGCCGCGCCAGCCGCGCCCAGCGCGCCCGCGATGGTCGCGGTGACGAGTCCCGTCGGGTTGAACCCCGACAGGTCGCCCTGGGCGCCGAGGCTCACGACCGGCAGGATGACGCCAATCAGGAAGTAGGCGACGCCGACGCACAGCAGCGCTTTCAACGGGTTGCCCAGCTGCGTCTGACCCTGGTGCAGCAGTGCGCCATAGGCGCCCCACGACAGGACGGCACCTGCGACGAAGATCACCCACCCCATACGTTTAGGCCTCGTTTCTCTGGTCACACTCATAGAGGATCCGGACACCGCCGTCCGGCCCGAACCGCCACCGGTCGCGCCATGCCGGCGCCGAATATGGCAGCCCGTCCGCCAGTGTGTCAAACGGGTGCCGTGCGGTAGACTGAACGGACAGGACTCCAGATTGCCCGAACGCTTGCCGATGGCCGTCGAGGAACAGACCGAGGTTGGCAGCTATTTCGTGGCCACGTACCCGCCGTTCTCGGTCTGGAAACGGGAGTACGTCGCACGCGATGCGGTGCCAGCGCTCAACGCCGAGCCCGCCCCCGACGTGCCGCTCGGCGTCTATCTTCACATCCCGTTCTGCAGGAAACGCTGTCATTTCTGCTACTTCCGGGTTTACACCGAGAAGAACGCGCAGGAAGTCAACGACTACCTGGACGTCCTCGCTCGCGAGTGGGAGTTGTATACACGGCTGCCGGCGATCGCGGGGCGCCCGGTCAACTTCGTCTATTTCGGCGGCGGGACGCCGTCGTTCCTCTCCACGCGCCAGCTCGAGTCGCTGGTCGGGCGGCTGAGCGCGGCCACGCCGTGGCGCGATGCCGAGGAAATCACCTTCGAGTGCGAGCCGGGCACGCTCACCGCGCCCAAGCTGTCGGCGATCCGGCGTATGGGCGTGACGCGTCTGAGCCTTGGCGTCGAGAACTTCAGCGACGAGATCCTCGAATTGAACGGGCGGGCGCACCGGTCGCCGGAGATCTTCACCGCGTACGAGCACGCGCGCGCGCTCGGCTTCCCGCAGATTAATGTCGACCTCATCGCCGGCATGCTCGGCGAGACCGAGGAGAACTGGCTCTCGTGCGTCGAGAAGACCGTGGCGCTCCAGCCCGACAGCGTGACCATCTATCAGATGGAGCTGCCGTACAACACGACGATCAGCGCCGACCTGCTGAACAAGACGGGGCAGTTCAAGGAGCCGGTCGCCAGCTGGGCCACGAAGCGCCGCTGGGCGCAGCAGGCGTTCGAGGCTCTCGAAGCCGCCGGCTACCACGTGGGCAGCGCGTACACGGCGACGAAGGATCCGTCGCGCTCGCGTTTCGTGTACCGGGATCGGCTCTGGCAGGGGGCCGACATGGCAGGCCTTGGCGTCGCGTCGTTCGGCCATCTGAACGGCGTGCACATGCAGAACCTCGATACGTGGGAGTCGTACAGCGCCGCGATTCGTGCGGGCGAAATCCCGCTCAGCCGGGCTTACCGCCCGACCGATGAGGAACGCCTGATCCGCGAGCTGGTCCTGCAGCTGAAGCTGGGCTCGGTCAAGCCTTCCTACTTCCGCGATAAATACGGGGTCGACATCCTCGACCGTTTTCGCGTGCCGCTTGCCTCCCTGGCCGACGAGGGATATCTGAAGACCGCAACCGACGACGTCGTCGCCCTCACGAGAGAGGGATTGATGCGCGTGGACGTGCTGCTCAGGCGGTTCTTCCGGCCCGAGCACGTCGATATCCGCTATACCTGATCGAAGGCCTTGTCCAATTCATCCCGTTGGTCAGAGTACCGGTACCGGCGCCGCGTCCAGTTTCACGAAGTGGACTTGGCCGGCATCGTGCACTTCAGCTGGTTCTTTCACTACATGGGGGAGGCGGAGCAGGCGCTGTGGCGGGCGGCAGGGCTCAGCCTCGCGCCGCCCGGGGCGGCCGTCGGCTTTCCGCGCGTCGCCGCGGCGTGCGAGTACCATCATCCGTTGCGGTTCGACGAAGAGTTCGAAATCTGCATCCGCATCGCGGAAATGCGCGAGAAAATGATCCGTTATTCCTGTCTGATGACGCGGGGTGACGAGCCGATCGCGACCGGGACGATGACGACTGTGTGCGTGAGGAAACGGCCGGACCAGTCGCTCGGCGCGGTGCCCATTCCCCCGGAAATCGCCATGCGGTTCGAGGTGGCGACCGGTGTCGACGCCTGAATGCCTTCCCTCGACCGGCTCGATCGGAACGCGCTGTCTGCAATGCAGAGCGCACGCCTGGCGAAGATGCTGGCGGATATTCACGGCCGGAACGCGTTCTACACGCGCAAGCTCGACGCCTCGGGCGTCAATCCCCAGGACCTTCGCTCCCCGATAGATCTGTCAGTTCTCCCGCTGACGACAAAGAGCGAGCTGATTGCCGATCAGAGCGCCCATCCGCCCTGGGGCACTGCGCTGACCGAGCCGATCGAACGCTATACGCGGTATTGTCAGACGTCGTCCACCACCGGCCGGCCGCTCCGCTGGCTCGACACCCCCGAGAGCTGGCAGTGGATGATCGAGTGCTGGAAGGCGGTGTATCGCGCCGCCCGGGTCGGACCGGGGGATCGCGTGTTCTTTCCCTTTTCGTTCGGACCGTTTCTCGGCTTCTGGGTCGGATTCGATGCAGGCTGCCAGTTCGGGCTACATTGCGTGCCGGGCGGGGGAATGTCCAGCCAGCTCCGGTTGCGCATGATTGAAACCGTGGCCCCCACCGTCGTCTGCTGCACGCCGACGTATGCGCTCCGGCTCGCAGAGGTCGCCGCGCAGGAACAGATGGATCGCGCGCTGTCGGAGGGGAGCGTGCGAGTGTTGATCGTTGCCGGCGAACCGGGGGGGAGCATTCCGGCAACCCGCGAACGTATCGAGCAGAGCTGGGGCGCCCGCGTGATCGATCATCATGGGTTGACGGAGGTCGGGCCGGTCAGCTTCGAATGCTGGGAGTCGCCGGGCGCGCTGCACCTCAATGAGGGCGAGTACATCTGCGAAGTGGTGGATCCGGTCGGCGCCAAACCGGTCCCCGACGGACAGCCGGGCGAGCTGGTCGTCACGAATCTTGGCCGGACGGCCAGCCCGGTCATCCGCTACCGCACCGGCGACATCGTCGCGCGCCGCTCGGACGTGTGCCGGTGCGGCCGCACGTGGGCGCGGCTCGAAGGCGGCGTCCTCTCGCGGGCCGACGACATGGTGAACATCCGGGGCGTCAACGTCTACCCCGCCAGCATCGAGTCGGTCGTGCGTCGTTTTCCCGAGGTGGTCGAGTTCCGGACGACCGTCTCGCAAACCGGGGCCATGCGGTCGCTGCTCGTGGAGATCGAGGTTGCCCCGCAGGCCGCGGACAGTGCAGTGCTCAGCGCGCGCGTGTCGCAGCGGCTCCGCGAAGCGCTCGGGCTCTCGGTGCACGTGCACGTCGCGGCGGGCGGTACCTTGCCGCGCTTCGAGATGAAGGCGCGGCGATTCGTCGTAGAGGCTTAGCCATCCATGTCCACTGAAGATCGATCCGCACCGGACGTCGTCGTGATTGGCGGGGGGCCCGCCGGCTCGACGGTCTCCACCCTGCTGGCGCAGCAGGGTTGCCGCGTCGAGCTGTTCGAGCGCGAGCGCTTTCCCCGTTTCCACATCGGCGAGTCTTTGATCCCCGAGACCTACTGGGTGCTGAAGCGGTTGAACATGCTGCCCAAGATGCAGCAGAGCCGCTTCGTCAAGAAGTACAGCGTCCAGTTCGTCAACTCGAGCGGCAAGAATTCCGCGCCGTTCTACTTCTGGGACAACAAGCCCCACGAGTGCTCGCAGACGTGGCAGGTCGTGCGAAGCGAGTTCGATCAGCTCATGCTGAACAACGCCGGCGAGCACGGGGTGAGCGTGCACGAAGGCGTGCGCGTTCACGATGTGCTGTTCGAGGGTGACCGCGCGGTAGGCGTCCGGATCAAGGAAGGCGATGCCGCGTTCCGCGACGTTCGTGCCCGCGTGGTCGTCGACGCCAGCGGCCAGAACGGCCTGATCATGAATCGCCTCAATCTCCGGGTCTGGGACCCGACATTGAACAAGGGCGCCATCTGGACCTACTGGGAGGGGGCGTATCGCGACAGCGGCCGCGACGAGGGCGCGACGCTCGTCATCCAGACAGGAAACAAGAACGGCTGGTTCTGGTACATTCCGCTGCACGGCAACATCGTCAGCGTAGGAGTGGTCGGGCCCTTCGACTACCTGTTCAAGCGGCGCGGCAGCTATGCGCAGACCTACGACGAGGAGGTCAACCACTGTCCCGGCGTCAAGGAACGAATCGCTCAGGCGACGAGAGTCACAGGTCACTTTGCCACGAAGGACTACTCGTACCGTTCGAAGCAGGTGGCGGGCGACGGCTGGGTGCTGGTGGGGGATGCGTTCGGGTTCCTCGACCCGCTCTACTCCTCGGGCGTCCTGCTCGCGCTTCGATCGGGTGAGCAGGCGGCCGACGCGATTGTGGAAGGGCTGGCGTCCGGCGATACTTCAGCCGCGCAGCTTGGGAAGTGGGGACCGGTTTTCAACGAGGGCGTCGATCGCATGCGGCGGCTCGTCTGCGAGTACTACGACGGCTTCAGCTTCGGCAACATGGTGAAGCAGTATCCACAGCTGCAGGGGACGCTCACCGATCTCCTTATTGGCGATCTGTTCACCGACCGCGTCGACAAGGTGTGGACGCCTCTCGAGTCGCTTTATGAGGAGGGCAAGCTTCCGCCTCCGCGCTGGGATGCAGGCACCCCGGCGAGCCTCGTGCCGGACAAAGGCAACGAGCTGGTGCTTCCGGAGGGCCGCAGGCCATAACCCGCTCCTCGTCCGCCGGACGTCGCGCGTGGGCCGCAGCCTACGCCGCCATGGTGGCTGGGGCCGTCGGGCTTGTCCTGCTGGTGCTCCGCTATGGCGAGGGTCTCTCGGCGCCGGCGCCAATTGTCGCGGGACCGACAATCACCGGGCCCGGCGCGGGAACCGAGGGTGTTGCTCTTCACTTACTGATCGCGCTCACGGCGGTCGTCGTTGTCGGCCGACTGCTTGGGCGGCTGTTCCGCAGCGTCGGCCAGCCGCCGGTGATTGGTGAGGTCGTCGGCGGGGTCCTGCTCGGGCCTTCGCTGCTCGGGATTCTCGCGCCCGACGTCTACAACTTTCTCCTGCCGCCCTCGATCGTGTCACCACTCGGCATTTTCGCGCAGCTTGGCGTTGTCCTGTACATGTTCCTCGTGGGCCTCGACCTCGATTCAGATCTGCTGCGGGGACAGCTGCACGCAACCGTCGCGATTTCCCACGCGAGCATCGTGTTGCCGTTCGTGCTGGGGGCGACGCTGGCGCTCTATCTGTATCCGCGAGTCTCGACGAACGACGTGGCGTTCTCGAGTTTCGCGCTGTTCCTCGGCATCGCGATGTCGATCACGGCGTTTCCTGTCCTCGCGCGGATCCTGTCGGATCTCGGCATGAGCCGATCGCCGCTCGGCGTGCTGGCCCTGACGTGCGCGGCGGTGGACGATGTGACCGCCTGGTGCCTGCTGGCGCTGGTTGTCGGCGTGGCCCAGGCCGCCGCCGGGCGCGCGCTGGTGGTGACCGCGCTCACGCTCGCCTTTATCGGTGTCATGTTTACGATTGTCCGCCCGTTGGTGGCACGACTGGCTTCGCAAGGCAATGCCGAGCCGACGTTTGGCGACTTCGCTGTGATCATTGCGTCGCTCCTGGTGGCCTCCACCATCACGGAAGTCATCGGCGTGCACGCGATCTTCGGTGCCTTTCTGTTCGGCGCCGTGATTCCGCACGACAGCCCGCTGGCGCGCAGGTTGACCGGGGTTCTCGAGCGTCCCGTTACGATCCTGCTGCTGCCGGCATTTTTCGCGTTTGCCGGCATGCGCACCGAGATTGGCCTGCTCGCGGGATGGTCCGCGTGGCTTACGTGCGCACTGATCGTTGTCGTCGCCACCGCCGGCAAGGTGGGAGGCACGCTGATGGCGGGCCGCGCCACCGGCCTGAGCTGGCGCGAGGCTGCCGGGTTGGGCGTCCTCATGAACACGCGCGGCCTGATGCAGTTGATCGTGCTGAACGTCGGACTGGATCTCGGCGTGATCTCGCCCACGCTGTTCACCATGATGGTGCTGATGGCGATCGCCACGACGCTGGCGACCACCCCGGTGCTCAGGAGGGTGCTCTGACTCGCGCCGGCGGAACGACGTCGGGTTGGCGTTCGGTCACGCGACTCCGTGTGCAGGCGGCCGACGCACGAACCTGACCGCGCGAGAAGCCTCAGGGAACCGAGCGAGGTCTCGGACCTCGCGTCCAGCGGCCGAGGCGGGCATCGCAGCGCGGACCGGCCCCGGAACTCGGAGTCGCGTGACCGAATGCCAACCCGACGTGCTATCGTGCCTGTTTGCGATTGCGGTCTGCGATCAGCCCAGCACGTACAGCCGGCCGTCCTGCGCACCGATCACGACCCGGCCCGAGGCCACGGCCGGCGATGTCGTAATCCCGGCGCCGGCATCGAACTCGGAGAGCTTCTGGCCCGACGCGGCATCGAGGACGTACAGCCGGCCGTCGCTCGAGCCGACGTAGACGCGGCCGTCGGCCACGACCGGGGACGAATCGACGCGCGCCTTCGTCGCGAACGTCCACGCCGCCTCGCCGGTCTTGGCGTCGATCGCGTGCACGTTCTTGTCGCGGCCCCCGATGATGACCCGGCCGCCCGTCAGCGCCGCCGACGAGTAGAACGGAAACTGCGCGTCGGTCAGGGAATACCGCCAGACAACACTGCGCCGTTTCAGATCGAGCGCCAGCACCTCGTTGTTGAAGGTGCCGAAGTAGGCGCGCTCACCGTCCAGCACCGGTGATGAGGCGGTGTACGCGCCCGACTCGATCTGGTACGCCTCGCGGCCATCGCTGACGCGGATCGCCCTGAAAATGGCGTCGCATCCGGCGACGAACGCCAGCCCGTCGAGGACGGCGGGCGTGGCGTGAACCTGGCCCTTCGTCAGCACCTTCCACCGCACCTTTCCCGTGCGGGCATCGAGCGAGTAGAGGTGCCCGTCGTACGAGCCGATGAGCACCGCGTCACTGCCGCCAGGGCTGCCAGAGCTGCCCGGAACGATGACCGGCGACGACTTGATCTCGGACCCGGTCTTGAACGTCCAGCGCGCTTTGCCGTCCTTCGCGCCGACGGCGTGGACAACGCCGCCGAGATCGCCGATGTAGACCGTGTCGGCGCTCACAGCCGGCGACGACTCGCCAATCAGGTTTTCCGTGGTGTATTTCCAGCGCAGCTCGCCCGAGGCCAGGTCGAGCGCCAGGAGATCGCCGTCACCGCCGCCGACGTAGACGACGCCGTCCGCAATCGCAGCCGATGAATCGATCACGTCCCCGGCGTCGTACGTCCACAGCACTTTGAGCGTAGCCGGGGGAGTGCTCGCGGAAACGCCGGTCATCCGCGGGCTGCCGCGGAACTGGCGCCACTCGTTGGCTGGCGAAATGCCCGCCGTCGGCTGCTGCGCGGCCAGCGCCGACACGAGCAGCGCGGCGAGCGGCAGCGCCCGTCTCATTTGACTGCGAGGGCGAAGAGCTGGCTCCGGTTGTTCATGAACAGCGTGCCGTGCG
Organism: Vicinamibacterales bacterium; assembly: GCA_035537875.1. GTDB lineage: Bacteria > Acidobacteriota > Vicinamibacteria > Vicinamibacterales > CAVVIG01 > DATLLJ01. The sequence continues at coordinate 521 of DATLLJ010000159.1, read as the reverse complement.
CCGGGACTGCCGTGGCGTAGACCGCGCTGCCCATGTTCATCTCGGCCAGCACCTTCATTTCCTTGCCGTGCGCCATCACCACGACGTCGCCGTCCTCGTCGCCGAGGTAGACCTTGCCGTCGGCCAGGAGCGGGGAACCCCACACGGCAGCGAAGGTGTCGTAGGTCCAGTACAGCTGGCCGCTCTTCGCGTCCAGGCAGTGAAGGAATCCGCTGAAATCCGCGACATAGAGGAGGCCGTCAGCGATTGCCGCGGTCGAGATCGCGCGCCGTATCTTGTCGAAGTGCCAGACTCGTCCCGTCGTCGTGATGTCGCCGCGCTTGGTTGCGTCGATCGCATAGAAATGACCGACCCCTTCGCCGTGCTCGGGGTCCTGACCATTGGCGATGTACACGCGGTCCTCGTAAATCACCGGCGTTGCGATGACCTCGTTTCGTGTCCGCGGCCAGACGGAATCCTTCGGGTTGGTGTCGAATTCCCACAGCTTCTTGCCGCTCTCGGCCTCGTACCCCCGGACCCAG
>DATLLJ010000158.1:0-3867 GCA_035537875.1 Vicinamibacterales bacterium | reverse complement strand
CCGCGGTCGACGAGGTCGTGATAGTCAGCCATGGTCTTCCGAAGCGTCTCATTGGTCGTAAGCTTAAGCTCCATGGCGAAGAAGTCATCGATCTTCTCGACTTTCGCCTCGGCGATGACGGTCCAATAGGGCTCGCCCGTCACATCCGTGAGGATGCGCATCGGTTCGTGCCCCATGTCTTTCAGCACCATCGAGATCTGTGTGAACTTCTCGACCATCTGGCGGACCTTCCCAGGTTTGCAGTTGAGGACCTCGCGGATCACGTACATGACATCACTCCTCTCTCAGATCGTCGTTCACCTGTGGAACTCCACGTCCCTCGCGGCAGCCATGATGCGGCCGACATTCTCGTGCGACATGAAATCGGGCAACGGAATGGCGCCGGTGATTGCAGACAGAAAGGCGTTGGTGGCGTCTTGGTTGCCGTTGAGTGCGCCGAAGAGAGCCCGCATCTCGGGCGGAGGGGGTTCAAGTGTAGCCAGCTGACTGGTGAACTCATACATGGGCCGCACCCGTTCGTTGCGCGTCGCCTCGTGGACCGCCAATCCGTCTTCGAGCGTACCGACGCCCGACCACACCGTGCTGAGGGCCGTCGCGAGCATCTCGGCGTCGATGAAGGCGTCGCTGATGCCCTGCGCGGTAATCGGATCTCGGTTGTAGCTCGCGTCGCCGACGAGCGCCCATCCTTTGCCATACGGATTGCGGAAGTAGCCGGGCACGCCTGCGGTGCCGTACCACCGTTCCTCGCGACGGCCCTCACGCACGCGAGCAGCGAAGTCGGGCGCGGACTCGAGCGCCCGCCAGACGTAACCCTCAATGTCGGAGCGCACGGCCGGAAAGTCCCTGGCCGGCCAGTTCACCATCACGAGGTGGAGACCATTGTTGGTTGGCGCGCCACCGAAAGCGTGGTGGTCCCGAACGTACAGCTCGATATCGTCTTGCCTGACGCCGCTGAAATACGAGTAGTAGCCGCAGGCCGCGACCGGTCGAACGTCGTACTCCGCAGCTTGCACCTCTCGTGCGACAAAGGAGTTCACGCCGTCGGCGCCGATCACCATCCGGGCGTGCTCCTCGACACGATTTGCATCCCGTCCATGGCCTCGAACGCCCACAACAGTGTCGTCGGTGATCAGCAGCTCGTCGACAATGAAGCCCTCCCGAACCTCGACGCCTGCCTCGGCCGCTGCATTCGCCAGGAGGCTGTCGAGCACGGTGCGACGAGGACAGAAACCGCCCATGCCATCGTTCGCATCGGGGATGGCGCCGCGAAGGGCGAACGGGCCGACATCGAACGTCATGTGCCGGCAGATCGGTGGTGCACCTGTCGCTGCCAGCGAGCCGAGGAGACCCCAGCGCGCCAGGATCTCGGCGCCGTGGGGCCAGAGGATGTGTGTCGAGATCGTATCGCTTGGGAAGGTGGCTCGGTCGACGAGCAGCACCTTGAACCCCTGTCGCGCCAGGAGCATGGCGGTCGGCGAGCCCGCACACCGCGCGCCGACGATGATGGCATCGTACATCTGAGCCTCCCGTCGACACTGACGTTACCGGAGGCCGGAGGCGCTGACATCAGACGAAATACCCAAATCGCGAAGGCTTTGAAATTGGGTATTTCTGCGTACGGCTTAGATGAGGTTGTGCTGGAACGCCCAGGCGGTCGCGCCCGCACGGTTCGACACGCCGAGCTTGTCGAAGATGTTGCTCACGTGCCGGGCAACGGTCTTTTCGCTGATGAAGAGCTCGTCGGCGATGGCGTGATTGGTCTTGCCGGCGGCAAGCAGACGGAGGACCTGCGCCTCTCGTTCGCTGAGTGAGCCGGCAGGCTGACGTGCGCGATCTGATGGCTCGGCGATCCGAGCGAGCCACGGCTCGGCGTTGAGCTGCTTGAACAGCCGACGCGCGGCTTCGATCTCGAGACGACGCCCGTCCTGGTCGCCCCGCTTCTCACAGACCGCCGCCAGCAGCAGGCAGGTCTGCGCCTCCTCGTACGGCATCTCCAGCTCACGCCAGGTCTCGCACGCCTGTCGCAGCGACGTTGACGCTCCTTCGATGTCGCCCTCCGCAAGGCGCATCGCGCCGGTAGCATGCGCGGACGCTGCGGCCAGCAGCGGCGCGCCGAAGGCGAGGGCGATCTCCGACAACTCTGCGGAAGCCGCGCGCGCGGCAGCGAGATCACCAGCGGCCAGCAGAATCTCGACGGCTGCAGGCAGCACTCTGGCGCGACCAATCTGTTCCTGTGTATCGAGGAGAGCGCTCCTGATCGACGCGGCCGCCGCGTCGATCTGACCCTGCGCCAGACGGAGCAGCGACAGTCCTGGCTGCGGCTTCCGTCCGCGCTCGTGCGCACGCCTGTAGCCCTCTTCCGCCTTGGTGAACTCGCCTCGAAGTCGATGGATCTCTCCGCACCGATAGAAAGCCGCTCCCGCCGCCGCCCGCGAGATCAGGAGCTCGCACGCGCCCTGTGCGTCGCGCGCAGCCTCGTTCCACTGGCCCCGTAGCTGCAGGACTTCGGCGCGGTAGAGCAGACATTGGCCGCGATAGCGCACGAGATCGGGCTGCGTCGCGCACCACTGCGCAAGCGAGGCCGTCCATTCATACGCGCGCCGCAGATCGAACGTCTCGCGACAGCCTTCCAGCACGCTGCAGTAGACATCGCCGGCCACGAGTGGGGTCACCTCACCTGCGATCACCGACGCCATCGCTTCATCGAGGAAGGCGACACCTTCGGCAATGCGCCCGAGGCGGATGAGCGCGCGACCACGTCCGTGGCAGGCCACCGACGCCAGATCGCGATCGGCAAAGCGGCGAGCGATCTCCGCTGCCTGGCTGAATGTGGCGTGCGCCGCAGAGGGATCACCCTGCACGATGCATTTGATGGCGACCGGGATCAGCAGATACCCTCGGACGACGCAGTCGAGCTGTCCCTCATCCAACAGGCGGCCGGCTCTTACGAACCAGCCGGATGCGGGAGCGATAGCGCCCCGTTCCATGAGAGAAAAACCGAGCCAGAACGCCGCTCGAGCGGCCCCTTCACGGTCTCCGCCATCGAGGAAGGCCTGATGCGCGCGTGCGGTGACGGTCTCGCACTCATCATCCCGGCCCACCAGATAGGCCGCGATTGCGAGTCGCTCAAGGTCTTCGGCGTCGAGCGGTGCGCCACAATCGGCGGCTTGCAGCAGCCGATACGATTCCGCCCACGCCCGTTGCTCGAACGACTCCCGCCCACGCCGCAATGTCGCGAGGTCCGTCATGTCACCCGTTCAGAACGGTAGACCGGTCGGGTAGCCTTGTGTCAACAACGTTATCGGTGCTGGCGACTTGTGTGCGAGCCTTGCGACGCCGCTCGTCTTGAACGTCGCGAGCCTCAGGACGCGGACTGTCCCGACAGGCACACGCAGTCCGCGACACTCAGGCTCCTGCTCTTCGCGTTCAGCACGAACCAGTTGTGGAATCTCCCTCACGCGGCTACTTCGCTTCGTGCCGCGCCGCGCTCGTTCGTACGCTGCTCGCTCTCTCTCGATCGACCCAGTTCGTCAGGCCGAACGCCTGGAAGGGCATTCTGGAGCCGGCGACCAGGACACGGGCTATTTTCGCCCGAAGGCGCAGCGTACCGTGGCTTGCAGACACACCTGGCCATTCTGGATGTATGGCCGGACCGCCTCCGTTAAGTCCCGCTTGAGATTCGACATATCCTCAGCGCAAAGCACATCCACGCGTCGACGCCAGCCCGTCACATCAGTCACGACCTCTAGGTACTCGTCGACCGAGTCGAACTGGAACGTCATCACGGGGCTCTCGATCGCGGGATTCGCGAATCCACTCACCCGCACCACGGACTCCAATGCACCCGCAGCTGCAAACCTGAAGGGT
>DATLLJ010000157.1:0-7301 GCA_035537875.1 Vicinamibacterales bacterium | reverse complement strand
GGGGACGAAGGGCCGCGCGGTCGATCACATCGGGTTCGAAGTGAAGAACCTCGAGGCCTTCTGCAAGCGGCTCGAGGAGATGGGCATCAAGCTCGACACGCCATATCGCAACGTGCCGGCCGTCGGCCTCGCGCTCGCGTTTGTCACCGACCCGTGGGGGACGTCGATCGAGTTGAACGAGGGACTCGACAAGATTCAGTAGCCTGTGCTCCGCGACGGCAACGAAGCAGATGCTTCTGTGCGAGCGGGTTCTTCACGCCGGCCCAGATGGTCTTGCCGTCCTTCTCGAGCCGGTCGTACCCGTAGTGCTCCGGTTCTTCCTTCACGAGCCACTGCGCCATGGCTCGGTCATAGCAGCAGCGCTCAGGCCTGGCCGACGAGTTCGGGCTCGTGCAGCTCCCACCATTCGCGTGCGCACCGCTGGTCCCACGCTGTGGTGACCGAGATCGCGTCCAGACGCTCCCACAGGATGTCGGCGCTGGCAGGCCGGAGGGCGGGTTCCTTCGACAGGCACTCGAGCACGAGCGTGTCCAGTGCGGCGGGGATCGCCTCCTCGGACATCGTCGACGGCGGAGCCGGTGTCGTCTTCGAGTGATGCACCAGGAGCGACATGGTGTCATCTGCCTCGAACGGCGGCCGGCCGGTGAGCAACCAGAAGGCGATGCAGCCCAGCGCGTAGATGTCGGTTCGTCCGTCGAATGACCCCTGGCCCGACACCAGCTCCGGTGCGAGAAACGCCGGGGTGCCCAGGATCATTCCGGCGACCGTGATCGGCGCCGCCGTTTCCTGCCCTCGACGTGACACCACGCCGAAATCGAGCACTTTCAGAAAGTCGTACTCGGACCCAAGCCGGCAGACGAAGAGATTCGCCGGTTTGATGTCGCGATGCACCAGTCCCAGAGCATGCGCTTCCGACAACGAGAGGCACGCCTGTTTCAGCAGGAAGATCGCCCTGTCCGGCGGCAGAGGACCGTGGCGTTCGACCATCCGCTGCAGATCCATGCCGCGGAGACGCTCCATCACGTAGTAGAAGCTTCCGGTTTCGGTCATGCCGAAATCGAACAGCTGCACGGTGTGCGGCGACTGGAGCTCCGAGGTCGCCTGAGCCTCACGCGCGAAGCGCTGCCGCAGCGAGGTCCCGTCCTCTCCCATGCCGACCGCCGCTTCCCGCACGATCTTGACGGCCGCCGGCCGCGCCAGCAGTTGATGGCGGGCCAGCCAGACCTCGCCCATGCCTCCCGCTCCGAGCTGCTCGATCAAGCTGTAGCTTCCTATCCGCACGCCGTTGTCCAGCAGCTGGTCGCCGATCTCCAGAACGGGACCCTGACTGGCGGCCAGCGCGAATCCCAGCACGTTTCGCAGCTCCCGAAGATTACCGGGCCATCTGTAGCCCTTCAACCGCCGCAGGGATTCATGCGAGATGATCGGCACAGTCCGCCCAGCCTGTTCGGCCTGACGCCGGAGGATGTACGGAGCGAGCGTGGGCAAATCCTCGACCCTCGCACGCAACGGGGCGACATCGAGCGTCTTCGGAAGCGCGCGGTACAGCTCGGGAATCAGACGACCAGCTGCGAGTTCCTCGTCCACATCCCGTGTCGTGGAGACGATCACGCGTACGTCAGGATCGGCTGTGCCGCCGGCACGGCGCGCCTCGTCCAGGGTGCGAAGTCGCTCGGCGAGTATCCGCTGCGATTCCCGAGGCAGATGCTGGATGCCTTCTATGTAGAGCGTTCCGCCATTTGCCAGGGTCAACTTGTCGAGGATGTCCACGCTCCCGCCCGTCTTGCCAGACGAAGGTGTGGAGCCGGGAGCGAGCGAGAGACAGTTGACAAAGATGATGGCCCGGGGCGCGCGCGCCGACTGATGGTGCACCGCGCGAGCGACGGCCTCATGGTCGCTGCCAGGAGGCCCGCTGACGAGCAGTGTGTCATCGGACGTCGCCGCTTCCTGGATGTCATGCCGAAGGCGCGCCGCCACGGCGCTGTCGCCCAGCAGGACGCCGTCGGTGCGGTCTCTCGCTTCGCGGAGCAGCTCCTGGGCCACGGTCAGTTCGTGCTCCAGCTCCTCGTTGCGCCTGCGAAGCTGCTTCTGGAGATCGCGAATCGTCAGGTGGGTCCGGACCCTGGCGAGCACTTCCTCCGCCTGGAACGGCTTGTTGACGAAATCGACCGCGCCGAGCTCGAGTCCCCGCACCTTCTCGCTCGACTCCGTCAGCGCCGAGAGAAAGATGATCGCGGAGTCACGGGTGCGCGCATCAGCCTTCAGGCGGGCGCACGTCTCGAAGCCGTCCATGTCCGGCATCATGACGTCCAGCAGAATCAGGTCGGGGACGGCGCGCGCCGCGATGGCGATCGCGTCTTTTCCGCTCCTGGCGGCAAGCAGGCGGTAGCCGTGACCGTCGAGCGTCTGATAGAGGACTTGGAGATTCGTGGCGTTGTCGTCCACGAGCAGGATCTGTGGTCCGTGCACTTTCTCTGGCGTCACTGTCTCTAACCTGTTTCTGCGTCCAGCGAATCGGCCAGCTCGCCGAGGCCGGCAAAATCGAAGTTGATCGCCAGCCTGGTGATGCGCTCGCCGAGCGCAGCTTCTGCAGCATCGCCCTGCATGAGGTGCTGGGCGAGCGCCTGGATGTCGCTCACGTCGCCGAGGGTCACGGCGTTACGAAGCCGGGTGCCGATCTCGACATGACGATCGACGCCGGTCACGCTGGCGCCACGCGGGGCTGGTTGATCTCTTCCGCTGACAAACCGCATGCCGAGGTGGGTTTGCAGCATCCCAAAGAGCAACTGGGCGCGAACCGGCTTGGACAGGTAATCGACGCATCCGGCGTCGCGAGCCGTCTTCCGCACATCGCCCAGCGCACTCGCCGTGACGGCGATGACGGGGATCGTCGCGGTCGCGGGATCTCGCGCGAGCCGGCGCGTCGCCTCAAGCCCGTCGAGGTCGTTCATCTTGAGATCCATGAAGACGACCTGGGGGCGATGCGCCCGAGCCAGCTCAATAGCCTCGAGGCCGCCCGCCGCCGTGATCACTGCGACGCCGGCGCTCTCGAGCAGGCTCGCCAGGATGTGGCGGTTGGCGGTGCTGTCATCGACGACCATGGCGGTGAGCGCCTGGCCGGGCGCGAGTCTGGCATCGAGTGGCGGCACAGCGGTCTCGGCATCCTGACGTGTCGAGCGCGCCGCCTGGCGTCCCTGGACGAGCGGGAGGGTGAACCAGAACCGGCTTCCCTCGCCAAGGACGCTATCGACCTTCAGGTCGCCCCCCATCTTGGTGATCAGATGATCGCAGATGGTGAGGCCCAGACCCGTGCCGCCGGCGGCCGCGCCGGTCTTCGTCTGCGCGAAGGCGGCGAAGATTTCCGTCAGCGCCTCCGGTTCGATGCCGGGACCGGTGTCGCTGACAGAAAAGGTCAGCCGCTCGTCTGCACGACCGATGGCCAGCCGCACGTCACCCGTCGTCGTGAATTTGATGGCGTTCCCGAGCAGATTGAGGAGGACCTGGCGCAGGTGCCGGCCGTCCAGGACGACCGAGCGCGGCACGTCGGCGTCGATCGACATGGTCAACTGCAACCCCTTCCGATCCGCCGCTTCTGCCACGACGTACGTGAGGTCGGTGATGAGCCTCGTGAGATCGGTCGGGGCTTCCTCGATGTCGAGCCGTCCGGCCTCGATCTTGGAGAGGTCGAGGACGTCGTTGATCAGATCCAGCAGCTGCGATCCGCATTTGGCGATTGCCTCGAGCGCGTCGCGCTGGGTGGCGTTCAGGCTGCTGTCCCGCTGGAGGAGCTGTGCGTATCCGAGCACGCCGTTGAGCGGCGTTCTCAGTTCGTGACTCATGTTGGCCAGGAACTCACTCTTGGCCCGGGTGGCGGCCTCGGCAGACTCCTTCGCGCGACGGAGCTCGGCGTCCTGTTCGCGTCGATCGGAAATGTCCCTCAGGAAGGCGCCGAAGAAGAAGCCGTGTTCGACGCTCATCGGCGAAGTGATGGTCAGCTCGATCGGAAACTCCCGCCCCGACCGGTGCAAGGCGGTCAGTTCGAGCCGCTGATTGACGACCGGCGCCGCACCCGTGTCGTGAAACCGCCGCATGCCGCTGTTGTGCGCCTCGCGAAAGGCCGCGGGCACGATCGTGTTGGCCAGATTCCTGCCAAGGGCCTCCTCGCGTGTCCATCCGAACGTGGCTTCGGCCTGCACGTTCCAGGCGACGATCCCGCCGGAGGAATCGATGCCGATGAACGCATCGTGCGCCGTGTCCACGATCAGCCGCGCCCGCGCTTCGCTTTCCGCGAGACGGGCGAGCGCGCTTCGCCGTTCCTCCTCCGCGATGGCGACCACGATGAGGTTGCCCACCGAGACCGCGAAGTTCTGCTCATCGACGGTCCACATGCGCGCACCGCCCACATGCTCGGCGCAGAGCACGCCGACTGTGGTGTTGTCGTGCCGCAGCGGCACGTCGAGCATGGCGTGGATGTTGTGCGGGACGAGGTACGCGTCACCGAACTCGCGAGTGCGCGGATCGGTCCGGGCGTCGTGGGCGGCGATGACGCGCTCGCGCTCGAGCGCCTCGAAGTAGGCAGGAGCGTCTTGACGGCCTAGCATGGCTCCACATTCGTACTCGCCGGAGCCGCGACACATGCCCACGCACCGGATGACCGAGCGCAGGTCATCGAATCGCCACATACTGAGTCGTGCGACGTGCAGGGCCGAGGCGGAGATGTCGAGGATGCTCCGCAGCCGTTCGTCGAATCGCTCGTCAGGATTGGTATATCGCGCGGTAAGGCCGGTCAGCGCGTCGCTCTGCGTGACGAGCCGGCGCTCGCTGGCCTTGAGCGAGGCTTCGGCCGCGAGCTGTTCGCTGATGTCGTGGAAGACGGTCAGGACGGCCGGTTCGGTTTGCCAGGTGACCAGGCGGGACGAGGCGAGTACCCAAAATGGTTCGCCGCTCGCACGCTTGATGCGCAACCGCAGGTTGTCCGCTCGACCGTCGCGCCGGAGCCGGTCCGCCAGTTCGAGCCGCTCCGAGGGGTCCACGTAGTAGTCGCTGACGACCCGTCCAATGGCGTCGCGCTGCGAAATGCCGATGATCTCCGACGTGCGCGCGTTGATGGCGAGCACCGTGTGGTCCTTCAAGCGACTGACGACCGCCGGGAACGGACTGACGTCGAACAGCTGAGAGTAGGAAGTCTGGAGGTCGTTCACAGGCGCTCTCGGCGGCTCGGGCAGCGGCATTGGGGAGCTCGATCATAGCAGCAGCGCTTAACCTCACTCCAGGTCGTCGAGCGAGACGAGTCCTCTCTTGAGCGCCTGGACGATGGCCTGCGCGCGGTGCTCGACGCCGAGTTTGGACAGAAGATGTCCGACGTTCTTCGCCGGTCGCCGCGATGCCGACGACCCTCAGGTCCGGAAACGATTCCTGGTACGCCTTGGGGGCTCCGTGAGACGACGCGATGGTCGTCCACGAGGGCGATGGAGATGACGCTCATCGCGGCGGCTATCCCGGCGCGGCCACGACTGCGCCGCCGTCGGAGTCGCGCTTCCACAGGATGATGGTGAGCCAGACGGCGAACGCCTGCAGGGGGGAGCGGCCAGTTGTTCGGGAGATCGATTGTCGTCTTTCGCGTCCAGACGATGTGAAGGTGGAACTGCTGGAGAACAAGCAGCAGACTGTCCCGATCACGCTGCATCACATTCATTTCTTCGGACAGCAGAACGCGGAGATGCGCGCGTGGTACGCCAAGGTGTTCGGCGCCAAGCCGCGTGACGCCGGCAACTTCCTGGTTGCCGATCTACCTGGAGTCGCGCTGAACTTCTCTGCCTCACCGACGCCTGTCGTGGGGACGAAGGGCCGCGCGGTCGATCACGTCGGGTTCGAAGTGAAGAACCTCGAGGCCTTCTGCAAGCGGCTCGAGGAGATGGGCATCAAGCTCGACACGCCATATCGCAACGTGCCGGCCGTCGGCCTCGCGCTGGCGTTCGTCACCGACCCGTGGGGCACGTCGATCGAGCTGAACGAAGGGTTGGACAAGATCCAGTAACCGCGCGCGTGACGCCAACGGGCACCGGGGGTGAACTCTGGCACGCCCCGAGCTGGCGCGGAAAAAACGCGTCTCCGGCCGCTGATCGGAGGCACGCGTTTACCTTCCTAGCTTGTGGAGACGGCGTCGCCAGATGGGGAGCCTCCGGCGCGTTTTTATCCACTCCGATGATCGCGCCACCTCGAGGGACGTGCCGTCGTCACCCCCGATGCCCGTTGCCAGCCATGCAGGCCTGCCGAGTCGGCGGCGCCTGCGCAAGCGCCACTTCACCGCGCAGCAGGAAATCGGGTGGAGCGAGCCTTCCGCGGCGAGTTCCGCCGCGTTCTGGTTGCGACGAAACACCTCAGGCGCTTTCATCCGTGTGACGGATGTTGTCGCGAGGCAGCTACTACTCGACGCGCGTCGACAGGGTTCGAGCGGAAGCCGATTTCCGGCGTGCAGCGCCGGTGACGTCCTGACCGGCAGGAGTGCATGGCGCTCGGTGACGGGCCGATCACGACTTGGCTACTTCCGGTCGGGGGGACGCTCGACGCGAATGGTGTAGTCGAACCACTCCTTGATCTTGCCGTCCTTCACGAAGAACACGCCCACGCCTTCCCAGGTCAGGGGCCGACTGGTCGAGATAAACCGATCGATTCGGTGATTGATGACCATCGGGCCCCTGGCAAACGTCTCGAGAATCTTGAATTCGATCTGCTGGGACGTCTCCAGCCAGGACTCGAGCCTCTCGCGCACACCCGCAGGACCGACAACCGGTGGTGTCGTCTCTGACATTCGGTACACGGAGTCGCTCGCGAGGTATGGCGTGATCTCCGCCATGTCGCGCGTCGACCACGCCGCGCAAAAGGCGGTGACGAGATCGACGTTCGCTTTCTCTGACGTGGACAGTTCAGCGCCCGCGCCCGGAATCGCCGAGCCGAGCGCAGCGATGCTCGCGAGGCCCGCAGCGTTCACGAACGAGCGACGATTGAACTTACTGTCGGAGCGTGTAGGCATACAGTGTGTTCCCCGCCGCAATCGCGACGTACTGACGGCCGTTGATCCCGTAGCTCATGGGCGCGGCCTGAACGATGCCAGCCACTGGCGCCTTCCACAGTAGCTGACCCGTGCGGGCGTCGAGCGCGTAGAAGAATCCTTCGCGACCACCCGAGAACAACAGGTCGGAGGCCGTCGTGAGGATACCGGCGTCGGTGACATCCGACATCGTGAACTCCCACTTCTTCTCGCCGGTCTTCGGGTCGAGCGCGAGAACGGCGCCGTGCCC
>DATLLJ010000156.1:0-61821 GCA_035537875.1 Vicinamibacterales bacterium | reverse complement strand
CCACCGCCACCTCCGCCGCCGCCGAAAAGGAAGATCCCCGAGTTCTCGAGAAAGAAATCGCGCTTCTCGGGGAAGAACAGGCTGAAGCGCGAGAGGTTGATCTGCTGCTCGTCCGCTTCCACCTGTGAAAAGTCGGTGTTGACTGTAAAGTCCCAGGTCAGCCCGCTGGTCACCCCGTACTTGACATCGAGCCCGCCGTCGAACGTCCCGTCGGCGGGGCTCGTGCCGACGATGTTGGAGCTGCCGAGCACGTAGGGCTTGACACGAAGATTCTTTCCGGCTTGTACGCCGACCATCCCTTCGAGCGTGCCGGCCAGCGACACGCGCTGGATGTCGTAGATGCGCGGGATGGGCGCCCAGTAGCTGTCTTCGTTGAGCCGTCTCAGCTTGCGTTCGAAGTTCACCCCCCACACCTGCGACTCGGTGTCATCGAACTTCAGCGTCCGGAACGGAATCCTGATCTCGGCCACCCAGCCGGTTTCAGTGGTGCGCGTCGCGACGTCCCAGATGCCGTCCCAGTTGACGTTGTTCTCGCGCCCCTCGTTGGCCATCTGCGCGTCCCACTTGGCGCCCGCGGGATTCGTCGCGAAGAGGTAGCCGTTCCGCTCGTCGCGAAACGTGTCGAGGATGATCCGGAAGCCGTCGCTTCCATCGGTGTTGAAGTCCTTCTTCAAGTCGTTGACGATCAATCGCCAGGGCTCGTCGTCTTTGGCAAAGACCCCGAAGTAGAGCGCGTCGCCGTCGTAGAGCACGCGCACTTCCGTGTCGTACGTCGCCGGCTCACCCTCTCGGGGATCGTTCTGAACGAACTGATTCGCCATCGGCGCGTCCCTCCAGGCCGGCTCGTCCATTACGCCGTCGAGGGCAATCGGTCCCGTGGCCCGGGCGGCCTGAAGCCGCCGCGCGACGCGGGCGGTCTCGGAGTTGAGCGGCGCGTCGGCGGAGGGCGTCTGCGGCGCGGCCGGCCGGGATTCCAGCGCGACGAGGGTGAAGGCTATCGCGACGGCACGGGCACTCACGTCAGCGGATCGTACCATGGCAGACCTTGGACCGCGTCGTGAGCACCGTCGGCGGGGCAGCTGTTTTTTTGTCCCGAAGACGTCGAACTCTCGCGATATCATTGGCGAACCCGAAAGGAGCATTCCATGCGCACTCCCGTCAGACATGTGAGTCTCGCCGGCGTCTTCGCGTTCGTGGTCCTCGGGGCATACGCGCCATCAGGAGCGCCAACGGCCGTCGTCGCAGCCGGCGCTCAACTGCAATCGATCGGGCCGCTCGGGTTTGGTCCTAATGGGGTCATGTACGCGGCGGACTCGGCAGGTGGAAAGATTTACGCGCTGGATCTCGGCGCCCAGGCAACTGGCGGGGCGCCCGGTACGGCCAACGTCGAGAACTTCACCCAGAAGGTCGCCGCGATGCTCGGCACCGACGCAGGACAGATCGCCGTCACCGACCTCGTCGTCGACGCGCGGACGCGGAATTCGTTCGTGTCGGTGATGCGCGGCCAGGGACCTGACGCCAGGCCGGCGCTTCTCCGTGTCGACGGCGCCGGTGCGATCAACGCCGTCGCCATCGACTCGCTGCCGTTCACGAGCGTGGACATCCCGAACCTTCCGGCGCCCAATGCGACGGGACGCAATCAGCGGGCGACCGCCATTACGCAGGTGAAGTTCGCAAACGGCCGCGTGTGGGCGAGCGGTCTCTCGAACGAGGAGTTCGCGTCAAAGCTCTGGTCCATTCCGTACCCGTTCACGAAGGCCGACAGCGGCACGAGCGTGGAGATCTATCACGGCAACCACCAGCAGCTCGAGACGCGGGCGCCGATGTATGCGTTCATTCCATACACGCTCAACAACGAGCCGTACATCATCGGCGGCTATCTGTGCACGCCGCTCGTGAAATTCCCGGTCAGCGCGCTGAAGCCGAATTCGGGCAATAAGTATCGCGGCACGACGATCGGTGAGTTCGGGGCGGGAAGCCGGCCCATCGACATGGTCCTCTACAAGAAGGACGGCAAGGACTTCCTGCTGATGTCGAACACGAACCGCGGCGTCATGAAGATTCCAACGGCAGGATTCGCCACGGCCGCACCGATCACGACGCCGGTCACCAGCGAGACGGGCGGCGTTCCGTTCGAGAAGGTTGCGGCGATGACCGGTGTGGTGCAGCTCGACCTGCTCGATGCCACGCACTCCATCGTGCTCAGCGGGAACAATTCGGCGCTGAACCTCAGGGCCGTCGAGCTCCCGTAGTCTCCGGGCTCGCCATGCCATTCCGGACTGGTGGAACAGGGAGGCGCACACGCGCCTCCCTGTTCTGTCTTCCGTTCGTCTGTGCCGCCCTGAGCGGCGCGTGCTCCGCCCCCACGGATTCTGGTCCTCCAACCATTGCGCTCGTTCCGGGATCCGGCCCTTCCAGGCCGGCCCATATCGCCGTCCGCGGCATCAGTGACGACGACCTGCGGACGCTCCGCAGTCGTTCGGCTGCATCGGACGAGTGGTCCTCGCTGCTCAGAATCTCGGTGGGCGACTCGTCGGGAGATGTGCCCGACGTGCTCGGCCGATACGCCGTCGCCGATTCGGCGATCGTGTTCACGCCGCTCTTTCCATTCGACGCGGGCCGCACGTATCACGTCCGGTTCGATCCATCGCGCCTCCCGCGTCCACGCTCGACGCCGCCCATCTCGGCCGAAGTCATGTTACCGGCGCCCATCGGGGAGCCGACATACGTGGTCGGTCTGCATCCGTCAGCCGACGTGGTGGCCGAGAATCTGCTCCGCATCTACGTCGAGTTCTCGGCGCCGATGGGGAGCGATGGCGGCCTCGATTTCGTGAGACTGGTGGAGTTGACCGGCCCAGACGGCAAGACCGAGCGCGTCGAGCAGGGCGCGTTTCTCCCGCTGGAGGCGGATTTCTGGAGTCCCGATCACAGGCGCTACACGTTGTTTTTCGATCCGGGCCGCGTGAAGGACGACATCCTTCCCAACCGCCAGAGCGGCCGCCCGCTGCGTGCGGGCGGTCGCTACGCGATTGATATTGCGGGGGCGTGGACCGACGCGAACGGCCGGCCCCTCAAAGAGAGCTACCGGCGCACATTTCAAGTCGGACCGGCCGTCGACGAGCCGATCAGGATCGCCGATTGGCAGTTCGACCTCCCCGTCGCCGGCTCGCGCAATCCTCTCCGGATCACCTTCCGACACCCGCTCGACCATGCCATCCTTGGCCGCGCGTTGAGCATCGAAACCGATCGCCGGCAAATAGTCGACGGGACGGTCTCGCTCGAAGCGCACGATACGGCGTGGGCATTTACGCCGGCGGTTCCCTGGCTGGAGGGTCCGTACACTCTCGTGGCGCAGTCGTTTCTGGAGGACCCGCAGGGAAACCAGATCAACCGCGCGTTCGAAGAGCAGGCGGAGGACGAATTGAAGAAAGCCGACGTTCAGGAGACGTTCCGACATCCGCTTACGATTCGCAACGACAGGTAGCATTGCGACCCTGGGGGCCGCCGAAATCCTCGCGACGAAGCCATCCGAGCTCCTGCCTGCTTGCATCGACCCGACCCGACCCGACCGGGGGTGCACGAGTCGGGGGGGATTCCGACGACGAGGGCTGCTGCGAGCAGCAATGAAAGTGGCAAGCGTCACACCTCCTTCCAGGAGAGATGCGACAACGCTACCTCAATCGGCTCAGGCGTGCATGCAGGGCGTTGCTCTTTTCTCGGCTCGTGTTCGATTGCCCTTACCTGCGAAGCCTTTGCAACCATACGCGATGTTCGCAGCCGGCCACGGCCTTGCCGCCGATGCCGTTGGACGGAGACGGTTGGGGCTATTAGGGTTGTGCCTTATGATTGCCGCGATTGGAATGGCGGTTGGCGGTGTAAGGAATGAGAGCGGTCTAGTCTTATACCAGTTAGTCGGCTGAGACGATGCTGATCCAGGAAGCAAGGACGACAGTGGTCACTACCAACGGCCTCCATCGACGCCGCTTCTACGTCGGCGTGAGCATGCTGATGGGAATCATCGCGGTTGCGGGATTCTGGCCGACCTATTTTGGCCCATTGGTAAGCGGGACGAACGAGCAGCCTCCGCTCATCCATCTTCATGCGACGGTGTTTGCAGGCTGGTTGGTCCTGTTCCTGGCACAGGCAGTGCTCGCGGCCACTGGACGCCTATCCTGGCACTTGCGGCTGGGACGCATCGGGATCGGCTACGCCGTCCTCCTCGTCATCGTGGGGCTTTATACGGGGATCAGCCGCTCGGCGGACCGCCTCGGTGCGGGCGGGGATGCCGAAGGGTTGCTCTTCGCGGCCGTCTCCGACATGGTGGTGTTTTCCGCCTTCTTTGGAGCGGCCATCGCATATCGTCGAAGGCCCCAGATCCACAAACGACTCATGATGGTGGCCGCGACAATGCTGCTCGTGGCCGCAACGGGCCGCATGTCGTTTCTTCCAGCTCCACCATTGGGACTCCCGGTGCGGCTGGCTGTGTGGTTCTCGCCCATCGCGCTGGCAATGGCGCACGACTTCAGGGGCCGACGCCTCATTCATCCCGTCTACGTGATCGGTCTTGGAGTCTTTCTGGTCCGAATCTTCAGTCGGGGATTCATTGTCGGGACTGACGCGTGGGCCGCTTTCACCAGATGGGCGACGACGCTGGTTGCCTGACGACCATCTCAATCCGATCACTTTGAACGCCGCCCCGTTCTTTCGCTGCGGGCGACGGTGCGGCTATCCGTCGAGCATCTTGCCCGTCGCCGATGTCCTGAGCGTTCAGATGAACGATGGAAACAAGCAGCGCGATCTATAATCGGCTCACGTCACACACGAGCGAAAGCACGTCGCGGCCTCCTTCAGCTTCTCTCGCGAACACGTCGTTCGGACCGACGCGATGGCTTTTACGCCGTATCGCAGTGGTCAGCATCTGCGCGGCTATCGCCGTCGGCGAGCTGATCGTGCTGGCGCTGTTGAGCCAGGGCATCGAAGCGTCGTTTCGAATCGGCCCCATCCGGATCACCGCCCGCGAGTTCGACAACCCGCTCGTCATCGGCGTTGTCGCCTCGATCTGCCTGCTGGTGGCAGTGTGGCAGCGCATCTGGTGGCGGCGCCTGACGGTGTCGCTGATCGCCAGTTTGGGCCTGGTTGGTGTCGTCGCGTACGGGCGCCAGACGCCTGCGATCACCGCCGTCTCCGACATCGCGGTCACCGAGCTCTATACGCTGCTTGCTGCCGAAGGACGTCAACTCGTGGGTCCGTACTCTCGATTCGGCTGGCACCATCCTGGGCCGCTGCTCTTCTGGATCGAGGCCCCGTTCTATCGGCTCAGCGGATATGGCACCGCGGCTCTCTACTCCGGGGCGCTGGCGATCAATCTCACTGCGCTCGCCACGCTCGCCTGGGTTGTGGCCCGAGAGGATCGGCGTCTGGGCGCCCTTGTGACCGGCGCTTCCCTCCTCTTCGCCTGGCATATCCCTACCTTGTTTGCCAACCCGTGGAATGCACTCGTGCCGGCTCTCTCCAGCCTGACGTTCGTCGTGTTGTGCGCGGCGGTCGCGAACGGGCGCATCGGACTCCTGCCGCTGATGGTTGTCTTCGGCAGCTTCATCGCTCAGACGCACCTGGGATATGCGCCGCTGGCCGGTGTGCTGGCCCCGGCGTCGCTGGCGATCGGACTCCCTGTGTACCGGTCCCGCACCGGTCGGCCATTGTGGCCGCATGTTGTCGCGTCCTCCTGGCTCGCCCTCGGGCTCTGGCTGTTCCCGATCGCCGAACAGCTATCTCAGGAACAGGGCAACGTCACGCGGTTGTGGCGCTTCTTCGGAGCCGAGACGGCGCCAGGGGTGCCGCTCGGCGCCGGATATGCCAACTGGGCCTTCATGATCGTCGGCGTGTTCCGCCCTGACGAAATTCCCTACGGGGGTCACTTCGCGCCGACTCACCTCGCATGGGGCATGCCGCTGGCCGCAGCCGAAATGGCCATGCTCCTGGCCGTCGCCCTGCGGGCGTTCCGCACGAGTCGGACGTTCACGGCCTCGCTGGCCATGACGATGTTCGCCGCGTCGATGGTCGGCCTGTGGTCCATCACCCGCATACGGGAGGATGTCCTTGCTTATCACATCTTCTGGCTGGCGGGAATCGGAGCGATCAACGCGGCGGTGATCGTCGGGGCCGTCATCCAGGCATTCGAAGAACGATTCTCACCGCACTGGATCTTCGATGGACGTTTAGCGGGTCTCGCCTGCGCGCTGATCATTGCTGCAGGGGTCTGGCTTGGCGTCCGCGATCTTCGTCATCTGACTGGCCGCGAGCTCAGCCAACGACGTACGATCGAGACCGTCGATGCCATGTATCGATCCGTTCGGGAATATCTGAAGCTGCACCAGCTGAGCAAGCCTCTATTGAGGGTCGACAACCGGTTCTACGATCTGGGCGCTGCGACCATCGTCCGCCTGCGCAAGGAGGGCGTGCCGCTCGCGGTGGACGACGACTGGGTGTGGATGTATACGGACACTTTCAGAGTGTCTGGCGACGAGGACGCGGTCGTGTCGATTGCGACGCCAGCTTCTCACGTGGAACTCATGGCGCGGCCGGGAAACGTGGCGCTGCTCGACCGCGACCCGGTATTCGTCCACGCTCTCCCGATTACACGCGATCCGAACCGCTGACCGCTCGAACCCACACGCCCCTTTCGGGACCCAGACTTCTAAGGTTGAATCGATCCAGGCTGAGAATTTCAACTAGAACTATGGGGCCATGACGAGCTTGATTGAGTCGCAGCGTCGCCGATTGCTTCGCCACGGGTTCATTTTTCGTCGCCGTCTGGCCGGGGATCGCCACCGCCGTCCTGCCGCATCCCCGTGCTTGGCTAGCCGCACATCTCACGGCGTTCTTCACATGCCTGATTCTGGTCGCGATTGGACTTGTCTGGCGCGAGCTGCGCCTCACCGAACGCCAGCGACTGATTGGACTGATCACCGGCTTCACGTCGGCGTATCTGGGCCTAGTGGGGAACATCTTCAGCGCGATCGTGGATCTGCCGGGACCGGCGTCACAGCCCGGCGTCGCGGCACCCATGCCTCAGGCCGCGATTTTTTCACGCTGCTCGCGGTCATCGTGCCGACGACGGTGATCGCGTTCGGACTGGTGATGTACGGGATGCGTGGTGAGCCTGATCTCGAATAGGTCCCGAATAGCTTCCTCGAAGTCCCGATAGCTACCGATCGCCTTAACGGCTACCTGGATCGTCGATTTGATGAGAAGCCTGCAACAGGCTCAAGAACGGGATCGCAGCCTGCCGCGGTGCGACCGCGAACGAACTCGCGATTCGCTGGACATTTGGTGCCGAGGTGGGAATCGAACCCGCACGCCCTTTTCGGAATCCGTTTCGATCACTCTGGAACAGACCTCAAGTCGAGTTTGCGGATGGCGCTATAGCCGGCTTTCGTCCCCGCTCTCCACACCTTCGACCGGCTTCTTCTGGATTCCGCGAAGTCGCCTTCGGACACAGCTAGGCTTGAGGCCCAGCCGGGATCAGGTCGTACAGGCGTCGTATGGCGGTTGAGTGATCCATGTCTCCCTCCGAGGGAGATACGAGCGGACGCTTACAGTCCGTGAAAAGCCGTAGGCGTGGACCTCGCGTGAACTGGCCCCTGCAAGGTCACTCTCCCTTGGCCATCCTGATCATCTGGGCGGTATCTGTCACGTGGTCGTACTTAACGACCTTCCCAGCCGCATTGAACTGCCAGAGGTGACCATTGTTGGGGAAGGAGTAGCTCTTGCCCTGAGCTGTGGCGTCAAACGTGATGAGCACGAAGACCTTGTCACCGCCGTCGAAGATTGTATGCAGTTCAAAGCGGGTGATCTTGAGTGGCGCCAGAGACTCGAAGAACCCCACGATGTTCGCTTTACCCCGGCGTGCTTGAAGCCACGGCACATCGGACACGGGCACTGTGGTCTCCCACTCGACGGCGTCGTCTAGCCTGTCGAGGATCGTCGCCACATCTCCGCGTCCGAAGGCCTGGTAGATTGCCTGCACCGTTTCGACGTTGCTCACTTTTTTCCTCCATTGGTTTCGTGCATGCGACCCCTCGAGGCCGGGCGCGCATGTATTCCAACAGACGAAAGGAATCTCGCTCGAGTGCCAGTCGATCGCTCCGTCGAACACGAACAGGCTCAAGAACGGGATCAGTCAACCAGCCCGCCGTATCGGGCCAGTGACGCCATGGCCGAGACTTTCCGAATCCCTAGGAATTTGGTGCCGGGGGCGGTCTCGAACCCGCACGGAGCGTTAACTCCACAGAATTTTGAGTCCTCATAGCCAGCTCTAATCATCCGATATTTATTGGTCTAGTCGGCCATCAGTGGGCCACTGATCTCCTCAAGGTGGGCCACTTCTCCACTGTTTGTGGCTCCGGTCCCCGGATCTGAGGCTTGGGCATTCCTAAGGCGGATGCTCGTCCGCCTTCGCCGGTCTGGGAGTCGAACGGCGACGGCGACACTGGCCCAGGTTCAGTTGCTGGTGGCGAGTCGAGCAGACTCTCGCAGCAGTCGATCGAGATCCTGGCTGTTCAGGTACCTGCCACGCAACACGACCCCGCTGATGCGTTGGGTGTTTCGAATGTCCTCGAGCGGGTTGGCGTCCAGCACCACGAGATCTGCGCGCTGCCCGGGAGCGATGCTTCCGACTTCCAAGGATGGGAACAACCGCGCCGGGTTCACGGTCGCCGCCCGCAGCGCGTCCGCAGCCGTGAGGCCGGATTCCGCCAACAATGCGAGCTCGTCATGGAGGCTGAATCCCGGAGAATGGAAATAACTCAGGTCGGTTCCTGCAAGGAGCCTCACACCCGTTTGGTTCATGAAAGCTGTCACTGCCTGCAGCTCGCGGAGAAGAGGTCTACGCTCGAGCAGTACTTTCTCAGCCGCCCGCCGTATGGCAGCCAGAGTTCTCTCGGCTTCGTTACGGGCCGTGGCGGCTACATACTGGGCATGAGGGTCGGGCTTTCCCGTTTCAAGCAGTCGAACAAGTTGTGTCTGTGCAATGAGCGTCGGATCGACGAACGTGTCATTTCGGAAGAACTTCGTGAAAAGCGCGGTCGCTTCGTTCGCTCGCCATCGGGCAATCTCGGCCGTCTGATCCTTCCCCGCATGCTCTGCCGCAAACGTTCCTTCGAAGAGCGTTTCGGTGTGCTCGATGGAGGCCTGACCGGCATCCGAAGCCTCACCAGGCGAGACAGTCATCGGCACGTGGGCGCTGAACGGGAATCGCAGCGTCCGCGCTTCGGCTGCAATCGCAAAGTACGCCTCCCTCGACGTGCGCCGGTGGAGCTTGACGAAATCGATACCCACCTTCCGCAATGTGCGCACCGCCGCCCGCGCCTCGGCTGCATCAGCGACGGCTAGCTGGTAGGGGTTGAATTCCATCGCGTTGAGCATGGGACCGGCTCGAGTGATCGTGGGCCTGACCAGCGTGTTCTCAGAAATCTGCACGCGCCATCGATCGAGCTCGGCCAGATCGCTGCCCATGTCGCGCACAGTGGTCACGCCATTCGCTACGATTTTCGACGCTGACAATCCGGCCGGCTCCGATCACGATCGTCAGTTCAGGCACGGTCGTGCCAGCGAGCGGGTCGATTACCGAGACGCGCGTAATCGCGAGCCGGCCTGACCTCTCGGGGCTCTGCTGTCCAGCCGCCGCCAAGCCGAACACAGCGACTGCAATCACTGCGACTCGTCCGCTTGGTTTGCCTGTCCGCATCCCACACCCACAAGCGAATGTGCCGACTTCGCTCACGAATGGACCTGGCCGGCGCGTCGATCACGACGAGCCATCACGGGCCAGGTCCAGACGATTTCAGCGTTACCCCCGGGCGTGAATATAGACGACGGCGAACTCCGAGCCGCTGCCTCGAGGCCTGACAGACACGAGGCGATGGCGCTCTTCCGAGCCAACGATGAGCTGGATCGCGCGCGATACACGCCTCTCTCTGCAAACGGGGTGCTGCGAGCCCGATCGCCCCTTGAAGTCCGTGTCGCCCCGGCACTCGGTGACGTCGCCGTAGGCCCTCATTTGTTTCCTATAGAAGGCAACGATGGTTTCCGGCGGGTCGTCGCTTTGAAACTTGGCGGCGACCACATCCATGCCGAAGAGTGGCGTGCCGATGCTGACGTTGGCGTTGGGAGGTTCCTCGTTATCGCGCAGCGGATTCGCACCAGGATAAACGGGGAGGCCGGTATCTGACACGTCCACGCCGGTGCGCACCAAGAGTCCGCCGACGGTAGTGCGAATATCGACGTCCACGTTCCGTGGCTGCCCTTCGCCCACGTTGACACCGCACGCGGTGATCATCAGCAGCGGGGCAACAAGGGCGGCCAAGCTCAAGCGTGTCTTGCGGGCGATCACCATGGATTGCTCTCCAAATGGCGCCGGAGCTATTGACGAACTGCCCACACCTCTTAAGGCGCTGCTGGTAGATACGAGTTTGACCGGGTGGGCGTTCCGCGCGGGCGCTTTAGGTGCACAGTGGCGGGCGCAACGTTCCCGCACCGGACCTCAGCGACTGCCCGTCTCAACGGTTACGCCGGGTAATATCCAGAGCGTACGTCCCGCCAGCGGCGAACAGGCTCACGAACGGGGTCTCAGTCACCAAGCCTGCCGACTGGGGGCTCTGACGCTGGAACCGGCGCCGAATTCCGAAGACCTTAGTGCCGAGGGTGGGAATCGAACCCACACGCCCCTTTCGGGACCCAGGATTTTAAGTCCTGTGCGTCTGCCAGTTCCGCCACCCCGGCGTCAGGTGTGGGTTCTAATCGTATCAGTCATTTACGCCGACGACCCGGGTTCGAATCTCTCTCCCTCGGCAACTGCGGTTGCTCGCCAGTGAGCCGGCGCGAGAGACGGAGCGGTGATTGCCGCAATCCTTCGGCTGCGCTCGAGGCGCCGTGAGCTGGTCAGCGCACCGAAGCGCTGAGAGGCGCGAAGGGATCCGTCGCAATCAAGCCACCCATCCTCGGCCGATGATGGCGCCCCCGCTGCTCGTCAGCCGAAACGCCAGGCGGCGTCCGTCCTCGAGCGTCAACGTCAGCGTGTCCGGGCCCGCAAGGACGACCGCTTCGGCAATCCCGGTGATGTCGATATGGCCGTCGACGACGAATGCCTCGGGGGTTTTGCCAGACTGCGGCTGCGGCTCATCGGACCAGAGCGACAGCTCGTAGGGAGTCTTGCGGAGGAGCATGTCACCCGCATGAATGGCGCCGACCCCACGAAGTGATTCAACAAGACGTCTCGTCATCAACGACCATCCAGACCCGGGGATTCTACTCTGTCATTGCCCTCGGTGGCTTTCCCGCCGACCCGCCGTCCGCCCGTCGACCAGCGCCGGGTGCGCGGTAGATCACGTCCTCCGTCTCGCGCCTGGCCGCGCGGAACCCGTGGACGCCACCTGCAACGCCCCCCACAAGTGCGCCCGCACCAAACGCCCCGGAGTCGCACCGGTCGCGCCCGGCCGCTGCCTGACAAGCGAAACCGACAGCCAAGCCTCCGGACATCGCGCCGATGAAGTAGCCCCCGAGAGGGCCCAGATGCCCCCACACGCCTCTACCCCTCCGGCGAATCTTGATCTCGGCGACATCGTCACGCGCGATGTTCTCGACGATTTGTCCAAGATCCGCAACCTTCCGGTCACTGACGAACAGTCCGTTCAACCCCAGGCGGACGCCTTTCTCGAAGACAAACGTTCCCCCTCGTTGTGCCGCCGAAAAATATTCCGGATGACTGGACGCCACGCCGCGCAACACCTCCTTCGCGGCCCCGGACAGGGTGTCGGTCACATTCAACACTGTCAGCGCGGCCTCGTCTGCCCGCACGACATACCGTCCGCCCGTCTGCGAGCCGTCAACCATCAGGACGATTTCGATTCCTGGCGAAAGCCTGCGCACACGCGACCACTCGCTGTCGTCATAAGCTGCCTGAGGATCGGCCGAGAGTCGGACCGCTTCGCGCGCGATGGCCCGGGAAATGGGGTTAGCGGGTGACTCCATCTGGTCCTGGGCACTCGCCGGACGCGTCAAGGACAGCAGACACGCGACAAATGTGCTCACAATTGCCAACTTCATCGTTGCACCTCACCCTGTAATGTGAAAGCCGCGCGGGGTAAGGCTCAGGCGCCTCCGATGAAGGCCGCACACAAAAAAGGCCGTCTCACTCGAGACGGCCCTGGGTCCCGATCGGACTCTTCAGATATTGCGATGTCCCGTCACCATCCGGAGTCGGATGGTCTCTGTCTGTCCATCCAACAAGGCCGCGTCGGCCGCCCGAACGTCACTTCTGTCGCGTTCGGGACAGCAAGAACGCCGTTCACGGCTCGCTCGTCGAACACGGCACGCAGCGCCCGCTCGAAGTTCGAGCGCCGCGAGTGACACGGCTCCGGAGCGGCTGCAAACGAGCTGATGCGAGTCAGAAAGTCCTCCCAACTCTCGTGCACCGATCCCGGCACGGCCAGCTTCCGGAAGTTGTCGTGGCCAAAATAGAAGTTCAGCGGTACGACATGTCTTTGCGCCTTGTCAACGGCAGGCTGCCACCCGTTCTCTTCGACGTACACCGGCTTCAAGGAGTCCAGAAGCGCCTGATCAGTGCACTTCACACTGAGAACCGCCAGCCAGCCACCCGGTGCGAGAATGCGGCAGAACTCAGCCCTCGTCGATTCCGCAGGGAACCAATGGAGGGCACGTCCGACCGTTATCATGTGCACCGAGTTGTCGGGGAGCGTTGTCGCATCCGCGAATCCGCTGACGCTCTGATAGGACCCGTACGAGCTGAGCGCATTGGTTGCGATGTTCCGCATGCCAGAGTTCGGCTCAACGGCATAGACGGTCCGAACTCGATCGACGAAGTGACGCGTAACCATCCCCGTTCCAGATCCGATGTCGGCGACGATCGAATTTTCTGAGAGCCCGCATTCGATGACGAGGGCCTGGATGGCTTCTGCGGAGTATTCCCATCGGCGGGCGTACGCGAGAGCTTTCCCGGAATATCGATCGACGACGTTCATTTCTGTCCCAGAAGCTCTCTGAAGAACCCGTCGTTCTCCAACTGGTGAACCACGCCGAAGTCGGCAATCTCGTGAGGCGTCAATCGGCCCGCCTCCGGGTTCTCACGCGCAATCTCAGCCAGCATCGCCTCGAGTCCGGCCCGCGAAGGAGTTGGAACGTCAACGAGCTTGCGTTTGAGAAACACGTAGGTTTCGTCCAGGGCCGCGGCATCTTCCTGGCCGTCGAGCTGCATGTACTTGCCAAGGACGGCCAGCGTGCCGTCGCGGTCTCGCTTGATCGAGAAGACAGCCTCGGTCATCGCCTTCATGAAATTCAGCACCGTCGCGCGATTGCCTCTCAGGAAGGCTCTGCTCGTCACAGTGCCTGTGTGCAGGCTTGGAAGATCCATCGTCGACAGGTCCAGGAGGACGCGGAAGCCCTTTTCTCTGGCGAGAGTCAGTTCCGGAACACTGATCAGTGTTCCTGCAACGTAGCCAGCCTCCAGAGCGGCCATGCGATCCGCCTGACTGCCGATAGAGAGAATCGCCACATCACCATCGGGCCGAAGCCCGATTGTTCTCAGCGCCAATCGCATAGCCGTTTCGGAAGCGCTCCCCACGGCGCTGATGGCAACCGCCTTTCCCTTCAGATCCGAGGGGCTTCGAATCCCTGGGGAGACGACCAGCGAATACACGTACCTATCAACCAGGGCGCCGACGATGACCGCGTCGGCCCCCGCGGCGACAGCGTGGCCGACCGCCGAACCCGAGAGCTGACAGAGTTGGACGCTCCCGGAGATCAACGCCACGACAGCGCGAGACCCGCTGTTAATCGTAGTCAGCGCCACGTCGAGGCCGTACCTGCCAAAGATCCCCTTCTCCAGCGCGTACAAAGGCACGACCTGAGTGCCGCCGCTGGAGCTGCTGCAGACGCTGACCTTGACCCGACCGGCCTCGTTCGCTGGTGGCGTGCCACACGATGACAGACACACGGCCATCGCGCACAGGACAATGCTCCGCCGCAATGCCAGCCCAGCGCGCCAGTATCCGAGACTGATCACTCCTCGCATGCCGGCCTTATGGCCGCTGTGGCCGCCAACTGTCAAACCGCCGCTCGAGTCTGTTGATGAGGGTTGTGACCGCGTACCCAAAGCTGGCGATCAGGATGATGCCCACGAAGACCTTGTCGGTTTGGAACGTCGCACCCGCGACCGTCATCATGTGTCCGATCCCTCCTGTCGACGCGACCATCTCACCCACCACCACACCGACCAGAGCACGACCGACTCCGATTCTCAAGCCCGCAAGCGTGAACGGAACTGAACTCGGAAGCGCAAGCGTCATGAAGATCTTCCGATCGGTGGCGCCAAACGAGCGGGCGCACATGAGAAGCGTCTCGTCAATCGTCCGCATACCTGTAATGACGTTGATCAAGATCGGGAACAGAGCACCGAGGAAGACGATGGCTATCTTTGACGTGAGGCCGATACCCAGCCAGAGAATCAACAACGGCAGCAGGGCCACGCGGGGAGTGGTGTAAAGCATCGTAATGAGAGGCTCGGACAGCGCGTACCAGCGGCGGTACCAGCCGAGGAGGACTCCGAGGGGCAGGCCGACGAGCACTGCCAGAGAGAACCCGACACCAAACTCGGTACCGCTAATCAGAATGTCCTTCCAAAGGCCGTTCGCCGCCAGCAATCTCGCCGCGGTCAGCACTCGACTCGGTGAACTCGTGAAGAGCGGATTGACGAGGCCGAGCGCAGGAACCAGCTCCCAGAGGACGAGGAACCCAAGGACGCCAAGCGCTGAAAGCAACGCATGCTCGTGCCGTTTCCACAGCTGAGGCGCAACGCGCGGGGGGTGTTGCGGAAGGGCGCGGCTGAGCGCCACGGCGTCGCCGGTGTTCTCCATTGCTCAGTTCACCACCGCGCAACGGGCTGCATCAACGTAAGGGGACTCCGGCTGCAGCAGCGTCCAGATCTCGACTTCAAGCGCGTGAAATCGTGGATCCTGCATTGACGCCACCGATCTCGGGCGCGGAAGGTCGATCGAAAGCACGGCTTTCACGTGTCCCGGCCGCGCAGACATGACGGCAACCCGATCGGCGAGATAGATGGCCTCTCGAATCTGATGGGTGACGAGAATCGCGCTGTGCCTCGTTTGCATCCAGATACGCTGGATTTCGTTCTGCATGTACTCTCGGGTCTGCGCGTCCACGGCGGCGAGTGGCTCATCGAGCAGCAGAAGCTCGGGTTCCACCGCCAACGCGCGCGCGAGGTTCGCGCGCTGTTGCATGCCGCCTGAGAGCTCTCGCGGATAGCTCTCTTCAAACCCCGAAAGGCCCACCAACTCGATGAATCGTCGCGCCTGGGAGCGGGCAGCGACCCGACTGGCACCTTGGAGCTCGAGACCGTAAGACACGTTGCCGAGGACTGTCTGCCACGGCATGAGCGCGGCGGACTGGAACACCATCGCCCGCTCTCGGCCCGGGCCGGTTACAGCCACGCCATCCAGGTGGATCGACCCTGCCTGCGGCCGAACCAGCCCGGCGATAACGTTGAGAAGAGTGGTCTTGCCGCAGCCGCTTGGCCCCACGACCGCGACGAACTCACCGGGTTCAACGGCAAGTGACACTCCTCGCAGCGCCTGCACGGGGGACTGAGTCCGCGTCATGACGTATTCGACGGACACGCTTCTCGCTTCAAGCTTTGCCACGAGCACCCTCAATCGCGTTGACGATCGTTCTGACGGGCGGAACCTCCGACCCCTTCGGCCAATGCCGCGCAGCGTACGACGGTCCTGCTGTCTCGAGGCACGCCTTCAACAGTTTCGCGAGGTTCTCGATTTGCCGTTCGTCGACGACGATTTCGGTGTGCCGGCCAGGTACATCGAGGATCTCAAGCCCACCGCCTGCCAGGCTGCCCCAGACCGTCTCCGGATCGCGACAGCCGCCGTCGGTCTTCAAGACGACGACACGGCCTCCGTAGACTTCCGGCACATAGCCACGTTTGGCTCGGAAGTGCACAGCGTTGATATAGCGGCTTCTCTGTGAAGGGCGGATGATGTTCCCATCGCCGGTCACACCGCGGCGGATGCACCAAACCCGCTTTGCTGTGTCAGCGGCGAAGGACAGCCACTTCGAGGACTTCCTGACGACCCTTTGACGGACATAGGCGAGCTGCTCTCGAGGTCCCAGCCGTGCGAGGTGACGCAAGTGTCGATGTACCCGGTGGCCGGCGGGCGGTCCGGGCGCTTCTGGCGGAGTCCGATCGGGCCCCGAGCTCGAACCAGTGGCGATGTGGCCAAGAGGCGACGCGCCGGGCCCCGTCACTGGTGGATCGAGCAGCACGAGAAGGGCGACCTCTTCGCCCCGCCTGCGCAGCTGTTGCGCCATCTCAAAAGCTAGCGTGCCCCCGACGCAGTACCCACCCAGATAAAACGGCCCTCTCGATTGAATGCGGCTGACTCCTTCCAGGTAGTAAGCCGCAATGTCCTCCATCCGCGTGAACCGAGCGCGCTGTCCGTCGTGGCTCTGGTGCAACACCGCGTAGAGCGGCTGCTCCGGACCGAGATGCCGCGCCAGGAACTCATTGCTTCTTTCTCCATGCACCCAGAAGAACGGGGGCCTGGGACCGTGTGGCTGGAGCGCCACGACTGAGGACCTTCTCTCGTAACTTGCACCTTCGGCCTTACGACGGTGAGGGTGCATGGGCAGTCTGTAAGCATTTGTCGCCCGCATGCCAGGGGAATATAAGCACCGCTCGTGCCGTGCTTGTAACTCGCAGCGGCATCGAGGGGGAGAGGTTGGCGCTTGGAGGAACTGCGCCAAGGAAATCCCCGCGGAGCAAGATTCCGAACCCGCTCCAAAGACCAGATTCATTCGTCTTTAGTCGTCTCAGAGACAGACATTTGGCGACGCGCACTTCGCTGTGGCTGGCCGCTCACTTGCTTGACAAGATCTGCGCCCCTCGCCCTCCGCCGCTGTATTGCCATCAGCCCACGAGCCAGGGCCGTTGACACCGTGGTTTGAGCCACAGGGAGCCGGGACAAGGGCGTGAGCCAAGGCAACTCGATGAACTACCTGGGTCAGGTTCGGGAGATGGTGGGCGAGCAGGTCGAATATCGCGAGCTGCTCCTTCAGATGATTCTTCGGGATCTGCTCCTTCGCTACAAGCAGACCGTACTGGGTTTCGGCTGGGCGGTGTTCATGCCGATCGTCAACACGATCGTGTTTTCCATCATTTTCACGCGGGTCACGCACATCGAAACACGGGCGCCTTATCCACTGTTCGCCTATTGCGGCTTTCTGGTTTGGAACTTCTTCGCTGCATCCCTGCGATTCTCGGTGTTGTCGCTCACAAACAACTCGAATCTGGTCAAGAAGGTGTACTTCCCTCGAGAGATCTTTCCGTTTTCCGCCATCCTGGTGTGTCTGGTGGATTTCCTCGTCGGATCCGTGGTGCTCGGAGGGCTGATGATCTACTACGGTTACTCCGTGACCCCCGCACTGCTGTTTCTACCCATCGTCGTTGCCGTGAGCATCGCCTTTACAGCCGGCATTGCCTTGATTCTCGCGATGAGCAATCTCTTTTATCGAGATGTCAAGTACATCACCGACGTGATCCTGACGACCTGGATGTTTGGAACTGCAGTCGCGTATCCCGTGGAAGGCGTTGGCGGACAGCTTGGAATCTTGTTGGCGATCAATCCGATGACCCAGATTGTCAACGCCTATCGGGACGTCGTGCTCTACGGCCAGCTTCCAGCTGTGGCGCCGTTCGCAGCGACGGCATCGGCCTCGGTGGTCGTGCTGATGGTCGGCTGGCACCTGTTCCACAGGGCAGAGTTCGCGTTCGCGGAACATATTTGATGTCTGAATCGGTCGTTCAGTTCAACGGAATCTGGAAGAAGTTCAGCCGTGGCGAGCACCACGACAGCCTTCGCGACCTTGTCGCCTCGGCAGTTCGTCGTGGGCTTGGCCGGCATCGGGGCGAGACGGCCGAACTGAGCAGGCAAGAGTTCTGGGCTCTTCGTGATGTCTCGTTCGAAGTCCGACCTGGCGAGGCTTTGGGAATCATCGGGCCAAACGGGGCCGGCAAATCCACCATTCTCAAGGTACTGACCCGATTGCTCAGACCCACCCGGGGCCACTGCGAGGTCCATGGGCGACTCGGGGCGTTGATCGAGGTGGCCGCCGGTTTCCATCCCGACCTGACCGGTCGGGAGAACGTGTTCCTCCAGGGCGCGATCATGGGAATGAAGCGCGCAGAGATTACCCGCAAGTTCGACGAGATCGTCGATTTTGCCGGTGTTGGCGAGTTTATCGACACGCAACTGAAACGGTACTCAACGGGCATGAACACCCGCTTGGGATTCGCCATCGCAGCGCACCTGGACCCGGATGTGCTCCTGATAGACGAGGTGCTGAGCGTCGGCGATGCAGCCTTCAGCGAAAAGTGCATGGAACGGATGCGCGCGCTGCTCGGTCGTGGTGTGCCGCTCGTGTTCATCTCTCACAACTTGTCTGCCGTGCAGGAGATCTGCACGCGCGCACTCGTGCTCGATCACGGCACCGTCCGATTCGAAGGTGAGCCGGCCCGCGCGATCCAGGAATATCGTCTGATACCGTGGACCAGCACCGCAGCACCTCAGTCCCCCGCCACAGCGGTCCGGATCGTGCGAGCCGAATTCCTGAACGAGCGTGGCGAACCGTCCACTGTGTTCCAGACGGTTGGCAGCATGCGGGTGCGTGTGCACTATGAGGCGTTCAGACCGACCAGGAACGCCTCGGTCAGGGTGGATATCCACCGGGGCGACGGCATCCACTGCGCAGGCATCCATACCATGGGTGACCGATTTGATCTCGAGCGACTCGAAGGTGTCGGTTGCGTTGAGCTCGTGTTTCCGAGACTCACGCTGTTGCCAGGCTTCTATCTCGGTTCAGTTGCGATCCTGGACACCACTGGCGGCGCCGCCTTCGATCGGAGGCATCGAGCGTACCCGTTCACGGTGGTCTCTGATCGTCGCGGCCTTGGCGTCGTGTACCTGGATCACGAGTGGTCGCATCAGCCATCGAGTTCCACCCCTGGCGAGGGCCATGCCGTGGCGCACACGGAGGGAGCCTTGCCCGATCTCCAGGCACCCCGACGCTGCGTGCATCCAACGAACGCATTCGTTCGCTTCGAGAGGGAGTGGGTCGAGCAGTCGATCCCCGAGTGCTTCGCGGAGCGGGCGCGCCATTGGAACGCGGACCGGGTCGCCATCAGCGGAATTGACAACGATCTGAGCTATCGGGAACTGGACCGGCTCTCCGACCAGGTCGCCCACGCCATCGTTTCCCGCCGGGGCTTGCGACCGGAACCGGTGGCCCTCTTGTTCGAGCACGAGGCCCCGGTGCCCGCCGTGATGCTCGGCGTCCTGAAGGCCGGCAGCTTTTTCGTGCCCCTCGACCCGTCTTATCCAATCGACCGGAACCGATACGTCTTGCGCGACTCCCAGGCCCCCCTCCTGATCACCAACGAGCGAAATCTGTCCCTTGCATCGTCCCTGGCCCACCGCACAGGCCGACTCCTGAATCTGGATGAAGTCGCCTCAGGCCCTGCCGCCGAATATCCGAAGGCCGCCATCAGGAGTGATGCCCTCGCGTATGTGCTGTACACGTCCGGGTCGACCGGGGAGCCCAAGGGAGTGATGCGCACGCATCACGGTCTACTGCACAACGTGATGCGAGCGACAAACGGTTGCCATCTCTGCTCAGAAGATCGGATCGCACTGCTCTTCTCGTACAGCTTCAGCGCCGGCATCCGCAACACTCTTACCACGCTGTTGAACGGCGCAACTCTGCTGCCGTTCAACCTCAGGGAGCTGGGTGTGGCGCGGCTCGCTGACTGGCTGATCGAGCACGAGGTCACGCACTTTCACACGGTGCCGACGGTCTTTCGTCAGCTCACAGATGCGCTCAGCGGCGACCGTGCCTTCCCGCGGCTCCGCCTCATCCAGCTCGGCGGCGAGACGATGTTCGCGAAGGACGTGGAACGATTCAAGCAACATTTCGGGGGCAACTGTCTGCTCATGGTCGGCATGGGAACGAGCGAGTCCGGCCACATCTTCGGACTGGGGATCGACAAAGACACGGAGTGCCCGACGGAACTACTCCCAGTCGGCTATCCGGTCGAAGGCACCGAGGTGTTTCTGGTCGACGCAAAGGGAGAGCCCGTCGGGTCCGGATGCGTCGGCGAGATCGCTGTCCGAGGCAGCTTCGTGTCGCCGGGCTACTGGCGTCGCCCTGAGCTGACTGCGAAGAAGTTTCGGCCCGATCCGAACGGAGGGAATGAACGTATCTACTTCACCGGGGATCTGGGGCGCATGCTCCCGGACGGGTGCGTGTTTCATGTTGGTCGCAACGATGCCCGGGTGCGGATCCGCAGCCAGTCCGTCGAGATCCCGGAGGTCGAGGCCGCTTTGCTCGGCGTCCACGGCGTGCGCGATGTCGCCGTGGTTGCCGAGGAGGATCCGCACGGCGGCTCCTGTCTCGCAGCTTACTTGGTTCCGTGCGCCGAAACGGAAGTCACCTTATCGGCCGTCCGACGTGCGCTGAGCGAAAAGCTGCCGGGCTACATGGTGCCATCGAGGGTCGTGGTGCTGGACGAACTGCCTTTGCTCCCGAACGGAAAGGTGGACCGCGGAGCGCTTGCTGCTGCCAAGCCGACACGCACTCGGGAACAGGCCTTTGTGGCTCCTCGGACTCGTGTCGAGGCGACCGTGGCCAAGATATGGGCCGACGTCCTCGGCCTCCCGAAAGTGGGCATTGAAGACAATTTCTTCGACCTCGGCGGGCACTCGCTGCTCACCATGCGTGTGTGCAGCCAGATCGAAAAAGCCTTCGGCAAACGTCTTCCAGCGTCCACGCTTCTCCAAGCACCGACCGTTGAACAGTTCGCGGGTATCCTGATCCGGGAAGAAGGGCCGGCGCCATCGTCGTCGATGGTGGCGCTGCAGACGCTGGGATCCAGACCGCCCTTCTTCTGGGTTCATGGCGAAAACAGCAACGCGTTTCTGCCGCGGTATCTCGGCCCGGACCAGCCGCTGTACGGGATATTGCAGCAAAGTCGAGATGGCACACGCGCACGCCATACCCAGATAGAGAGCATCGCGGCCTACTACCTCAGAGAAATTCGCACTGTGCTCCCCCATGGGCCTTATTCCCTCGGAGGCTTCTGCGTTGGAGGCACGTTGGCTTTTGAGATGGCGCAGCAATTGCGCAAACAGGGTGAAGAGGTCGCACTTCTCGTCCTGCTTGATCCTCCTGGCCCGGGTTACTCCTTCACAGCACCTTCGCGCCCCCTGCCAAGAACGGCCCGCCTTGGTGAATGGGCTCATCGTCAGTGGCGCAACCTGGCACCACTGGAACCCCGGAAACAGATCGCCTATTTGTGGGACCGGGTCGCGGGCTGGACCAAGGTGCCGCTTACGAGAGTCTCAGACGCCGCCAAAAAGGCTGCGTGCAGGGTCTACATAGCCACCGGTGCGAACTACCCGATACCTCATTCGTTGAGAACTCTCTATATCAACGCAGTGCATAGTCAAGCCAGACGCGGCTACGTGCCTCAGGTGTATCCAGGCGACGTGGTCGTGCTCAGGACTGTAGAACGCAGCGGGGACCTCGAGCCAGTCTGGAGGAGTCTGGTGGCGGGCAAGCTCGAAATCCAGCAGGCGCCCGGTCGGCACGAGGAGATTGTCTTCAACCAGGACCACGTTCGCGGCCTGGCGAAACAACTGAAGGCGTGCCTCGACCGAGCGCAGTCACCGAGTGTCCACGTTCAGGCATCTTTTGAACGCGCTCACGTCCTGGCTTATGACTCTCCCGCGGAATCGGTCCGGTCTCTCTAGCAGACTCTGTCGTGCAAGAGATACTCGAAGCGGCGCGCCACACGGTTCAGGGACCGGGCCCTGTCGGGCCGTGGCGTAGTCCGCCAAGCACTCTCCTGCTTCAGGGGGATGACGTCCACATCTGGCGTGCCTCCCTGAACGTTTCGCCTTCACGATCGCGAAGCCTGCTACAGACGCTCTCGGAAGATGAGCATGGGCGGGCCGCGCGGTTTCATTCCCGGAGAGACCGTGAGCACTTCGTTGTCGCGCGTGGGCTGCTCAGAGAGATCCTCGGGAGCTATCTCGGCGTGGAACCGAAGCAGATTCGTTTTCGGTACGGCCCTCATGGCAAGCCCGCACTCGCCAGCGACCATGCGATGGGTGCGCTTTGCTTCAACTCGTCGCATTCGCATGAGCTCGCGCTCTACGCTGTGACCCGTGACAGACTCGTTGGCGTCGACGTGGAACACGTCAGCAGATTCATCGACGCCCATGAGATTGCGGAACGATTTTTTTCTCCTTCAGAGATTGCGACTCTGCGCTCGTTGCAACACGAAGAAAAAGAGGACGGATTCTTTGCCTGCTGGACTCGAAAGGAAGCGTACGTGAAGGCGAGGGGCGACGGGCTGGCGATGCCCCTTGACAGCTTCAGCGTGTCCTTGTCTCCGGGTGACCCAGCACGCATCCTCCACGTTGAAGGCCATCCCGAAGAGACCAGCCGCTGGTTTCTGTGCGGGCTCGACGCCGCCCCTTCATACGTCGCAGCCTTGGTCGTCGAAGGCCGCACCCATAGATTCAGTCGCTGGCAAGTTCCAGGCAATTAGCGACTGGGGGAATCGACGCAGAGGGAGGCCGTCTCATTCGAGACGGCCCGGGTCCCGATCGGATGCTTCAGATATTGCGATGTCCCGTCACCAGCCGGAGTCGGATGGTCTCTGTCTGTCCATCCAACAGGCCGCGTCGGCAACGTGGGCGACTCAGCTTCGGCCGACCCACCGCATCAACTCGGCCATCGTCACCACTCGATTGTCAGCCGGATAGTGAACGGGGACGATGCGTTGCACGTCGAGCTTCAACCGCTGAATGTTGTCGAGCAGACTCAACGTGAAGGGACTCGGCGGATTCAGCGGTGTCGCCGTCGTCGCCTGCGGATTGTAGCCATCGGCCTGGAGAAGCACCTTCTCCCTCGGGAAATACGCGACGAGCATCCCGTCGTGATGAGGGAACCGCTGCAGGTGGTGCAGCTCGATGACATGGTTGCCGTCGGTCAGCACTCTCTTCTCGCCCACTGCCTCGACCACTGGCTTCTTCCCGGCCTGCTGCGCCTTGTCCGGGCTGAGCGTGTGAGGCAAGCTCAGGATTCTTTCGAGATAGTCCTTGTTCAGCTCGTGAGTGAGAATCGTCGAGCCTTCGGCGACGAAGGCGCGCAGACCGCCGGAATGATCGAAATGACTATGCGTGTTGATCAGGTACCGGATCGGCTTGTTGGGAATCAGCCGCTTGGCTTCGGCGATGACGGCGAACGCGCGCGCCTCGTTCTGCCCCGACTCGACGATCGCGATGTAGTCCTTGAAGTCCACCGCGATCACGGCGTAGCCGCCCGTGATCAGATAGACGCCGTCGCCGAGCCTCTCTGACTGCGCGGTTGCCGGAGCGACCGCCGCGGCTCCCGCCGGAGCTGCGCCCCTCCCCTGCGGCGCCTGGATGTCTACCGCCTGATTGGCTTTCACGTCGCTGACGTTGAGGTCGAAGATCGGATGGCCGCCCTGCCGCTGGACGATGTGCATTGGGAACTGCGCGCCACCGATGTCCTTGAAGTCGCTGTAGACGGCCTCGAAGAGCATGTCGCCAAGCACCGGATGATCGATCCAGGTCTCGACGCGCTCCACCATGTTCTGCGCGCCGATATATCCGTTAACCTTCGCTTTGTTGTCGCCAACGAAGGTCACCACGTTGTACTTTCTGCCGTCGACCGTTCTGGCTTCGACCGTGGCGTTTCGGGTCGCCGCCGCTCGCAGAAAGCCGTGCGGCATCATCCAGATTTCAAGCTGTTGCACCCATGGTGTCTGGGCATTGACGATGATCGTCTGGCTCTGTGGTTGTTCCCCCACAACCGGCTGCTGACCGCCGCCACGCGGCGGGATCTCTCCCTGTACGCGCACGCGATCCACACGCGACGCAGGCGCCTCGAAATTGATGGCGCGGGTGTAGCTCTTGTTGATGAATTTCGGCCACGGTGAGCTGGGATTCGGCGCCTGGCCGAGGGCGAAATCCAGACCGGTCGCCGAATACTGCACGGTCTTCAAGGTATCAACGCCCATGGCGCTGGACGCGCCGTTGATAACTGCCTTGGCGTCTTGAGCCGCGGCAGACCAGACCAGGACGACCGCCAGCCCGAGCACGACCGAACATCTCGTGAACATGTTGCCACCGCCTTTCGCCTGCTGTTGGTATGGCGATTGTAAAAAGACGTGGTAGGCGCGTCAAACGCGCTCGAAGGGCCCAGGTTCCTTCGGCTGTGGTGAATGCTACTTGACGAGCGGGGTGTCCGATGTATGCCAGGACAACAATTTCCAATTGCCGTCCACGGCGACATACACGTAGGTCGATCGGGTGGAGCGATCCTTGACCCTGTCTTTCTTGGCCTCCGCGTTGGCCTGCATGCTGGTGGCCATCGACACAACGGCGGTGCCTCCGATGACGCGATAGCTGGTCTCGTGAGGCACGATCACGAACTGGCCGAGATCTGCGAGGACATCCGGGATGGCATCTGCGGCCCGATAGTTGGCGCTGAGTTCCACCAGCCTGACGCTCGCTCTGTAGAACCCCACAGCTTGCGGATGGATCAGAGACTGCACCAAGGTCAGATTGCCCGACTTGACGGCAGCCACCAAGGTCTCATGCGTCGCCTTGACGGCGTCCTGCGCTGACTGGGCCGAAAGAATCGGAGCGGTCGCAACCGCCAGGACCAGAACGAGCAACCGTGTGGTCACGTATCCTCTCCTTGTAGCTCTGCGTGGCGCCAGTATACCATCGGCGATCGAAGTCACCGTCGCCCGTCACATGGACGCCGATTCGATCGCTTCGACGATCCAGGCCTCGGCGCCGTGCATCACTGCGCCGCCAGGGCCCGCCCAGAGGTGCCGCAGCCGCTCGAGCATGCTCTCAGCCTCTGTGAGGCGGTCGAACTCCAGATCGATCATCACCAGGTTCGGGTTCGAAACGCCACGATACAGATGATACCGGCGGACGCCGGAGGCTTTCCGGTTCAGGGGATCGCTTTCGAAGGCGCGCTTCCATCCTTCGAAGGTCGGCACGGTGTGTTGAATGCGCAGGGTCGGCATCGCTAGTTTCTCTTCAGTCACCACTTTCTGAGCCGCGGCCAATCTAGCACACGTCTATCGGCAAATGTGAACGGACAGTGGGTGGTACAATCCGTGCTCGTGGAAGACCGGGCGGTGCCGAAGCATTCCTCGACCAGGCTCACGTACGAAGACTTCCTGCTGTTCCCGGACGATGGTCTGCGGCACGAGATCATCGAGGGGGAGCATTACGTGACCCCGTCGCCGTCGATGCGGCATCAGCGTATCTGCGGGAGAATATTCCACCTGGTCCAGAGCTATCTCGACACTCACCCCGTCGGGGAGATCCTCTTTGCCCCCTTCGACGTGCTGCTCTCCGAGTTCAACGTGTTCGAGCCCGACCTCCTCTATATCTCGAACGAGCGGGCCCATCAGCTGACCGAGCAGATTCTGCGAGGCGCGCCGGACCTCGTGGTGGAAATTCTGTCACCGGGCACACGGCACCGAGATCTTCAGTTGAAGCGAACGGTCTACGAGAAGACCGGCGTGCAGGAATACTGGGTGGTCGACCCGGACGCCGACACCATCGACGTCTTCGCGCGTGCCGGGCACGCATTCGGCGATCCGCGCCGGCTCACGAAGGGCGACACGCTGACCACTCTTCTGCTCCCGGGGCTCGAGCTTCCCCTCGACAAGGTTCTGGCTTAAGGGCGATGGTCACGGACCTGCGGTGTGCTGCCGACATGTCGCCGGAGATGCGGGTTCCCGCGCCGTCGACCCGGTTCGCGGACGCGGCCGGTTTGCGGCCGGAACCATCACGACGTACTGGTAGAGGAGACCCGCTCACACTTCGAGGCGATCCCTCTCGGCCAGGTGTCCCAGAAGGACCGTGTCGCTGGTGGCGAGGCGCCACCCGCGAAGCCGGGCATGCGCCACGAGAAGACGGTCGAACGGATCGCGCGTCCAGCTCAGATCGAGGGCCCTGGTGAACCACGAGGCGGCCGGGGGATCGTCGAGGACCCAGGGCCCGCTTTCGGCGACCTCCTCCACACTCGAGCCACGGAGTCGAATTCGGCCGGCTTCGACCAGGAACTGAAGCTCCAGCAGGTTCGCCGGTGAGATGTACAGACGCCGCGTACCGCGCGCCAGCGAGCGCGTGCGCGGATGACCCTGCTCCATCCAGATGAGCGCGTTGGTGTCGAGGAGGATCACCAGCGCGAGCGCCGCGCTCCGAACCGAAGGCCTTTCGGGGTCCACGACCACTGCCACTGGCCGCTGGCGACAGCGGGGTCGAGCGTCTCGATCGCGGAACGAGGTGAACGATCGCGCCGGGGCGGAGCCTCGACACGCAGCACGTACCTGACGCCTCGACGCTCGATGGCGACCGGGGTGCCCCGTTCGGCCTCGTTCAGCAAGTCCGCCAGACGTTCTCGTGCCTGCGCCACGGAGTACCGTTTGAGAGCGTATTTCACAGTTGTACATTGTACATCATAAAGAATTCACGGCACAGGGTGCGGGCCTGGACGTTTCGGTTCTGTGCAGCGGATCGTGCTGGACGCGTGGCCTCCGCTGCCGGTCGGCTCCTCGGACGCGTGACTGGTGGCTGGTCCAGTGACCCGCGGGGACCAGGGAAGGACGAAGGACAGATCAGGAACCAGCGGGCCGAACGCCGAAGGACTGACCGTAAGAGGCGAAAGGCGATTCAGGAAGAGGGGGTCGAATCGGGCTGTTCGTCTGAGAGATCTTCCACGTGCCAGCCGTGCAGCCGCAGGGTCACTCGCTTCTTCTCGAGCCAGTAAATCGCGTCATGCCACGATTCGAAGTCGCGAGACTCCTGACGGATCCCCTGGCTGAACCACGTGGCAGTGGCCCTCGGACCGAGCGGAATGATGACCGCGAACGCGCGACGACCGTCGTCGGAATTGCGAAGTCGCCACATGATCGTCGGTTCAGCGTAGGTCGATTTGAGTGAAGCCACGGCGCTAGCCCGACAATTGGCAATTGCCGTACCACCGATACGCCAATAATCAGCCCGTATTCACGGGCGAGAGGCTCCAACAGTCTGCCGGTAGACTGAACAAAACCACTTAACGGGCAGTATCCGCGGCACGCAACCGAAGCGGCCTAGGGCGCGAGGCCCTCGGTCAGCTCGATATAGGTGCCCCACGGATCGGTCAGAAACGCAATCTTCAGCTTGGTACCGGGAACCTGCCGAATCGGCGCCTCGACGTTGATCCCTTTCGCCGCGAGACTGCTGACAAGCGCTTCGAGGTTGTCGACCTCGAACCCGATGTGATCGAGGGAGCGTCCCTTGGTGGGCAGCGGCGGCTGCTTGCCCGGCGAAAAGGACAGGTTCACACCGGGGAGATCATCGGCCTCGATCATGCGCGGGTTGGAGAGGCAAGCCACGCACGGGCGTCGGCCGGGATTTGCGCCGAACGCCTTCACGTACCACGCTTTGATTGCCGGAATGTCAACCGGATAGAAATGAATGTGGTTCATGCTCACCGGAGTCGGGAGCGCCGGTTCGCCGTACACCTCGAGACGAATGCCGTCGGGCGCGACCAGATACACCTCATTGGGATTTTCGGTCGGCTCGATTTTCAGGTTGGCCGCCTTCCACCTCGCCAGCGCCGCAGGCATATCCTTCACGGTGAAACCGAAGTGATCGACGATGCTGCCGGCGGGAGGCGCCGAGGGCTCCGCCTGGCGCAGCATGATGAACACGCCCGGGAACTGGATCAGCTCCAGAGGCCCGTTCTTCACCAGGACGCCGCCCATCACCGACATCCAGAACTGTTTCTGCGCGTCCACGTCCCTCACGGCGAGGTGAATGTGCCCCATCCTGACGCCGACCTGATTTGGTTCGACGAGCTGGGCCTCGACAGGCGTGAACCACATGGTGGCAAGGGCGAGAAAGGCGAGACGTTTCATATGGACGCTCCATTCTTGACAGCGGTCGACTGCCCGAGTTGCGCGCGGAAAGCCCAGTGAATCCGGCATTATGTTACGCGACACGCGCGACTCAGCCGCACAATTTCCACCCTCGGGGTTCCCGGACGGCCTTGTGGCCTCGAACTTGCGATCCGTCGGATCGGGACCGATAGCGCATGCATGAGATGATAGGCATCGGTCGATACACCCCTGAGAGGCCAACCCGATGATGAAGCTTGCCCCCGCGGTCGTCGCCTCGGTGCTCGTGCTTGCGGGAGACCAGCCGATTCGGGCGGCAGACCAGCCGATTGAGGTGGTCCAGGCGCCGGACTCTCCCGTACGGCTGGACCGTCTGACCGTCTTCACCACCAACGGCGCTCCGCCGGTGCTGCTGTACGCGGCGACCAACCTGACGGAGACCGAGCTCGATCAGTTCACCGTCACGGTCTTCGTGTTCGACGCGGAAGGCCGACTGAAGGCCCGCCAGGTCGCCCCGGGCCGCCGCACGCTCGAGGCTCGCGAAACGAAGTTTTCCTCGATGGTCCTCGACGTGGGGACGATCGCGCCGACCGACCGGCTCATGGCAGGTGTCGATCAGGCGCAGCGCGTGGATTCGGACCAGTGGTGGCGTGCCGACCTCCGCGCGATCGCCGAACAGGCGGCCACCCCCCGCC
Source organism: Vicinamibacterales bacterium (assembly GCA_035537875.1). Lineage (GTDB taxonomy): Bacteria > Acidobacteriota > Vicinamibacteria > Vicinamibacterales > CAVVIG01 > DATLLJ01. The sequence continues at coordinate 33,024 of DATLLJ010000156.1, read as the reverse complement.
CGCGCTGAGACGTCCGCGTGCGCGAAACTCAAAACGACTTTTTGCGATAATAGGGTCCCGAGTGGGGGCCTAAGTGAAACAGACTCAAAAACGACAGGCGGCGGGGGCCAGGCGCGCCGCCGCCCGGCGCGCGTCGATCATCAGATGGAGCCTCGGCCTGGGGGTCGTCGCCCTGATCGTCTTCGGCTTGTCGCAGATGTCGAACATCGCCTACGACCAGGACGACATCGCCGTCGTCGACTTCAGCGATCTCACCCCGGACCAGAGACAGACCGCGCTCGAAGCCGCCAACACGGCGCGATGCACCTGCGGCTGCGGCATGACGCTCGCGCAGTGCGTGGCGACCGACAGCACCTGCCCGGTTCGCCAGCCCAACATCGACCGCATCAAAGGCATGGTCACCGACGCGAGAAGCTCGAGCTGACCGCAACGTCTTCAGCCCTGAAGCCGCGTCGCGCAGTCAGTCGCCTGGTCGAACTGAAGGGGCCACGGCCATTGGTCGAAATCGGGCGCGAAGGAGGCGACCGGCACAATCGGCCGCAGTGCGGCCGGATCGAAGTTTCCAGCCCCGCCTCGTGACTGGTGCGCCCGCGCCAACTCCTGGCGGAAGTCCCGAAAGGCCTTCGATTCGAAGACCATGAAGAACCGCTGAACGACCGGCCCTCCGGTCGACACCCGGGTAATACCCATGCACACGGGCTGAAACCGCTCGGTCTCGAGCCCTGCGCTCCGGGCCAGCCTCAGAAGCTCGTCGGCCGACAGGACGGACGTGAGCGCCTGGTCGAACTCGGAAGCGAGCACGACGGGCATCGACGCACGATTGGGGCCTGCCAACGAGACACCCGATCGCTGGAAGATCTGACGGAACACATCGGCCATCAGCGGCACCGGGGGTTGGAGAGACAGAAACGCCGGACCGCCCAGTTCTGGGTTCTCGACGGCCAGCGTCCAACCGGTCAGCTCCGCCGGGTCGATCACGTAAGGTTCGGCGTTGGTCTCCTCGACGGTTTTCAGGAACAGCCACGACAAGCCCGCGAGAACCAGGATGGCTATGGCTGCTTTCGGGAGAAACTTTCGCATCTAGTGCACCGTTCCCATCGATGGCGATGAGGGAGGCGGAGGCGCCAGCACGCGCGCAATCATCGTTTCGAGCGCGCGTTTGTCAACGTCGAAGGGCCCCGCGATTGCCGCGCCAAGCGTGATTTCGATGGCAATCACCACTCCTTTCGTCATGCCCTCCTCGTACGGATTCACGATCCAGCTCAAGCCTCTGAGCGAAATCGTCCGCTCCTCTTCACCGGGATTCTTTTGACGATCCATGGCTCGGAGCATACCCTCGAGCACGCTCCGCACGTCGCCATCGTTCCACGCGGCCGGCGCCGCGGCTGGTCCCTCAATCATGGACGTGGTCGCGAAATCGGTGCCCCGCAGCCACACGTCAACGGCGATTCTCATGAAACTCACGGCTCCTTCGGCCTCGGCGTCAGGGAACCCAGTGCAGCACGTTGCGGATCACGGACCACCGCGGCTCGATTGGGGCGCTGTCCTGTCCGAGAATCCAATGTGCGAACAACGCGTCAATCGTACCGTCTTTGCGCTTCAACTCGATCCAGGTGTTGACCATCGACGTCAGCGCCGCGTCCCTGTCCGCTATCACGTACGCGAGGGGGACTTTGAACGGTCGAGGCCGAGGAACGGCGACCGCGTACTCGGGATGGAGCAGCGTATACGACGATCCCCGTTCGGCGGTCGCGACGAACGCGTCGACCGGCGCATCGCGCGCCACGAACATCTCTTCCATCCGATCGACAGGGACGATATCGATATCGCCCAGCTCGTCTCGAATCTTCTGCACGAAATACGGCGCCCGCGGCACACCGAGCCTGATCTTTCCCATGGCCCGTACGCTCGACCATTCCGTGAACGACGCGGTCAGATGGTCCGGCACGATGAACGCGATGGTCTCGTCGAGGTACGACGAGGAGAACTGCAGTTGAGCGGCGCGGTCGGCCGTGACCACGGCGCCCGACATGATCACGTCGCACATCGACGAATCGAGGCCGCGATCGAGGACCGAGCGCTCCAGCGGGACGAATTCTGCCGTCACGCCAAGGTCCCGGGCCAGCTGCATCGCCATCTCCGCGTCGAACCCGACGAGCTCCCCGCGCTGGTTGAAGAACACGTACGGCAGACTGTCCTCGAAATACCCGACGCGCACCGCGCGGCGATCGCGGATCCGTTCGAGCACCGATGTGCTGGCGACGGGCAGCGGCGGAATCGAGTCGCCAGCCTTGAAAACCCGGGGGGCGCCACGATCGCGCAGCAGGCCTCTGGCGGTCAACATGGTGTCCCTGTCGTACGGCCGATTGAGCGCAAACGCCAGAGTGGCGCGCGTTCCGCCCACGATCCCGGCCGTCAAGAGCAGCGTGACCAGCCCGAAACGAACCAGCTTGCGGGGGTCGAGCCTCAGCAACCCCGAGACGGCGCACGTCCCGAGCACGGCCACCACCACCGTGTGAACGGCGGCGACCAGCGTGCCGAGCCGCGCGTTGACCACACCGGAGGCCAGGAACAGCTGGAACGTATCGCCGGGAATGCGAAAGAGGTCGAGGAGAAACGGAATCGCGGCGTTGGCGCTGCCGAACATGGCCAGCAGGCCGGCGCCCGCGAGCGTCGGGTACTGCGTCGGCTGGAGTTGCGCGTCCGTAAACCAGCCGGCAAAGAGGACGAAGCTCAGCGACAGCAGCTTGCCGCTGTGGGGGAAATTGAACGAGGCGGGAACGATCACGTCGGCCGCGCCCGCTTTCTCGGCGTGCCCATGCTCTCTGACCAGGGCCTTCGCCTGCTCGGTCAGGAGCGGCAGCACGGCAAACAGGCTGGTCGTCATGAAGGCCATGACGAGCGCATCGCGATTCTTCGACATCAGCGCGCGATAGGAAATGGGCGTCAACGCCGCGACGAGACCCGGGAGCACCCACAGACTCAGGAGCAGCGACATCGCCGTATAGCTGACGAGATACACCTGGAGTCGCGCGAACTCCTCCACCCTGAGCGTTCCCGCCATGACCGCCCCGATCGCGCACACACCGTAGGGCGCGATCGCGACCACGAACGTGGTTGCCCTGGAAACCGCCGCCGTCGCCACTTTCAGGACCGACAACAGACGCTCCTTCTCCGGCACGGCGATGAGCGCCGCGCCGAGAATCACGCTGAAGAGCACGACGGCAGGGACCAGGTTGTTGGCCAGTGAATTGAACGGGTTGCTTGGAATGTAAAGATTCAGGAAATCGAACGGCTCCCGTTCCTGAACCAGCGTCGTGCTGAAGAACGACGCGTTCTGGCTCTCGGGAAACATCGCGGCGAAGGGAACCACCGCCGCCAGCGCCAGCATCCACAGCAGCGCCATCACGGCGCCCACCCGCTTGCCGATCGTCCACGCCTGCGCCGCGCTCAGCGAGCCGAGACCGCTGACGATCGACACGGTGACGTGCGGCAGCACCGTCATCTGGAGCAGCTTCAGGTATGCGTCCGCGGCGACCTGCAGCACCGACGCCCGCTCGCCGAAGAACAAGCCGATGGCCACGCCGACCACGAGGCCGGCGAAGATTCTGGCAGACAGCGAACGCGGAGTCGTCAGCCTGGGTCGGGTCACCCCTGACGCCTCGTTACCCGGGGATGTGATACTGCGCCACGAGCGCGGTGGCATCGTCGTGGCCTCCCGCCGTCATGGCGAGATCCACGAGCGTGCGGCACTGATCGTCCGGTGATTGATCAGAGGCGAGGACCTCGGCAACGGCCGACTCCTCCACCAGGTCCGTCAGCCCGTTGGTGCAGACGAGGATGCGGTCCCGGTCGACCAGCTGGAAGCGCTCGAGATCGATCATCGGCCCGGACGAGCCGCCCATGCCGATGGTGTCGGTGAGGATGTGCTTGAGGTCTCGCGCCGTGAGGTTCACGTCCACCAGCGGGGCGACGGGAACCGTCGACGAGCGATGCCGTCCGATCGTCTGGTCGCGGGTCAGGCGCATCAACTGTCCGTCACGGAACAGGTACGCCCGAGAGTGACCGACGTGGGCAAAGAACAGATCCGAACCCGCCCCGAACACCGCGGTCAACGTCGTTTCCAGCCGGCGGCCACCGCGGCTCACGCCTTCGTACATGACGGCGCTGTCGACGTGCCGATAGAAACCTTCGGCCCGGTCCATGATCTCTTGAGCGATCCTGCTGTCGACTCTGAGATTCCACTTGCCGAAGTGGAGGACGAGCCTCATCAGCGTGACGATCGCGAGACGGCTCGCTTCTTCGCTGTCGCGCTGCCCCCCCAGTCCGTCGGCGACCACCATCGCGTAGCCGTATTCGTCGAACCGCTTTCCGATGACGTCGGCGGGAAGACTGGTTCTGATGGTCTCCTGGTAGCGGCCCAACTCGATGACGAGGTAGTGGTCACCGTTCACTTGATGAGAGCGACCGGTGCGGGAGCAGGTCCCGAACGTGACCCGTACCTTCGCCGAGGGGGGCGGGAAGTCGGAGGCACTGCCAAACGGGTTGCTCTCTGAGCTCCCGCCGTCCCCGGCCGGATCAGCATGCTGCATGGCTATACCAAGCGAGTTGAGCGAGCTGTTGAGACTCCGCCGTCCACCTCGCCGCGCGAACGGAGAACGCCAGCTACTGCAGCGGCTTCACCTCGGTCAACTTGGCCGGAGCGTCCCCCCAGTTTTCGAGCTCGATGACCTGTTCTTTCTTGTTCGTCTGAATCCTCGTAAAGGCCGACAATCGCCCCTCACCCATATTGGCCTTGTTGACCCGCAGTTCGATGATCGTGAAGGGGTAGTCGAGCGAGAGTCCGCCTCTGGCGACCTCCTGGGCCGTCATGCGTCGATCGGTGGCCAGGATGATGCGACGGCCACCGTCGGGCAGCGGAATTTCCCGGGCGAATCGAAGGTCATAGCCGAGAGTCGTGGGCAGCTTGATGTAACCCGTCGGCTTCATGTCCTCGAGCTTGTTGAGCAGGCCATTCTGCCCTTTGCTCGTGAACGACTCGATGAGCTCGTTGCGCTCCATCTCGCTGGACCAGCGGTCGATGGTGATCTGAAGAACTCCAGACATCGATCGATCGCCGGGTTTCGCCCCCTGCAGGTTCACCGCGAAGGCGCTGAACTGCTCGAGGTGCTTGGCCTGGGCCCGCGCCGGTTGATCCGTGACGACGAGCAGCGCCACGATCAACCCGACGCCAAGCGCCGTCATCTCCCTCGTCTGCTTCCTCATCTTCGTGCCTCCCACCAGTCAGAAGACCAGGTTTCAACATTCATTGTGGACGGCGCCGCCAGGTCGAGATGGCCGTCACCTGACCCTTGTCGTCGAACGACGACAACTTGAGCGTGTCGCCCTCAAAGGCGTAGCGGCGCCGCCGCTCCGGGGCGAGCACTTCGTTCGGATCGACGTTGCCCGTCACGTTCATCAGCTTCAATTCGCTGCTCACGGTGTCAATCACGGCGCGCCCCTTGAAGGTCATCGCTTTGACTTCGCGGGCCGCGACGGGCGCCGCCGCATCGTCGCTTTGCGCGATGATCGTCAGGTTTCCAAACTGGTCGTAGGTCAGAGACCCCGACGCCTTCACCGGCACTCGAGTCGTGCCGCCCGCCGGGGGCAGGGACTCGAGCGCGACGAGATCCCACACCCCTTCCAATTGCTTCCTCGTTGTCTCGAGGCTGCCGGTGGCAGCCTCGGAACTCAACGACACGGGCTTGCTGGCCGTCGCGCCGGTGCCGGGGGCCGAAAGCGGCCCCGGCCTGCAGCCCGCCATCATCAGCACGGCGGCAACCGCCGTCGCGATTTCTGCGACGCCGGCCGCCGTCCGAGTAAATCTCATTACCGGCTCCTTACCACCTGAAGCCAAGCGTGAGCGGGAAGTACTGCGCGTTGGTCGAGCACTCGTTGGGGCACACGTCTGTACCGTTCAGCGGGTTGACCTGCGTTTCGACCTTCGGGCCCCACACGTAGTGGTAGCGCATCTCGACATAGAACTGTCCGTCGGTCCCGAACGTCACACCACCGCCGATGTTGATGCCGAAGTCGTTGGACGACCGATCTCCGATAATCCTGTCCACGGACACCAGCGTCGGATAGCAGACGTACCAATAGGGATCGCAAATCGTAGTGTATCCCACGCTGGGGGTTGTGAGCTGGACGAGCCGATGGTAGATACCGACGCCGCCCAGCACGTACCCGCCAACGGCCGAGCCGCCCCGCGGCGTTTGATAGACGAGGTTGAACGTCCCCGAGTGGATCTGATGGTTGCTCTCAATGATGCCGGAGGTCGTCGCCGGCAGGTCTGGATTCGACGCAATTAGAATCGGCCGATCGGGCCCGCCCATCCGGTGGTACATGTACTCCGCCTGGAAGCCGACCGTTGGGCTGATGTTGAACGTCCCACCAATGCCGGCGTTCCAACCGATGTCGAAGGCGTCGTTCAACCCTGAGACGGGGAATGTCCACCCACCGCCGAAGTTCACACCCGCCGGCCGGTCCTGGGCCTCAGCCGGCGTTGCGGCGATTAAGGCCATCATCACGATGAAAGCCGCCGCCATTAGTCTCCGCATAGCGCACACCTCTCCTTTCCCGAAACACCGATTTGTCGAGCTGATAGGCCGACGCTCAGCGCAGAGCATCGACGGTGCCAACAGGATGACCTGGACGTCTATCTTCGGAATTCACGCTGTTTGGACCAGATATTGTACGGCGAGCCGTCTCCCAGACAGCCTGAGCCTGCGTCGTCCACTCCGATATATCGGAGGGTCTCCAGTCGGTCGGGCGGTCGAACCGACGTCTGTGTGTATGCCAACGATGCAGGCTCTGAGGCGAATGCCTCTAACCAGGCGCGAGCGCTTTCGCCAGTTCCACGACGTCCGTCACGGGGGCACGACACGATCGGTCCCTGCAGATATAGACGGATGTTTGCCCATGGATGGCCGTCATCGCGGCAACGAACGGGAGGGCGCTGCGCAGGCGCTGATGCTGCTCTGGCGTGAGTTTCAGCAGCACCGAGAACGGCAGATAGCGACGGCCGAGCCCTTGTTCGAGCGCCCGATTGTCATTCGTTCCTTCTATGACGACGATCTGCTGGGGACCCGCAACGTGGGTGGACAAGACGGCGGCCATCATCGGGACCGCGCGACCGAGCTGCTCGAGGCGGGAGCCGAATCCGCGGAGCGTCCGCTCGACCTGCTCGGCCCAGTCCGGATCGTCCAACAGGTGAGATAGCACCATCAGGTTCATCGCCGAGATCGAGCTCGCGCTCGGTTCGGCCCCGTCGTAGTCTTCCTTGAGGCGCAACAGGACGTTCGGATCGTGGCCCGTCGTGCTGAACCATCCCCCCGCGTTCTCGTCCCAGAACAGCTCGTTCTGGCGACGCTGCAGCGCGACGGCCCATTCGAGCCACGACGGATCGGGATCGGCCTGGAACAGCTCGAGCAACCCGAAGATCAGGCACGCGTAATCCTCGGCGTACGCGTCGATGTCGGCATCGCCCTGCCGATAGCGGCGACGGAGCCGACCCATCCCGGCATCCCACATCCGCTCCCGTATGAAGCCGGCGGCCTTGCTGGCTGCTTGCAGGTACGGCGCCGACACACCTGGGCCATCGTCGCTCGACGAGGCGAGGATCCGCGCCGTCCGGGCAAAGGCCGCGATCATCAGGCCATTCCAGGCCGTGAGAATCTTGTCGTCGCGGTCCGGCCGGGGACGCCCGAGCCGATGCTGAAACATCGCGATGCGAGAGCGGTTGAGGGCCGTCACGATTTCGTCCGCCGGACGCTGAAACTCGACGGCAAGATCCTCCACCGAGCGCGCGACGTAGAGGATGTTCTTCCCGGCGAACTCTCCCTGCGGATCGGATGGCGCGTTGCCGCCAGTCTCGATACCAAAGCGCCGGCGCACGATCGGCGCGTCTTCGCCGGGGAGCGCGTCCACTTCGTCGGCGCGCCACAGATAAAAGCTTCCTTCCGCCTTGTGCGCGTCACGCTGGTCCATCTGTTCTGGCGGGATGCTGTCTGCATCTTCCGCGCAGTAGAAGCCGCCCTCCGCATCCGTCATTTCGCGCAGCACGTAGAGGAGCGTGTCTTCGGCGACTTCCATGAAAAACGGATCGGCCGCCGCCTGCGAGGCTTCGACGTACGCGAGCACGAGCTGCGCCTGGTCGTAGAGCATCTTCTCGAAATGCGGCACGCGCCAGCCCGCATCCACGGTATAGCGGTGGAACCCGCCGCCGACGTGATCGCGCAGCCCGCCGAGCGCCATCGCGCGCAGCGTCTGGAGCGTCATCGCCAACGCCGCCTCGTCGCCCGTTCGCGCATGCTCGCGGAGGAGAAACAGCAATTCGGACGGACGAGGAAACTTCGGGGCATCGTTGAAGCTGCCGTAACGGCCGTCGAAGGCGGCCCTGAACTGCTGTAGCGTGCGCGCGAGCGCTCCGGGGCCAGGCGCCGCGTCGGTCGCCGCGGGCGTCCGATCCTGCCCCCGCAGCTGCGCCGTCAGCGACTCGGCCGATTCGGTCACTTTGGCGCGATCGGACTTCCAGACCCGCGCAATCTGCTGCAGGATGTCGACGAATCCGGGTCGACCCCAGCGCGACGTCGGCGGAAAATACGTGCCTCCATAGAAGGGTTTGAGGTCGGGCATCAGCCACACGCTCATCGGCCAGCCGCCCGAGCCGGTCGTCGCCTGCACGAACGCCATGTAGACACGATCGACATCCGGGCGTTCCTCGCGATCGACCTTGATGGACACGAAGTGCTCGTTCAGCACGGCCGCGACGGCGTCGTTCTCGAACGACTCGTGCTCCATGACGTGGCACCAGTGACACGTCGAGTACCCGATCGACAGAAAAATCGGTCTGTCCTGCGCGCGAGCTGTGGCAAACGCCTCCTCGCCCCAGGGAAACCACTCGACCGGATTGCCGGCATGTTGCAGAAGGTACGGACTGCGTTCGCGAGCGAGACGGTTCACAGGGAAATTATTATGACACTGGGAATTGCAGAATTGCAGGATTGCAGAATTGCAGAAAGGAAATGCAGAAGGAAGATTGCAGCGAAGGTTGCAGGGGAAGATTTCCTTCTGCAATCCACTTCCTGCAATTCTGCAATCCTGCAATTCTGCAATTTCCAGTAGAATTCCCGCATGACCGACCTGTCCGGGAAGCGGATTGCGCTGCTGGTGGAGGACGAGTTCGAGGATCAGGAGTTGATCGGTCCACTGGAGGCGCTCCGGGCGGCGGGTGCGCACGTCACAGTCGTAGGCCCGGCTCAGGGTGCGACATACCACGGCCGACGCCAGACGGTCGTCGTGGCCGACCTCGCCGCCGGCGCCGCGCGCATGAAAGATTTCGACGCGCTTGTCATTCCGGGGGGATATGCACCGGACCGGATGCGCATGCGGCACGCCATGGTCGACCTCACGCGCGACGCCATGGAAAGCCGAAAGCCGGTCGCGGCCATCTGCCACGGTCCGCAGCTGCTGATTTCGGCGAACGCCGTCCAGGGGCGCACGCTCACCTGCTGGCCTTCCATCGCCATCGACGTGAAGAACGCCGGCGGCCTCTACGTCGACAAGCCGGTCGTCGAGGACGGCAATCTCATCACATCACGCAAACCGGACGATGTGCCGATGTTCATCGACGCGATTGTGAAAGCGCTGCTGCGCGTGCACGCGTAGCAGCGGCTGGAGAGGCACAGGCACGAGGCACAAAGGACGACGAACGGACCCGGAACCGAGTTATATCCTCGGCGTGGGCGCCGCCGGCACTTCCTGTGGACGACCTCTCCTGAGCCGCGCATACGCTGCCGTGAACTCGACCCCGTAGAGCAGGATGACCGCCTGCAGGTAGACCCACATCAGAAACAGCACCACGGCCGCAATCGACCCGTTGATGCGGGTGAATCGTGACATGTCGCTGAACACCCACGAAAAGCCTTCGAAGGCACTCTTCCACAACAGCCCGGTCAGCACCGCCCCGACCCAGACGTCGCGGAACCGCACTTTCGCGTTCGGCACGAAGTAGTAGACGAAACCCACAATCAGGATCAGCATCAGCGTGGTGCCGTTGCGGACCGCGACCGAGCGCAGAACGCCGAGGCCAGGCGAGCCGGCCAGCACCCCGGCAAACCAGCTGGCGCCGACCACGTGGTACGCGCTGACGAGCAACAGCGCCACGACGAACATCAACCCGGCCACGCTGAGCATCAGAAACGAGAACAGCCGGTGTTTCCAGAAGCTTCGATGCTTCTCGACGCCCCATGCGTGATTGACGGCTGTGCTCACCGCACCGAACACCCCCACTGCACCCCACATCAGTGAAAGCGTGCCGGCCACTCCCACGGTCAGCTGCCCGGATCGAAAGCTGTCGAGCTGTCTGGCGATGAACTCGAACTGCGCCGGAAAATAGCGGAGGACGAACAGCAGCACGGTGCTCCGCTTCTCGTCGTCGGCCGTCGCGCTGCCGAGAAGGGCGAGCGCCAGCAGAAAGAAGGGGAAGAGCGACAGCAGCGAGTAGTACGCAATCGCCGCTGCGTGGGTCAGGTCGTCGCCTTCGTAGAAACCGATGAACCCGCGCCACGCGGACAGCCCCGTGAGGCGCATCAGACTCCGGATCCGACCGCCAAGAGCAGAGAGCCGTTTCACCCGGCCATTATGTCAGGTCGGTCCGCGACGACTGGGTCCACGCTTCCATGGCCTGGGCGATGAGGAACACCGGAATGCTGGCGCCCAGCCACCAGCGAACCGCGTGACCGGCAAGACGTCTCAGCGGCGGCGAGGCGAGAATTGCGCCTGCCGCCGCGAGGCCTGCCGAGACCACAATCACGTTGGCCACCGCGCGCGCCGAGCGCCTCGTCATCGGCGACCTACGGCCGACGCTGGGTCGAGGTGTCCCGTTCGCGCCCGCTCCCGCGGATTTCTTCGGCGGCGCTGCTGCGGAGGTTCTCCGAGCCGCTTCCATAGGCGGACCCGGTCGCATACGGGGAGGTGCTGTCATAGGTCGGGCTCGCTGCCGCGCCTTCCTTGGCCGCATCGCGCATGTATCGCTTGGCTTCGTCGGTACCTTTGGCGACAGCTTCGCTCGCCTTCTGGTACACGTCGCGGCCCTTTTCGGCCCATTGACCCGCCGACTCGCTGGCCCGGCGATAGCCCTCAGAAGCCATATTGCCGGCCTGTTCCGAGAGCTTGCTCCTCAGCTCGGATCCCGACCGTGGGGCAAACAGCATCCCCAGGCCTGCGCCCAGCACGGTGCCGGTCAGCAGGCCGATGATGAAGCTGCTGCCTCCTCCCTCTTGATACTCAACGGGCTTTTCAAAATGTTCGTATCCATCTGCCATTGGCTGCCTCCTGTTCGGTCTCACAGTCTCCCCGCTGCCCGCGCCGGCGGTTGATGCCGCGGGTTCAAGAATTCCTCAATCGCGACCCGCAGGCCGCGAATGAAGCCGACGACCCGGCTCGTCTTGAGCCGGACGTTGCCCCTGACTCGATCGGCCGTGTCGTCCACGCGATCGATGGTGCTCCGAATCGCATCGTCCACGCGCTCGGTCTCCGCCTTGACCTTCTGCGTGACGCCCTTCACGTCGTCGAGAATAGCGTCCACCTTGGTACGCAGCGGCATGACGTGCCGCTGTTCGAGCCCGTTGACCAGCTCCATCACCCGACGGTACGCAATCCACCCGCCTACACCAAGGCCGACGACCACGAGCGCCTCGAGGACGCTGACGACGGCCATGATGCCGAGCAACAGGTTGGTCGTACTGAGATCGATCTGCATCGTCTACCCCCTAGAACGGCTCCGCCTGGTGCACACTTGGGTATCGCTGGTGCTGGTCTTCTGGCCCCGCCGCTTCGTTCAGCATTCTCCAGCCCTCGCTGGCCACCCCTATTGCCTTTCTAATCGTGTGACGGAAACTGTTCAGCTCGCGGGCCAGATCGTCCAGTGCCGGCTCGACCTGCCGGCGCACCTCGCGTCCCCGGTCTGTGAAGAACAGATATCCGACGATGCCACCGATTACCGCGCCGGCGATCGTCGCAGCCATCGTTCGTGAGTCTTCAGTCACACGAGCCTCCAGTCCTTCCATCAAACGGACTTCAAGTTGTGTGCCACGACGGCGTGTCCAGACAGATCCGGAAATGGAACTCAGGCGTAGGCTTTCGCGACGTGGGGCGGCAAGGGCGCACTGCTGCCTCGACGCCGCAATGTCGAGGTTAGATGGGATCCCAAGGATGTCAGGACGTGGCCGGAGCCATCGGTGGCGTAGACGCCCGTGCCGACTTGCCGGCGTCGCGGATATCGTGCTTCTTCATCTTACTGTAGAGAGTCGGCCGGTACAGGCCCAGAATCTGAGCCGCTTCCTGTTTGTTCCAGTTCGTGCGTTGCAGCGTCTGGAGGATGGCCATCTTCTCGATTTCGGCCAGCGTCCGGTGAGGCGGCACGACAAAATCGGCGGTGCTCGTCGATTCCTCGCGGATGGATTCGGGCAAGTCTGCCACCGTAATCTCGGTCCCCTTGGCCACGAGGATCGCGCGCTCGATCGCATTCTCGAGCTCCCGCACGTTCCCAGGCCAGCGATTGCGAATGAGCAGGTGATAGACGGACGGTGCCAGCGACTTGACGTTCTTCTGATAGCGCTGCCGGAACTTGTCCAGAAAATAGTCGCAGAGCAGGGGAATATCCTCGGTGCGCTCCCGCAGCGGCGGCACCCTGAGCGTGATCGTATTGATCCGGAAATACAGATCCTCGCGGACGCGCCCCTCCCGCAGGGCGGCGTCCAGATCGATGTTGGTGGCGCAGATCAGACGGAAGTCGACGTGGACAATCCGCTCGCTGCCGATTGGTCGATACTCCCGCTCCTGCAGCACCCGCAGCAGCTTGGTCTGCAGGTACGGCGGCATCTCGCCAATCTCGTCCAGCAGAAGGGACCCGCCTTCGGCCATCTCGAAAAGGCCTTCTTTGTCCAGCGTCGCGCCCGTGAACGCGCCTTTCTTGTAGCCGAACAGCTCCGATTCGATCAGGTCCTTGGGGATCGCCGCGCAATTGATCTTGATGAAGGGTCCCTTGGACCGCTTGCTGTTGTAATGGATGGCGTTGGCGATGAGTTCCTTGCCCGTGCCGTTTTCGCCCTGGATCAGGATGTTGGCCTCGCTGGCCGCCACGCTTTCGACCAGATCGAACAGCTCCTGCATCTTCTTGCTCTTGCCGACGACGTTCTGGAACTTGTAGCGATCCTGCAGCTTCGCCTTCAGCTGCTCGTTCTCGTCCATCAATGACTTTCGCTTGATTGCTTTCTCCAGCTTGTCCAGCAGGCGGTCGGCGTCGACCGGCTTTTCCAGGAAGTCGAACGCGCCAGCCTTCACGGCCTCAACCGATCTCGGGATATTCCCCTGCCCGGTGATCACGATTACCTCAGCTTCGGGGTCGAGCTGCCTGAACCGTCGGACCAACTCGATGCCGTCGACGTCGGGGAGAATCATGTCGGTGACGACTGCATCGGGTCGCCAGGCTTTGAAAATCTCCTCGCCCCTCGTGCCGATGAGCGCCGTCCGCACTTCGAAATTTGCGTGCTCGAGCAGGATCTTCAGCCATTCGGTCATCGCCGGCTCGTCGTCGATGGCGAGCACCCGCTTCTTGCGCTTCAGGCTCATGTGGGGCAGTGTGTAGCGGAAATGCGACCATAGTCAATACACTTTTCGCGATCCCGTCCGTAAAGGCTACATGCTGTAGTGATTTAATGCCGATGAGTTCACCACTATGTCGTTCCGACTCAACCGATTGCCAGCACGACCGTGCGGCTAACTCGTCGGGCCATGTGCTTATAATCCCCGGCATGCCCGATTCCGATCAGCCACGCCCAATCAGCCCGCTCAGAGCGCCAACCGTGCCAGGGGCCACGAGCGACGAAGCGAAAGTGCTCTGCGAGCGGTGCGGCGCTGAGATGTACCGCATGCACGCCGTATGGCGCTGCCCTTCGTGCGGGTTCAAGACCGACTGCTGCGGATGGTGAATGGTCGTTTGAGGCCATGGACGTCCTCCCTACACGCGTTAACACCTCCGATCCCCTCTTCCAGGCCAATCGCGATCGCTTAACCCAGCTCGTCGCCGAACTCGGCGGCCGGATCGCACGGGCCCGTGAGGGCGGCGGGGCCTCTTACATGCGGCGTCACCGCGAGCAGGGCAAGCTGCCGGTTCGCGAACGGATCGACCGACTGCTCGATGCTGGCTCTCCGTTCCTGGAGCTCTCCCCTCTGGCCGCCACAGGGATGTACGGCGACGAGGCGCCCGGCGCGGGCCTCGTCACGGGGATAGGCCGCGTGATGGGTCGAGAAATCCTCATCGTCGCCAACGACGCGACCGTCAAGGGCGGCACCTACTACCCCATCACCGTCAAGAAGCACGTGCGTGCCCAGCAGATTGCCCTCGACAACCGTCTTCCGTGCATCTACCTCGTTGATTCGGGGGGGGCGTTCCTCCCCCTCCAAGCCGACGTTTTCCCCGATCGCGATCATTTCGGGCGCATCTTCTTCAATCAAGCCCGCATGTCGGCGAACGGGATTCCGCAGATCGCCGTCGTCATGGGCTCGTGTACTGCAGGAGGCGCGTACGTTCCTGCCATGTCCGACGAGACGATCATCGTCAAGGGAACGGGCACAATCTTTCTTGGAGGCCCGCCGCTCGTGAAGGCGGCGACCGGCGAGGAAGTCACAGCCGAAGATCTGGGCGGCGCCGACGTGCACACGCGCTTCTCCGGCGTCGCCGACTACCTTGCCGAGAGCGACGAGCAGGCGCTGCAATTGTGCCGCACGGTGGTATCGACGCTGAACACCGCGAAGCCCCCTCGTGCGGACGTGACGACGCCAGAGCAGCCCAAGTACGATCCGGCTGAGCTGTATGGCATTGTCAGCGCGGATCCCAGGAAGCCCTACGACGTGCATGAAATCGTCGCGCGTCTGGTCGACGGGTCGCGCTTCGACGAGTTCAAGGAGCGGTACGGGACGACGCTCGTGACAGGCTTTGCGCGACTGTACGGCTTTCTGGTGGGTGTCGTCGCGAACAACGGGGTGCTGTTTTCCGAATCGGCCCTCAAGGCGACGCACTTCATCGAGCTCTGCAACCTCCGGGGCATTCCGCTCGTGTTCCTCCAGAACATTACCGGCTTCATCGTCGGCCAGCAGTACGAGCGCGCGGGCATCGCCAAGGACGGAGCCAAGATGGTCCATGCTGTCGCCAACTCGGTCGTGCCGAAATTCACGGTCGTCATCGGCGGCTCCTTCGGGGCGGGCAACTACGCCATGTGCGGCCGCGCTTACGAACCGCGGCTGCTCTGGATGTGGCCGAATGCTCGCATCTCGGTGATGGGGGCGTTGCAGGCGGCCTCGGTGCTCACGACGATCAAGCGGGACCAGCTCGCCCGAAGCGGGCAGTCGCTCAGCGCAGAAGATGAACAGGCCATTCGCCAACCGATCCTCGATCAGTACGAACATGAGGGTTCCCCTTACTACTCGACGGCGCGGGTATGGGACGACGGCATTCTCGATCCGGTGAAGACTCGGGAGGCGCTGGCGCTCGGCTTGTCGGCATCGTTCAACGCACCGATTCCGGCGGCACGGTTCGGAATATTCCGCATGTGAGCCCACGAAGCACGGGTCATGTACACACACCTCACCACTGAACGCCACGGAGCGGTTGAATACATCACGCTCAACCGCCCCGACGTGCGGAATGCCCTCAACGGTGAGCTGGTTGCGGAGCTTTCGGCATGGGCCGCCTCGGCTGGCGAAGCTGCCGGCCGCCGTGAGATTCGCGCCGCGGTGGTCAGCGGCGCCGGACCCGCCTTCTGTGCGGGCGCGGACGCCAAATGGATGGCTGGCACGATCGCGTATTCGGAAGAGGAGAACCTTCGCGACGCACACAGGCTGGCCGCGATGTTTCAGGCGCTCGACAACCTTCCGGTTCCGCTGATCGCGCGTGTTCACGGGACCGCGCTCGGCGGCGGCGCGGGGCTGGTTGCCGTCTGCGACATCGCCGTCGCCGACGAGACGGCCGTCTTCGGGTTCCCCGAGGTGAAGCTTGGCATCGTGCCGGCCACGATCAGTCCTTTCGTGCTCGGCAAGATCGGGCGCTCAGCGGCGCGCGAGCTGTTTCTAACGGGCGGACGTTTCTCGGCTGCCCGCGCCAGGGAAATCGGGCTCGTGCACCGGGTGGTCTCGTCCGGGCAACTCGACGCTGAAGTCACGGCGTTCGTGCGCGAAATACTGACCGCGTCTCCTGCCGCCATCGCCACGGTGAAAGCGCTGATCGGCCAGGTCTGGCTCCAGGGGGCTGAGGACGCAGCGGCTGCGACCGCCGACGCCATCGCGAAGGCGCGGGTGTCGTCGGACGGCCAGGAGGGGTTGCGGACGTTTCTGGAAAAACGGACGCCGAACTGGTCCCGATGATCAGGCGCGTACTCATCGCCAACCGCGGCGAGATCGCGCTCCGGATCATCCAGGCCTGCCGCGAGATGAACATCGAGACAATCGCGGTGTTCTCCGATGCGGACGCCAGGGCTCCGCACGTTCTCGCCGCCGACCGGGCCGTCGCCATCGGTCCCGCACCGGCGATCCAAAGCTATCTGTCCATTCCGACGCTCATCAGCGCCGCCCGGGCCGAGCGCGCCGATGCCGTTCATCCGGGCTACGGGTTCCTGTCGGAAAGCGCCGCCTTCGCTCGAGCCTGCGAACAAGCGGGCGTGGTCTTCGTGGGGCCGCCCTCTGAGGTCATCTCGCGAATGGGATCGAAAATCGAGGCCCGGCAGCTGATGCAATCGGCCGGCGTGCCGATCGTTCCCGGTCACGTGCCGCATGACCAATCGGATTCGGGCGTGCGGCGGGCGCTCGAAGAAATCGGCTTCCCGGCGCTCGTAAAGGCATCTGCTGGCGGTGGCGGCAAAGGCATGCGTGTCGTCGAAGGGATAGCGGAAGCCACCGGCGCCGTTCAGGCGGCGCGACGCGAGGCCGTCGCTTCCTTCGGCGACGGCACCCTCTACGTCGAACGGCTGTTGGATCGGCCCCGGCACGTCGAGGTGCAGGTCTTCGCCGATGCTTTCGGGCACACGACGCACCTGTTCGAGCGGGAGTGCTCGGCGCAGCGCCGACATCAGAAGGTCCTCGAAGAAAGCCCTTCCCCCGCACTCACTCCGGCATTGCGCCAGCGCATGACGCAGGCGGCCGTCGCCGCGGCCCGCGCCGCGGAGTACCGCAATGCGGGCACCATCGAGTTCCTCGTGGAGGGTCGCGGGGACGGCGCGAACTTCTACTTTCTGGAGATGAACACGCGTCTGCAGGTAGAGCACGCCGTGACCGAGGCCGTCGTCGGCGTGGATCTCGTGCGCGCGCAGCTGCTGGTCGCTTCCGGAGAGCCGCTGCCCTGGGAGGAGGGATCACTGGCTCAGCGAGGACATGCCATCGAGGCGCGCGTCTACGCTGAGGACCCGAGCCGGGAATTCCTGCCCCAGGCGGGGCGACTCCTGCTCTACCGCGAGCCACGCATGCCAGGCGTCCGCGTGGATGCTGGCGTCGCCGAGGGCCACGAGGTCACGGTTCACTACGACCCGATGTTGGCGAAGGTGATTGCCGTCGGCGAGACGCGCGACGCGGCGATCAGCCGGCTGGCGGCGGCTCTGCGCGCATATCCCGTCCTTGGCATTCGCACGAACATTCCGTATCTCTTGGCGGTACTCGATCACTCCCGCTTTCGATCAGGGGACATCGACACCAGCTTCCTCGATCGGGAGGCAGGCGATCTCGTCCATTCAGTCCCCGAGCCCCCGGCCTTTCTCCGCGAGGCGCTCCGCCAGCTTGGCGACGAAGCCGACGAACCGCGCACCACGACTCACGAAGCCAACACCGATCCGTGGCTCACGCTCAGAGACTGGCGCGCATGACGTCAGCCGTGAGGACGACGAGAATTGGCGCCGGCACCTATCTCGTCGAGCACGACGGCCGGAACGAGACCGTCTATGTCGCCGGCCCGGCCTCCGATCGCTGGGTTTTCTGGAACGGTCAGGTGTTCCGCGGCGACTTCCGGCCGGACACACCGCTGACGGCGCCTGCGGCGGGCCCGAAGGCTGGAGCGCACGGATCGGTCACGGCCATCGTCGCGCCGATGCCTGCGCGCGTCGGCAGCGTCGCCGTGGCGATCGGGTCGCGCGTCAGGAAGGGCGATATCCTCATCGTGCTGGAAGCGATGAAGATGGAACTGCCGATTCGCGCTCCTGGAGATGGGGTGGTCGCGGCAGTACACTGCGAGGAGGGCCAGCTCGTGCAGGCTGATGCGGCGCTGATGGACCTCGAATGAACGATTCGACATCATGGCCAAACAGGTGACGATCGTGGAAGTCGGGCCGCGCGATGGGCTGCAGAACGAGCGCGTCTCCATTTCCACGGCCAACAAGATCGAGTTCGTCAACCGCCTGAGCGCCGCCGGGTTGCCGGTCATCGAAGTCTCGGCGTTCGTGAGCCCGAAATGGATACCTCAGATGGCCGACGCCTCGGAGGTCTTCGCGGGGATCGACCGACGTCCCGGAACCCGGTACACCGCCCTGGTCCCGAATCTTCGGGGGCTCGAGCGGGCCGTTGCCGCGGGCGTCAGCGAAATCGCCATCCTCGCCGCCGCCAGCGAATCATTCAGCCGGAAGAACATCAACCAGGGCGTCGATGAGTCGCTGGTGAAGTACGCAGAGGTGTGCCGCCAGGCGCACGCCGCGGGACTGCGAGTCCGCGGATATCTGTCGACGGCCTTCGGTTGTCCGTTCGAGGGCGAGGTCTCGGTGGAGCGCGTCGCGCAGATCGCGTCGCGGCTGGTCGACCTTGGCGCCTTCGAGGTCGCGGTCAGCGACACCATCGGCATCGCGCATCCCGGCCAGGTTCCTATCGTGCTCGACGCGGTCCTGGCCCGTGTGCCCGCCACGCAGGTCGCGCTGCATTTTCACGATACGCGTGGCACCGGCCTGGCCAACGTGCTCGCGTCGCTGCCATTCGGCATCGCGACCTTCGACGCATCGGCCGGCGGTCTTGGCGGCTGTCCGTACGCACCCGGCGCAGCGGGCAACCTCGCCACCGACGACTTGGTTTACATGCTGCAGGGAATGAACGTTGAAACGGGGGTCTCGCTCTCGGCTTTGGGTGAAGCGTCGAGGTTCATCGCCTCCCGGCTGGACCATCCGCTGGCGTCGCGTTACGCGCAGGCAGAGGCGGCTTCGCGACGTTAAACGTTGACGCTCTCTGGTTCGGCGTCGTCGCTTTCCTGGAGCGCCTTCACGACCTCATCCCACGGATGCATGTTGATGGCGTCGTAATCGGGAGGACAGCCGAACTCGCGCTGCTGGGGCGCCGTCGGGTTACCGAGCGTCACGCAGAGACCACACCCAATGCAGAGATCGGCGCGGAC
Source organism: Vicinamibacterales bacterium (assembly GCA_035537875.1). Taxonomy (GTDB): domain Bacteria; phylum Acidobacteriota; class Vicinamibacteria; order Vicinamibacterales; family CAVVIG01; genus DATLLJ01. Next base: position 13,568 of record DATLLJ010000156.1, on the reverse strand, counting down.
GGCGCACACCATGCGCCCATCCCGATCCGGCTCTTCAACGATGCAGCCGGCAACCGGACAGGCGGCCTGGCAAATCGAGCAGGCGAACGCGCCAAAGCATCGGTCGGGATCGATGACGGCAACGGTTTTCGGAGCCTTCTTTCGCGGCCCCGACATCATCTTGGTCCACACGTTAAGGGAATTATAGCTTGAATCAGCGGAGCTCGACGCCGATGGGCGACTCACCCACTTCGGGGATGTCGTCGAACAGCGTCGAGACGTGCTCGTATATGGCCGCGTTGGAGTTGACGCCAAAGTAGCGGGGGTTGCCCGGGTCGGTCGGATCGGCCGCCGCGCGATAACCTCTCGCAGCGGCGCCCACGCCGAGGCCATTACAGCTGGCCGGTGCCCCGGCGAAGGGTGCGCCGTCCATTCTGAATCGGTAGCTACTCTTCTGCACCGTGTTGCCGACGCCAAGACCTGCGCCGATGAACGGATCCGTGCTCCCCGCGCCCGGTCTACCGAGGGTCGACAGGTTCGGAGCGTAGAAGCCATTGCCACACGTCAACGCAAACGTCAGCTGCGAGCTGGCGATCGTGCGCATCGATCCGATGGCGGACGCGGCGCCGGCCGCCTGCTTGGCGAGCACCAGTTTCGGGACCGCGATGCTCGACAGCAATCCGATGATGCCGCACACGAAGACCATGTCGATGACGGCGAACCCTTCCGTTCGGTGAATCTTCACGTCCCGGCCTCCGAGCTCAACGGAACTGCAGAGTTCGTGCCCATCGTGCCAGCGGCCGAAACACCAGAACGCTGTGCGACTTACGACTGCTGTATCAGCTCGGAAACGTGACACTTTGTGTCAGCGGCACGAGTCTCTGACAATTGTTGACCACGTTCACCTGGCGAGACTTCGGCGTCTCCGTTACTTTTTCGCCGCCGAAACATCGGGGACGTCTTCGCCGAGCGCCGTCGCGAGATCTGTCTGGTGCTCCTGTTCCTGGCGCAGGATCTCCCGGATGTCTTCGGCGACCGCATACTCCTGCAGCGCCTCGCACTGCCTGACGCGCTCGCGGTAGGCCCGAATCGTGTCGTTCTCGTTCTCCAGGTCGGCGCGCAGCATCACGCGCGGATCGTCGGAGACCTTGACCGACAGCGGCACGACCGTCGGCATGCCGCCCAGGTAGTCGATGTGTTTCGAAATCTTCAAGGCATGCTGCAGTTCTTCCTGAGCGTGCACTTCGAGCTCTTCAGCGATGCTCATGTACTCCGCGCCTTTCAGCACTTGCGAGTACACGACGTAAGCGATGATCGCCTGATACTCGCGAGCCAGGTCCTCGTTCAACCGCTCGATGAGCTGTTTCCTCGTGGTCTGTTCGGTTTTGGGTACGGTGGCGTCCGCCATGTTGACCTCCGTCGTCGTCCTAGCGGGTTCGATGCCATTCTGGCAACGAAATGGACGCTGACCGTGCGGATCCGTTCTTGCACTAGCACAGGATCATGAGGCAGACGCGTCGGAAATCATCGGTCATCGTCGCCCTCGCGTTGTCCATCAGTGTCCTGGGGGCGCAGACCCTTATCGTCCCTCCGGACAACAAATACGACCCTAAAGATGACGTGCGGCTCGGACGCGAAGCGGCGGCCGAGGCTGAGCGCCAATTGCCTGTGCTGCGTGACGATTTCGTGACCTCGTTCGTCGAGGAGCGAGGGGAGCGTCTCGTCGCAGCCATCCCGGCTGAGTTCCGTCACAGCGAATTCAAATACACCTTCAAGGTAATCAACGTCCGGGAGATCAATGCGTTCGCGTTGCCAGGCGGGCCAATGTATCTCAATCGAGGGATGATTCAGGCCGCTCGTACCGAGGGCGAGATGGTCAGCGTCATGGCTCACGAGCTGAGCCACGTCGCTCTTCGTCACGGAACCGCGCAGGCGGGCAAGGCGACCAAGTATGGCCTGGGTCAGTTGGCGGGCGCGATCCTCGGCACGATCATCGGTGGAAACGTCGGCGCTGTCGTCGCGCAGGGCACGCAGTTCGGCCTTGGCGCCGCCTTCCTGCGCTTCAGCCGCGAGTACGAACGGCAAGCCGACCTGCTCGGCTCACAGTTGATGGCGCGCGCCGGATACGATCCGCGCGAAATGGCCAACATGTTTCAGACGATCCAGAAGGAGGGTGGCTCCGGCGGCCCCGAGTGGCTTCAAAGCCATCCCAACCCGGAAAATCGCCAGGCGGCGATCACCAAGGAAGCGGAGTCGCTGCGGGTGACCGGCACGCCAATTCGGAACACGCAGGAGTTCCAGCAGGTTCAATCGAGGCTCAAGGGCATGTCGCCGGCGCCCAAGACGGAGGACGCGATCAAGAACGCGGGGCGCCGGGGCGGCTCGAGCGGCGATTCGCGTCCGACCGGACGCGTGGCGCCACCCTCGTCCACGTTCACGCGGTACAGCGAGGGCGACATCTTCGAAGTCAGCGTGCCGTCCAACTGGCGCGAGCTGCAGGATAACGATGGGGTCACGTTCGCCCCCGAAGGCGCCTACGGGGCCGTCAACGGTCAGAACGTCTTCACACATGGGTTGCAGATCGGTCTGACCCGCAGCGAGGGACGGGATCTCCGAACATCGACGGACGCCCTCGTCGGGGCGTTCTCGCGCGGCAACCCGGATTTGCGGGGCGGATCCCGATACGAGCGGGTTTCCGTCGATAGCCGCGAGGCTCTGCGAACCACCTTGACCAACGTGAACGAGGTCACCCGGCAACCCGAAACCATTCAGCTCGTGACGACGGAGCTGCCCAACGGGGATCTGTTCTACGTGCTCGGCGTCGCGCCCACCAGCGCTTACGGCTCCTACCGCAGCGTCTTCAACCGAATCATCGCATCGATTCGGATGGCCTGACGCAGAGCGTCACGCCGGCCGCGCTCACAACGGACGTTCGAACCAGGCGACGTCCCAGTAGCGGCCGAACTTGCGCCCGACGCTCGACAACGTCCCCACTCGGCCGAAGCCACATCGCTCGTGTAGCGCGACGGACGCGGCATTGGGCAGTGTGACGCCGGCGACGATGCGGTGGATGTCTTCGTCCTTCACCGCGTCGAAAAGCGCCCCGTACAGCGCAGTCCCAATCCCGCGCCCTATCCGATCGAAACGGCAGTACACACTCGACTCGACCGTCGTATCGTAGGCGGCCTTCGTTCGAAAGCGGCTCGTCGACGCATAGCCGACGACCTGACCGTCCTCGTCGCTCGCGACGAGCAGACGATGCCGCCCGCCGTGCGAATGCTCGAGGAGCCACCCACGGCGCTGTTCCGGCGCGATCGGCTCGAGATCGAACGTGATCGGGGTGTGGACGACGTAGTGATTGTAGAGTTCGGTCAGCGCCGACAGATCGGCTTCCGTCGCCGGACGAATGAAGGCAGGCACCTGCGACGGCCTACTAGGAAACCTTTCGAAGCGTGCGCGTCCGCTGCCGGTACTGGAAGACGCCGCATCCGGCCAGGCATTCGTAGTCGTCCCATTGCTCGGCGTGCCGCTCGCTCACGCCCCCGATATGGCTTCTCTGATAGACGAGACGACGATCGCAGGCGGGACAGACAAGATCAGGAGGCGCCGTCGGAGGCTTGGTCGTGTCGTGCCGATGAAAGGTCCGCGACAAGGCCTTGGCCTGAACACCGCGCCGAGGCGTAGGTACGCTGCTCGAAGGCTGCGCGGCCTCGTTATCCGCAAGCAACGGCAACACGGGCGTTCGCGCCTCGCGTGCCTGTTGCACGAGCGTGTGGATCTCGGCAAAAAGCGCCTGCGGGAGGCAGGGTTTGACGAGGACCGAATCGGCGCCAGCCGCCCGCGCTCGGGCAATGTCCGCCTCGTACCCGTCGCCGGTCACCACGACGATCGGGGTCGCGCGCGTGGTGCTGTCCCGTCGCAAGAGCGTACAGAGCTCGTACCCGTCTATGCCGGGCAGCCTCGTGTCGGTGACGATGACTTCCGGGTTACGGGAAATGGCCTGGGCGAGGCCGTCGCGACCGTCCGCGGCCTCAACGAGCTCCACGCCGAGACTCTTGAAAAACTCCGCGTACATCTCGCGGGTGTCGTCGTCCCGATCGATGAGCAGAACAAGTCTGGGCATGCCGGGATCCTGCCTATGAAGCGGGGTGGTCATGACCCAAGTCTCGTTCCGCTCAGTTTATCACCTTCGCACGACGAAGCGCCTCAATGACCGTGCGTCCAGAGATCGTCGCCGCCACCGGGACGTCGTCAAGGAGACGGCAGCGCCTGAAGAACGCTGTCGATCATTTTCGTTGCATCGGCGGCCCGGCTGTTGGCTCCGAGATCGAGCTTTCCGGCGAGTTGCTGCGCCTCACGAACCGGCACGATCGCCGCCTCGAGCTGTTTTGCCTCGCTCTCCCGCCCGAGCATGTGGAGGCGTTGGACCGCGCGTTCGACGACCGCACGAGCCTCTTCCAGGCTTCGGCTGGCGTCGCCAAAGTTGGTGTTGTACAAGGCGATTCTTGCCGTCAGCACGGCGCTCCGCGCCTCGAGCAGATCACCGCGGAGGGTGGACTGCTCGAGAGCGTCCTGGATGCTGGATTTCCCTGATGCTCCCCAGAGAAACGCCGCAAGCAAGGCCACGAGAACCGCCGCCAACCCACCGAGGATTTTCTTGATCATGGTGCTGCCCGTCAAATGACCAGCCAGGCGACGAGGAAGATGCCTACCATCGCCAATGCAAGACCTACTTTCGCCACTGTGCCGATGAGCACGCCTATCCACGCCGCCACGCCGGCGCGGCCGGCGCGGCCCAGGTTCCTGTCCGCTGTGAGCTCTCCGGCGACAGCGCCGACGAACGGACCGATGATCAACCCCGGCAGTCCGAAAAACAGACCCAGGAGCATGCCCAAGGTCGCCCCAACCATTGCACGGCGTGTCGTGCCGAGATGTTTCATGCCCAGCGCCATCATGACCATGTCAACGGTATACGTCCCCGCGGTCAGTACGCCCAGCACTACGAGCGTGCCGGCGCCGACTCGCGTGAAATCGTCGATCCAGGCAGCCAGCCACAACCCGGCAAAGATAAGAATCGTCCCGGGTATTCCCGGCAGAACCACTCCGGCCAGACCGGCTGTGACGAGCACGACAGCGAGAACCCACCACCACAGCACAACGCATGATGGCAGTACGGCGGGGTGGCCGTCATCTGCCTCGTGCGGAGACGCGACGTCGGACGGCAGCGGTGTGCGCTTCGGCGACGGTCTTGCAAGCGCGACCAGCTGGAGGGTAGGCGGTGCCGGAAGTACTCTCGCACTTCGAGGAACCGTTGCGGTGGACAGACGGCCGGACGTTTCGGGCGCAGGCATGCGGTGCGTCCATGCCTGACGGCCTGTGGGAAGGGTGGATCGAATTCATCCCCGTGGACGGGGGAAAACCGGTGCGGTCGCCCCGCGAAACCACGCAGCCCAACCGGACTGACGCCGCTTACTGGGCCAGCGGACTGACTCCAATCTATCTCGAGGGCGCCCTCGCGCGCGCGCTCCGCGGACCGGCGGTGAAGCGCGCAGCGCCCCGTTCGGACGCACCCATTTTCGATCGACCGGCGGCGGGTGTGGGGAGCGGAAAGGCCCGACCCGTCGGCGAGGCCATTCTCGATCCCTTCGCCGTCTCCGAACGAGGCGATGTCGCGCTGCGTCAGAAATTGAGGGCGCTGTCTGCGGCGCACCTGGTCAACATCATCGCCGCCTACGATCTCAGCGACGAACCCGTCGCCGCGCTGAGCCATCTGTCACACGAGACGCTGATCGACATCATCTCCGCGGCGGTGTCCGCACGAGAAGGATAGGCGCGCAGAGGCGCCTACCTCACCGCAAACACCCAGACCGCCCCACCATCCGGCACCTCGGGAAATTCACCGGGATAGAAGGTGTTGAGGCGGTTGTTCACGCCACGCGCATCCACCCCCCAGCCGGACTGCACCGCGATGTACTGCGTGCCGTCGACGACAAACGATGTCGGTGTACCGAGGACGCCGGAGCTCGTCGGAAACTCCCAGAGGATCTTCCCACTCGAGGCGTCGTACGCGCGGAATTTCCGATCGTTCGTGCCACCGCTGAAGACCAGCCCGCCGGCCGTGGAAAGCATGGGGCCCCAGTTGATGGACTTCGGAAAGTTGTGGGTCCACACCCGCTGTCCCGTGTCCACGTTCCACGCCTGCACTTCGCCGAAGTGATCCGCGCCCGGAGCTACGAAGAAGGTCAGCGTCGCGCCCGTGTAGCTTCGCCCGGGCACATATTCGATCTCACGTCCGGTCGATGTGCCGCAGATATTGTCGTTGGCGGGGATGTAGATCATCCGGGTGGCAGGATTGAACGCTATCGGCGGCCAGTTCTTACCGCCGGAGAGCGACGGGCAGTGCTCGGCCAGCTTCCCTGTTCCTGGCTTGTGCGTCAGATCGACGTCAGGCCGTCCGGTGACCGGGTCGAGGCTCTTGAATACGTTCTGCTTGACGTACGGTTTGCCTTCGACGAAGTTGATCTTGCCGGTCGGCATCCGCTCGAGGAACCAGAGGTATCCGTTGCGCGCGACGTTGATGAGGCCGCGGACGGTTCTTCCGCCCCGCTGGAAATCGACCAGGATCGGCGGAGACACCTCATCCCAGTCCCACGACTCGTTCGGCGCGTACTGAAAGTGACCTTTGATTTGTCCCGTCGCGGCATCAATCGCCACCGTGGACGCGGTGTACAGATTGTCTCCGGGGCGCTGATCCCCCATCCAGGGGCCCCCGTTACCGGTGCCCCAGTACACGATATTGGTTTCCTGGTCGTAATTCCCGGTCACCCACGTCGCGGCGCCGCCGGTCTTCCATTCGTCGCCGCCTTTCGGCCACGTCTCGCTGCCGGGCTCGCCGGGCGCGGGCACCATGAACGTCTTCCACGCCTGCGCGCCGGTGTCGACGTTGTAGGCCGCCACGAATCCACGGATGCCCAGCTCACCGCCCGACACGCCCACCAGGACCTTGCCGTCCGCCACGAGCGGCGCCAGGGTCATGTAGTAGCCGTTCTTGTTTTCCTCGACCTTCGTCTTCCACACCTCTTTGCCCGTCTTGACGTCCAGCGCGACGAGCTCCGCGTCGCCTGCGGCGAAAAAGACTTTGTCCGCGTACAGCGCGACGCCGCGGCTGGTGCGGTGCAGAACAATCGCGTCCTCGGCGAGCGGTTTCGTGTACCGCCAAAGGATCGTGCCGACTTTTGCGTCGATGGCCGTGACCTGGTTGCCAGGCGTCGCGACGAACATCACGCCGTTGTTGACGATGGGCGGCGCCTCGTGGCCGCTTATCTGTCCCGTGGACATGACCCACACCGGCTGGAGCCTGTTCACATTGGCAGCAGTAATCTGCCGCAGCGGACTATGGCCCCATCCGTTGTACGTACGGCGAATCATCAACCAGTCGCCTTCCTCGGGATTCTTCAGGCGCTCGGTTGTCACCGGCTTGTAGTTCTGCAGCACCGCGGGCACCGGCGCGGGCTTTTGTGGCGGCGCGGGTGGCGGTGGCGGCGGCGCCTGTTGCTGCTGAGCCGCAGCCAGGCTGACGCCGGCAATCAGCAGAATCGCGAAGACACTCTTCGACAGGGACATGAGGTGCCTCCTTCAGGCAGATTGAAATCCGACGCGTGCGGTCAGCGGACCTGCGATCTGGAGCTTCCCATTTTCGATGTTGAGCGGCAGCGCCGGCAGCGCGCGCGGCGCCTCGCCCTCCACGACTCGTCCGCTGTCCCGGGGATCGTACTTTGAACCGTGGCACGGACAATAGAGCAACTGCTCGTCCCCTAGCCAATCGTCTACCGCACACCCTTCGTGCGTGCAGATCGCCGTATAGGCGACGATCCCTTCCGCCGATCGCGCTTTCGTATCCGCGGCGAGCGTCTCGGGGTCGAGCCGGACGAGAAGCAGTTGGTTGAGCCGCGACCCGTTCCGCACCACTCCGCTGCCGAGGTCGAGCGCCCACGCGAGCATCGGCCGACTGCCCGGTGAGAAGTCTGTCGGCGCGAGCGGTGTCTTCGACGAATCACCGTCCTTGACCAGGAGGTCGCCCTCCTTCGGCCGGGCGGATTGAGGCTCGTCCTGGCCTGCCACCAGGGAGGGGCACAGAGCCATTCCAAGACCCACGCTGAAACCTGCCCGCAGAAGCGCACGCCGTCGGACGGGACACATCGGGACGCGTAATCTTACATCGCTGACGCGACCTGCCGGGCATTCGGCTGCGGAGGCCGCTGGCGGCGTCATCAAGTCCCGAGTGCGTCGCCGGTGATATCCTCACCGGTGACCGCTGGACGGGCCGCAGAGAGCGGCGTTCGTGCGGTGAGCGAACCAAGAGATGTCTCGAGCACGCGGCATCGGACGACGCCACATGATGAAGGTCGGTGCCGCGGCACTCGGCGGCATCGCCCTTCCGCGGACCATCGATGTAACCCTTCTTGGCGCCGCACAGGGGCCAGCCGTCGCCCCCGCGACGAGTGGTGCGGGGCGTGACCTGATATTGACGAACGGCAGGTTCATGGATGGCCGCGGCTTCATCGCGTCGGCGCTGACCATCAGGAACGGCCGAATCACCACGCTTGGCCCGGACGCCTTGCCGCCCGCAGGTGCCCTGGTGGTCGATCTTCGAGGACGGACCGTCGTTCCGGGGCTGTTCGACTCACACGCGCATTACGTGAGGGCGGGGGTCAACCCGGGGTACGAGGCACGCGGCATCGAGCGCGCGTTCTCGATTCGGGAGCTTCAGGAGACGATCGCCCGAACGGCCAGCCGCGTCCCGGCTGGCGCCTTCATCACGTGCATCGGCGGCTGGAACCACCTTCAATTCTCTGAGAAGCGGCGTCCAACGAAAGACGACCTCGACGCGGCGGCGCCTGATCATGCTGTCTACATTTCGGGAACGGGCGCCGACACCGGCGCGATGACGAACAGACGCGGCCAGACGTTCTTCGCGGCGCAAGGTGTCGTGGTCGACGACACGTCCGGCCGCGTCACGGCTCCGAACACGGCGTTGGCTGCGCTGCAGAAGGGCCAGTCCACAGACGACAAACGCCGGGGCACTCGCTGGCTCAACGCTCACGCGAACGCGCTGGGGCTGACGGCCGTCAAGAACTCGGGCAATTTCGAGGACCTCGAGTTCACGCTGGACCTGTGGCGTCGTAAAGGCTTGAGCGTCCGCATGCGACCGACGTTTCCGGCCAATACGCCGGCGGAGGTCGAGGCTCGCGTGCTGAACAACTTCAGCCAGGGGGGCCGCGCCGTCGGCGATGACATGTTCCGCGTCGTGGGATTCGGGGAGCGCGTCGGCGGAATGGAGACCACCTCTGACGCGTTCGAGCCGACGGCCAGGGTCGCGGCCAGACACCGATGGTCGCTGGAGCAGCACTCGTTAACGGCCGAAGAAAACGCGTTCCACCTGGCGGCGCTGCAGGCCATCGCGAAGGATTATCCGCTCGTCGACCTTCGGTGGACACTCATCCACGCCAACAACGTCACCGCTCCGGTGTTGAAGGCGCTCATGGATCTTGGCGCCGGCGTCCTTCCCCATGGCGCCGCGCGCTACCTCGGCACCATTCAGAACGCCGGTCCTCCCTATCGCCGCATCGTGGACTCTGGTAGCAGCGCGGGAGCCGGCAGCGACGCGACCAACGTCGCCCCGCTCGATCCGTGGCTCGGATTGTTCTACATGACGACCGGGCGCAACCTGGCTGGGGACCTGATCAATGACGGTCAGCAGGTGACTCGCCTCGAGGCTCTCCGGATGTATACGGCCGGGACCGCGTACGCGACGTTCGACGAGCAGGATCTCGGACTGTTCGACGTCGGGAAATATGGAGACCTTGCCGTCCTGAGCGAGGACTACTTCGCGGTTTCCGACGACAGAATACGCAAGATCGAGTCGGTGCTCACCGTCGTGGACGGCGCGATCGTGCACACCGCGCCGCCCTTCGATGGGCTGAAAGCGTGACTATCGGCAGACCGCTTCGAGCATCCGCACCTTCTCGACGTCGAGCCGCCTCACCAGAACTCTGATCTTGCGATCAGGATCGGGGCCCGGCGCGACAGACGCGCTCGGCACGCGCGCTTTCATTTCGCGGCCGTCAGACTTGACCTCGATCTCGGTCCACTCGTCCTTTCGATCGATCTTGATCTCGCCGTCGTCGATCTCATTTTCCAGTTCGCCTTCGACTTCGACGAGGTGCCCGATGTGCGGCTTGAGATCGTCGTCGGCGCGCAGCCAATAGAAGACGTTCGCGAACGAGGCGGTTGTCCCGATCGCGCCAGGGGTTGCGGTTGAACTGGACGAGGCCTGGGCCACTCCTGCGGGGACGTTGAACAGCAGGTACCCCGCGCCATCGCCTTCGCCCCTGGCCAGACAACCGGTGAGCTTCATGGTCTCCGCTGCAAATGCACGATCGGCATCTGCCATGACCAGCGTCATGGCCAGCGCGGCAGAGCCGAACGCGGTTGCGGCGTATCGCAGAGTCTTCATGGGTCCCTCCTGTGGAGTTGCCGCCACTCCCCAAGTGCAAAGCAAACAGAGGGCCGGATGCACGAGAGCTGAGCTCAGCCTGATGGTGTATCTCGCGAAAGCGCTCGACACGGTGACGCCGAGGTTGTGGCGCGACTCACGATTTGGGGATGCTGCAGCGCTGCCCCCCGGTGAGGTCGACGTCTCGATAGACATCGTGGCAGGCCGAGCAGGCGCCGGCCAGGGTCCCGCTGGCGTCGACCATGGTGTCGAGGTTCTTGGTGAGCGCGGCCTTGTAAGCCACCTCGCCGGCCTCGACGAGCCCTTGCACCGCCGCCTTCCAGTCCTCTCGATCGACGGGCGCAGGATTGCCGTTGGAGCAGAGCCGTGGCGTCAGCAGAAGCGGCGCGATCTCGGTCAGCGCGAGAGCGCTGTTCTCGACGCCCGTCCACCCGGCGTAGGCGTCGGAGTCGTTATAGCGGTAGACGCTGAACGCCATCGACTGCAGCTTCTCGGGTCCGACGGGATCCTTGCCTTGCGTATCGAACACCACGTTCGAGTGAGGGAATGGAAAGGCACGCATCAGCTGCAGCAGGTTCATGCGCGCCTTGGGCGCCGCCGGCGGCGGGTCGGGCGCGGCTGCCGTGGATTGTTCCGCGGTGCCGCAGCCGAGGAACAGGAAAGGAAGCGTCATCACCAGCCCACGCAACGTGTTCGTTTTCATAGGTGATTTCTCCATGATCTCGTGTCACGCCTCGGTCCCAGAGCGAACCCTATGGTGGGCGTGTGCGACGTGGCAACAGCGCCAACAATCCGTGCCATAGATGCAGGTCCTGCGCGGCGTTATTCCAAACGCATAGGAGACGCCTCCGCCACGCAGCAAGAATGACGCCGATGGCTGAGGCGCGCTTCTGGCGAGACGCCTGAGGGGCACGACGTCATCGTCCGGAACGACGTGCGGAATCTTCACCAACGCTGTGAAATTTCTCGCGGGCGCCCGGCGACCCCGCGCTGAGGCATCATCACGCCGGAGCGGATAACCGTGTAGCATCGATTCATGGCGGACCGTTCGATTCTCGCCCGACGTGGTCGGCGGCTCGAATACTTCACGATCATCTGGAATTGCCTCGAAGGGCTGATCGCCGTCGCGGCCGGTGCCATCGCCGGCAGCGTCTCGCTCGTGGGCTTCGGCGTGGATAGCTTCATCGAGGTGACATCAGGGACGGCGCTCTTGTGGCGGATGTCGGTCGATGCCGACGAACATCTCCGCGAGCGTCGGGAACGTTTGACGCTGCGGATCGTCGGCGCGAGCTTCATTGCGCTGGCAGGCTATGTGGCCTACCAGGCGATTCGCGATCTCGCGACTCGAAGTGCGCCCGGCGTGAGCCGCGTCGGGATCGGGCTGGCATGTGCCTCCCTGATCGTGATGCCGCTCCTCGCCCGTCGAAAGCGTGAGGTGGGGCGGGCACTCGGGAGTCGGGCGATGCACGCCGACGCGACGCAGACGGAATTCTGCACCTACCTGTCCGCGATCTTGCTGGGCGGCCTGGTGCTCAACGCGGCCTTCGGGTTGTGGTGGGCCGATCCGGTCGCTGCCCTCGTGATGGCGCCGATCATCTCAAAGGAAGGGGTCGAAGGGTTGCGCGGCGATCCATGCGGCCGGGACTCGTGAACGCGACCTGGGACGAGCGCGATCTTCGCGTGGCTGTCGAGAGGATGGACGCCAGTCGAAACGTGCTCACTGAGTCTTGGGCAGCGCAAAGTCGATGGCCATCTGCGGACCCAGTGAAGGCCGACGTCTTCTCCTCGGGACTTCAAGCCACCTCGTTGCTGCGACCAGCTGAGCACGAGGTCCGGCACTATTTGCTGCGTTCGCGCGCCCAGCGGTTCGCGGTGCGCCAGTCGACGACCACGATGCCGATGAAGCCGATCCAGCCTATCGATGCCAGGACGGGCGCCCGGATCGAGCGCGGCAGCAGGAACTCCAGAGTGACCATGAGCAGGCCGAGCAGAAGGAGATGACGCCCGTTCAAGGCGTTCGCGTCATACCACACCGATTCGTCCCGACGAGTCGCCGGAATCCGGAGACCGTAGAAGCGGTTTGGCGGCACCCACCGCAACGCGAGCGGAATCGAAAGCAGGATCAAAATCGGGCCGATCGCTTCCATCACCGGTAGTCTAGCAAGCCTGACCCAGGGAAGCGCAGGTTAACAGAGCCACGGTTGTGACTTGCTAGCGTAGCCTCATGCCGTCCGCGATTCTTTCCGCCTCAACTCGCGAGTAATAGCCGGTGATGACAGCCGAATCGCCAATCGGCGCCCGCACGACCGGCGCCATGACGACGTGGCCGTCGAGCAAGATGGCCATCGGCCGGCCGACGTGGGTCGTTGTCGCCTGCCGCATGCGCTCTGCGCCGGATGGCAACAACTGCACCGCGATGCCAAATTGGTTTGGGCCGTCCTCCGATACCCAACTCTGCGCGATGTCGTCGTTGCTCACCACGATTTCCGGATGCAAGTAGATGACGCGGCCAGAGTCGAGCCGCGCGACGACCAGGCCTGGAATCGGCTGATCTTCGGCGAGTCGCACCTCGAACCGGACTGCGGCCAGGACCGGGGTCGTGCCATGCATCCACATCTGGTAGCCGGCTGCGGTGATGCCCATCACAACCATTGCCAGGGCTGCGGCAAGCATGAGACGCGCCGCTACAGGCCTCGTCGGACGGTCGATTTCGATGTGCTGGAGAATCGACAGCCGGATTCGTTCGCGTTCGGCGTCAAGGCGCCGAGGTTCGTGACGCAGTGGGACGTCCGACGTCCTTCAAATCTTGGCGCCTGGCGAGATGACGGGCCTCAAGACACGGAGCGTTAAGCGAGAGACAATCATCAGATGATTTTAGAGCTGGCCATCCTGAACGTGGTTCCCAGTAAGGAAGCGGACTTCGAGCGCGCGTTTTGGCGAGGCGAAGGGAATCATCGCGTCCATGCCAGGGTTCGTCTCGCTCGATCTTCAGCGATGCGTGGAGCAAGCGAATCGGTATGCGCTGCTGGTCCAGTGGTCGACGTTGGAGGACCATACAGTGGGCTTCCGGCAG
>DATLLJ010000155.1:0-10152 GCA_035537875.1 Vicinamibacterales bacterium | reverse complement strand
AGGAACACGCCTTCCCCCTCGAGGACCTGATAGACCTTATCCATCCCCTGGTGGGCGTGAAGCGCGTGCATCTGGCCCGGTTCGAACGCGTTGAGGCCCACCAGCAGGTGCGCTGATTCAAAAAGCGTTGTCTTCCCCATCTTGTCCGCACGCCAGACGGCGTGCTGGTGCGGATTGATGATGCTCGGGTGGTCCATGGGAAAATTGCAGGATTGCAGAATTGCAGGATTGCAGAATTGAAAAGTCAGAATGAAAAGTTGTGGTGCGCCCGACAGGAATCGAACCTGTAGCCTTCGGCTCCGGAGGCCGACGCTCTATCCAGTTGAGCTACGGGCGCAATGAAGAATCGTCGCCAGTATACCTCGGCATCCCGGATGGTAGGATGGCGAGCGTCACACGGTCTCCTGCTGGAATGACAGCCATGAGACACCTTCTGGTCATGCTCATCGCGATCCCGTTGCTGGCCTGTCAGAGCACAGGTTCCACTGAATCGCCGCTGAACTATCCGGTCGCGCGAAAGGGCGACGTCGTAGACGAGTACGCCGGGACGAAGGTCGCCGACCCGTACCGATGGATGGAGTCGCTCGACTCCCCGGAAGTCGCCGCGTGGGTCTCCGCTTCCAACGCGGTGACGGAGCCGTACCTCCAGCAGCTGCCATTGCGGGAGGCGTTCAATCGCCGTCTGACCGAGCTGTGGGACTACCCGCGCGTCAGCGTCCCGGTCATCGAAAACGGGCTGATGTTCTACTCGCGAAACACCGGTCTCCAGCGCCAGTCGCCGATCTTCGTGCGCAGCGGGCCCACGTCGCCTCCCAGGCTCGTGATCGATCCGAACATCATCTCGGAAGACGGTTCGGTCTCGCTCGCGCAGTGGACGCCGTCTCCAGACGCGAAGCTGCTCGCGTACGGCCTCGCAGAGGGTGGGGCTGACTGGCGGACCGTCCGCGTGCGCGACATCGCCTCCGGTCATGACCTCGCGGACGAAGTCCGGTGGATGCGCTTTTCCGATATCTCCTGGACGAAGGACAGCAAAGGCTTCTTTTACTCACGCTACCCCGAGCCTCCCGCCGGCAAAGTGCTCGAAGCCGCGCTTTCAGGTCAGGCCATTTACTATCACCGCCTGAACACGCCGCAATCCCAGGATGTGCTCGTGTACGAACGGAAGGATCTGCCCGGCTGGATCGTCAACGGCAGCGTCACCGAGGACGGCCGCTACCTGCTCGTATCGATGTTCGAGGGCGCAGAGAACCGCAACAGCTTGTACTTCGCCGACCTCGGCAACCCGACGGCTCCCAGAATCGACGCGCCGATCAAGCCGCTCGCGCCGGTGAACGACGCGGAATACCAGCCGGTCGGCAACAGAGGTGCGGTCGTATATGTCCGGACCGACAAGGATGCGCCGAGCCGTAAAGTCGTCGCCATCGATCTCACGCAGCCTGCGCCGTCCGCGTGGAAAACCATCGTCCCCGAGCGGCGCGACGCGCTCGAAAACGTGGCGGTCATCGGAGGCCATCTCGTCGCGCAGTACCTGGTCGACGTACAGAGCCGCCTCGTGCTTTTCGATCTCTCGGGCGCACCCGCCGGAGAGATCGCCGTCCCCGGCCCAGGGGCCGTCGGAGAAATCAGTGGACGGGAGGACGCGCCTGATGTGTGGTACACCTTCAGCTCGCCCCTGACGCCCTCGACCGTCTTCCGCTACGACCCGGCGATCGGGCGAAGCGAAGAATTCGAGGCGGCGAAGCCACCGCTCGACGCGACCCAGTTCGAAACCAGGGCTCTCTTTGCCACCTCCAGGGACGGCACCCGCGTGCCGTTCTTCCTCACCGGTAAGAAAGGCTTCGCCCTCGACGGCAGCAACCCGACGATGATTTACGGATACGGCGGGTTCTCGATCAGCATGCTTCCGACGTACCGGCAGGACGTGCCCGCCTGGCTGGAGCGGGGCGGCCTCTGGGTGACCGCCGCCATCCGCGGAGGCGCCGAGTACGGCGAAGCGTGGCACCAGGCGGGCATGCTGGAAAAGAAGCAGAACGTGTTCGACGATTTCATGGCCGTAGCCGAGCATCTCGTCCGCGAGAAATACACCTCACCATCCCGACTCGGCATCATGGGGGGATCGAACGGCGGCCTGCTCGTCGGCGTCGTCATGGAACAGCGGCCCGATCTGTTTGCCGTCACGCTACCAGCGGTCGGCGTACTCGACATGCTCCGCTACGACCAGTTCACCGGCGGCCGTCTGTGGACGACGGAGTACGGGTCGGCGTCGAATCCCGCCCAGTTCCCGTTCCTGATCAGGTATTCGCCGGTGCAGAACGTCAAGCCGGGCGCCTGCTATCCGGCCACGCTCATCACGACAGCCGATCACGACGACCGGGTCGTGCCGAGCCACTCGTTCAAGTTCGCCGCGACGCTGCAGGCAGCCCAGGGGTGCTCGAAGCCCGTGCTCATTCGAGTCGAGGTGCAGGGCTCGCACGGGTATCGGCCCACCGATAAGCTGATCGCGGAGCGAGCCGATCAGTGGGCGTTCGCGGCCGAGCACATGGGGATGCGCTGATACGCCTCGTTCAAGATCACGATAACCGTTCGAGGACGGCGTGTCCGCTTTGCGTAAAAAGGGGCTGAGCGGCCGAGATGGCTCGGGCATTGAGGCCCATCGCGGCAAATCGATCAGATGCCTCTCGGGGGTTCATCGATCCGCAGCGGCTCACCGTTGACTCGCCACGGCAATCCCCGGCGCCCATAGACGGCGCTCAACCATGCTGCGTAACCGGGGCGTAGAACACGCGCTACGCGGCCGTTACGACCGAGTCGGTCTCCGAAGGCTATCCCCAAGTCACTCAACACAAGCGGGCACCTTCACCGCTGACGGAGTGTCCACGGAGCTGAAACGTGCCGACTGGCGCGCGCCCGTCCCTCATCAGCCGCGCGCATCTGCCGGGCCGGTTGCGGAGCGCTGTCCCTTCAATATCTCGTCGACGAGGAACAAGTCGGTGAGCAGCGCACGCAGATGGATCGAGGCGTTCAGGTTGTCGATCAGCTGAGAACTGATGGAGGCTTGTGCCCGGACCAGCTCGAGGGCGGCCAGCGCGTCGCGCGCATCGCGGTCCAGAACGGCGATGAACGCATTGTAGCGATCCGCCGGCTCGAGCTGCTCCCGATTTACCAGCGCAGCCGCCACCTCCGCGAGTCCCGACAAAGCCGATGCGGCCAGGCGCAGGGCGTCGCGCAGCTGCCCGCCGGTCTGGCTTCCAGCGTCGCCCGCCAGCCCCTGCGCGGCGTACGCGAGCATGAACTCGTAGCACTCCTCGATCGTCTGACAACGGCGGGTCAGCTCATCACGCATCTTTTCGCGGAAGGGTTGGCGTCGGGTTATCTGCCCGTATCTGCGGGACGCCGGACGACCCAGCGATCGGGATCGTGATGCTCCAGGTACTGTCGCCGGGTGATCCAGCCGAGAATCATCGATTTGGTGATCCACCACTTGTCGGGCCGCACCGCAAAGTACACGTGTGCGATCACGAGACCGACGAGCGCTACGCCGGCCAGACCGTGGAGCACGTAGGTGACGCCCCAGGTTCCGTCGCTGAAGAGGTAGGGGTTGCGCGTGAAGAACGGCGTCCGCACGCGCACCATCATGAACAGCCCTGTCCCGATGACCGCCAGCGCCGCGGCGACGATGGCGAGGTGGTAAAGGCGGTTGCCGAGGGGGTACTTGCCCGGCCTGGGCCCGGGTACGTCGTGCCCGAGCTCGCGCAGGATCTCTGCTCTGAACTCCGGCAGGTCCTTCGGCCCGACCCAGATCGACCAGAAGTCCAGCCACACGCTGGCGTGGATGACGTGAAAGATGATGGACCCGGTGAGCACGAGGCCCGCGATCCAGTGCCAGGTGACCCAAGGGAAGCGGACGCCGGATACCGGCAGAAACGCCGTGAACAGCAGCACGAACATCGCCGCCGCCATCACCCAGTGGAACAGACGCGCCGCGAGCGAATGCCGTGCGACCCGCTCGGGCAGATCCGGCCGCGCCGCCTCCAACGCGTCGGTCTCGGCCCCGGTTCGTTTGCGGTGCGCGGAGAACACCATGTAGCTGGCGTGCGCGACGAAGAAGGCGACGCCCGCAAACAGCGAGGCCCACAGCAAATCCCACGAGATGTGCGTCAGGATCTGCTCGCCCCACGGGCTGCGGCCCCAGGTCAGGAATTCCATCCGTCTCCGACCCCGCGGATGGCTCGCTTGACGAGGTTCCGCATCATGGGAATTTTGTAGCCGTTGTGGTGCAGAGGTTGCGTCCCTTCGATCGCCAGGCGTCCGGCCAGCTCCGCCGTCTCTTCGTTGCGGGGCCGCGCGCGCACCGCCTCTTCGACTCTCGCGAGCCGCACCGGCCGCGGGGCGACCGCGTTGACCGCGAGCCGAATCCTATCGATCGTCTGCCCGGTGGTGACCATCGCCGACGCGACACTCACCAGCGCAAAATCCCAGACGTTGCGGTCGCGGACCTTTTCGAAATAGAACTGCGCGCCCGCCCAGGGCGACGGAAGGCGGATAGCGATCAACAGATCGCCGGGTTGGAGCAGTGTCATCCTGGTGATGTCGGTGCCGGGTCCGACGAAGTAGTCCTCGGCGTCGACGACGCGCGTCCCGCGTCCGTTGCGAACGACCATCTTGGCATCGATCGCGATCAGGGCCGGCGCCGTGTCCGACGGGTTGACGGCGACGCACCGATCGGCCCCGAGAATCGCGTGCTCACGGTTGATGGCGAGCGGCGTGTCCGCATAGCAGATATTTCCGCCCGCGCGGTAGCACTCCCACCCCGAGCGGTAATACCAGCAGCGCGTGTCCTGCGAGACGTTGCCTCCGATCGTGCCCTGGTTGCGAATCTGAGGCGACGCGGCGGCTTCGGCCGCCTCCAACAGGATGCTGTAGCGCTCCTTGACGACCGGGTGCTCCACCACTTCGGTGAGCGTCGTCATCGCGCCGATCTCGAGGCCGTCCTCGAAGGACCGGATGCCGCGCAACTCCGGGATTCCGCTCAGGTCGACCACGACGCGAGGGCGTTTGATGCGGTCCTTGAGCCAGTCGAAGCTGTCCAGGCCGCCCGCCAGCACCCAGGCGTCGCCGCCGTGACGCTCGAGCAACCCGAGGGCATCGTCCACTGAGGCCGGCTGGAAGAGCTCGAACGCCGGCATCACATCTCGGATCACAGACATAACATGTCATTTCCGGCAGGTTTAAGACCTGCGCTGCGTTCCCTAACCCCGCCCCTCAGTGCTTCGCCTCCAGCCCCTAGCCTCCAGCCTCTAGAGATGTGCCTGCAACGGCTCGTGCGTCCGGCGGCCGTTTTCGAGCGCCGACAACACCATATCCGGGGTCACCGGCGATCGGCGGAAGGCGTCCACGCCAACGGCAGCGGCGATCGCGTTCATCACGGCGCCGTAGGCCGCCCCGACCGGCGGCTCGCCGGCGCCTCGCGCACCGACCGGGGTTTCGGGATCCGGAAGATCGAGCGCCGCGAACTGCAACGTCTCCGGAATGTCGAGGATCGTGAGCGGCTTGTTGTAGTGGAACCGCTTGGCCAGCGGTAAGCCGTACTGCGGGTCGTAGACCCACTTCTGGCACAGCGCATGACCGATTCCGAGACAACTCCCACCGTCAATCTGGCCGGCGAGACTGCGCGGGTTGACAACCGTTCCCACATCGGCGACGCCGAGGTAATCGATGAGCGTCGCCTTGCCGGTCTCGACATCGACTTCGACTTCCGCGAACCCCGCGACGAAGGAATAGGTGTCCCCGTCGCGCGGATAGCTGTCCTTGGCTACACCCATCAGGCCGAGTCCGGCCAGCGCGGCCCCCGACGCCTTCGTGACCGCGTGGATGTCGGCAGGCAGCTCGTGTCCGTCGTATTTCCCTCCCAATTCGATTGCGCGTGTCGCTGCACGCGCGTAGCTCATGCCGGTCCCCGGACTGCCGCGGCGGTACACGCGCTCGCCGCCGAGCTCGTAATCCTCGGGCCTGCCGCCAAGGTCGCGAGCCGCGATTTCCTGCAGCTTGCGCCGCGCATCCATCGCGCCGGCATGGTTCGCCCGCGTCATCGCATGCGTCGTCTGGCTGCCCACCGAGAGGCAGGAGTACGGCACGTGCTTGCTCGTGTCGCCCCAGATGATCTCCACCTTCTGCCACGGGACAGCCAGCACGTCCGCCGCCACGCGCGCCAGGTCGAACAGCGAATGCGTCCCGAGATTGCCGACGCCGCTCTGGACGTACAGCTTTCCGTCCGGCCGGATCGTCATGAGGCCATCGTGCCCGACCGACCCCGAGCTGTGCGTGCCCACCGCGACGCCGACGCCGCGGACCTTCGAGCCGCGCCGCTGCCCGGAGCGTGCCAGACGCTCGTTCCAGTTGAAGATGACGGCGCCGCGATCGAGCGCTTCCTTGACGAACGCGCTCGTGACGTAGCGGCGACCTCCATCCGGTCTCGGTTGTCCGTAAATCGCCTTGCCTTCTGGCGAGTTGATTCTTCGGATCGCCACCTGATCGAGGCCGAGCTGCTTCGCGGCCTTCGTGATCACCGGCTCCAGGATGCCGATGCCCTGCATCTCGCCGGGCGAGCGCTGGAAGAGCCTCGTCGGCGTGTTGGTCAGCACGTTCACCGCGCGAAAGCGCATGGCCGCCGGCTGATAGAGCAGCGACACCGCCGTCCCCGCCGACCGATGATCGCCGCGGATGCCGTACGCGCCGTTATCCTGGACGACGAAGAAGTCGAGCGCCGTGATGCGGCCATCGGCACGGAAGCCGACCTTCGCCCGCCCGGTCATGTTGGTGCGCGCGTGGCCGATGTAATGTTCTTCCTCCCGGCTGATTCGCATCATCACCGGGGCGTTGGCTTTCTTCGAGAGCAGCGCCGGTATCGCCATCGAGATCGCTCCGGTGCCCTTGCTGCCGAATCCGCCGCCCGTGTACTCGGAGATGAACACGACCTGCGACGGCTCGATCCCGACCCACTGGGCGATCCCGTCCACCGTGCGCTGGACGCTCTGGGTCGAACCGTGGAGGTACAGTTTGCCGTTCTGCCAGTACGCCATCGCGCTGCGCGTCTCGAGCGTCTGATGGCTCGTGGCCTGCACGACGAACGTCTCGTCGAGCACGACCGCGGCCTCTTTGAAGCCAGCCTCCAGATCCCCAAACGCCCATTCCTCGGGCGCTTCTCCCGTCGGCAGCCGCCCTTCGGTCGCCTCGGCGAAAACCTGCTCGGTCCACTTCAGCGTCAACAACTGTGGCGGTGCACCGGGGCCAGCGCCCGGCGGCCCCCACACGTTGCCGTCCAGGCGGGGATTGGCGCCGGCCGGTCGCAGGCTCTCGAGCGGATCGACGACGAACGGCAGCGGCTCGAGATCGACGACGATGCGCTCGATGGCGTCGGCTGCCGTCACTTCGTCCACGGCGGCCACGGCAAGGATGGGCTCGCCTTCGAACCGCGGCTCGTTCGTCAGGGCCGGCACGCCGGCGCTGGGTACTTCCGCGAGGTCGTCGGCGGTCAAGATCGCGCGGACGCCCGCCATTGCGAGGGCCCCGCTCATGTCGATGCGGACGACCCGCGCGTGCGGCATCGGGCTGAGCAGCAGCTTGCAGAAGAGCATGCCGTCCGCGCGGAAGTCCTCGGCGTACTTCGCGCGGCCGGTGACCTTGGCGACGAGATCCGCTGGCGTGTAGTTGGTGCCGATCAATCGATCTGCCACGTCACGCCCTCCGCATGTATTCCGCGCCGCGCATCATGGCGGTCAGGATCTTGTTGTAGTCCTGGCAGCGGCAGAGGTTGCCCGAGATGCCGTGGGCCAGTTCCGCCCGCGTCGGGTTGGGATGCGTCTTCAGAAAGCCGACCGTAGCCATCACGAAGCCGGGCATGCAGAAGGCGCACTGGAATCCCTGTTCGTCTACCACGGCCTGCTGAACGGGATGCAGCGTGCCCGTAGCGCTGGCCAGGCCCTCGATGGTGACGACCCGCCGGGCTCTCACCGTATGCGTCAGGACCGAGCAGGAATAGTGCGGCACATCGTCGATGAGCACCGTGCAGGCGCCGCACTCGGCGCGGTCGCAGCCGAGCTTCGTGCCCGTCAGGCCAAGCTTGTAGCGGAGGGTCGTCGCCAGCGTTTCCTGCTTCAAGACGTCGACGCGGCGGACCTGACCGTTGACGTTGATGGTGATCAGGCGTTCGACGGAGCCTGGCAGCGAGGGCTGACCGAGGAGGGCGCCTGAACCGCGGAACAGATAGCTCGCGGAGGTCGCAACCGCGCCGGCGGCGATCACCCCTTTGATGAACGCGCGGCGGTTCAGGGTCAGCTTCGGGTCTGTGCTGTCTTCGGCAGGCGGTTCGGCCATGTCATGAACCTCTCTCGCAGGACCGCGGCAGCGCGCTGGCCCGGACTGTAGCGCCGCCCGAAGTACGTGTCAATCGGGAAGCGGGCAACCATCGGCACGTTCAACGGAAGCTTGTGAGCGCTTCTTCCTCGGAGTCAAAGACCTCGAAAGCCTTGATCAAGTTGACCGTGCGGAGCAGATCGGCCACGCGCTGCTGTACGCCGGCTAGCTTCACGGTGGCCCCCTGTTTGGCCGCCGCCTGGTGCGCTCCGGCGAGATCGCCGAGCCCGTTGCTGTCCAGGTACGAGACGCCATCAAGGTTCAAGAGGAACTTCGTGCGGCGCTCGCCGATCCCGGCGCGGACCTTGTCGGTGACCTCGGTGTTGATCTCACCCAGCATCCCGCGTCCGACCAGATCCAGAATCGTGACGTCGGCGACGAGCCGTTCCCCTACGCAGCGCATGAGGAGATGCTAGCCGATTCCGCCCCGGACGGTCGAATCCACCCGACCTCCGTCGCGGCGCAAGGTCTCTTGCAAAGCGATGTCATGGTTCCAGCGCCGCCGCGCTTCGGAAAGTCTCTTTGTTTCAAACTGCCACGCGGGACCGAGAGGCCGATCGCAGAATCTGCCCGTGCGTCGATGGTCCTTCGGATTTCTGGGCGGTTGAGGCCCATTCTTTTACCACAGCCATCTGGCATCGTCGTCGCAAGTCCGACGATGCCATGATGCGACGCCGCCGGACACCGATGACGCTCACCCAGTTGAAACGGTCGATGGACAGCCGTTTTCGAGGCGTGGATCGCCATTTCCAGGCGATGGACCGCCGGTTCGAAGCGATTGACCGCCGTTTTGTCTCGCTCGAATCCGAGATCCGGAGACAGGCGGAAGAAACCCGGCGGCACTTCGACGTGGTCGCGGAAAGCCTGAAGGACGATTTTCGGATCTTCGCGGACGCGACTGGTGTCCACTCCGGGCGGCTCGACGGCCACGACGTGCTCCCAGTCCGGCTCCTTGAGGATGACCCGAGCCA
Organism: Vicinamibacterales bacterium; assembly: GCA_035537875.1. Taxonomy (GTDB): domain Bacteria; phylum Acidobacteriota; class Vicinamibacteria; order Vicinamibacterales; family CAVVIG01; genus DATLLJ01. Next base: position 769 of record DATLLJ010000155.1, on the reverse strand, counting down.
TCGTCTCCGAAACAGTGTCACCACCGAACAGCAAGCCGCCGGTGAGCATTTCGTACAGGACGACGCCGAATGCCCAGATGTCCGCGCGCCGATCGACGATCTTGCCCTTGGTCTGCTCGGGGGACATGTAGGCAGCGGTACCGAGAATGACGCCGCCCGCCGTCATCTGCGCCGGTGAGGTGATCGTCGGCGAGTTCGACACTCCCGGTACGTAGGGTCCGGCTTCAGCCAGACCTCCCACCGAGCCCAGCGCCTTCGCCAGCCGAAATCCAGCACCTTCACCACCCCCGCCGGCGTGATCTTGATGTTGGCGGGCTTCAGGTCGCGGTGGACGATCCCGTGCTCGTGCGCCGCTTCGAGGGCTTCGGCGATTTGCCGCGCGATCGGCAGCGCTTCGTCGAGTGGCACCGGTCCACGACCAATGCGATCGGCGAGCGTCGGCCCATCGACCAGCTCGAGGACGAGCGCGCGGGAATCGCCGACGCGCTCGAGGCCACAGATCTGGGCGATGTTCGGATGATTCAGGGAGGCGAGCACGTGCGCCTCGCGCTGAAACCGCGCCACGCGGTCGGCGTCGGCCGCGAAGAGATCGGGAAGAATCTTGATCGCGACGTCGCGGCCGAGTTCAGTGTCGCGGGCTTTATACACCTCCCCTATCCCGCCGGCCCCGATGGCCGAGTGTGGATCTCATACGGGCCGAGGCGAACGCCGGGCGTGAGCGACATGAAAGCCGCTGAGAGGCGATTATACGGTAGAGCTTGGTGGCTAG
>DATLLJ010000154.1:0-14263 GCA_035537875.1 Vicinamibacterales bacterium | reverse complement strand
TTTGGCGAGGCGAAGGGAATCATCGCGTCCATGCCAGGGTTCGTCTCGCTCGATCTTCAGCGATGCGTGGAGCAAGCGAATCGGTATGCGCTGCTGGTCCAGTGGTCGACGTTGGAGGACCATACAGTGGGCTTCCGGCAGTCGGCTCAATATCAGCGCTGGCGGGCACTCCTTCATCATTTCTATGATCCGTTTCCGCAGGTAGAGCACTACAGACGAGTCGACGTCTAACGTCCGGCTGCACGTCGCGGCGTCGCAAGCGGGCCGGAGGCGGTAGACTGCGGTGTTCTCGTCCGCTTTATACTGCCCACATGTCGGCGGGTGCCATTTTCGACCGAGGCCGGACCGAGTCGCAATGCTTCACCGCCCTGGCGGTGCTGCTCGTCCTCGTCCGCGGCGCCGCTTTCGCGCGAGCGGAGAGTCTCAGTTTCGACTCCGAGCAGGCCATCGTCGGCTTGATGGCCAAGCACCTCAGCGAGCTTCGCACGTTCCCGCTGTTCACCTACGGCCAGCACTATCAACTCGGCGTCGAATCGTGGCTGATTGCACCGCTCTTTGCCATGTTCGGGCCGTCGGTCGCAGCGATGCGCGTGCCGCTCGTCGTCATCAATGCGGCGGTGGCTGGCATGCTGGTGTGGATGGCGCACACGGCGCTGGGGCTGAGACCGGCCGTCGGCTTCCTCGCGACAATGCCTTTCATTTTTCCAACGCCAGTCATGGCCATCACGCTCCTCGAAAACACGGGAAGTGCGGTCGAGCCGCTGCTGTACGTGCTGCTCCTCTGGCTCCTCAGGCGGCGGCCATTCGCGTTCGGAGCGCTGTTCGCCTTCGGTTTCCTGCATCGCGAGTTCACCGTCTTCGCGCTTCCGGCTCTGGCGCTGGTCAGTGTGGCCGAGCCTTTTCGATGGCATGCGGGTACCCTAAAACGGGCGGCGATGGCCGCGGGCGGCATTCTGCTCGTCGCGCTCGTCGTCGACGACGCCAAGATGCGGGCCAATGGCACGTCGCTCTTGATGCAGGCGCAGATGCTGAGCAACGACATGTGCGTGGAAGGCCCGCACACGTTGATGGCCCGCGTCCGTTACCTGTTCACACCGACCCTGCCAGTTCTGGGCGGCGGCATCGAGCTGTCGCTTCACGATCTTGGCAAGCGCAGCCCGGAAGTTGTCGGCTCGAGTCTCGTCGGCTGGGCGGTGGGTGCGGGCCTGCTGTTCATGCTGATGCGAATCCTGTGGCTCGCGAGATCGAGCGCCGCCCGTCTAAAGGCCGCCTTCGGCGTCTATCTGGCGGTCATCGGGGCGTGCGCCCTGGCGGCGTACCCGCTGGCGTGCGGCGGCGCGATCAACACCTTCCCCGTTCTGCGGTACCTCACGCTGGCAACGTTGCTGCCGACGGGCCTCTTCGCGACCTATGCCGTTCTGGAGTGTTCAAGGTACGCGAGGGCCGCGATGATGGGCGTCTTCATCTTCTGGGGAGCGGCCAACTTGTGGGACAACGCCCGGGTGTTGTACCAGGCCAACATGGCGCCCGAGCCCGACCCGCGCCGCGAGCTGACCGAATTTCTGCTGAGCCGCAAGATCCACTTCGCGCGGGCGTCCTTCTGGGACGCCTATGCGGTCGACTTTCTCTCGAACGAACAGGTCATCGTCGGCTCGTATGTCGTCTCCCGGATTCCCGAGTATGAGCGCCTGGTCGACGAACAGGGCGCCGCCGCGGCGAACATCGAACGCATGCCGTGTCAGGGACAGTTTTATGTGGCGGCCTGGTGCATCCAGGTTGCCGCCGGACGGCCCTGATGTTTGCGGGTTTGGAGGGGCCAATGAATGGCCTCGCTTGACACGCATCGGCCACTGCCTATTACGGGCGCCTGCTGAAAAATTAACGACGCCTCCTGAGCAAGCGGCCACGGTTTAGTTTCTACACGGTGTACGGCGAGTCAGGGGAGCGGTGCGCTATTCCACCGATCGATAGGAAACCAGCCGCCAGTCGTTGCTCACCCGGCGCCAGACGAGCACGATCGTCCCGCCCGGGCGTCCTTCTTGGATGACCTGCAGCAGGGCGCCGTAGTACTCGCCGAACTCCGGTGTCGCGGACGGCACGAACTTCTTCGGCGGCGTCGCTCCGCACTCGTACTGCGCACCGAGCTCCGTCGGAGCCTCGACGATCGTGAAGTCCTGCTCGAACGCGTGCTTCACGACGTGCACCGCGGGCGACCAGGGGATAACGGGATACATCGCCTGGGTCAGGCTGGTGGGCCGTCCCCACTGATTTGCGGCCTGTTCCAGCAGCTTCAGGCTTGCCTGTCGCAGGCGCTCGGGCGATGTGCTGGGATTCATGTCCATCGAATCGGCGACGCAGGGCAGCGCGTCCGGCGCGAGGAAGGCAGAGGCTTCCTGATAATTGCGCCGGATCAGCCAGTCCGTCAGGAACTCCTGCACGGCGTCGGCTATTTCCGGAATCGATGCGTTGGCAGGCCGGTTGGGCGGCACGGCGCTCGGCACCCGCGTCGGCGCGCCGCCAAAAGGACCGGCTGCTTCCTCCTGAGCGCCGAACCGCACGGAACCAAACGTGTCCGACCACCAGTTGGTGAAGCCGTTCCAGCGCCGCGTGTGGCGTTGCGCGTTGTCGCCGGCCCGGACATCCGAATTCGACGACGTGAGATGGCCGTTGAACCACGATTGGGGCGACTTGCTCGTGCGATAGTCGATGTCGATGTCCGCGCTGAGCCCATCCCCGGCCACGGAGAACTGGATACTTGGCGCACCCGAGCCCAGACGGTAGGACTGCGGGTAGCCTGCATGGAACGCGGTGTTCTCCTGACTCCGGACGAACTCGCGCGATCGGTCCAGGATGTCAGGCGCGTTCGGCCGCAGGGTGACGAACACTCGGAACTGCTGATCGCCGCTGCGGCCGGCCTGCTCGCCGGCAATCCGATCGAGGTCCGCCAGAAGATCGAACGCCCTTCCCAAAGGCTGCCGGTTATCGTCGGTCAACGTCGAGTTCATGAGCGCGTGCGTAATCGCGTCGAACGTCGTCTGTTCTGAAGGGCTGAGCGCCCGGAAGCGTTCCTCGGGAGTGAGGTTCTCGGCAAGCTTGACGTTGAGGCTGCGAGCGTAGGTGTCGAAGAGTCTCTGCCGTTCGGCGTCGAGCTCGATGTAGCGGTTCCGGACCGGTCGGTCGACGATGCGCGGATCGACCAGCGAACGACCGGGCCACTCATGATCGATGCCGACGACGCGGAGTCCAGCCGTCTCGCGCCGCAGGTACACGCTGACGGCCATGCCGGGAGCGCCGCCCTCCGCCATGATGCGCGCGAGCACGTAGCTGCCGGCGGGCGCGTTGACGGCCGCCGCAGGTACCGGCTGGCCCTGGCCGGTCGTTCCCAGCACGGCGGACGGTTTGGCCGCCGTGTTGTCGTACGTCAACCAGTCCACGCGGTAGCCGCGCGGCGCCGCGATCTGATGCTGGACGGCGAGGTCGACGAACGTCAGCTCAGCGCCGCGGACGGCGATATCGTCGAGCGGAAGGACCGTCGCGAAGTAGGTGCGCTCGATGCGGTTGCGCCGCTCGATCAGGCTGTCGGCAATCCAGCGCTCGGCCTCCGGGTCGGAGTACTGTGCGACCTGCACGATGGCGCGGATATCGTCGTCGGTAAAGGCCGCCACCTGCCGGGCCGCCCAGAATGCGTCGTCCGGCAGACGGTTGGCGAACGGCGCCACGTCGTAGACGCTGCTCCACTTTTCCGGCTCGAACGTCAGGGAATCGAACGCGCCGACCGCCGGCAGATCCGGGTACTTCGCGCGCATCCAGGACGGCGTGTAGACGCCGAGAGCGGAGAAGTTGCGGAGCGCCGCGCTCTGTCCATAGATCGGATCCCGGCCTTCCCACACGCCCTTTGGCCCGTTGATGCCGCTCCCCAGCGTGGCCATGAAGTCGAAGAGGTAATGGCGGATGTGCGGCGGCTGTCCCGGCGGCTGGACCACGATGTCAAACGTGTGGAGCGCATCCATGCGGGCGTGGTTCAACCAGGCTGAGAACACCTGCAGGCCGCGCAGGTCACGCCTGTGCTCGTGCGGGACGATGTCGTTCGGGTCGTCGTTGCGCGTGCCGAACAGCTGGTACGGACCGACCAGCGAGACACCGTCCGTGGGTACGCGAAGGGCAACGGCGCGGTAGCGCTTGTCACTCCGACGTACGGCAGAGTCCAGGAAGCGATCGATGTGCTCCGCGAGGAGCGGGCGGGCATCGGCGTTTGAAGTCACCACGGTGGCGTTCGTCTCGACGACAAGACGTTCGCGCTCGAACACAGCCAGGTACGTTTCGGGGACGTAGTAGCCGAGGGCGTGAAAGAAGCGCGACGAGATCATCTCGGCGCCGGTCGCCAGTTCGGGAGAGCCGCGCGGGTCGACACGCAACAGATAGACGCGATTTTTCTCGTCGCGAAACACGAGCATGGGCCGCAACCCCTGGTTTTTTACCAGCAGGACGTGCCAGGGGCCGTCCATCGACGGTGGCTCATCGTCCCCGCTTCCACGGCGCAACTCCGCCGGGCTCATGCGCGTGCGGCCGTGACGGTTCACGTACCAGGCACCGTCCAGCACATCGCCGAGGGTATTGACGTCTTGCGCCGGGATCACGCCTTTGCCGGGATGCCGTTCGCCCGGGCGCCCAAAGGTCGCCGACATCGCCTCGAGAAGCAGGCTCAGATTGCGAGGACCCGGATCGGGCGCGGGCGTCGGTGCCGGTTCGCGCAGCAACGGGTCGTCCGGATAGAACTTCTGCGCCGCCGCCTGGCGCGGGCCGATGCACATCGCCAGGACGAGGAGCGCAAGCAGGTGCACGAGGCGCTGCGCCGGAAGTCGCCGGGCGACCACTAGAATCTCCTCCGCGAGATGTCGCTCAACGACCAGATCCACCGGACACCCTCGCGGCTCCTCGCAACGTCCATCCGCAGCACGACCGCGCCGCGGAGGCGCATGCGGATCCCGAGGCCGCCGCTGTAGTTCAGTTCGGTGAAGTCGATGTGGCCTTTCTTCGGTACCGTCTTGCCGGCATCCACGAACGCCGCCGCCTCCAGGCCGCTGAAGACATACCAGCGGTGCTCGAGCGCCGCCATGAAGGCGTTGTTGTCGTAGAACCGGTACTGGTTGAAGCCGCGCAAGTCGAAGTTGCCGCCGAGTTGCGGCAACAGATAAAACGGGACGATCCCATCCTCGCGGCCGCTATAGGCGAACCGTGCCTTGGCGAACACGGCGATGACGCGCTGTTTGTTGAAGTACGGGAAGAAGTGCTGCCCCTCGAGGGACAGCTGGCGATGGGTGTAGGAGCCCGCGTCAAGATCGATGTAGCGGTCGAACTCGATTCCGTAGAAGCCGCCGGCCCGTGGTCCCCGAACCACGTCGCGTGTGTCGTATCCCGCGAAACCGCCCCACGAGGCAAACGTGGTGTCGTCAAAGAGCCCAGGCGCCGTGGTCCGATCGAACTTGGTCTCGATCGACGGGATGTCCCCGCCGCTGGTCGGACCAGTGTGCGCCCCGCCGAACCCCAGATCGATGCCGGCGTTCAGCGCGCGCGAGAACCGGTAGCCCGCCCGTGCTTCGATCGACGCGGTGTTCAGCTGATAGCGCGTGCGGTCTTCCTTCTTCGAATCGGCCCCGAGACCGTAGTAGTACATCTGGCGCGATTGTTCGTATTTCGTGTAGATGTTGAGGAACGTGTCGGCCGAGCGGCGGAATCGATTCACCTGCAGCTCGCCGTCGACGAGAAATGCGCGGCTCAGTGTGCCGCGAACGGTGGCGCGGGCGGCGATCGTGTCGCGGAACAGGTCGGAGCGCCGGTAACCGATGCCGAACGTCTGCCCCTGCGCCGGCCGGGTGCCGGTGAGCAGCAGCTGCCATCCGTTGTTCCCCTCGCCGCTCTCGATCCCTTCGAGCAGGCCGCGATCCAGGAGCCGATTGGCCCGCACGACGAGCGGATTTTCACGCTCGGGCCACAACGTCGCGCGCTTCAGGCGCCGATCCAGCTCGATCTGTCCGGCGCGCGTCTCTGGATCCGGGGCTGGTGCCGGCGCCGGCACTTGCGCGCCCGTGAAGCCTGGCGGCATGGCTGGCGCGGGAGCCTGCGTCTCTGTCGTGGTCTGCGCCAGTACGAGTTGACCGGACAGGGCTGAGACCAGCACGGCGCAGAGCCAGCGGGATACCATCCGGTTAGTCATGTTCGAACGGCTACAGCCGCGCGGCCGCCGACTTCAGCAGCCCCAGACATATCGACACGCGGCGTAGCCGAAAGCCGGGAGTGTGTTGGGGACACCGTCGGCGACGCGCCTGTTCGACGCGACCGGCTTGATCTCGTCGAGCGTGAGCAGCGCGCACGGGTTCAACGCCTGCGCCGATAGAATGCCGCCGCCCTCCGGACGCGGCGCGCCAGTGAGTGCGAGCGCGAACGCGAAGGCGAAGCGGCATCCGGGGTTCAGACGACGAAGAAGCCGTGAGATGTCCGAAGGCCGTAGACGGGCGTCGCGGCCCGGGCGACGGCCCCTGGTAACAGCAGCCACTGCCTAGCCGACCAGGCGACGCCTGATGGTCAACGCGAGCCCCAACGCGAGCGACAGCAGGCTCGCGAACGCGAGCGCCGGCCACGAGCTCGCGGTTTTCGGCAGAGTCCTCGCCGCCTGCGTCTGCACCGCCTGCGTCTGCGCCGCCTGCGTCTGCGCCGCGGACGCTGGCTGGGTCGATGCTGTTGACGACTGCGGGGCCGCCGCTGGCGCAGGGGCCCTAGCAGCTGCCGGCGCCGCACCGCCTCCGGCGGTCGCGGCGACGGCCGGGACGGTCGCCTGCACTTCCTTCTCGGTCAGGACCCTCGGCGGCAACGACGTAATGATCAGCGCGGTCAGCCGATCGCCTTCGCGGAGATCAACTATTTGCACCGGTTTGCCCCCGCGATAAATCTTCACGCCGCGCTTGTCCACATCGCCTTGCGAGAAACTCTTCACTCCCTCGGGGGTTCGTACGATAACGCCCGAATTGGACTTCACAACGACCTGACCGTCCTTCACATCGGTGACCGTCACCGGCACCAGCGTCACGCGCGTCGTGACGACGGCCGTGCCTTTCATGCCTGGTGTCAATTCGCGCACCGACAACGGCTTGCCATTGACGGTGAAGCGGAAGTCGTCGGGAACGGTCAACTCCCTCGTGCCCTCCGGCAGCCTGACGACCAGCTGGTTGCCCTCGACGGCGATGACTTCAAAGGCCTTGGTTTCCGTCTGGGTCGAGGTCTGCGCCAGCGACACGGCCGCTGACAGACAGACCATCGCCGCCACGAAACCCACCCGACTCATGAAATGTGACATAACGCTCTCCTCCTCTGAGTACTTTTTCCCACGCGATCAGTTGCGATGCGGAACGACGAGCAAGTGCGACCACGCGATCGTCTGCACCTGCGGATTCAGGACGCCGCCCAGAGCCGTCGGCACGGACACGGGCCTGTCGGCGACAAGCACGGCACGAACGATGAACCGGTGGGGGGCGGCGCCGATGAAATAGAAGGGATAACAGGTCACAAGCGTCAGCGCCGGCGTGGACGTCGGGTCCAGCACCGAGACCTCCTCCGGGTCGACCACCCAGGTTCGCTCGACGCGATACACATCGGTGCGCTGTCTCGAATCGACCTCGATGACATCACCCGCCGCGATATCCTTCAATCCTCGGAAGAAGCCGTCGCGGTGTCCGGCGATGCCCAGGTTTCCGACCGTTCCTGGCTGCGCAGTACCCTCGATGTAGCCGACGGCGCGGTCGAGCGTGCGGTCGTCGGTGCCATCCAGCACAGGCACCTCGAGTCGAATTTTCGGGATCCGCAGGACCGCGAGCGCCGCACCAGCCGGTTCGAGCAGCGCCTTACGCCACGCGGCGATGCGTTGTGGGGACCAGAGGGACAGGTCCGCCGTACCGACTTCCTGGGCGACAAGCCGGGACGCCGCGAAACGCTCCAGATCCTGCTTCGTCGACGTCGCAACGCCAACCTGGAACGTCGTCCACCACACCAGACCAGCAAGGCCGAATGCCCAGCTGGCGCGCTCGGTAAACAGCAGAAGCCGTTGGCTCGTTGCCTTCATGGATTGATCGATCCGCGCAATCGCCCCAGGTGCCGACGGCACACTCGGGTATCACGCCGGCCGCGCCAGCCGATGAGCAAGCCGCGTGCCGCTGGAAGCTCCAGCAACAAACGGCACATTAATTGGGATTTCGCGAAGAGCCCGCAGCCCCCGTATGAGCAACGCGCCGGACTCGTCCGACCTGACAGAGGGCATCCGGAATATCGGAGCGATCATCAGCAAAACGACGGGGCTCTGCGACTCGTATCGGGGGTATAACCTCTTCCGTTTCGTATCGACGTCAAGAATCCGTCGCCGATTGCGAACGAAGATGATAGCAATATGGACGTGCGCCCCGTCCTCGCGGACATCAACCTGCCCGCAATCGTCTTCCACTCCCAGCACGATGGCGTTGTGCCATTCGAGGAGGGGCGACGCCGCCGCCGGCATCCGAGGATCGACGTGTTCGTTCCGCTGCCCAGCCGCAACCACCTCGTGCTCGAACGTGAACCCGCATGGACGGTCTTCCTGCGCGAGCTTGGAGCCTTTGTCGGGTGGGCCGGCTGATACGGTTCCTTACTTGGGCGACCTACCTGTGATGACCGTGTTCTCCGAGATCTCGGTATGTGGCTCTTCGACGATCTGGGTCGCCGATACCTCCATGCCCTGCTTCAACTGAGAGACTGACGCGGGCTTGCCATCTACCATGAACTTGAACGAGTCGGCGACCTTGTACTCTCTGTTCTCGCCGTTTGCCAGGGTCAGGACCACGTAGTTGCCTTGGACCCACCAGACTCGACCCTTCAGGTTGCTCGTCGTGCGGTTCGTCACAGACCGAACTGTCGTCGTAACCGTCGCGGTCAAGACGGTGCCTGGCTTGAGATCACCGATGTGTTTGGTCTGTCCGTCGATCACGAACTCCCGACCCGGTTTCACGAGGAAGACGCTGTAGTCGCCTTGAGGCAGCATCTTGGCGACGAGCGTGTTGCCCTCAATCCAGGAAACTTCTCCCGTCATCTGTTGGGTGGTTACCTGGTCCGGGGCCCTGCTCGCCTCGGTTTCCCTCGTGACCTGCGCCTGAAGGACTCCTGCCGTGACCAGCAGGGCCAGTCCCGTCATGAGTACGCGACTTCGTGTCATGGTCTTTCCCCCTTCAGCCTTCCGCTGAAAGACTTTCTGCTCCTAACGGCCCGTCGTGAGAGTGACCCTGGCGGGAAGGGCACTAATCGCGCCGTCGATCCTGCCGCCGGTCCTGGCTGCGATCGGTTCCCGGGGGATCGACGACCTTGTCCCGGTCGTCGACCGCATCCTCAGCCTTGTCCTTCGCCTCGTCCCTCTTCTCCTCTTTCTCCTCCTTTTTCTCCTCCGCCTTCTTCTCCGCTTCTTCCTTCTTCTCTTCGCGACTCTTGTCCTGCGCGAGGGCGAGCAGCGGGACGCTCAGCATCCCCATCCCCAACCCTGTCACGAATGCTCTTCGAGTGAAGGGTCTCTGCACAACCACTTCCTTCCGCGCCCGTGAACGACGCGAGCGCCAAGACCGGACTTGCAGCCGAACCGGATCAGGCCCAGAACCAAGCCCTCACTTCCGCTCGAGCCCCACAAGCACCGCTGCTGTCCAGACGATGTCGACCCTGTTGCCGACATTCACCTTGGCGAGAGCCTCCTTGTCCTGCACTATGGACGTGTACTTCCAGCCGTTTGGCCCGGTGAAGGTGACGGACGGCACGTTCAAGTCGATGCCGGTGATCGTGGCCGTAATCGTTAGCTGCTGTGTCTTGGTGCCGCCAGGGAGGACCTGTTCCGAACCAGTCGTGCCTCCGGTGCCCTTCACCACGTCCGGCTCGCCGGGCAGCTTCAGCCGGATGACCACGTTCTCGTAGTACCGAACGTTGACCGTGTCCCCGACCTTGACCTCCGCGAACCGCTTGATGTCCGGCCCGGCGACGGTCTGCACGTAGGTACCGTCCGCTTTCTTGAGCGTGACCGTGCGAGTCGAGGCTTCGATCGCTTCGACCGTGGCGGTCTCCGTTTTCATCTGCGAGTTGATGGTCCTGGCCTGGGCCATGGCCGTGTGCGCCATCGACACCAGAACCACCGCTGCCATGATTGGTACGACAAATCGTTTCATATGTCCTCCTGGTCCCGCCTTGACGAGCGCTTGCTTCCCTTCGCAAATCGGTGACAGACACGCAGCCGCTCGAGCGCGCGCAACAGCAGATGGCCTGGCGGGGAGGCATGCCGCGGCGGCACCCTAGCGGGCACGCGCGCGACGGGTGCAGACCGCGTGCCGTGCGCGGAGAAGGTAGAAATGGGCAGATTCCTTGAGGATTTCGTCACGTGCCCCCGGTTTGCGCCCGAACTGCCGAGGCGGCTCCCCCCAACAGAACGGAGGGCGCCCGTAATACCGGGGCGTCAAGCGGCCGGTCCCTGCTCGGGCCCTTCCCCCTTCGACAGCTGAACGCTGAGTAGGTCGGGTTCGGAAGATTCGCGTCACTGCCACAAGAACCCGACGGTGCCGACGATCTGGTGCCGGTCAATGCTGTACCAGCCGTAGTCAGCGCCGAGGAAAAGGTGGCCGTCCGGCTTTCGACGCACGCGGAATCCCAATCCGACCGTGAAGACGCCCTCGTAGATGTTCCCGCATCGATCGGTGAAGAGCGTCAGGTCGCACACGTTTTCGAAGTCGTCTCCGCCACCTCCCGCTGGAAACGCTGGATTGACCCCGGCGTTCGTGTCCGGCGTGCTTTCAAGGGCAAACGACGTATTCGTGATCAGCCATCCGCCGCCGATGTATGTGTCGACGATGAATCGGGATGTTCGCATGGCGGTGATGCCTAATCGCGGCGTCAGCAGGATCAGCTGTTCGGTCGATGCCGCCCGGCCGAATACGGGATCAACGAAGATCGTGCGACCGAGCTCGGCGTTGTCGGCCGCGAACTGAGCACTGAAGAGGCGCCAGGGTCCCGACTTGCCGAGGGGGATGGCGATGAGGCCGCCGCCAATCGCGTTTCCGCCGCCATCCGGCCCCGTGTCGGGTGGGATCGCGGATCCCACTCGAAATTCGACCCGCCACGGGGACAGGAATGCCGAAGCGCTCGAGGCCTGAGCCAGGATCGTTGTTGGGGAGACGAAGCAGGTGAGTGTGACAAACGCGACGCACACAAGAGTCTTCATGCGCGTGCCCTCCCGTAACAGGCGGGCACCGACCATGGCGCCGCGTGGACGGATCCTACTCGACTCCGCCCTGGAGGCGCGGCCAATCGATCCAGGAGGCCGTGTTAGCATCGGCCGCGCGGCTCCTCTCCCACCGACGAGGCAGCGACGAAACTCTTGTGGCTCGCGCCGCGCAACATCATCGCGACGAGGGTTGCGCGGCGCGCGCAGGGTGGGCCCGATCGGCTTGATTGGCGGTTTCACGTACCTGGAGCCGGACGTCAAGGACCCGTTGCTCGATCCCGACTTCAAGACGGCGTATCTGATCCTGGGGGGCGAGTGGTTCGTTGCCCGGGCTGCCAAGGTCTATACCAAGAGCAAGATCGATCTCGGCAGCCAGACGGCGACAGGAGCTTCCGGTGACAGCGTGTTCACAATCGGCTTGCGTAACGATTTCTTGTGGCGCACCACTCACCAGTAGGAGGCCCGTCCTCACCGAATAGCCGTTTGCGCCTTGTACGCCCCAGCTGCGCACCACGATATGTCGTGAGGGGGAGGGCTGACGAGGGGCTGCGTGATGACAATCGTCGTTGCGTTCAAGGAGCTGATCGGTTCGGGCGTATCTCGTAGGTGGAGGACGACCGGTGTGGCAGTATTGACAAGCCCGCCACCGCCAACGTCTGTTTTGGCGCTCGCGGTGATTCACGGGCGCGGAAGGGGGAGATTGTGCAGAGCACCTTCAGTCGACGAGCATTCGTGACAGCGTTGGGGATGTTGGGGATGCTGAGCGTCCCGCTCCTTGCCCTCGCGCAGGACAAGAAGGAAGAAGCGGAGAAGAAGGCGGAGGAGAAAAAGGAAGAAGCAGAGAAGAAGGCGGAGGAGAAAGAGGAGAAGAAAGACGAGGTGAAGGACAAGGCTGAGGATGCGGTCGACGACAATGTCGTCAATGGCCCCGGGACCGATCGCAGCCAGGACCGCCGGCAGGATCGACGGCGCGATTGACGAATCGTTGTGGGCTCGCTCTCCTGACTGATAAGAGCGTATCCGTTAGCAGTTCGACTTAACTCACCCGTCCATTGAATCGGAGCAGGGCCAACTATCCTCTAACAGACCACCGCCCGGCGGAATCGTGCTCCTCTCGAGGAACGTGCGGAGCGCGCGTCACCCAGCCCCCCACTGACTGGCGACTCACCCAACGGCCTGCTTTCCACAGAGGCGAGCGTCACGGGATTTCGGGGCGGCTCCGTCGGACCGGATATGCGAGGCCTCCCGGGAACCGTGCAGGCTGAAAACAGGCATGATTCTGGGCCGCCAGTTCTGGCACACGACGTGCCTTCGCGGTGATGGCGTTCGCGGCGCTGTTTTATATCGCTCACCGCGAAGGGTGCTCCCGGCCTCGTGAAAAGAGCCAAGGAGGCCCACATGATCCCGTGAATCCTTCGGTCCATGGGTCCCAACGCCCAAGTAGCCTGACTTGACGCCCCGCAAAGGAGTGTGCCGTGTTCTCTAAGCTCTCCGCTGAGTTCATCGGCACGTTCTGGCTCGTTCTCGGAGGGTGCGGCAGCGCGGTCCTCGCGGCCGCCTTTCCCGCCGTCGGAATCGGATTGCTCGGGGTGTCACTGGCTTTCGGTCTCACGGTGCTGACGGCGGCCTACGCGCTCGGCCCGATCTCGGGCGGTCACTTTAACCCCGCGGTCTCCGTCGGCTTGTGGGCAGGAGGTCGCTTTCCCACCGCCCTGCTGTTGCCTTACAGCGTGGCGCAAGTCCTCGGTGGCATCGTCGGCGCAGGCGTGCTGTACTTCATCGCGAGCGGCCGCGCGGAATTCAGCCTCGCCGGCGGATTCGCCTCCAACGGCTACGGCATGCACTCACCGGGCGGATATTCGCTTGCAGCGGGGCTCGTGTGCGAAGTCGTGATGACGTTCATGTTCCTGGTCGTGATTCTCGGCACCACTCACAAACGCGCTCCAGGAGGATTCGCAGGTCTTGCAATCGGCCTCGCACTCACACTGATCCATCTGATCAGCATCCCGGTGACGAACACCTCGGTCAATCCGGCGCGCAGCACCGCAACCGCGGTCTTCGTTGGAGACTGGGCTCTTCAGCAGCTGTGGCTGTTCTGGCTGGCTCCCGTGATCGGCGCCGCAATCGCAGGCTTCGCATACAGGTCGGTTTTCGAAGGCTCAGTCGAGGAACCTCCGGTAACCGGACGCACCGTGCGTAATTGACATCTGATTCATCAAGAATCGGTTTACGGGCGCGCCGCTGTCACCGATGTGCCGGCGCCCCCAGGGGGGAATTGCAGTGACGAGACAACTTCTTCCGTATGTGATGTGCGTCGGCATGCTGATGTCGGCGCCGACCATGTCCGCCGCGCAGCCCCGAGAGGCGGAGAGCCAGGTCACCGTCCAGGGCACTGTTGAGGCCGTCGACCACACGGCCCGTACGGTGACGATACGGTTGCAGCCGGGCAGGGTGGTGACTCTGGACGTGCCGCCCACTGCCGTGCGTTTCGAGCAGGTCAAGGTTGGCGACACCATCCAGGCGACTTACTACGATCGGGTCAGCATCCGGTTGAAGCCCGCGGGCGAGCCGGCGGTTGACAGGACACTCGAACCGACGACGGTGGGGACTGTCGGGGCTCTGCCGGGTGCCACGAGAACGAGGCAGCGGGTGACCACCGTGACCATCACCGGTTGGGACGCTGTCAACAGGGTCGTGAGCTTCACTGGACCGAACGGGACGCCCTATACGCGAGGACTGCTGGACACCACCGACCCCAAGATCGTCGAGGGTCTAAAGGCGGGCGATCGCGTAGACGTCACCAGGACCGAAGCAGTAACGGTCGGCGTGCAACCCGCCACCGTCCTCGATGACTTACGGAACCGCCTCACGGTCTCGGTCCTGTTCGGGTGGGACAACCAGTTCAGCGGCAAGATGATCCAGACCGCCACCGGCCGGACGACCGGGGGGGCGCCGATCAACCTGGACGAGACCACCTACGACGAGGTGTACGGT
>DATLLJ010000153.1:0-10722 GCA_035537875.1 Vicinamibacterales bacterium | reverse complement strand
CGCGGGCGGCGCGCCCGGTGCGGGGACCGTGTCACGCAGCTGATCGAGTCCGGCCTCCTGACGGCCCACCAGGCGCTCGTCGCTTTCGGCAGCGCCGGCCGCCGCAGGCGGTGCGGCATCCGCCGAGGAGCGAAGGCCGCTCGCGGCCTCCGCCTCGACGCGAGCCCGGGTATCCTCACGCGCCGGCGGCGTGGCTTTCTGCGATGGCTCGACTGGCGCCGCAGCAGGTTGAGGCGGGACCGTGACGGGGGTTTCAGACGGCTTTGCAGCGGTCTGGTTCTGGGTGTCCGTCCCGTTCCTGGCGCCGCGCTGGCCCGGAACTGCAACCCACAGAGCTATTGCGGTCGCACCTGCCACTGCAGGGATCAGCCAGTTCAACGTGGGACGGGTCTTCCACCACGACCGGGTTTCGTGCACGGCGAGATCCGCCGGCGCAACGAGCGGTTCTTTGACGAGCGCAGCCGTTACCGCCTGGCACTGATGGCAGTCGGCAATATGGGTTTCCGCGGCGCGGCGCTCGGCGGCAGAGAGGCCTTCGTCGACGAACGCGGCCAGCGTCTCGGCGTCCAGGCAGTCCGGCCCGGGCCGCTCCGGGGACTCCATTGCGCGCTGGAGCAGCCGTTCGATCGAACGGTCGCGATCTGCCTTCACGGCTTCACCTTCTTTGAAAGAACGACGGGCCCGGAATTTCTTGCATCACCGGTCGTATCTGCGAGCATCTTCTCGACGTCGATCGGACCAGCATCGTCGCTGACCAGCTGGAAGCACTGCTCGATCTGCTCCACGCTCAGGCCTGCCTGATGCAACTGGCGCTCGACCTCGACGCGGATCGTCTTTCGCGTGCGCATGAGATTGCGCGAGACGGTTGCTTCGTGTTCTCGCAGCAGCCTCCCGGTTTCTGCGAGCGTCAGCGCCTGAGCATAGTAATAGCGCAAACGGAGTCGATCCCTCGACGCCAGCCCCCTCACGACGTTGCCGAGCGTCGTTCCCATCAGCGAGCGGAACCGTTTGTGGTCGGGATCGGCCGGCGGCGCATCTGGCGCCGGTGGCTCGTGCTCGGGCATGGGCGCCGTGCGCCGTTCGTCACGAGCGCGGTCGACACGTCGCTGGGAGAGCACCGCGCGCACCCAGGTCGTCAGGCTGCTGCGCCCGTGATAGTAACGGAACAACGATCCGCGTTCGCTGGCGCCGGGCCGGAGACCATAGAGGTCGCCGTACAGCGAGTCAGCGAGCTCACGGCCCCCGAATGGGTCGATGGCGTCGGCCGTTCGATAGAGAACCGGCCGGTATTCGAGGACGAAATGATCCCACGCCGCATCGATGCCGACGGCGCATGCACAGGCAAGGGCGAGCTCCTCGAGGCGCAGGCCCGAGAGGTAGCGTTCGAGATCGCGAGCCGTCGGCGCGCGGCTGGCAAACGCCTTGGCGGCGCTCGCTTCGAGCGCCTGTGCGAAGCGATCCGGCGGCAGCTGCCACCGGCCGGCGTTGGCGCGGCCATACAGATCGTCGAGCAGGGCGGCCTCGACATGCGGGGTCGGCACTTCCCTTATTGTCGGCTGCTGGGCGATGGTTCGTTCAGGAGCGGGTTCATCCAGGCGCTGGAGAGCATCATAATGTCAACGCGCCCGCGGCTTGCGGTAGTGGTCAGAATTCAAATCTGACCGTTGTTGGCCAATCTGACGAACGCCTCCAAAGTGACCACTCTGACGAGCTGTGCGTAAACAAGGTGTTCGGAAAGCGCCCCCGACGTGTAGTAATCGCGAAGCGTCCACCCGTCACCCCCGAGCACGAGATATGCGCGGGCGGCATGTTGCGCGCGGACGGCATCGGCAAGGCACATGACCTCGAACGGCACCTTCTGCTCAGCCGTTCCGCCCGTTTGTTGCCATTTCAGTGAGACGAGAATTTTCTCGTCGGACTTTGTCGCGATCGCATCGACCTTGTGATTCCCTCCGCCGCACCGCTGGCCGACCCGAACCTGTTTCTGGTAGCTGTAGCCGCCCCGCGCGAGCGCCGGTAATATCATCGCTTCGAGCACGCCGCCTGTATTCGTGTTGCGAGGCGTCACAGATTCCGCGTCGCGATGATCTCGCGGGCCGGTGTCCGATCGCCAGTGCAGCTGATGCGCCGCGGGGCCTCAAGGAACCCCACATCGTAGCCGAGTCGCCGATACAGCTTCTCAATTCGATTCGTGGCCTGATTCACAAGCACAACCGGGCCGCGATGCCGCGCGAGCCATTCCGCCGTGCGTTGTTGATCGTCCCAGGTAAAACCGTCTTTCGCGTAGTGCGTGAATTCGACATCATAGGGCGGATCGGCGTACACGAAATCGCTGTGTTCGAGCGGTACGGCTTCGAGATCGGAGCACATGAACACCCAATCCGCCAGGACGTCGCGATAGTGCGCGAAGTCGCGCACGTAGCCGATCCGTGCATAGCGGCCGAACGGCACATTGAAGCCGCCCTTCGAATTGAACCGGCATAACCCGTTGTAGCCTGTGCGGTTCAAGTAGTAGAAGAGCGCAGCCGCTTCGCGACTGGTGCCCTGGCCAGCCGTTAATAGCGCATTGAACCGGTCCCGGTACTGGTAGAACGCCGCTTCGTCGTTCTCCATCGCAAGATCGACGCGAAACCCCTTTTGCAGCCAGCGATAGAAGTTGATCAGGTGCGGATTCGCGTCGTTCAGGAGCGCCCGAGACGGCATCAAGCCAAGCGTGACGGCAAGCCCGCCGCAGAACGGTTCTACGAGTCGCCGGTGCGCGTGCGCGCCCCACAGGGGCCGTAGGTGTGGCACCTGCCATCGCTTACCGCCGGCCCACTTGAGGGGCGGGCGAAGCGTGGCCTGATGTTCAATCGTCGGCATGGGTGCCGACAGTCTACCGGAGTTTTGTGTCAGGGCAGGTCACGCCGCAGATCTCGCTTCATCAGCGTCGAGCAGTCTTACGATTTCACCAAGAGACCACACATGATCCGAAAGACCGGCCTGCATTGCTGGAGTAACGCGCAGCGTCTTGTGAATCCGTCGACCGCTACCCGGCTTGCCGATCCGGTGCGCCAAGCAGAAATCCGATGACCGCCTCGGCGTACACTTCCGGGGCCGTCTTCATCCCTTCGTGCGCCTGACCAGGCAGCTCCTGGATCCGCACGTCGGGCAGGATGGTCGAGAGCGCGTCGGTGACGTAGAGGTGACGGGGACTCTCAGACCCGACCTGAAGCAGCACCGGGATGTCGAGTCCCTTGAAGTCCTGCGGTCTGAAGTCGTATCTGCTCATCGCGCGCAGGTCGCCGAGCGACGCCTTGGCGTCGGCGACGGTCGGCGCCCAGAGCGGGGTGGAACGCAGCGCCTCGAGGTCCGCCACGGGGACGAGCAGCAGATCTCTGAAGAACGTCAACGAGAAATCGTCCCATGCGCCGGCCGCCGCGAGTCTCTCGAGGCGTTCGAGCGCGTCCAGCGACAGGGCGCTCGGCCAGGCTGGTTCGTAGAGCACCAGCTTCCGGACGCGCTCGGGAACGAGGGCGGCAGCGGCGAGGCTGCAGTGGGCGCCATATGAGTGGCCGAGCAGAAACACCGGCTCGCCGATCGCGTGGATCACGGCGACGACGTCCGTGGCTTCGTCTTCGAGGCGATGTCGTTCCGTTGCGTCCGTGTCCCCGCGACCCCGCCGGGCGACAGCGTACAGCGTAAAGCGCTCACGGAGTATCGGCTTTACGAATTCCCAGTTCGTGCTGTCGTCGTCGAAGGATCCGTGCACCAGCACCAGCGGCGGGCCGCTGCCGTACCTCGAGTATGAGACTGTCACGCCGTCTGTTGAGGTGAGTCGCTCCCTCAAATTGACCTCACGCTGCCGCCGAGATGGCTTCGGAAACTGCCCTGCGCTACTCCTGCCGCAGCGCTACCATTGGCTCGACACGCGCCGCGCGACGCGCCGGCGCCATGAGGGCTGCGCCCGCGAGCCACGATGGCGCCTGCCGAATGCAATCGGATCGGCTGGCTGGATGTCGAACAGCATGCTTGTATCGCACGCGCCGCAAGGAGCGCCACTTGAACTCCTGTCACCAGGCCGAAGGCCACCGGAGAGCTCGCGCTCCAGGCGAGACCAGCCGAAGAGAGCCCAGACCCGGGAAGCGAGTGCACGGATCCTTCTCATGATTCACTCACGGCGGAGTGCGGCCATAGGGTCGATTTGTGTGGCCCGGCGAGCCGGCAGGTAGCTGGCGCAAGCACCCACCAGAAGGAGGATCAACGCCGTTCCCCCAAATGCCAGCGGATCGGCGGGGCTCAATCCGGCGAGGAAGGCAGCAAGCGGCGGCGACGCCATGAGCGACAAGGCGATACCCAAGGCCACGCCGATGACTACAAGCCTCACGCCGTCCGCGAGCACAGCCACGAGCAGCTGCCGCGATGTCGCTCCGAGCGCCAGGCGTATCCCGAACTCTGTCGTTCTGGACGCGACGGCGTACGACATCACGCCGTAGAGGCCGATCATCGCCAGCAGGAGCCCGAGCCCGCCGAGCATGCCTAAGAGCACGCTTCCCGCCCGCCGCACGGACAGGTCGAAACTCGTCGCCTTCTCGAGCGTGTTGACGACCACGGCGACGGCCTTGTCGAGCTCCGTGATGGCGCGCCGCACGCTCTGAAGGGCCGCTGCGGGCGTCCCCTCCAGGCGCAGATGAACGACGAGCGGCCTTGCCTCAGTGGCTGCGGCAGGCAGCTGTGCCCAGGGGACATAAAGAACAGTCTGGGCGTTTCCGTTTCCCACTCCGTATTTCGCGTCCTTGACGATCCCGACGATCTCGAGCGGTGGCTGTCCGCGGTAGCCCACATGTCTGCCGAGAGCATCGCCATCCGGGAAATACTCGTTCGCAAACGCCTGGTTCACGATCGCGACGAGGGGCGACCCAGTGCGATCTCCCGTCTGAAATTCACGGCCTCGCAGCAGCGGTATCGCCAGTGTCTTGAAATAGTCCGGTCCTACGTGGTTCAGAAACGTGCGCTGTCCTCCTGTGACCGGTTTACCTTCGACCTCGAGTTGAAGTCGCGTGGCCATGGTGTCGCCGCTGAAGGGCACGATGCTCGCGACTGCCGCGGCGCGCGCGCCAGGGATCGTCATGAGCCGATCGACAACCTGCTGAGCAAACAGGATCGTGCGTTCCTTCGAGTAGCGGTTGGGCTCCAGGCGGAACTGCGCGACGAGTCCATGCTCGACGTCGAAACCAGCATCCGCCGTTGCCTGATGCACCAGACTGCGAAGAAAGAGCGAGGACACCACGAGAAGCGCAGCCGATGCGGCAACCTGTCCCACGACGAACACGTTGCGCATCCGCAGACGTCCGGTGGACCCCCGGCCGGCTCCCTGGATCTCCGCGCCGGCATCAGGGCCTGTCGCCCGGAGGGCAGGGAGGATCCCGCAAATCAGGCCTGTCAGGAGCGCCAGAACGACGCCATAGGCGTACAAATTGAAATCGGGCTGCAAGTCGATCTGGACTGGCGCCAGGCCTGGCAGCGAAACAACGCTCAATGCCGGCGCGAGACGGAGGGCAAGAAGCAATCCTGTTCCTGCGCCGAGGAGGGCAAGCAGAAGGCTCTCCGTGAGAAGGGACTGAATCAGGCGACCTCGGCTGGCTCCGAGCGCCACGCGAACGGCCAGTTCGCGCTGGCGCACGGCGGCGCGCGCCAACAGCAATCCTGCGACGTTGGCGCACGCGATCAGCAGCACGAGCCCGCAGAGGCCGGCGAGCAGACCGCCGAACAGGAACATTCCCGGCGGTGCTCCGCGAAGGTGCGTGCCCTGCATTGAAAACACTTTCGCAGGACGTCCGAGCCCCTCGTTCGGCCCCGGATAGATCCGCTCCAGCTCCTGCCCGAACGCCGTCACTGCGGCCTGTGCCTGTGCGATCGTGCCGTTCTCGCGCAGTCGGGCAAGCACCGAGACGCCCAGACCGCCCTCGCGGCTGTTCATATTGGGGGCGAGCGCTTCGCTCACCGGCACGTAGAGATCGGGAGAGATGAAGGCAGTGACGGCATGATGGTTTTGCGGCAGCACGCCCAGTACGAGAAATCTCTCCCCGTTCAGATCGATGGATTTTCCGAGCAGGCTGATATCGCCCTGGAAACGGCGCATCCAGAAGGCATGGCTGAGCACCGCCAGGCGAGGGTCACGCTCCGGCGCCGCTTCCGACGCCGTGAAGATTCTGCCCAGCCGGGTGGTGACGCCGAGCGTCTGAAAGAAATTTGCGGTGACTATGAGACCCATCACCACTTCGACGTCATCCCCGGACCGAAGGTTCAGCCTCGTGACATTGGAGCCGACCACATCGGCAAAGATCCCGCTATTCTCAAGGTCCCGGAAGTTCGCATACGAGAACTCGTCGCCGCTGCCCGGCTCGACGCCCACCAGGCGCGCGGAATCGCGGACTGTGGGGCGCTGGAGCAGGAGGGAATCGACGGCCGTGAACAGCGTCAGGTTGACGCCGATGCCAAGAGCTAGCGACAGCGCCGCGACGGCGGTCGAGCCAGGATTTCTCCGCAACGACCGCTGTGCATGTCGCAGATCGCTTAGCAGGGTTTCGACCATCGGCAGCCCGCGGCGATCTCGATGGTCTTCCTTGAGTGGCTCGACCGCCCCGAGCTTCAGGAGGGCAGCCCGCCGCGCCTGCACCGGCGACATGCCCGCACGCAGGCCGTCGTCGACGTGGGCCTGGAGGTGGGCTTCGAGCTCTTCGGCGAAGTCGCGGTCACGTCGCGATTGACTGAACAGTCCGTGCACTCGGACGAGCAACGCACGCAACGCTCTCATGGCCTATGCCTCGTCTGGTGTCAGGAATCGCGAGAGAATCTCCGTTGTCTGTTCCCACTCGCGCGCCGCGCGCTCGACCTGCTTTCTGCCCGCCCGCGTGAGCCGGTAGTACTTGGCGCGACGGTTGTTGTCCGAGACCCCCCATTCGGAGGCGACGTACCCTTCTTGCTCGAGTTTCAACAGGGCAGGGTAGAGTGTTCCGTAGTTGACGAGCAGCTTGTTGCCGCTCGTCTGCTCGATGCGCCGAGCGATGCCGTACCCGTGCTGCGGGCCCATCGTTTCGAGCGTCTTGAGAATCATCAGCGCCAGCGTGCCTTGCCAGACGTCAGCTTGTTTGCCCATACCGCGGCCCCGCCCTCCCAGCTCCTAACCCTAACCCTAACCTCTGACCTCCAACCCCCCGACCTCTGACTTCAATCATCAACAATCCAACCGTCCCTGAGGTGAATGATGCGCGACCCGTACGCGGCGTTCACGTCCGAATGCGTTACCTGGACGATCGTCGTCCCACCTTCGTTCAGTCTGCGGAACAGCTCCATGATTTCCTTCGCCTGATCGGAGTGCAGGTTGCCGGTGGGCTCGTCGGCGAGAATCACCTGGGGGCTGGCGATCATCGCTCGCGCGACGCCGACCAGCTGCTGCTGTCCACCCGACAGCTGACTCGGATAGAGGTCCTTTTTCGCCACGATCTGAAAACGATCCAGCGTCTCGGCCACGATGGCCTGGCGTTCCTTGCGCCCAACGTTCCGATACGACAGCGGGATCTCCAGGTTTTCGTACACCGTCAGGTTGTCGAGCAGGTGATAACTCTGGAAGACGAACCCGATGTGACGTTTGTGCAGCTCCGCCCGCTGTTTCGTGCTCATTCGGTGCACCGGCTGATCGAGGAAGTAGTACTCGCCGGACCAGCCGGCATCGTGCATCCCGAGAATGTGCAGCAACGTCGACTTGCCGGCTCCGGAGGGGCCCATGATCGACACGAATTCCCCTTCCTTGATTTCGACGTTGATTCGGCGCAACACGTAAGCCTGTGCCGGGCCCTGGGCGAACGACCGCTCGAGATTGCGAAGGGAGATCAGCATTCACTAGAGCCTACTCGGAAAATGGGCTCAGTTTTCCGCCTCCTGCGGCCCGTCAACGATCTGGCCGTCGAAGAGGTGAATCGTACGGTCCGCGTGCCGGGCGTAACGAGGGTCGTGCGTCACCATGCAGATGGTGGCACCCGTCTGATGAAGCTCGCGCAGGAGATCCATGACCGCCTCACCGCTCTTCGAATCCAGATTTCCGGTCGGCTCGTCGGCAAGCAGAATCACCGGTTCGCCGGCGACTGCTCGAGCCACTGCGACCCGTTGCTGCTGGCCACCGGAGAGCTGACTTGGCAGGTGCTTGGCGCGGTGCGCCATGCCGACGCGCTCGAGTGCGTCCGTGACCCGCTGCTTGCGTTCGGCCGGCCTCATGCCTCGGTACGTGAGTGGCAGCTCGACGTTCTCGAACACCGTCAGGTCGCCGATGAGGTTGAAGCTCTGAAAGATGAAGCCGATTTCACGATTTCGAACGCGAGCGCGCTCCGAGGCGGCGAGATCGGCGACCGGGCGGCTGTTCAGTTCGTACGATCCCCCAGTGGGCGAATCGAGCAAGCCAAGAATGGAAAGCAGCGTGGACTTGCCGCAGCCCGAGGGTCCGCCGATAGCCACGTAGTCACCCCGGCCGACCTCGAGGCTGACATTCGACAACGCGTGCGTCTCGACTTCGTCCGTGGTGAAGACCTTTGTGAGACCCTGAAGCCTGATGACGGGCGGCGCTCCGTTGGAGTTCATGCTGTTCCGCTCCTATTCGATGCGGACCCGGTCGAACGCGTCCCATGTCGACATGTCGGACAGCACGACCTGATCCCCGACATTCAATCCAGACAGGATCTCGACGGTGTTGACTGACATGCGGCCGATCTTCGCCTGCACGCGTGTCGCGGTGCCGTCGCTCTCGACCTTGAACAGGCCGACGGCGCTTTGCTCCTGGGCGAGAGCCGGGCGGCCGAGGTGGATGACGTCCGGCAGCCGTTCGAGCTCGATCGTGCCGTCCACGGTGAGGTCCGCCACGGCGCCCCGCGGCAGATCCCCGACGAGGCCGACGTCCACGGTGATCGTGCCGTTCTGGACGGACGGATCGATGCGCGTGACGATGCCTGTGACGACGCCGTTCCGGGTATCCACGGCGACCTTCTGGCCGATCTGAATGTCCTTGGCCTGTGTCTCCGGGACTTTCACTTCAGCTTTGAGTCGTCCGGGATCCGCGACGCGGGCGAGGTTCGTGCCCGGGGCGACCTGCTGCCCGACCTCGACTGGCACGCGCTGCAGAATCCCATTGATGCCCGCCCGAACCTTGAGATCGTTGCGCTGCTGCTGCTTCAGACGGAACACGGCGCGCGCCTGATCGACCTGCGACTGCTGCACGGCGACGCGGGCCTGGATCGACTGCTCGTAACTCGACAGCTGCTGGTGCGCGATTTCGTCCCGGATGGCCAGCTGCTCGGCGTCCATCTTCGACTGTCGGAGCGCCAGCGCCGACACGAGTTGGCGCTCGGCGAGCGCCTCGTTCATCTCGGCCTGCATGCGGGCTTTGTTGTGTTCGGCCGCGATATTGGCGGCGGTCGCCTTCTGCTGCAGATATTCGTTCTGCGCCTGCACGCGGAGGTTCGCAAGGGCGGCCTCGGCCGCCTCGACCTTGAGCGCCGCGTCCTGCAGCTCCTGGTCCAGCTGGGGGTTGACCAGCTCGAGAATCACGCTGTCCGGCTTCACCGATGTCCCCGGCTGAAGAAAGACGCGATCGACCCGCCCCTGCGTCGTGGCCGGGAGCCAGCGGATGTCTTCGGGCACGAGCGTCCCGGTGCCGCGCGCTTCGCGCACGAACGGGCCGCGTTCCACCGTGGCGATCCACAACGTCGCGCGGTCGACCCCCGGGGCTGCCGGTTCGAGGCGCGACAGGCCGAGGGTGATCAGCAGCACCGACAGCGTCGCGGCGGCGCCGTAACCGATCCGGCGCAGGCGCTTCTGTCGGGCGTTGGACGGTCTGGCGATGTCCATATGGGACTCCCATAGGGAGCATGGCACAGCGACCTATTGGAATGCAATAGAAACGTGCGGTCAGGGCCGAGCCCTCGACGGATGTCCCGTCGTATCTGAATGTCTTGCGCTTGAGTGGCTCGTCGCGGCACTATCGACAGGCCGCGTTTCGGTCCGCTGAGGAGCTGTCGATGGAATA
Organism: Vicinamibacterales bacterium; assembly: GCA_035537875.1. GTDB lineage: Bacteria > Acidobacteriota > Vicinamibacteria > Vicinamibacterales > CAVVIG01 > DATLLJ01. The sequence continues at coordinate 668 of DATLLJ010000153.1, read as the reverse complement.
CGTGTTCCTGCTCGCCCGCATCCTGTTTGGGGGATTCTGGCTCATCTATGCGTTCAAGAATTTGCGGAATGCCTCGATGATGGAGGGCTATGTGGCCTCGAAGGGCGTTCCCGCCGCCAAGGTGGCGATTCTCGTCTCTGGGGTGCTGCTGTTTCTCGGCGGCCTCAGCATGCTCCTGGGGTTGTATCCCACGTGGGGCAGCGTGTGTCTCACGCTGTTTCTGGTGCCCGCGACGTTGATCATGCACAACTTCTGGGCCGACAAAGATCCGTCAGCGCGGATGAGCAACCTCATCAACTTTCACAAGAATACGGCGCTCCTGGGCGCGCTCTGGATGATCAACATGGTGCCGCAGCCGTGGGTGTTCAGCCTGGGTTAGCGGGGCGGGGGGTTGATTGGTCGGCTGTCGTGTGGCCATCGTGCACTCAGCATCCTGAGAGCGCGATTGTGGCTCGAACGCAGTCGATGGAGTTAGGCAGGCCCTCCACCGCTCTCAGCGGGTGATTCACTCGTGCCGAAGGGCGGGCATCGGATCGATCCGCGACGCTGTTCGTGCCGGCAGATAGCCCGCCAACAGCGTGGCGCCAGCCATCGTCAGCACCGCGGCCCCGAGCGCGATCGGGTCGTTCGGCTTCATTCCGTAGAGGAAGGATTCGACCAGCTTCGAG
>DATLLJ010000152.1:0-3659 GCA_035537875.1 Vicinamibacterales bacterium | reverse complement strand
GCTACCGTCGGCGTGAGTATTCCTACGTAGACGCGGGCCGCGTGGCCCGTGGATTTGCAGCCCGCCTCGCCGCTGCCGGGCTCGCTAAGGGTGACAAAGTCGTCTTCTGGGGCGAGAACCGTCCCGAGTGGGTGGTCTGCTATTGGGGTTGCCTGCTCTCGGGCATCGTCGTCGTTCCCATCGACTATCGCTCGACCATCGACTTCGTCGAGCGGGTGAACAGCCAGGTTCGAGCGCGCCTGATCCTCGTCGGCGACGACGTAGACCGCGACTCGCCAAAGAGCTTCCCGCACGTCTGGAAGTTGGCTGACCTCGACTGGACGGCCGACGGGCCGATGCAGGCCGTGCCGATCGCGCGCGACGATGTCACGCAGATCATCTTCACGTCGGGAGCGACCGCCGAGCCGAAGGGCGTTGTAATCCGTCACCGGAACGTGCTCGCCAACATCGTCCCGGTGGAACGCGAGGTGATGAAGTACCGGAAGTACGCGCGACCGTTCCACCCGCTTCGCTTTCTCAATCTGCTGCCGCTCAGTCACATGTTCGGGCAATCAATGGCGAGCAGCATTCCACCGATGGTCCGCGGCACGGTGATCTTCACTCGCAGCTTCAACCCGCACGACATCCTCGGCCTGATCCATCGGCGGAGGGTGTCGGTGCTGGTGTGCGTCCCGAAGATCCTCGGCGTCCTGCGCGAGCACGTCGTGCGCGCGTTTCCGGAGGCGGCCGATCCCCCTCCCCCCGGCATCTCGATCCCGGGTCGCTGGTGGAAATACCGGCGTGTTCATCGAGCGTTTGGCCTGAAGTTCTGGGCCTTCGTCGTGGGCGCGGCGCCGCTGCCGCCCGACCTCGAGGAGTTCTGGCGACGGCTTGGCTTCGCCGTGATTCAGGGATACGGGCTGACCGAGACGGCGCCGATCGTCACGCTGAATCATCCGTTCAAGACGAGCAAGGGGTCGGTGGGCACACCGATCGAAGGCGTCGAAGTCCGCATCGCCGAAGACGGCGAGATTCTCGTCCGCGGCGAGAACGTCACAAGCGGGTACTACGACTCGGGATCCGGGGTTCGGGATTCGGGATTCGGGGCTCAGAACGTCGAACAAGATCGAATCCCGAGTCCCGAGTCCCGAATCCCGAGCGTCGAGTCGCGTGTCCTTGACAGCGAGGGCTGGCTACACACCGGCGACATCGGCGAACGCGATGCGCAGGGGCGCCTGTTCATCAAGGGACGCAAGAAGGAAATGATCGTGAGGCCCGACGGGCTGAACGTCTTTCCGGAGGACGTCGAACGCGCGCTCGAAGTGCAGGCTGGTGTCCGTGAGTCAGCCGTCGTTGGTGCCGTCGATGGTGCCGAAGAACGCGTGCACGCGGTGCTCGTTCTCGAGCCCGATGCGCATGCGGACGCGGTCATCCGGCACGCGAACGCACTGCTGCAAGAGCACCAGCGCATTCGCACGTGGTCGATCTGGCCGACGTCCGAGTTGCCTCGCACCGAGGGCACGAAGAAACTGAAGCGCCGCGCGATTCGTGACTGGGTTCAATCCGGCGGTTCGAGCGCCCCCGCGGCGACGGCGGACACATTCGAAGCCTTGCTCGAACGATTCGCGCACGGCCGCGCGCTCGGCGGATCGACCACCCTGGAGGAGCTCGGCCTGAGCTCGCTCGAACGCGTCGAGCTGATGGTCGCGCTCGAGGATCGCTTTCAGACGCGCATCGACGAGGGGCGTTTCTCGGAGATCTCGAGCATTGGCGATCTCAAGCAACTGGTCGAGCACGGCTCGACCACAGAACTGGTAGACGAGCCCGTAGATTTTCCGGTATGGAACCGCCGCTGGCCCGTCACGTTGATTCGACGGCTCTCCCAGGCGACATGGATTCTTCCCCTCGCCCGTGTGTTCGCACATGCGCGAGTCGACGGCCTGGAACATCTACAAGGTCTTGGCGGCCCCGTGGTGTTTGCCTCAAACCATCAAAGTCACATGGACGTGCCGGTGATTCTGTCCGCGCTTCCGGGCAGATGGCGGGCACGGGTCGCGCCGGCGATGGCCAAGGAGTTCTTCAAGGCCCACTTCTTCCCCGCTGGATACACATGGCGCGAGCGTTTCACCAACGGGCTCAACTATTACCTCGCCGCGTTCTACTTCAATGCGTTTCCGCTGCCGCAGCGCGAGGCGGGCGCCCGCCAAACGCTGCAGTACATCGGTGAACTCACCGGCGAGCGTTGGTCGATCCTGATCTTTCCCGAGGGGCTTCGCTCATCGACCGGCGACATCAAGCCGTTCCGCGGCGGCATCGGCATGATTGGTTCTCGCCTCGACATTCCCATCGTTCCCGTGCGCATCGACGACGTGGACAAACTGCTGCCGGTGGGCGCTACGTTCATACGCCCCGGCCGCGTGCGCGTGGCATTCGGCGCGCCACTTCGACTGCGGGGATCGGACTACGCGGATCTGGCGTCTCAGGTGGAGCGGGCAGTTCGCACGCTTTAGTCGCCCCTCAACAGCGCGTGTTCTCACGCGATCATCGACTTTTAACCGCTGAAAATACGTAACTTGCAAGCGACGGCGTGCTGTGGCACCCTAATTGCTACTTTCGTTCGGCCCAGCCGGACACTTCGGTCAGAAGGACCCTGATTGAGCAAAGACGATCTGATTGATATGCAGGGAACCGTGGTTGCGGTTCACTCGGGCGGGTTATACCGCGTGCAGTGCGACGCCGGGCATGAAGTGCTGGCGCAGTTGAGCGGCCGAATGCGCCGCTTCCGAATCAAAGTCGTTCCAGGAGACCGCGTCACAGTCGGTGTATCCCCGTACGACCCGGTCCGCGGCATCATCACATTCCGAGCCAGATAGCGCATTCAGTTGAGCAGTACCCCTTCACCATCGAAACGACGCGGCCACCGTCAGCCGCCACATCGCCGATCGACGCGGCCGCATAAGGCGCCGGCGCCTGAGCCCGCAGTGCTGGCGTACGAGTCCACACCGTTCGATCCGGCACCCATCCCTTTCGACAGACTCGCGCTCGACCAGCGCTTGTTGAGCGGAATTCGTGATCTGGGTTGGGCGGACACCCGGCCCGTGCAGAGCGGCGTGATTCCGGTGGCGCTCGCCGGTGGCGACGTGATCGCCTGCGCCGAGACCGGCACAGGCAAGACCGCGGCGTTCCTTGTCCCCATCCTCCAGCGTTTCCTCAATGAGCCCTCGCCGCAGCCATCTCGCACCCGGGCGCTCGTGCTGGCACCGACACGCGAGTTGGCGGTGCAGATCGAGGATCAGGTGCAGGGGCTGACGTATCACACGACCGTGTCGAGTGTGGCTGTCTATGGCGGCGTGCCAATGGACATTCAAGAGCGCGCGCTCCGTGCCGCCGTGGACATCGTCGTGGCGACACCAGGCCGCTTGATGGATCACATGCGACACGAGTCGACCGGCTTCACCGGCCTGGAAGTCCTCGTGCTCGACGAAGCCGATCGCATGCTCGACATGGGCTTCTGGCCCGACGTGCAGCGCATCCTCGCCGCGCTGCCGGCCTCGCGCCAGACGTTGCTGTTCTCGGCGACCATGCCGGGTGAAGTGCTGAAGCTCACTCAGGAGTTTCTTCGCGAGCCGAAATACATTCAGGTGGGACGCCGAGGCGGCCCGGCGCAGACGATCTCGCAC
>DATLLJ010000151.1:0-89580 GCA_035537875.1 Vicinamibacterales bacterium | reverse complement strand
GACCCGTGAACGCTCCCAGCTTGCCCGCTGGGCGGCCGTCTCGATGCCGAATTCCGCCGCGCGCAGATCAGGCCGTGAGGCTAGCGCCTCTTCGAGTTGCGCCTCCTCCGGACCGCACGCTGAGGCATCGACCAGGGGGCCCGGAACGACCCGCACCTGATCGGGAGGCGAGTCCAAGCCCAACAGCGCAGCCAACGTCAATCGGGCCAAGTCGCGATCGTGCTCGGCAGCCACGCGTGCGACCTGCACGCGCGCCGCGTCGCTACGCGCCGCCCGCGCCTCGAGCTCGCTGATGTCCCCGGCCCGCAGGCGGGCGTCACTGATCTGCGCGAGCCTCTGCACCAGGTCGGCATTCTCAATCGTCAGCTGCAGCCGTTGATCGGAGATCACCGCGTCGCTATGAAGCGACTTGGCTTGCGCGACAAGCGTCAGCGCGTCCCAGACAAGCCGTTCGCCGACCGTCTGCGCATTCAACTGGGCCGCCGCGACACGCCTGGGACGCTGCCAGAGCGCATCGAACGGGAACTGCAACGTCCATTCGAGCTGCTTGGGACCGAGCGGAAACAGCAACGAGAAGATCGGGTTGCGCAAGAGCCCCGCTTCGACGACATCGGCCCGCGCCAGCCCGAGATCGGCGAGCGTCACTTGAAATGACGGGCTGTTCCACAGCGCAATCGCGACCGCTTCCTGTGACGTCAAGCCGTCGTCGATGACCAAGTTTGGGGGGAGGGGTTCGGTGCCCTCAACGCGAATACCGCTCAGGCCGCGACTGCGTATTGCCGCATCCACCGTGCCGCGGTCAGGAGCTCGCCCCGTGGTGGCACACGCGGCCGTACCGATCGCGAAGGTCATCACGGCTGCCGCGCGCAGCCACCAGCGACATGTGATCTTGCTCATAGGAGGCCCACAGGCAGGCTGGTCCGCCGATCAGCCAGCGAGATTGCGCGCCAATCGTCGCCTCGTACGGCGTCGCGACTCACCATATGACAGTCAGCCCGACTCCACCGACGGTGGTGACAGGCTGGACCAAGATACGAGATCGGGGCGCGCCGCAGCCGGGGAGTCCGTGGGGGTCTGCGCGGTAGCGGGGCGACACACACCGAAGAATAACAACAAGACGATGAAGGGTCGAACATCCGAGCCACCATCCGCGAATCATCGCAGCGGCCAAATGAACGGTCGATGACGGAGGTCAGGAAGCCGGCAAGGTGACAGCGAAGCAGGTGCCACTTGGTCCGGTGGATTCGAGCGCGAGCGTGCCGCCGTGCGCCTCCGCGACCCAAAGGGCGATGGGAAGGCCCAGTCCCGCGCCCTGTGACCGGTTATCGAAGCGGACGAAACGCTCGAACACCCGCGCCTGATTCCCTGGAGCGATTCCCTCACCATCGTCCGTAATACGGATGCCGATGTGTGTCGAATCGTGGCTGACCGTGGCTGTGACCATGCCACCGGGCTGGGCATGCCGAATCGCGTTGTCGAGCAGGTTTCCGACCATTCGTTTGAGCAGCGTCGTATCCCCGGAGAACATCACCTCCGCATCGCCACGCGTTCGAATCGTCACGTGGCGCTCATTCGCCAGCACTTGTAATGCTCGCGCGGACTCAGCGACAAGGTCGTCGATGTAGAGAGGCTCGCGGACGAGCGGAATGCCCTGAGCTTCCGCGCGCGACAGGAGAAACATGGCATCCACCAGATGCTTCAGCCGCCCGGACTGCTCTTCGACGATAGCGATGGACTCCCGATATTCATGCTCCGGCCGAGCCGGCTGCGAGAGCGTCACCTGGGCTGTCGTGCGGACGACGGACACCGGTGTTCGGAGTTCGTGTGAGGCATCGGCCATGAACTGGCGCTGGCTGTGAAGCGCCGTGGCCAGCCGATCGAGCACGGCATTGAAGGCCCGCGCCAGGCGACCCAGTTCGTCGGCATGCGGCGTCTGCAGGCGTCCTGACGGATCGCGCTCCGTAATCAGGGCCGCTTGCGCGGCTAGATCCGTCAAAGGTCGGAGCGACTGGCGCGCCACAATCCACCCTCCGACGCCAGCGACGACAAGCGCGATCACCACGCCGGCGGTGAGAGCCGCCAAGAGTTCACGATGCTCCGCCTCGATGCCGTCGAGTGGTGCCATCACGCCGGCGACGTACTGATGTCCCTGGTACGTGACCGGTCGGCTCAATGCTCGTAGCCGCGCAGTACCGGCCGTCACCGTTCCAAGGCTGCGGTCCGTGAGTGAGGGCTGCCACATATCTTCGAGCGGTCGCCCCCACACCTCGAGTACCTCGCCATTCGGGCGGAGCAACAACAACGTGCGATCTGGTGCGACAACTTCGATGCTGGCCTCGTCCGCCGCGCCGATGAGATCAAGTCCTTCGCCGAACTCTGTCCGCATGACCCCCTCGAGCGTGAGCATGAGGCGATCCAGTTCACCGTCGAGACGTTCGTACGCCAGGCGCTCCTGCACGATGGCGACTGCGATCGCGCCCGTGACGAGCACCACCACCATCACGAAGCTGTACCAGACCGTCAGACGAGACCGGATCGACCACGTCATCAGCGTTCGCGTCCGGGCACGTCGGCGGCCAGCATGTAGCCTTCGCCTCGGCGGGTCACGATGACGGAAGGGCGCCCGGGCTCGTCGACCTTCCGCCTCAGTCGCTGCACGCACACGTCGATCACGTTTGACATGGCTTCAAACGCGGCATCCCACACGTGTTCCGCGATGTCGCCGCGGCTCACAACCTCGTTGGCATGCAGGATCAGATGCTCCAGCAAGGCGTACTCACGCGCGGTCAACGTCAGTGGCTCCCCCCGACGGCGCGCGCGGCGGGCACGCGTATCCAGTTCGAGGATGCCGGCGCGAAGAATGGAAGGTGTTGGGGGTCGCCGGCCTCGACGTATGATGGCGCGGAGGCGCGCCAGGAGTTCGCCAAAATCGAAGGGCTTCGTGAGATAGTCGTCCGACCCGCTGTCCAACCCGGCGATTCGCGCCTCCACCGCGTCTCGCGCGGTCAACATCAACACCGGAACCGCTGATCCTTCCTGTCGAATCGCTCGGCACACCTCGAGGCCGTCCTGCAGCGGCAGCACGACATCGAGCACGATAGCGTCGTATTCGGTGATGGCCGCCTGGTAGACCGCACGTTTGCCATCGCCAACGACGTCGACGGCGTACGCCTGCTCGCGAAGGCCCTTCGCCAGGACTTGCGCCGCATGCGGCTCGTCTTCAACAAGGAGGATGCGCATAGCCCTCGTTCCTATCTAAGCGTGTGGCGGGCGCTCGATCATGTCAATGCACGGATGATCGTGCGGGAGACCACATGAACGCGCGATGATAGCAGCTCCTGCCGTGACAGTGGCGACGCTGGCAACGATAACTGTCGATCGCTGCGTGAGCCAGACGGACAGGACGGAAGCGGGCGCACAAGACGCTCGGCGACGAACCGCCCCAGGCCGTCCCGGGGGCTGTACGTCATCTACGGATCATGTTCGGTTTGACATCATCGACCGATGCGCGAGACTCGGCCGATTCTGTCTCCCTCAGCCGTCCGGCTCTTTCGCCTAGTTTCGACAGCACTTGAAAGCGTGGCCCGGCAGCCTCCTTGGGCTCTGGCGAGGCGGAGCACTTTGTCCCGCAGCTCCTCGCGGGCACTCTGTCACTAGGTTGTTCAATTTGCGGTTTCTCCTGGTGAGCACCGATTACGCCGATTTTCTGACGTGGCTCTACGCCCAGAATCCCGGCCTCGAGACCAGCTCTTATGCGGATCAGGCACGTGCGCGTGCGCAGAGCCTGTTCAGCCTAGCAGACTTCTATTCCAGAAACCTGCGACGGCTCGGGCATGAAGCGTGGGACGTTGATGTCAACAACGAACACATGCAGAAGGCCTGGGCGCGCGAGCACGGGGTCAAGGTGCGTGACACACGTCTGGGCTACCGCTTGAGACGCGGACTGGTTCCTTGGATCTCACGAATCAAAGTCGATTGGCAGTACGAGATCCTTGCGGCCCAAATCCGGGATTACAAGCCGGATGTGATCATCAATCACGCAACCGAGATCAGCGGGAACTTCCTTCGCGAGCAACTGCGATCGGAGACCCGGCTCCTGGTAGGAAGCTTCGCATCACTGTTGCCACAAGGGTTTCAGGTCAAGGCCTACGATCTCGTACTATCCTGCGTCGACAACTTCGTCGAGTACTTTCGACACGAAGGCGCCAAGAGCGAGCGCCTCCGATTCGCCTTCGAACCAGTCGTTCTGGAACGACTCGGTCAGATGGAACGTTCCATTCCGGTGTCATTCGTCGGCAACCTCTATACGGGTCACGGTTCCAGACGAGAGTGGCTGGAACAGGTCGTCAGGCAGACTCCATTACGAGCGTGGGGGGGATGGACCGACCTCGCTAACGACTCGCCCCTGAAACGCTGCTACGAGGGTCCCGCGTGGGGAGTGAGGATGTACGAAGTGCTGCACCAGTCACGGACGACGCTGAACCATCATGTCGACGTCGCCGACGCTTACGCGGGGAACCTCCGCTTGTTCGACGCGACCGGTGTCGGCACCCTTCTGATCTCGGACTGGAAGAAGAACCTGCCCGAAATGTTCGTCCCGGGCAAAGAGATCGTGGTCTACCGCAGCCCGCAAGAGTGCGTCGACATGATCCATTACTACCTTTCACATGAGGCGGAACGGGCCGCCATCGCCACGGCCGGCCAGCAGCGAACACTGCGTGAGCACAACTACTTCAATCGAATGCAGGAGCTCGTGAACATCGTCAGGAAGTACCTTTGACTACGCACTGCTCGCTGTCATGGTAAGGTCACTTTGGCTTCGAGATACTTCACCCATGGTCGCGCCTCGCTCGGCTGCCACTGCGGTCACAGCCAGCTCCACACAATTCCGCGTGCTCGCGCCGAGAGTTCTTCAATGCGGAGGATTTGTTCGTTCATCCGTCCGGGTTTCACAGCGGTTACGGTGACGGAGTCGTGTAAGTGGTCGAGGTGTCCACCGTGAATTGTCGGTAGCCGGAAAACTCCGACACGCCGCGAAGCCGCCGCCGCTGCAACAGCAGCACCCGCGCGCTGGCGGTCCAGGTCACCCGCTCGGGCAGCCAGACCTCGTCGTTCACTTTGCGCCGCTGGAAGGTGGCGACGGTGCCCTTGTGCACCCGAGCCAGCAGTCCGAGTCCGAACGAGAGATTGTCGACAGCCTCGATTTCAACGCGGACCAGCTCGTAGTCCGATTCGCTGATCCAGGCACGGGCCTTGAAATGCCGCATGACCTTCCCGTCATCGGTCTGCGGCTTCACCCCATCCCTGGGCGTCAGCGTGGCGACGATCGTGTCGTGGCCCTCGATGGTTTCGCGCAAGACCAATTGAATGTCGTAAATGCGAAACAGGTCGTCGATAGCCTCGCGGTACTCGCGCCGTTCCTTGTCACGCTTCCGCGCTTCGTTTTGACGCTCGGCGTCGATCGAGATCCTGCTGGCATAAGACTCGACCTCCTTCTGACGATCGCGGTCCCGCTCCGCCAGCTTGTGCGGGGGCACGGGCGTGCCATCTTCTTCGATCAGCCGGCGATAGCGGTCTTGCCCCGGGAGCCCCGGGTAGACCTCGAACACTTTCACCGACTCGTCCTTCGTGCGACCCGACCCGTCCAGCTTCTGCTCGGTGCGCCTCTCGATGAACATGAAGTTGTTCTGTCGCTCCTCGTCAGTGGCGAGGCGCGCCTTCACCTGGGCGGCGAACGTCTCGTAATCGGGGAGCGGCCGGTCCTGCGCAGAGGCGGTTGTCAGAAAGAGAACAAGCGGGGCGAACGCAATCGCGCGCATACCCAATTATCGCATCATGGAACCGTCAGCCCGGACCGGGGGCTGGCTCAGGTGACGGTGAAGCCGCGGCACTGCACATGGCTTCAAGACGTTCATCGTCTCCGGCGGCGACACCGGGTTCATGCGACCATGGATGGAGCGGCCTACGGGTCCCGCTGTAGCAGGCGGCCAGCAGCCGCTGCAGGCTCAAGTATGAGCTGCGTGATGGCAGACCGATCATCCTGAAGTTGCCGGGGCCGGAGCTCGTTGACGACGGCCCCGGGCAAACCCGTGGGGTATCGCGCAGATGACAACGCCGATGCGGACTCGGATGGGCGTACGATCGTGGATCGCACGTCCGGCAAGCTCGAGCGCGGGCGGGACAAGGCAGCCGCCCGTGGCGTCCCATTGAGACCTCTGATTCCGATGCCGTCGACTACGGCAGAGGGTCGGTGGGACTCGTGTTCAGGTTCTGACGTCCGCTACTCGTTGGGCCGATCGAGAAACATGGATGTCACCCTGCGCTGTTATCTGCTGACGCCGCTGTTCGTCGTCCTTGCGTCAGGGATGGCGGCTGGCCAGGACCGGTCCCAGCGCGTGGAAGTATTCGCAGGCGCTGGAGTATCTCGCGTGGGTGGTGACGAAGGCTCGCTTGGACATGGGGCCTGCCTGGTCGCGGGATTCGGTTTCCGTTTCGCAGCCAGAGCCTCGGTCGAGGTGGACTGATGAGGGCGCAACACGAACGGAACATTGCTGGCGGCCCGCTTGAGGGAACCGCCACCGGTGTATTCGGGGATGTTGTCTATCGCTTCGCGGAGGGGCGGACGCAGGTGTTCGTTATGGGGAGCGCGGGTCTCCTGAGTTCCAGAACGACCCACACCTACTCGCCGGCCGGTGGCACGGCCATCACCTTCAGGTCAGAGGGCGACAACTTCGCGTGGGGCGCGGGAGCAGGAGTGAAGATATTCCTGAAACCGCAACTCTCGCTACGACCACAGTTCCGCATGGTCTTTAGCGAGGCGACTGGGGTGATGGGGCTGGCCGCGGCGTCGGTGGCGATGGGTTATCACTGGTAGGAAGGCCACGTCCTGAAGCTGTGGTGTCAAGTCGACGCAAGAAAACGGACCGGTGCGCTGACGAACGGTATGACGATTCTGATCGCGGTTGTCACTGGAGTGGTGGTGCTGCTGGCAGGCAACATCATAGCCGGACTGGGCGCACGACAGCTGACTCAGGGAACGGCCGTGCCGTGGGCGATTCTGCCGATGACGTTGTACCTCTGGGCGTACTGGCAGTTCATCAGCGGCGCGTGGGGTGCAGCCATCGGCGGTGCGAGTCGTCGTGCAAACCTCCGAGCAAACAGACTTCCGTCAGGGCTGTGGCTTCCGTCACTGGCGGCAGGGGTTGTGGGGTTCGCCACCCTTCTCGCGCTTCTGTCTGTCGCCGCTCGCCTCGTGCAACTTCCCGCCTCGACGCCGATCATCACGCCGCCTCAGATGCCCGTGGTGACCGTCGTTCTGCTTCTGACCATGCAATCGATCGTCGCAGGCGTGACGGAAGAGGCGGCGTTTCGCGGGTACATGCAGAGCATGGTCGAGCGGCGGCACGGCATCCTGATTGCCATCCCTGTCAACGGCATCGTCTTTGGCCTGCTGCACTTCGGCAATCACCCCCGTGACGTGCTACTCATGCTCCCGTACTATGTCGCCGTGTCGGCCGTCTATAGCGGGCTGACGTGGGCTGGAGACTCGATTCTGCCAGCCCTGGTGCTGCACTCGGCGGGTGACGTCGTCGTGCTCACTCGGTGGTGGGCTACGGGCCGACCCGAATGGCAGCTCACGGCCACAGCGCCGCGGCTCGTGTGGGAGCGCGGCATTGACGCACCGTTTGTCTTCAGCGCGATCATTTTCGTGGTGCTCGCCCTGGTGACCATCCTGGCATACCGAAGGGTGCGTGCCTTGCGGGTGACTACGCAGACTTCTCAATTACTGACTATCGCCTCGGCCTGACACGCGCTTCCAGCGCTGCATCACAGGCCCTGTCCGTTTCTCTGACGTTCGAGGACTCGGTTGCCGGACCCTCCGCGTCCGGCTATGCTGAGCCCAAACCTATGATGCCGATCGAACAGATCTCACAACGCACGTTTCGACACGGACGAACGTGACGCGTCAGGGGCATCCGATGGAATCACTCCCAGCGAACACCTGCGCATTCTGTGACTCGCAGGCGCCGCCGACGACGGATCTCGTGTGGCCCGCATGGATCAGAGAGCAATTTGAATCGACCGGAACCCCTGCGCTGCATTTGCCAATGAGGGATGTCTGCGAATCGTGCAGCAGCGGGTGGATAGGTCAATTGGATCAGTCCGTCGCCCCGATACTCGAAGAGCCGATGCTCGAGAGCCGCGGCAGGGATTGGACCACCGCTGAGCAGCGAACGCTCTCGATCTGGGCGATCAAGACGGCAATGGTTCTCGAACTGGTTCGCCCAGGCGAGGCAGGGCGTTTTTTTACCGATACCGAGCGCTGGCTCTTCATGGACATGCGGGACCCCCCGTTCAACGACATCAGGATCTGGGCCGCCGCACGGCGGGACGACCCGCCGGTCCACTATTACGGGTCTCGAATCAAGCTTTTGCGGCCCGCCTCAGGTCGTCAGATCGGAGACGTCTTCGTGGCGACGATCTCGTTCGGGCGCGTCGTGTTCCAGATGGCGGCGCGGCGTCTGTTCGAGCCGCGTCTCAGCATCGACGACGTCCCCTTTCCGTCTGAGTCGAGCGAATGGCAGGGCGTCACCGTCCTGCTGTGGCCCGCCTCTGAATCGTCCCGCCGGTGGCCGCCTCGTCTCACGCTGGATGCCGCCGCCCTCGAGACATTCGGCGATCGCTGGACCGAACGGTTTCAGGTGACGGAGACTCACAATCAGGATACGAAGTGAGCACCTGTCGAATCGCTCTTGCGAACCTTCGGTTCCCGGCGACCCCTGAGGAGTCGGTGAGGTCGGCGGTTGACGCCGTGGCGCAGGCGTCCGGTGAGGGTGCAGACATCATCTGCTTCCCGGAGAACTTCGTTCCCGGTTACCGCAGCGTCGGAAAGCGGCGTCCGCCTCCCGATCCGGTGTTTCTCGAGAACGCATGGTCCAGCGTCGCCGCTGCGGCCGCGAAGGCGAACCTGGCGGTCGTGCTCGGCACCGAACGAATCGTGAACGACGCGCTCCTCATTTCAGCGCTGGTGATCGATCGGGACGGAACGATCGCCGGCTTCCAGGACAAGGTGCAGCTCGACGCCTCCGAGGAAGCGACATATACCGCGGGGCTCGGGCGGCGTGTCTTCCAATGCGGCCCCCTGACATTCGGCATTGCTATCTGCCATGAAGGGTGGCGTTACCCGGAAACGGTTCGCTGGGCCGTCGGGCACGGGGCACAGGTCGTGTTCCACCCCCATTTCCACGAGCCCGAGCCCGGCGGCTATCAGCCCTCGAGTTTTGCCGATCCCGCCAACTCGTTTCACGAGAAGGCCGCTTTGTGCCGCGCCGCCGAGAACACCTGCTTCTTTGCCTCAGTCAACTGCGCCTTTCCTGGATCGCCGACGACATCCGCCGTCGTGAGGCCCGATGGGACGCTGCTCGCCTACCAACCCTACGGAAAACATGGACTCCTCATCGCCGAGATCGACCCCGCACAAGCCACGGGCCTGCTGGCGGCCCGGTACAAGCCTTCGTAAGAGGAAAAGGGCGCAGAGGCGTGCAGAATGTCGTGTATCGCGGAGCGAATCGTGCGGCATTGATTCACAATAGTCTGGGTGGCGCACAGCGGTCTTCACGGGATCTGTTTGTGGCTCAGTCTGCTGGTTCTGCAATTGGCCGTGAGCGACGGTCGCGACCCGGCGACCTTCACGGCTCGCGTGGCCATCTTCCAGGCCCGGGAACGCGAACGCGACCAGGCGGCCACACCCGACAGGCGCGCGCAGGCGACGCTCGATTGGCTGCAGGCACTCGGGCAGGTGCTGGCGGCTGTACCCATCGAGCGAACCGACGAAACGGTGTTTCGCGATTGGCTCGGCGCCCATGAGGCGCTGGTCGTCTACAGCGAGCCCGCCGGCGAATGGCTCATACGCAACGACCTGGTTCGGCAGCTGCACGAAGAACATCGCGACGCCCCGGCGGCCGACGAAATTGCCTGGCTGGCGGCCATCAACGGGTTGCCAGGCGAATGCGAAGGATACATTCCCTGCTACGTCTTCATTCTGAATCATCTCGACGGGGAGTACCTCCGTCAGCATCCGAAGGGGCGTCATAGGGACGAGGCGCTGCGAGGAATCGCTGAAACCTTGATGATTGCCGTCGACGACCTGCTGAAGCGCCCCGATAGCGTCAGCTACCTGAGGATTCCGGAAGATTGCCCTGATTTGACCGCTTCGCTGGTCCCGCTTCGTCGGGCCGTCGCCGCCAATCTTGACGACACGGCCGGGGAGCCGCTCGGGTTGATCGACCGGCTGGCACTCCATTGCCAGGGGAAATAGCAGCGGCTAACATATCCCTTCCGCTTCCCGTCGACATGGGCGGAGCTGTCTGGGCGCAACGGTCTTCGGAGGTCTCGGCATGAGAACGAAATTCGGGCTCTGGGTGGGAGTCGGGTTGGTCTGCACGACGGCATCAGTGGCCGCTCACCATTCCTGGACGGCGGAATACGATGCCAAGAAACCGGTGACGGTCAAGGGTGTGGTGACGAAAGTCGAGTGGACCAATCCGCACACGCACTTCTACATCGACAGCAAAGCCGAAGACGGAACGGTCACCCGCTGGAACTTCGAAATGGCGAGCACCCTGGCGCTCGAGCGTGCGGGCTGGACGAGAAAGACGCTGCAGGTCGGAGAAGAAGTAACGATCGGCGGCTACGGCGGCAAGGCCGTGATGACCAGGGCCGTCGCCAGCTCGATCACCAAAGCCGACGGCAAGGAGCTGTTCGTCGGGACGCCAGGCCAATGAACCGGGCCCTTCTGACTTCGATCGTCGCGATCGGTCTGGCCGGACCGGTGCTGGGCCAGGAGCTACCGCGGCGGCTGGGCGGCGCGAACGGTCCGCCCCCGGCCGATGAGACGGTCAAACGTCCCTCGCCCAGGCTGCCCGATGGCACGGTCGATCTATCCGGGGTCTGGACGGACGGCGGCTCCGCCCCGGTGGAGCGCCTCCTGAAACCGGGAGAGTTGGACGGCCTCCTGCAGCCGTGGGCGAAGAAGCTCATGGCGTCGCGGGACGATTCGCAGGATCCCTACAACTACTGCATGCCAGGCGGGCCGCTGCGCATCACCGGCGGATTCGCCTGGCGGTTCGTGCAGCACCCGACGACCAATGCCACGCATATCTTCATGCTGCAGGAAGGGAACGCCCACACGTATCGACAGATCTTCATGGACGGCCGAAAGCACCCCGAAGACCCGACACCGACCTGGTACGGCCACTCGGTTGGCAAGTGGGAAGGCGACACGCTCGTGATCGACACCATCGGCCTCAACGACAAGTTCTGGCTGGACAGCGGTGGCACACCCCACACCGAGAAGCTTCACCTCGTCGAGCGGTGGACCCGGACGGATTTCAACACGTTGCGCCGCGACGTCACGATCGACGATCCGGGCGCCTTCACGAAGCCCTTCACCGTGACCTTCACGGCGAAGCTGAGCCAGCCGGGGAGCGAGATCATGGAATACATCTGCATCGAGAACAACCAGTACGGGCTTCCTGGCGGCATCTCGAATCCTTTCACCGGCAAATAGCGCCCAAGAATTCCGCTTTCCACTGGCTATCCCGTGATGCACACCACGCTGGCAGCCACGAGTGAACGGGTTGGCTGGCAGATGTGGGTGCCATGCGCCGGCATGGCCCTGTGCTCATGGCTGGCCTTCGTCGACCGTCAGATGATCGCCGTGCTGTCGCCGACCATCATGGCCGAGACCGGCATGAACGCGCAGGAGTTTGGCCGGCTCGTCACGTTCTTCTTCGTCGCCTACACCCTGGCCAATCCGCTGTGGGGTTCGTTGCTCGATTACGTGGGCCTGCGCATCGGCATGCTGGCAGCCGTCGCCATCTGGACTGTCGCGAGCGCCTCCCACGCCTTCGTGGGATCGTTTCTGGGCTTTGCGGCGGCCCGGGCCGTTCTGGGGTTCGGAGAGGGCGCGACGTTCCCCGGCGGCCTACGAACCGCCGTCGAGTCGCTGCCGACCGACAAGCGAGCGCGCGGCATCGCCGCCTCGTTCAGCGGCGGGACCCTCGGCGCCATCCTCACGCCGCTCATCGCGCTGCCTGTCGCCGCGGCGTACGGGTGGCGGGCGGCGTTCATTCTCACCGGGCTGTTTGGCGGCGCCTGGCTGCTGCTCTGGGCATGGATTGCGCGGCCGCCATTTCTTCCGGTGCGCACTCAGCAACCGGCGAGGATGGCATGGCCAAACCCGACCGAACGCCGGGTCTGGATGCTCGTGTTCAGCTACGCGCTGCCGGCCATCGCGCCGGGTCCCATCATCACGTTGTTCCAGATCTACTTGAACCGCGAGCTTGGCGTGGCGCAAGCCGATCTTCGCTCGATTCTGTGGATGCCGCCGCTGGCCTGGGGAGTCGGCTATTTCTTCTGGGGATGGATTGCCGATCGTTTCGCCGCAGACAATCCCCGACCGGTGGGCCTGTTCGGTCTGCTCACCGTCTCGTCGCTCGCCCTGGGCTTTGCGCCGATGTTTGCGTCGGTGCCCGCGGCGATTGGGCTGATGTCATGGGCGTGCTTCATCGGTGGCGGATTCCAGATGTCGGCGCTCAAGGTCGCCCTGTTCAACTTCCCACGCGGGCAGGCCGCCATGATGTCCGGAATCGCCTCCGGTGCGTGGTCGCTCGTCAACGCGGCGCTGGCCGAGCCAATCGGTTGGCTGTTCGATCAGCAGCGATGGTCCGAGGCGTTCTGGCTCGTCGCACTGTGCCCCGCCCTGGGTGTCTCGGTGTGGCTGGCCCTCAGTCGCAACAGGTAACGACCATACCCGGCCGCGCTACAGATCCGGCACCAGAAAGTCGGGCATGGTCCGGCGACGGTCCGGTGCCATCGTGCGCAGAACCTTCCGGCGGTCACGAAGCATGCGGCGTTCAGGGGAGTATGCGACCAGCGACCAGCCCGTACGCAGGAGGAACCATTCCATGTCGCGATGGAACGCGACGAGCGGATCGAGCTCGGTGAAGGAATACGATCGCGCGGGACCATCGCCGTTGATGACGAACATGAATCCGTCAGACGTATGGCGCCGCCGCAGCTCCAGGCGCTGGGCGTGCCGCGCGAACGTCCAGATCTGGTCGGGCGTCACGAGCGGAACGAAATTCGTGACGCGGTCGTCGAAGCGATCATGCCGCGCGGCAGCCGAGCAAAGCCCGGGCCGCGAACAGGGATCAGATCTGCACACCGCGCGCGCGCCACGCCGTGCAGCGGCACGCAATCGTTTCCAAACCGTAAGTCACTGTTACACGGTGGCCTGTAGGCAGATAAGACAGCCACCGGTCAACCCGGGTCGAACGGTGTATTAGACTGTGCCCCGAATGGCGCGAGGCGGTCGCCGCTATTCTCGCGAGCTCGTGTCCCGCTCCGCACGCGTGGCCCTCGTCCTGGTGCTGCTCGGCACTCTCGGACAAGCCGTCTCGCTGGTATCGAGGGGCAGACGTGGTGACAGCGATTTCGGCGTCTTCCACCGCACCACGCAGCTTCTGGCCGGCGGTATTGGCAGCGACCTCTATCCCCGACTCGACGTCGTCACGACCTGGCCCATCAGCCTCTCACCCACGGGTCTGGCCATCTTTCAGCCGCTGGCCGGTCTCAGCCCTGTCATGGCCAGCGCGGTGTGGGCGGGCGTCAATCTCGTTCTGCTAGGTATCTCGTTCGTCGTGTTGCGCGATCTCCTCACGCGGACAGGCGACGCCCGCTCGAACGAGTTCTTCGCCTGGGCTACGGTGATACTGCTCGTGTTGTCGTCGGGAAGCATCCAGGTTGGTCAGTTCAGCGTGTTGTTCGTCGCCTGCTGGATCGTGTCGTTGAGCGCGCTCGCCGCGGGCCGTCCCTTCAGTGCGCTTCTGCTGTTGGCGCTGCCCAGCGCCATCAAGCTCTACCCCGCCATGATGCTGGCTATTCCGCTCTCCTTGGTCAGGAACGTGCGGGCGGGTTTTCACCAGATCGTTCAGTTTGCTGTCGCTCTCGTCATCATGTGTCTGATCGTGCCGGTCGCGATGTACGGTTCCAACGGGTGGACGCTCAACGTCTCGTTCTGGAGGAACGTCATCCTCAGCCCCGCCGGTCAGGTGCAGTACATGCAGACCGTTCGTCATTCGAACCAGAGTCTCGACACCCTGCTGCTGCGGTATTTCTCGTACGAGCCGGACTTCCACGATCTGTTCCTGAACGTTCCGCATTTCTGGTTGGACAAGGGCGACGTCGTGGCCGTCGCGAACATCGTGCGTCTGCTGATCGTTCTGGGGACGGTGGCGGCGGTGTGGCGGTGGCGTCGGACGCCCAGAGATCTTTCCTCGCGCGATGATCTGCTGACCATGGCGGGACTATGGTCCTCGACGCTCTACTTGATGCTGCCGGAAACGAAGGCGCGATACGCCGTGTACGCGTTCCTGGGCTTCCTGCCGCTCCTGAAACGTGCGGCCACGATCGGCGGCGAGGCCACGCGCGCCGCTCGCGCGCGGCCATGGGTGGAAGTCGCGGTGCTGATCGTGCTGATTCTCGTGACGCTTCCGGCCTCGGTTCAGGTCTACGGCGTCGGGTTCCTTGGAGCGGCGCTGCTGTGGGCCGCCAACATCAGGCACGCACGGCTGGCCAATCGATAGCGGTCCAGGCTCGACTGTCGCGTTCGTGATCGGCTGTCGCTGCGGCGAGCCTCAGTCGTCGTCATCCTCGCCGTACCAGGCCGTGAGGCAACCCAGGCACAGCGGGCGGCCGCTGACTGTCCGGGTCTGCTGGGCAGGCACGGTCTGCTGGCACATGCCGCAGGTGATGGTGGGGCCCGACGGTGTCCCGGCAGGCTCGTCCCGTTCATCCATGACTCGCCTATCGGTGCCTTTCTCATCCGGGATTAGCTCACCGGTCCGGTAAGCGTTTACGCGGCGCGTAACGGCTGTTCCGGTCGTAACCGTCGAAATACAGGAGGTTTGGGGGTTCCAGGACGCTTGAAGGTGTGGTCCCCCGCTTGCTCTCCGCCCGCCCGTGACTATACGGATAATCGCGCGTCTCGTCTCAGTCCTTGCGTTCAGTCTCCTGTTCAGTCAGCCGTTTCCGGTCAGCGCGCAGCCGGTCTTCACCCTCTCTGGCACCGCGGCGGTCAGCGAGTCGGCTCAAGCAGCCACGCCCCAGGCGGCTCAGGCGACCACTTCCCCCGACGAAGAGGGCGCGCTGGTGCTCGCAGAGCCCGACTTCCGGGTCGTCAATCTGCCTTCGACGTTGAGGCTGCCGCTTCACGGGTCGAACTTCCAGCTGACCCATCGCTTCAACGGAAACCTGATGAACGGCACTTTCAGCGAAAACGCGAGTAATCTGTTCGGGCTCGACCAGGGCGCCGTCGTGGGCTTCGAGTACCGCTTCGGGCTCCTGCGCCACGTGCAGGCGGCGGTCTATCGCACGGCGGTGGACAAGACGTTTCAGTTCTACGGCAAATACGACCCGGTGCGACAGAACGAATCGACGTGGCTTTCGCTGTCGGCGCTCGTCTCGGTCGAAGGCATCGACAACTTCCAGGAGGCGTACTCTCCTGCGCTGGGTGTCGTCGTGTCCCGAACCGTCGGCAGCTGGCTTGCGATGTACGCGACGCCGATCTGGGTGCACAATACTGCGGCCATTCTCGATGTCGATCGAGACACGACGTTTGTCGGCGTCGGGGCGCGCGTCCGCATCAGCTCGACGGTGTATGTGGTCGGCGAGGTCGCTCCGCGAGCCGGCGGGTACTCGCCAGGTGAAGCGGCCTATGGCTTCGGGATTGAAAAGCGGGCCGGCGGGCACATGTTCCAGCTCAACTTCAACAACGGTCAGGGAACGACGTTTGCACAAATCGCGCGCGGCGGGTTCCCTGACACGCTGTTTCTCGGCTTCAACCTCGCCAGGAAGTTCTTCTAACCCCCAACAGGAGCACAGACTATGAAGCGTTTCCCCATTCTCTTTATCGCGCTGGTTCTAATGGCTGGTTGCGGCGACAGCGACACCGCACCGGCCGACGATAATCGGCCACAGTTCACCGCTTCGCTCCTTCCGAGCAACGAGGTGCCTGCGATCACCGACTCTGAGGCAACCGGCAGCGGGACGGCCGTCATCCATTTCAATCTCACCCGGGATGCTGCCGGAGCGATCACGGCAGCGACTGCGGATTTCACCGTGGAAATGAGCGGATTCCCGGCCACGACGACGATTACCATTTCGCACATTCACATTGGCGCGGCAGGCGTCAACGGTGGGATCCAGGTGAACACAGGAATCAACAGTGACGTCCCGCTGAACAATGGTGTCGGCACCTTCACGAGGAACGGCATTTCCTTCGGGGCGGCGACGGCGCAGGCGATTCTCAACAACCCGGCCGGCTACTATTTCAACGTGCACAGCTCCGCGCATCCGGGCGGTGTCATCCGCGGCCAGCTGACCAGGAGCTGAGATGCGGGTGTTGGCCTGCTGCTTGTCTTTCGTGCTGGCCGTGTCGAGCCTCGGCGCTCAGCAGCCGGCCGGCACGATCGTCAACCCGGTCCCCCCCGCCGCGAAATCCGTCGCGGCGGGGCGTCAATCGTTCCAGCGATACTGCGCACCCTGTCACAACGACGACGGGAAGGGCAACGGGCCGCTGGCGCCGAGGAATGTCCATCCCCCTGACCTGACCGATGCCGAGTGGCTGCATGGGGGCACGGACGGCGAGATCTTCACGAGCATTCGCGAAGGCATCGGACCGAAGTTCGACATGAAGTCGATGAAGAGCCGGATGACGGATGCCGAGATCTGGAACATCGTGAACTACCTGCGAAGCATCGGCCCCAAGCCGTAAGCGTCAGCCCGGGGGGCTCGAGCCGACGTTTCAGTGGGTCAATCCGTAGATGATGTAGTTCACGCCCAGCTTGTAGGCTTCGTTCGTGTCGTCCACCGGACGCAACCCCGTCCCGGACCATTCCCAGAACTGCGAGACGTCGGTGTTGTAGTCGATCATCATCTGGAGGCGCTTGTTCGGATCGTTGTCCTGGAAGACGCCGCGAAAGATCGGATCGCCGCCGATGTACGCCTGCGGGATGATGTCGAGACGATCGATCTGGAAGAACGTATGAAAGATCGGATGCGTAGCGTCCATTTCGAAAAACTTCATGTCCGGCATCACACGCTTCATCTGTGTCTCGAACACGTCCCAGCCCGTGCCGTAGTCATCGCCGAAACCGCCGCGGAACCGCTGCGGCTTGAAATCGTCGACGATGACGAATCCACCCTTCTGTAGATACGCCCGAAGCCCGAGCGCTTCGCTGGGAGTCATCGCCCACCAGTCCGGTTCGATGATGTAGGCCACCGGGTACCTGAAGAGATCCGGATCGTCCAACGTCAACGTGTTGATCTCTTCGGTGTGGGGATCGAGGTAGCTCAGCTCCTTCATGATCCGCATGAGATTCTGCTCCGACAGCGGGTGGCCGTGTCCCCATGCCGGCCATCCGCCGTACCAGAAGCCACCGGGTGCCGTGGTGTACTTCACGCGCACGAAGGTAAAGCGGCCGTCGTACGCGATGTTGGGCCGCACGACGAACCGGCCGCGCTGGGCGAAGACCGCCGCGGACACCAGGACGAAGGCGATGGCGATCAGGAGCAGTCGACCGCTGCGTGGACAATGAACACGCACCAGCTGAGTCTAGCCTGAAACGTCGAAGAGCTTCAGCCCCGGCAAGACGCGATCTCAACAGCCGCGACCCTGCCTTTTTCGTTCCGAGGCACGCTTCTGGCATTCGAATCCCCCGAAAGGGGACCTCAACCATGCGTCGTATCATCGGGCTGATTGTTGGCATCGCAGGCGTCGCGGGCAGTCTCAGCGCTCAACGCGACGTGGCGATGCGCTTCGCGAGCATGGATCGAAACGGAGACGGCATCATCGCGCGAAATGAATGGGTCGGCACAGAGCGTTCGTTCGAACGCCACGACTGGAACGGCGACGGACTCCTGTCGGGCGATGAGGTCCGGCTTGGACAGTCGCGCCCGCGTTCGCCCGCCAATTCCGATTTCGACTCCCCAGATCGCGAGTACGTGTTCGCCGATTGGACCACGCAGGGATTCCGAGGGCTCGATCACAACCACGACGGTCGCATCACCCGGGATGAATGGCACTTCGACCGCGAGGGATTTCGCTACGTCGATCACAACAACGACGGCGTGATTTCCCGCGCCGAATTCTTCAGCGAGGAGAGCGAAGACGACGATCGTGACGATCGGTTTGCGTTTCTCGACGCCGATCAGGATCGCCGGATCTCCCGGACGGAGTGGCACGGCAGCCGCGAGCGATTCACCGCGCTCGATTCCGACGGCGACGGCTACCTCACTCGCGGCGAAGTGGTCGGCACGACCCCGCCGCTCGACCTGTTCCGCGAGGTGGACGTCAACCACGACGGCTCAATCAGCCCCGCCGAATGGCATTGGTCCGGGGTCAGTTTCGATGCCCGCGATCTGGATCACAACGGCCGGCTCTCGCGCCGAGAATTCGAAGGGACAGTGGACAGTCAAGCGACTCGCAGCGGGGCCTATCGTGCCGGGTTCGACCGCGGCCGTCAGGAGGGGCAGCAGGCCGGGCGCGATGAACGTGCGGCCCATCGGCCCTGGGATCTCGAGGGACAGCGAGAGCTCGAGACGGCAGACTCCGGCTATCAGCCGGGAGTGGGCGACCGAACCGATTACCAAGCGGGGTACCGCGACGGCTTCCGTCGCGGCTACCGCGAGGGGTGGAGAGAAACGGAGTAGTGTCTATTTCTTGGGGCCGAGCGTCTTTACGAAGTTGACGATGTTCCAGATTTGCGTGTCGTCGAGGCGTCCCGTGAAGGCGTTCATCGCGAACTTCGGACCGATGCCGTCGTGAATCGTGGCGTAGACTTCGCCGTCCGTCGACCCGTGGGTCCATTTGGCGTCGGACAAATCGGCAGGCTTGACGTCTTTCATCGCCGCCGCGGCGGGGCCGTCGCCCTTGCCTTCGGCGCCATGGCAGGCTCGGCAGTACTTCGCGTACAGGCCGCGCCCGGCGTCGACGGATGCGGCATCGGCGGCCACGGGATTCTTCAACGCCTTGGGATTGGCAACCGGTTTGGCTCCCGGAGCCGGTTTGGCCTGGGCCCCGAGCCCATCCGTGCCCATCACGACAACCGCCAGAATTGCGAAGCCTGCCGCGATCCGACGAACCATGCGCCGACCCCTCTCGTTTCGATGTCGTGCAGTGAAATCAGACATTTTTCAACAGGATACGATGGCCCAACCAAGAGCGTCAAGCAGACGGCCAGGCGCCGCATAACGACTTGACGCCGAGTTCCCGCTCGGGACATGATGCCCCCCGCAATGGGATGGTTTACCTCACTATTTCAGACAGGAGCTCCCCCAATGGCAGATTTTTTCCTCGGTGAATCGCTGGTCGGTGAAGGCAACGAGGTCGCGCACATCGACCTCATCATCGGCTCGAAGAGCGGACCGGCCGGTTCCGCCTTCTGCAACGCGCTGACGAACAACAAGGACGGGTTCACGACCCTTCTTGCCGTGGTCACGCCGAACCTGGCCGCGAAGCCCGACACGATTCTCTTCAACAAGGTCACGATCAAGGGAGCGAAGCAGGCCGTGCAGATGTTCGGGCCCGCCCAGGCTGCGGTCGCACGCGCCGTCGTCGACTCGGTGGAGGCCGGCGTCATCCCTCGCGACAAGGTCGATGATTACGTCGTCATGGTCGGCGTCTTTATTCACTGGGACGCAGCCGACGACAAGAAGATTTACGATTACAACTACCAGGCGACGAAAGAGTCCATCCAGCGCGCGCTCGCAAAGAAGCCCGCCATCAACGATGTGATCTCCGGCTCGAAGACGGCCAAGCACCCCTTCAGCCCCAAGTAGCCTGGATTCAACCGCTCGATTCTTTCCTGTGGGACGGACGCCGGTTGGCGTCCGTCCCGTCGTCATCGGCCATGCGCAAACTCCTCCTACAGCTCGATACGTCTCCTAACCCCAGCGTCTTCGATCGGGTGGTCGCCTACGATGGCGGCGCCGACGAGATCATGAGCTGCAGCGGCGTCACCGAAGAAGACGTTCGCGACCTCGTACATGGCGCTATCTTCACGCGCGGGCCCAAAGACCTCCACAACACCGCGATTTTCATCGGCGGGACGGACATGAACGCCGGTGAACGGCTGCTCAAAGTCGTCAAGGAGACGTTCTTCGGGCCGATGCGCGTGTCGGTGATGCTCGATTCGAATGGCTCCAACACGACCGCCGTCGCCGCGGTCGTGAAGCTGCAGCAGGCCGCCGCCGTCAAAGGCCGGAACGCGGTGGTGACCGCCGCAACCGGTCCGGTTGGCATGCGTGCCGCTGGTCTGCTGGCACAGGCGGGCGCGAAAGTCACCGTCACGTCGCGCAAGGCTGAAGGCAGCGCCAAGCTCGCCGGCGACATCAGACAGCGTTTCGGCGTCGACGTGACGCCCGTCGTCATGACGGACGCCTCCCAATCCCCACGCGTGATGGAAGGGTGCGAATTTCTCCTGAGCGCCGGCGGCTTTGGCGTCAAGCTCATCACGCGGGAGGCATGGGCCAAGCGCGCGGGACTCGTCGCGGCTGCCGACGTCAACGCCGTGCCGCCCCTCGGCATCGAGGGGGTCGAGGCCACGGACAACGGCGCCGATCGCGACGGCATCAAGACTTACGGTGCGCTCGGCATCGGCGGCCTGAAGATGAAGGTCCACAAAGCCTGCATCGCACGGCTGTTCGAGCGGAACGATCTGGTTCTCGATGCCGAATCGATCCTCGAGGTCGCGCGCTCGCTGACGTCGGCGCCGGCCTGACCTTCCGGAGAGTACGTGGCATAAATGCCGCGCGTGATCGGAATCGACCCCGGCACCGTGAGCATCGATCTGTGCGGCCTCGACGAGGGCCGAGTCTTCCTCGATGGCTCGCTGCCCACCGTGCAGGCCCTGCAGGACCCGTCGTCCTTGATGCAATTGCTCGACGCCGCGCACGACGAAAGTCCCGTGGACCTCGTGGCCGGGCCGTCCGGATACGGCTTACCGCTGATTCGAGGGCGCGACCTGACGGAAACCGACGTTCGACTCGCACAACTGACGGCCGGCGGAGAAACGGCCGGCGGCATCGGCGGGTTGGGCGTTCTGATGCGTCTCCTCGCACGCTCTCGGCTTCCCGTTGTGTTCACCCCCGGCGTCATCCACCTCGCTTCCGTGCCGTCTCACCGCAAGATCAACCGGGTCGACATGGGTACGGCGGACAAGGTGTGCGCGGCCGCCCTCGCCGTGCACGACCAGATCGAACGGCTCGGCGGAGCACCGCACGACGCCTCGTTCATCCTGCTGGAGCTCGGAGGCGCGTTTACCGCCGCTGTGGCAGTAGAAAACGGAAGGATCGTCGATGGGATCGGCGGAACGGCCGGTCCTCTTGGCTGGCGCGCGGCTGGTGCGCTCGACGGCGAGGTCGCTTTCCTGGCTGGCTCGATTTCGAAGGCCCTCCTGTTCGGAGGCGGTGCAGCCACCGTCGGTGGCACCCCCGAGGCGACTGCAGCCGACACCGCGGGAGCGACAACGCCCCGCGCCGAGCTGGCCTGGAACGGTTACCTCGAGAGCGCGGTCAAGGCGGTGGCTTCACTCACGGTCTCGGTTTCGCGCCCGCGAGAAGTGATCCTGTCTGGCCGGCTGGCTCGAATCCCGCGAGTCCGCGACCAGCTCTTCGAGCGCCTCAAACGCGTTCACGACGCACAGCCTCACGTGCTGACCGGCTTCGCCGCGACAGCCAAGCAGGCGGCGCAAGGGGCGGCTCTGCTGGCTGATGGCCTCTCCGGTGGGCGCGCGGCGCCGCTGGTGGAGGCGATGGGGATTCGGGATGCGCACGGCTCCGCCCTCGATCATCTCTACGTCATCTCCCCGGCGGCCGCTCGGGCGCGCCTTGGCATCGATCGGTGACCGAAGACAGGCAGGTAGTCATCGCGGGAGTCTCAACGCGCGCGGCCGCCGAATCCGCGGCTCTGGCGGGTTACCGGGTCAAGGCAATAGACGCCTTCGGCGATCTCGACCAGCATACGGGGGTCCGCAGCATCTCGCTTGGGCGCGGCTTTTCGGCGAGGGCCGCCGCCCGAACGGCGGCGGGCACCCCGGGTGATGTCTTTGTGTACCTGGCCAACTTCGAAAACCATCCGAAGGCAGTGGCGGCGCTCGCGGCTGCAGGCACGCTGTGGGGAAATCCGGCGGAGGTGGTTCAACGGGTGCGTCATCCCGTTCTCGTTGCCGAGGCGCTGCGTAGACGAGGTTTCCGGGTTCCGGAAGTGCGGCTGGAGGATTCGGCTGACAATGGCGACACCTCCGACTCCAACCGCCGCTGGCTCATCAAACCGCGCGCTTCCGGAGGCGGTCAGCGCATCCAGTTTTGGACGCCCGACACAGCCGTTCCTCCCCGCTGTTACCTGCAGGAGTTCATCGATGGGACCGTCGGGTCGGTGGTATTCGTTGCGGCGGACGGGCGGGTCGCGCTTCTCGGCGTGTCACGTCAGCTCGTCGGCGAACAGTCGTTTGGCGCCGAAGGCTTTCAGTACTGCGGAAACATTCTGGGGCCGGCCGGCGACGCTCAATCGGTGACTTCCGATGTTGAACTCGTGAGAGAGGCACGCCGCCTTGCCGAAGCCATCGCCGACGAGTTCCACCTCGTCGGCGTCAACGGAATCGACTTCATCGCTCGTGAGAAAGCGCTGTTCGTCGTTGAAGTGAATCCGCGCTGGTGCGCATCCATGGAGCTCGTCGAGCGGGCTTATGGAGTATCGGTTTTCAGCGCACACGCCGCTGCCTGTGAGAGTCAGGCGCTCCCGGCATTCGACCTTGCTCATGCGCGTCGCGATGCCGGCGCATTCGGCAGAGCGGTCGTGTATGCCCGACGCGACATTACGGTCGGCGACACGCGAGCCTGGCTCGCCGACTCGCGGCAGATCCGCGATGTCCCCCATCCGGGCGAACGGATCTCACGCGGCCGGCCGGTCTGCACCGTGTTCGCCGGCGGACGCGACGCCGCTGCCGTCCACCGCCAACTCGCTGCACAAGCCGATTGCGTGTATGGGCAGCTCGAAGCGTGGGACCGAAGCCTGCGTAATCAGGTAGGCTGAACGCGTGCAGGCCGGCATCAGCCGTTCGGAACGGATCGTCGCCAATCCATCAAAAGCGGATCGGTTCACGCGAGCGCTCCTGGCAGCCGCCTGCTCGCTGCTCGTGCCCGTTACCATCGCGGCACAGGAGCCACAGCCGGAGCATGTTCACCCCGCGATGCCCTCCTCGTGGACGACGATGTACGATGGCGTCCTGTTTGGTACGTTCAGCCATCAGACCGGCCCGCGGGGTGCCGACGATTTCGCATCGACCAGCTGGGGCATGGGCATGATGACCCGTCAGGCAGGCCCGGGCCGGCTGACGTTGACCGGGATGCTCAGCCTCGAGCCCGCCACGATGGCGCCGCGAGGTTATCGAGAGCTGTTCCAGGTTGGGGAAACGTACCACTTCCTCCCGATCGTCGACCGGCAGCATCCGCACGACTTCTTCATGCAGATGTCGGCCGCCTGGCGGATTCCGCTCACGGATCGCACCAACCTCACGTTCGCAGGGGCACCTGTCGGGGAGGCGACGCTGGGCCCGGTTGCGTTCATGCACCGGCCGTCGGCCGCGGACAACCCGGTGGCCCCGCTCAGCCACCACACGTTCGATTCGACCCACATCGCCATGGGCGTGATCGCCGCAGCCGTGGACCGCGGCAGGTGGACGTTTGAAGGCTCCGTCTTTCAATCCGGCGAACCTGACGACAACCGTTGGGATTTCATCGACGCGGGACCACTGGATTCCTGGGCGGCGCGCGTCTCATTCAACACGACGGCCACGTGGGAAATTCAAGGATCGCACGGATACCTCAAGAACCCCGAGCGGCTCGAATTCGCGTCGATGCACCGCTCCACGGTCTCGGCATCGTGGTTCAGACCGGCCCGGGCTGGATTCACGGCGGCCACACTTGCTTTCGGCCGCAACGCCAAGCAGTTTCACGGAACTTTCTACGCCGGCCTCGCTGAAGCCACACATCGTCGAGGGCGGTTTTCCTACTATGGCCGCCTGGAGGGAGTGGACGTCGAGACTGCCCTCTTGCTGTCTCGGGGAACGTTTCACTCGCACGAGCGCGTCCCGAAAGACCTCGTCACGGCTGGTTCCGTCGGCGCCGTCGTCGACGTGCCGTTCTGGTTTGGTATCGAAACAGGACTGGGAGCTGAGATCATGTCGTACGTGGTGCCTGATCCGTTGCGCCCGGCCTACGGCACCCATCCGTTGGCGTTCCGCGCCTTCGTCCGCATGCGTCCACCCGCCAGCTCCATGGGACGGATGTGGAACATGCGGATGACGCGGCCGATGCACTAAGGAGCGCTTTCGTATCTGTATTACGCGATCGAAGCGCTCCGTTGGTTCTTGGTTCTTGGTTCTTGGTCCCTGGTTCGTCCTGTGGACGATTCGGCGCGGACTGCGGGCGCGGCGCATCGTGCCGTGGCTCGCCATGTGTCGCACCCCGCATGGGGAGTGGATTGGGCCAGTGGCGCTGAGGTCGTGGAACGCACATTTGCGTGGCTCCGTCGCCGCTTGCGCGTGCGGTACGACAGCGGGCCGACATTCATGAGGCCTTCTTGTCTCTCGGCTGCGCGCTGATTTGCTGGCAGTCTCTGCGAAGGATCTCGATGACGGGCTGAGCGCGCGAGTCCTTTCTCCCTTTGTCGTCAGAGGAGCGGGCCGCTAGAATCAGTGTCGCCCCATGCCCCTATCCGTCGGCACACGCCTCGGTCCGTACGAGATCCTGTCTGCGCTCGGCGCCGGCGGCATGGGTGAAGTCTACCGCGCGCGGGACACGAAACTGGATCGCGCCGTCGCGATCAAGATCCTGCCCGAGGCGTTCGCCGCCGACACGGAGCGGATCGCGCGGTTTCAGCGCGAGGCCAAGACCCTGGCCTCGTTGAACCACCTGAACATCGCCCACATCCACGGTCTCGAAGAATCGAGCGGCGTCCGCGCGCTCGTGATGGAACTCGTTGAGGGCGAGGACCTCGCAGAGCGCATCGCGCGCGGGGCGATCCCGGTCGCCGAGGCGCTACCCATCGCGAAGCAGATGGCTGACGCGCTGGAAGCGGCGCACGAGCAAGGCATCATCCATCGCGACTTGAAGCCGGCGAACATCAAGGTGCGACCGGACGGCACGGTGAAGGTGCTGGACTTCGGCCTGGCGAAGGCGATGGAGCCGACCGGCGTCGCATCGCCGAGCGTTTCGCAGTCCCCAACGATCACCACCCCCGCGATGACCCAGGCCGGGATGGTCCTTGGCACGGCCGCCTACATGAGCCCGGAGCAGGCGCGCGGCAAGGCGGTGGACACGCGCGCCGACATCTGGGCGTTCGGCTGCGTGCTGTACG
Source organism: Vicinamibacterales bacterium (assembly GCA_035537875.1). GTDB lineage: Bacteria > Acidobacteriota > Vicinamibacteria > Vicinamibacterales > CAVVIG01 > DATLLJ01. The sequence continues at coordinate 64,100 of DATLLJ010000151.1, read as the reverse complement.
AAATGCTCACGGGGCAACGGGCATTCGATGGGGAGGGTGTCTCGGAAACGCTGGCGCGCGTCATCGAGCGCGAGCCGGACTGGGCCAGGCTGCCGGCGACGACGCTGTCGCCCGCGCTGCGCACATACATCATGCGCTGCTTGCAGAAAGATCCCAGACAGCGCGTGCAGGCCATCGGCGACGTCCGGCTGGCGCTTGAGGGCGCGTTCGAGACGGCTGTTCCGCAGACGGCCGCGCCGGCGGTTGCGGCGCATAGACGACGCGCCGCACTCGTCGGTGCCGCGGCGATCGTCGCGAGCGCCGCGATCATCGGCACGCTTCTGTGGTTTACCGCGCGCCGCGCTGAGCCGGTGCCGCCTCGTGTCTCGCGCCTGCAGCTCACGCCCGCGGGTGCCGCTGCGCTGTCCATCGGCTGGAACGACCGCGACCTGGCAATCACGCCGGACGGTTCCCGCCTCATTTACGTCGGCAACCAGGGCACGCAGATCTTCGTCCGCGCGCTCGACGCCCTCGCGCCGGTGGCGGTGTTCACCGGCACTCCGCGCGGGCTGTTCGTTTTTCCTGACGGGCAGTGGATCGGATTCGTGGACGGCCTCAGCGTGTTGAAGAAAGTGGCGGTGGCGGGCGGGCCGGCGGTCACCCTGGCGACGATCGACACCGCTGGTTCCAGCGGCGCGACCTGGGGACCGGATGACACGATCATCGTCGCAACCAATGCCGTGGACACCGGTCTGCAGCGGGTCTCCGCGGCAGGCGGGCCGCTGACGGTGCTGACGCGGCCCGACCGCGCGCAGGGCGAAGCCGATCACTTCTGGCCCGAGATGCTGCCCGGCGGCCGGGGCGTCTTGTTCACGATCACGTCGCTGACGGGCGGCCTCGATGCCGCACAAGTGGCCGTCCTGGATCTCCAGACAGGGGCACGCCGGATTCTCGTGCGCGGCGGCAGTCACGCGCATTACGTGTCGAGCGGCCATCTCGTCTACGCGTCGGCCGGCACGCTTCGTGCGGTGCCGTTCGACCTGGCCCGTCTCGAAACGCGAGGGACGCCTGTGACCCTCGTCCCTGACGTGGTCACGACAATCAAAGGCGGCGTGAACGCCGTCGTGGCGGGCGATGGCACTCTAGCCTACGTGTTGGGGACGGTCGAGGGAACGCCGCGCACGCTCGTGTGGGTAGACCGCCAGGGCCTCGAGACGCCGATTCCGACGCCGCCGCGCCCGTATCTTCTTCCCGCGCTGTCACCCGATGGCACGCGCGTCGCGGTGTTCGCAAACGATCAGGAGCGCGACCTCTGGCTCTGGGATCTCGGCCGCGCGACGCTGACACGTCTCACATCCGCGCCTGGTGTTGATGTGGTCCAAGTGTGGACGCCCGACAGCCGCCGGCTGATCTTCACGTCGGAACGAGCGGGGGTGCGGAATCTGTTCTGGCAGGCGGCGGACGGCGCTGGCGTGGTCGAGCAGCTGACCGAGAGTCCCCACACCCAGTACCCGACGGGGGTGTCACCCGACCGCCGTCGGCTGATCTTCACTGATGATTCTCCAACAACGGGCAACGACGTGATGGCGATCGAATTGGACGCGACCCGTCGCGTGACGCCGCTCGTGCAGTCCCCGTTCACCGAGCGCAATGGCATCATCTCGGCGGACGGCCGCTGGCTTGCCTACGAGGCGAATGACTCGGGCCGGTTCGAAATCTATGTGCGGCCGTTCCCTGAGGTGAACAGCGGTCGCTGGCAGGTGTCCACCACCGGCGGCACGCGGCCAATCTGGGCGCGGAGCGGGCAGGAGCTGGTCTATGTCTCTCCGACCGGTGCGCTCATGAGCGTGGGCGTGGCGCGCGGCCCGTCGTGGGCGGCCACGACGCCGACGCTGGTTGTGAAGGAGGGGTACTTCACGAATCTGAACTGGTGGGGCCGGTCGTACGACATTTCACCCGACGGCCAGCGTTTCCTGATGATCAAAGAGGGCGGCGCCGAGGGGACCGCTGCGCCTGCGAGCATCATCGTCGTGCAGCACTGGGTCGACGAGCTGAAGCGGCTCGTGCCGACGAAATAGCGCGGTGCTCACCGGGGAAGCCCGCCGTTCGAGGTTTTGATACAGCCTCTCTAATCTAAGAACGACGGCCGAAGAACTGAGAACCAGAACCGGTCCGCTCGGCGAGCAGGTACGCCACCGCCGCCGCAGGGGCCGCGCGCGACGCCGCGGCACCGAGCTCGCCTGCGAGATCGCGCGGTTCGAAGCCGCAGGCCTCGGCGGCCTGTCGTGCGAGAAACGTACCCTGACCCGCAAGCGCAGCCACCGCAGGGACGTCCGACCCCAGCCGCCGCATCACCTGGCGAAGTCCACACACAATCTGCCGGGTCTGCCGGCGCGCAACCTCTTCGGCAATGGCGGTGACTCCATCTGCGCCGATCGTTTCAAAATCGGCGCAGACCATTCGAGCGAGCCTCGCACCCGCCTCGATCCGGCTGCGTCCGCGACCATCCGGCGGCTCACAGCTGTATTCATCGTCGCCGATTCGCTCGAGCCAGCGATAGACGTCGGCGGAGATGGCGAAATGCTCGGCTGCGACGCGACAGCGAGCGGCGCCGACCGGGACGGATCGCACGATCGCGGAGACCGGCGTGCGCAAGACCCCGGTGTAAACCAGCTCGCCGTGGCGCAGGCGCGCCGTGTCGGTGTGGCCGAGCGCTGCCACGCGGCCCGAGAGAATTGGAATGAGGTCGGTTGTGGTGCTGCCCACATCCACGAAGAGGGCGTTTGGAAACGTGCGCGCCACCAGCGCCGCGCTCGCGCGCCAGTTGGCCGCCGCCACCTGGTCGGGTGCCTGCTTTGCCGCCTGCACCGAACGAAACTCTCCGTCCACGCCATAGATCTGTGGGTCCACCTCCGGAAAGGCTGTCCGAAACGCATCGAGCACGAAGGCCACCCCCTCGCGCTTCGTGGCAAAGCAATCGGCAAGCTCGGCGGTCATCGTCACCGCCATCGATGGAGCCAAGCCGAGGCTGTGCGCTGCCTGCGACAGGACCTGCGGCAGCCGCTGCGGATCGCGCCAGAGCGCAAAGGGCACCTCGAGCACACGCGGCTCGGCCGCCCCGACGCCGCTGACCCAGGCCACCTTGACGTTCGCTCCGCCGACGTCCCAACCGAGAACCGGCCCACTCATGCCGCGCTTACGCCTCCAGAGGCTGTGAAGCGGACGGTTCCATGAACCATCGGCGCCGCCGGCAGAATGCCTTCGCACGCCCCTATCGCCATCCCGGCGACATTTCCATCGATCACGGCCCGGACTCCCAGGTAGGCCGTCGTGAGGCGCGGGTTGATCTCGATGACGAATGCGTCCGAACGGGTGAGAATGAGATCCACGCCGACGTAGCCCCGAAGGCCCGGGAAGGCCGCGCACGTTCTCAGGGCAGCATCCACGGCCCGATCGGCCTGCGCATGGTCGAACGGCGTGGTGCCCCCGCGGTAGGAGAACGTGGTCGACCCACGCAGCACCTGGCGGTTCACCGTCAGTGCCACCGCGCGCCGACCGTCAGCGAGCAGCGACACGCTCGCAGGCACACCCTGCACGTACTGTTGAAGGAGCACCGGTCCCCGCCTGCCTAGCGCTCGTGCTGCGTCTATTGCCTGGCGCAGCGCGCCCGGGGCCCGCACGAGGCTCACGCCCTCGCACCCGGCGCCACGGGCAGGCTTGACGATGAGGGGATACCCGACTTGACGGGCCGCCGTTTTCGCGTCGAGCGAACCGGCCCCAGGCCGGAGAATTCGGGTCTGAGGGTAAGGAAGGTTGTGGGCCGCGAGGAGACGAGGCAGCGCCGATTTGTTCGAGGCGCGGCGGATGGCAAGGGCGCCGGAACCGAGCAGCTGCCTCCCGTGCCTCTCCACGCACGCGGCCAGCCGTTCGAGACAGCGATCGGTCTCTGGTGCGATGAGCCATACGGCATCGGCGGAGGCGATGAGCTTGTCGAGCGATGGTCGCCCATCCCCTGGAGAGACCGGCACGACTTTCACTCCAGGAGGAGCGACCAGATTGAACCGCCGGTCCAACGTCGTCACGATGTCGTGGTGGCGCATCAGCGAGAGATCCGTCACGAGGGCGCTGAGCATCGCCAATCCTTCGCGCGCGAGCGAGGCCGGCACATTCCGCCCTGAAAAACCGCCACCGCTGGCGAACTCGTAGACGAGGATCCGCATAGAACAAAGGTCGCTCGGAACACCCAAGAGGGAGACAGGAATGACGTTGGGGATAGTCGCCCGGGCGATCGACTGTTGAAGTCCGATCGTATCACGCCGATTCGGGAGGACAGTCCCCACACCGGCACACACGGCGCATTTCGCTTACGATCTCACGAGCGAAGACATGACCTGTGGCGGAATCGTGCTCTGTGGCGGCCGCTCAACGCGAATGGGATCGTCCAAGGCGCTGCTGCCCTTCGGGACGGAAACGATGCTGCAGCGCGTCGTTCGGCTGCTCGGAACGGTCGTGTCGCCTCTGGTCGTTGTCACCGCATCTGGTCAGACTCTTCCCAGTCTGCCGGCAACGGTCCACCTCGCACGTGACGAGCGGGAAGGCCGCGGGCCCCTCGAGGGGTTGCGGGCCGGACTCAAAGCATTGCCAGACGCCATCGAGATGGCGTACGTGACGGGCTGCGACGTGCCGCTGCTCGTCCCCGACTTCGTGCGACGGATGATCGAGCTCATCGACGACTTCGATGTCGCGGCGCCGGAGATCGACGGGTTCACGCACCCGCTCTCTGCCGTTTACCGACGCAGCACGCTGCCCGATATCGAGGCCCTCTTGGCGCAGGAGCGCCTGCGCCCGCTGTTTCTGTTCGAGACCGTTCGCACCCGACGGGTGCAGGCCGACGAACTGCGATCTGCGGATCCGGAATTGATGACGCTGCGTAACATCAATACCCGAGGTGACTATCTCGATGCATTGGCCAGCGCCGGACTGGCTCCCCCGCCTCAATTGCCGACGTCCCGATGAGCGACGAGCCGGCCGCCTTCGTGGTCGCCTGCCAATCGGAAGGCGACTAACTACGGCGAGCCTCGCCAAAGCTTCAGCGGAGGCGGGGGTTCGGGACAGAGCCCCGTCCAGTTAGAAGAGAAACTTGAGAGCCAGCTGAACGACTCGCGGATCGCCGGCCGCGGTGATCGTCCCGAATGCCGGTGTGCCGAAGACGCCATTGGGGGCTTGCAGCGGAGGCGTGTTGGTCACGTTGAAGACCTCCACCCGAACCTCCAGCGCGTTGCTCGCGGGCAGAAGGACCCGGCGAATCAGCGCGAGATCGAGGTTCCGGTAGGACGGTCCCCTGACGGGATTTCGCGAGGCGGATCCCAGCACGAATGCTGGCGCGGTCTCGAAGGCGCTCGTATTGAACCACCGGCTGGGCGACCGTTCGTCGCCGGGCAGCTCGGGATCGCCAACCAGGTTCGGGCGCTGGATGCCGAAGCCGGCAAACGCGTTGTTGTTCGTCGCCTGGGTCACGGCGACTGGAAGGCCCGACTGCATGGTGAGTACTCCTGTCAACGTCCAGTCGTTGAACACCGCGCCCAGGACGCCTGCCGCCTGGCTCGACCGGTTCATCCCCCACGGCAGGTCCCATACGCCCGACGCGACAAACACGTGCGGGATATCCCCTGCCGAGTAGTCACGCTCGAGCGTGCGGTTGAAGGCATCGGCAGGCGATTGGGCATTCGACACCGGCCCGGTCAGGATGGACGCGTCGAACACGCTCGAGGCGTCGTCCTCGAGCGTCGACCGCGTGTAGCTGACGAGGTACGAGAGCCCCCGTGTGAAGCGCTGCTCCAGCTTCACATAGACGCCGTTGTAGATGGAGGTGCCGACGTTGTTCCGGTAGAAGGCGATTGAGGTGTGCTGGGGAAACGGCTTGAGCAGCTGGGCCCGTGTGATCGTCGGATCGCCAAGCGAAGACGAACGCGGAATGATGCCGAAGAAGGGGTTCGGGACTCGTTGCTGCAGTGAGGCCCCCAGCGCCAGCTGGTCAACAGTCAGCTGATTGATGTTCGCGTCCGGAATGCCAGCCCGTGTGATCTTGGATCCGACGTATGCGACTTCGACCGCGATGTTGGCGGCCAGCTCTTGCTGAACCGACGTGTTCCACTGCTGCACGTATCCCGAGCTGAGATCCTGGCTGACCGAGAACACGCCCTGTCCCAGACCGGCGTCAGGGGTGAGTGCAAGCGGCTCGACCGTCGGACCGTTCGCGAGGACGAACGCCGGTGTGATGTTGTCCAGCGTCCGTTGTGAGACGGTCTGGAGGAACGGAAACACCGGCGTCGTGAACGGCGTCGTGATTCCCGCCATTTCAATCCACACCAGCCCGTACCCGACCCGGGCGACCGTCTTGTCTGTCAGGAGCCCGGTGATCCCGAAACGCGGGCCGAAGTTGTTCTTGTGGAGCCGCCGGGCAGCGCGCGGGTTGCCATCCCGGCCCAGGTAGTCGAGCTGCTGGGTCTCGAAGTTGAAGACTGCGATCTGATCGTTTTCTTCCGTCGAAGGAAAGTTCAGCGTGTAGCGGAGTCCTGCGTTCACGGTGACGCGGTCCGAGATCAGCCAGGTGTCCTGGATGAAGTACTCCTGGAAGTGGGCCCGGTTCCGGATCTGCTCCTGCTGGAGGTCGATGGCGAATTCCTGCACCTGCCCGAGGAGAAAGCTCGCGATCGGCGTGCCGGTGTTGGCGGCCGTCGTGGCATTGGTCGGCTGATTCGTGAAGAGGTTCGTGAACGTGAAGCGCCCGGTCGGAGACGCCGGCTGGATGACGTTCAGCCGTTCCCAACGCAGGTCGGCGCCAACCTTCAGGGTATGGCGCCCTTTCAGCCACGTGAGCGAATCGGCGATCTGCGTGACGCTCGTCGCGAAATTCGACGCGGTGCTCTGCGGAGATCCGAGCTGTATGCCGCCGATGGTGAATGTCGGCAGCGTCTCGGGGAACTGCGCGTCCGACGGGATGCCCGGGAGGCCCAGCGCAACCAGAGGCGTGCCGTCAAGCTGCGCCGCGGTGCGGTCCACCGCTCGCCGCGTGTCGCCGATGCGCAGCTCGTTCACGACGTTGTTCGCCCCGATCCGCTGATACGACGACGCGAAGGACCAGGACGTGGTGTCTTGCGGCCCGAGTGTTCCGGTCGTGATGCCGCTGCCGTCGGGGAGCGGCGTCACCGGGATGAACTCCTCCTGGAACCGGGTCAGGCGACCGAACACGTGATCCCGGTTCGTCGCGAATCGATGGTCCAGCCTGACGCTGAACTGATCCTGATCGACCGTTTCGTCCGCCACACGGCGGTAGTTGTTCGCCGTCCCGGCGCTGGTGGGCTGCGGGAAGCGCGCGAGAAGCGCCAGGGCGACGGGATCCATGCGCCCAATCGGAATCACGTTGCCCGCAAACGGAGTCCGCGTGGCCGTTCCGCCCGGGCCCGTCACCGTCGTCGCCGGATCGTAGATGGTGGGCACTCGCGTGCCGATGGCTTCGGTGAAGATCCCGTCGCGCTGCAGCAGCGTCGGAACGGTCGAGATCGCAGTGCGCGCGATGGTCTGACGCTGGCCCTGGTAGTCGAAAAAGAAAAAGGTCCGATCGCGCCGCAACGGTCCGCCGACAACGCTGCCGAACTGGTTGCGGCGGAATTTCGGCCTGTCGGGGCTGGCCGAAGCGAAGAAGTTGCGCGCGTTCAGCGACTCGTGCCGGACGAACTCGAACGCGTTGCCCTGAAGCGTGTTCCCGCCGGACTTCGTGGTCAGGTTGACCACTCCGCCGTTGAAGCGCCCGAACTCGGCCGGCGGGCTGTTGCTCTCGATCTTGAACTCCTGAATCGCATCGACGTTCGGAAAGAAGGCGACCTGCCCGGGCTCTGGCTGCAGGACCGAAATCCCGTCGAACAGGTACTCGTTGGTGCGAGGGCGCCCGCCGTTGATGCGCGGCAGCGGAGCCGCGGGTGCCGGTGGCATCGCCACGCTGGGCGCCAGAGCCGCGAGCGAGATGAAGCTCCGACCATTGAGGGGCAGGTCGACGATCTTTCTGTTGTCGATGACCTGACCGAGACCCGATGTTTCGCTCCTCAGGAGCGGCGCATCGGCAGAGACCGTGAGCGCCTCGGTTAGACCGCTGAGATCCAACCGAAGATCCACGCGTACCGTCTCGCCGGTGGTGACGCGAATGCCTTCGCGGATCAGCGGGCGGAACCCGCGCAACTCCGCCCGAACCCGATAGGAACCTGGCGCGAGTCCTCCCACAAAGTAATACCCGCCCTGATCGGTGACGACCGAGCGGGACAAGTTGGTTTCGCCAGCAACGACGGTGACCGTGGCGCCGGGGAGCGCCGCCCCGGCCTGATCGACGAGACTGCCGGCCATCGCCCCGGCGCCAATCTGCGCCACGAGCCGGTCCTCCATGCCCATGGCGACGATCACCGATAGGAAGAGAGCGGTCCAACCGCGACCTGCGCGCATCCAATCTCCAGAGATCGCGCGTCACTTTATATCGTTCTGAGCCGTGATTCAAATCGACTCGAACCGATCTATACCGTTCACAACGATGTGCCTGGCGTGACGTCCACGATCAGGCACTGGGCCGTGATGAGCGCCTGGCCGTCGCACGCCCGTACAGCCCGTAGAGCACGAGACCAACCGCCGCCCCAAGCAGCGCCTGCCGCAGATCAGCCCAGGAACTCGTCGAAAGCAGCCACACGATCAGGCCCAATGCGAGCGCGGCCAAAAGCTCGCCCGCCGGCACGACGAACTGCGCCGGCTCGCCCCCGCGCCTGCGCCTGAGAATCGGCAGCGCGGCACATGTGATCAAGTAGGTCATCAGCCTGATGACCGTGCTCAGGGTCACGGCGGACACAAAGGTCCCTCCGAGCGACAATGCCAGCATCCCTCCGGCCGACAGAAGAATCGCGGCGTGGGGCGTTCCCAAGCGCGGGTGGGTCGCCGCCATCTGTGGAGGCAACTGGCCCCGCTCGGCCATCGCAAACAGGAGGCGGGGCGCCGAGAGCATGACCGCGTTCATCGTCCCCAGCACGGAGATCAGCGCGCCGGTCGACACAAGCACTGCCCCTGAGGGACCGAGCAGAAGACTGCCAACGTCGGCTAGTGGTCGCGAGGAGCTTGCAAGCCCCGGCAGGACACCGATGCACACCGCCTGGATCGCGACGTACAGAACACCCGTGATCGCGATCCCGACGAAAAGTGCATACGGAAGATCGCGTTGCGGGTTGGCGCTCTCGCCGGCCGTGATGACGGCGCTTTCGAATCCCGCAAACGCGAACACGAGAAGAAGGACCGATCCGGACAGGGCGTCGTAGTTCACGACAGCCGCCGGCGCAAAATTGCCCGGCTCAACGTGGGTGACGCCAACGACGACCAGCAGCACGAGTGGAGCGAGTTTTCCGATTGTGAACACGTTGCCGAACACCGACGCCAGCCGCACGCCGGCAATGTTCACCGTCGCGAGAGCCGCGATCACCAGGGCGATGAGGATGGCGCGGCCAGACCCGGACGCCACGGCGGGCAGAAAAAAGGCGAGGTAATCGACAAACAAATTGCAGAGCGCCGCAAAAGCCGTGAGACGTACGAGCCACGCCAGCCAGCCAACCTCGAATCCGACCAACTCCCCGAACGCCTCGCGCGCGTAGAGATACAGGCCCCCTGTATCCCTGAACCGGCTGCTCACCTCCGCGAAGCACGCGAGGATCAGCGAAACGAACAGGGCACATATCGCGTATGCCAGCAGGCTGTAAACGCCGCATAGCGCGTAGACGCGCGACGGCAGGCCGAAGATGCCAGCCCCGATTACCAGATTGAGCACGAGGGAGACGAGATCCCACTTGCGAATGTCGCGACGCAGCTGGCTCAAGCGCTCAGAGTGTATACTTCGCGCGACCAGCGGAACCACCCGGAGGGTGCGATGTGCGACCTTGGCCACGACCACCATCACGAAGGGTTCGGATTTCTCGTCGACGCTCCGCCGATTCGCAGGTTGATCGATGAGGTCCAACGGATCACCGACACCGTCGCAGACGACGTGGCGCGCGTGGCGAGCTTGAAGCCGGTGTTCGCCTCGCTGCTGGCCGCCGAGGGATGGCTTCCCGATTCGTGCGCACTACCGGATCAGAAGAGTCGGATGGGCGGCGGCATCGCGCAGTACGCACTCTACCGCGCGCCAGGCGGATCACTCTGCCTGTTCTCACTCGTAGTACCTGCAGGAGCCGCAACGCCCGTTCACGATCATCTCGCGTGGGGACTCGTCGGGATTTATCGAGGCAGGCAGGACGAGACGGTCTACCGACGTCTCGACGACGGCCGCGATCCTTCGCGGGCGCAGCTTGAAGTGACGAAGCGCCGCACGCTCGGGCGGGGCGAGTTCTACGAGCTTCTGCCGCCGGCCGACGACATCCACTTCGTGCAGACAATCTCCGACACGCCATCCATCTCCATTCACCTGCTCGCAAACGACACGGCGTGCATCTGGCGCCACCGGTTCGATCCCGCGTCGGGGAGGGTGACGCCGTTCCGCTCCGGCTACACCAACGCCCCGTGTCCGCCTGAGGATGCCACTTAGACCACGCTGCGCGGGCACCACCATGCCAGACGATCGTCTCTTCGAGGCGCATGATGAGCGCGCGGTTTCGCTCATCGCAGTGGTTGCTCGCGGGCCGTCTGCAGAAACAGAGATAATAGACACTGACAGATATGGACTCTCCCGAGCAACGGGTGGCGGGCATCGTGTCCCGGCTGAAGGATCTCCGTGGTGCGCTGTTGCCGATTCTGCACGCGGTCCAGGAAGAGCTCGGGTACGTCCCGGCGGCCGTTGTGCCAGTCATTGCGGACGGATTGAATCTGTCGCGCGCCGAGATTCACGGCGTCATCAGCTTCTATCACTACTTCCGTGACACGCCGCCGGGTCGCCACACAATTCATCTGTGTCGGGCCGAAGCCTGTCAGGCGATGAATGAGCGGGCGCTCGAACGGCACGCCAAGACCAGACTCGGGATCGATTTCCATCAGACCACGTCTGACGGCGCCTTCACCTTCGAGCCTGTATATTGCCTGGGTAACTGCGCGTGCGCGCCCTCGATGCTCGTGGACGGCGAGCTGTACGGACGAGTCACGCCGGAACGCTTCGACGAGATCACCACTGAATGGCAGCGCCGCCCATGACGATGCCGCCCATGTCGAAGACGCCGTTGACAGTCTGGATCCCGCGCGATGCGGCAGCGCTCTCGCTGGGCGCCGATCGCGTGGCCGAGGCCGTTGCGGCCGAAGCCGCGAGGCGCGGCATCGACATCCGGCTCGTGCGCAACGGCACGCGGGGCATGTGTTGGCTCGAGCCGCTCGTCGAAGTGGAAACACCCGCCGGCCGCACCGGTTACGGCCCGGTGACGCCGGCGGACGTGCCGACGCTCTTCGCGGCCGACTTCCTCCACGGCGGTGTGCATCCCCGGCTCGTTGGCCCTGTCGCGGCCATTCCGTACTTCCGGACCCAGGAGCGGCTCACCTTCGAACGTGTCGGCCTGACAGATCCCCTCAGCCTCGACGAGTATCTGGCGCACGGCGGATACCAGGGTCTGCAACGCGCGCTGACGATGGGATCAGCGGCCGTCGTTCAAGAGGTGGCCGACTCTGGCCTGCGCGGACGAGGCGGCGCGGCGTTCCCCACCGGCATCAAGTGGAAGACAGTGCTCGATGCGCCTGCCGATCAGAAGTTCGTTGCCTGCAATGCCGACGAAGGGGACTCGGGGACGTTCGCCGATCGCATGCTGATGGAGGGCGATCCCTTTACGCTCGTCGAAGGGATGACCATCGCGGCACTGGCCGTGGGGGCCACAGAGGGGTACATCTACCTGCGCGTCGAATATCCACACGCGCACCGCACCCTCCAGTCCGCCATTGACGCCGCCTACAGCCGCAATTACCTCGGGCGGGACATCCTGGGCAGCGGCAAAACCTTCGATCTCGAAGTGCGCCTGGGGGCGGGCGCGTACATCTGCGGCGAAGAGACGTCGATGCTCGAAAGCCTTGAGGGTAAGCGCGGCGAGGTCCGTCCCAGGCCGCCGTTGCCGGCTGTCAAAGGGCTGTTCGGCCAGCCGACCATCGTCAACAACGTGATCTCGCTCGCCAGCGTCCCCACCATCCTCCGTAACGGCAGCGCGTTCTACCGGGACTACGGCACGGGAAAGTCCCGGGGCACGCTGACTATTCAGCTTGGTGGCAACGTCAAACGCGGGGGGCTCATCGAAAGAGCATTCGGGATCACCGTTCGTGAGATTCTTTATGATTATGGGGAGGGCAGCGCTTCGGGACGGCCGATCCGAACGGTGCAGATCGGCGGGCCGCTCGGCGCCTACCTGCCGGAGTCGCAGTTTCATACGCCGCTCGACTACGAGGCGTTCAGTGCCATGGGCGCACTCGTCGGGCATGGAGGGATCGTCGCGTTCGACGATACCGTGGATATGTCCGAGATGGCCCGCTACGCGATGGAGTTCTGTGCGCTCGAGTCGTGCGGCAAGTGCACGCCGTGCCGAATCGGATCGACCAGGGGCGTCGAGGTCATCGATCGCGTGGTGCAGGGGGTCGACCGTGACGCCAACCTCGCGCTGCTCGACGACCTGTGCGACACACTGCTCAACGGCTCGTTGTGCGGCCTCGGGGGATTGACGCCGTACCCGGTGCAGAGTGCGCTCAAGTACTTTCGGGATGATTTTCTGAAGGCCTGAGCTATGTATTCACGAGACTACAGCGACTTCGGGACGCCGCCCGCTGATGACGGGCGACTGGTCACGCTCGAGATCGACGGACGGGCCGCGACGGTGCCCGAAGGGACCTCGATCATGCGCGCGGCCGCAACCCTCGGCAGGGAGATCCCCAAGCTCTGCGCAACGGATTCGCTGAAGGCGTTCGGTTCTTGCCGCCTCTGCCTCGTCGAAATCGACGGCCGGCGTGGCTTCCCGGCTTCCTGCACGACGCTGGTCAGCGATGGGATCAAGGTTCGGACCGAGAGCCCGAGGCTGACGGCACTCCGCCGCGGCGTCATGGAGCTGTATCTGTCGGATCATCCCCTCGACTGCGTCAGTTGTCCGGCCAACGGCCACTGCGAACTGCAGGACATGGCTGAAGCGCTCGACATCACTGAAACGCGGTACGGGTTGAAAGGCGCCAACCATCAGGGGCTGCCCAAGGACACGAGCAACCCCTACTTCACGTTCGATCAGACGATGTGCATCGCGTGCTCCCGATGCGTCCGGGCATGCGACGAGACACAAGGCACGTTCGCCCTCACAATCCAGGGCCGGGGATTCGCGTCGAAAGTGTCCGCCAGCCAGAACGAGCCGTTTCTGAACTCGGAATGCGTTTCGTGCGGCGCCTGTGTCGAGGCCTGCCCCACCGTCGCCTTGACCGAGAACTCGCTCATCACGCTCGGCGCCCCGGACCGCGTGGTGACAACAACTTGTGCGTACTGCGGGGTCGGCTGCTCGTTCAAGGCTGAAGTCAAGGGCAACGTCGTGGTCCGCATGGTTCCGAATCGAGACGGCCACGCCAACCACGGCCACTCGTGCGTGAAGGGCCGGTTCGCGTACGGCTACGCGACCCATCCCGATCGCATCACCGCGCCGATGATTCGCGCATCGACCGACGAACCCTGGCGCGAGGTCGGCTGGGACGAGGCCATCGGCCACGCGGCACGCGAGCTCCGCCGCATCCAGGCGAAGTACGGCCGCGACGCCATCGGTGGCATCACGTCCTCGCGCTGTACGAACGAAGAAACGTTTCTGGTTCAGAAGCTCGTGCGCGCCGCCTTCGGCAACAACAACGTCGACACCTGCGCGCGCGTCTGCCACTCGCCGACCGGGTACGGCCTCAAGAGCACGCTCGGCGAATCGGCTGGTACGCAGGCGTTCGACTCGGTCATGAAGGCTGACGTCGTCATCGTCGTGGGAGCCAATCCGACCGACGGGCACCCCGTGTTCGCCTCGCAGCTGAAGCGCCGATTGCGTCAGGGAGCCCAACTGATTGTGGCTGATCCCCGACAGACGGCTATCGTTCGTTCGCCGCACATTGAAGCCGCCTGTCACCTGCAGGTCCGCCCAGGAGCCAACGTCGCACTCTTCAACGCCATCGCGCACGTAGTCGTCACCGAAGGACTGACCCGCGAGGACTACGTCTCATCACGCTGTGAGATCGATTCGTATACGAAATGGAAGGCGTTTGTCGCCGAGCCGCGCAACTCACCCGAAGCGACGGCGTCGTTCACCGGTGTCGAGCCCGATCTCGTCCGGAAAGCGGCGCGTCTCTACGGCGGAGCCGGCAATGGCGCCATCTACTACGGCCTCGGGGTGACGGAGCACAGCCAGGGCTCGACCATGGTCATGGCCATCGCCAACCTGGCCATGGCGACCGGCAACCTCGGACGGGAAGGCGTCGGCGTCAACCCGCTGCGCGGGCAGAACAACGTGCAAGGGTCGTGCGACATGGGATCGTTTCCGCACGAGTTCAGTGGGTACCGGCACGTGTCGGATCCGGTGGTTCGCGGCGCGTTTGAAAGCGCATGGGGCGTACCGCTCTTGTCGGAACCGGGGCTCCGGATTCCAAATATGTTCGAGGCGGCTCTCGACGGCAGTTTCAAGGGCATGTATATCCAGGGGGAGGACCCGGCGCAGTCCGATCCCGATACGCAGCATGTGACGGCGGCACTCGCCTCGATGGAATGTGTTGTCGTTCAGGATCTCTTTCTGAACGAGACGGCGCAGTACGCCCACGTTTTCCTCCCGGGGTCGTCGTTCCTCGAGAAGGACGGGACGTTCATCAATGCCGAGCGTCGATGTTCCCGCGTGCGGAAGGTCATGGAACCCCGCGGTGGCTTCCAGGACTGGGAAGTGACGATGTTGCTGGCCAACGCACTGGGCTACCCCATGCGCTATCAGCACCCGTCGGAAATCATGGATGAGATCGCACGGCTGACGCCTACGTTCGCAGGCATTTCGTACGAGAAACTCGATCGTCTCGGCAGCATCCAGTGGCCATGCAACGAGAAAGCACCCGAGGGCACGCCCACGATGCACGTCGGCGAATTCGTGAGAGGGAAGGGTAAGTTCTTCGTGACGGAGTACGTGCCGACCGAGGAGCGTGCCACGCGCCGCTATCCGCTGCTGTTGACGACTGGCCGGAAGCTCACCCAATACAACGTCGGCTCCCAGACCCGCAGGACGTCAAACGTCGCCTGGGCGTCGGCAGACGTCGTCGAGATCCACCCGCACGACGCCGAGCTCCGCGGAATCCGGGACGGCGATCTCGTTGGCCTCACCAGCCGATCCGGCGAGATCGTGCTTCCGGCCGAGGTGACGGACCGTGTCCGGCCGGGCGTCGTGTACACGACGTTCCACTTCCCCGAGTCCGGCGCCAACGTCGTCACGACGGAGAACTCCGATTGGGCGACCAACTGTCCGGAGTACAAAGTGACGGCGGTCGAGGTGGTGAGGGTCAATCACGCCTCCGAGTGGCAGCGGCGTCACCGGGAATTCACCGAGCATCAGCTGTCGCTCCTCACAGGGCGTCAGCCGACGCACGCCTGACGCGGAGCCGGAGTGAGAATCGAGCGACTGGTCGCGATGGCCAACGACATCGGCGCGTTCTTCGACGCCGAACCGGACAAGGCGGAGGCGGCCAAGGGGGTCGCCAATCATCTCAAGCGGTTCTGGGACCCGCGCATGCGACGGCAACTCGTGGCGCACTATCGAGACGGAGGAGCGGGTCTCAGAGATGTGTCGCGCGCGGCGGTTGGATTGCTGGCCAGCGAGAAGTGACCTCGCCGTCTCATGTCTTCACAAACGCATGGCCCCGGCAGCGAGTCGTTTCGCAACGTTGACATCATCCGGGTGTGCGACGGGACGCGCGCGTCGGACATCGATCGGGCGGCAACCGAGGAGCCCCTCGAGATCCGCCTGCACGACCGCCCGTTCGCCGTGGTCATGCGAACGCCTGGCGCCGATCGCGAATTGGCGTCCGGATTTCTCCTCTCCGAGCGCGTACTTCGCACCCCAGACGACCTCGGCACGATTGAGCACTGCACCGACCCCGGGGCCGAGCATCCCGAGAATGTCATCAACGTCACGCTGACGGCCGCCGCCGCATCGACGCTCGATCGCGTGTTCGATGCCAGGAGGAACGTCACGACCAACGCGTCGTGTGGGATGTGCGGGCGGGTCACCATCGAGTCGCTTCGGGTGGACGGGCCGCAGATCGCAAGCCGCTGGACGATTTCCTCGTCGAGCATCGTTGCCATTCCCGATCGCCTTCGAGAAGCGCAAGTGGTGTTCGATCAGACGGGAGGATTGCACGCGGCGGGGTTGTTCACTCGCGATGGTCAGCTCGAAGCCATCGCCGAGGACGTCGGCCGTCACAACGCCGTCGACAAGGTCGTCGGGCGCATGCTGATGCAGGATCGGCTGCCGCTGACCGATCACCTGCTGTTCGTGAGCGGCCGCACGTCGTTCGAGATCGTTCAGAAGGCGTTTCTCGCGGGCATTCCCATCGTCGCGGCGGTGTCGGCGCCGTCGAGCCTGGCGATTGAGCTGGCCGAGGAGTGCGGCGTGACGCTGATCGGCTTTCTCCGCGGGCACAGCTTCAACCTCTATGCGTGCCCTGCCCGGATCGTCGCCTGAGGTTCACGAGGGAGGCAGAGGGGACCGGTCCGAACGCCAGCTAGGACCAGCCCGAGCACGCCCAGTAACATCGATGCCCGGTGAGGCTCACCGCGAGGTCTGCACCTTCCTGCGCCTCACGCGCAGTCGCGAACGTGCCCCCGCGATTCCCCAGGTTCATCATCTTCATGCCGCCGTAATCAACCGAGAAACGCGGGTCTTGTCCCTCGCCCCCCTGAACGATCAGCACTTTCATCGTGGCTTCGTGCGTTTTTTCCGAAACGGTCTTGGCGCCCATCGTCATTTCACTCAACACGTTCTCCCATAGTCTCCTGCATTACTCGCCAGGGATGCGGTCGTGCGGTCTGGCTGCGTCCGCCAGCGAGGCCCAGTTGTCCATGGTGAGGGCAGGCGGGCGGCCGACCGCTCGAACGTATCCTGCGAGCCGTGACAAGCGCCCGACAACCAGCGGATCGTCAACTTCGGTCGCGTTCCGCAGGTAGTCGAGCAGACTCGACTCGATCTCGTACCGGCCGCAGCGTGGACACTCCACGCGGAACTCCTCACGGTCGACCATCCGGCGAATTTCACCGCGGCGCTGGCAGAGCGGGCAGATCCACAGCTTCTTTCGAAGCTCCTGCCGAAGCTCCCTGCCCGCATCCTCGAGAGACCAGTCCGGCTCGATGAAAATCTCGAACCCGGGAAAGCGGGTATGTGGCAACTGATCTTCGAACCCCACCAACCAGGTTCCGTCGGCGAGTTCCTTGATTTCAAGCACTCGAACCGTGTCGGCAACGTTCAACTGCTGCAACGTCGCCGCCGTTAGGCGCTGCAGTTGTATGGCCTCGATCTTGATCACGTGCGATTACTTGCTCCGCCGGACCCGGATCCCGCTGCTCCGGCGCACGACGGCGTTCGGCTACGCCGTGCCCATGATGTCGTGCAGACGGAAATGATGCTTCCCGAGCTTGCCGCCGTAGTTCCCCGCGGTGATTTCGACGATGCCGGGACGGCAAGCGGCGTCGACGCCGACGCGCATGGCATTCTCCATCGAGGTTCGATCCAGACCATCGATGACGATCTCCATCACCGAGTTCACCTCTGGCGGGAGCTCCGTCTTCACGCCGTGCCGCCGCCGAATCGTCGGGCAGTACGCGTCGTTGGTGGATGCCGGCAGCTTCTTGTAGTTTCTCGCGCCCACCTTGCTGCCGGCGCGGACCATGCCTCCCGGAAACGGGAGAATGATGCCTCGCAGCTTCCGGATCGCCTCGACCGCCGCTTCGGCCGCTTCGAGGGTGACGTCGGCGTCCTTGCCGAGAATGAGGAAATTGCCGCCGCCGATACCCTTCTGGACACCGAACTTCTCCTCGATGAGGAACTCGCCTTCCATCACCGGAATCCGCCAGTAGCGGTGCCCGGCCAGCGACTTGCTCGACTGGTACTTGTCGCCGAAATGACGCATGTGCCCGCCGACAATGACGCGTTCGGGCGCGTCTGGCAGGCCGTCGAAGCACGCGGTCGTCGGGCAAGTCAGAATCGTCTGACCGAGTCGATCGAGCAGTCGGTGTGACAGGCCGTCCGCATCGAAGCCGAAGAGCAATGCCGAGGCGCCCGGTCGGCCGTCCGGCGTTTCGTCGGGCGTCAACTCCGCCTCGAGGGCCGCTTCGACCTTGCAGCCAATGACCGATGTTGCAAACCCGGTCATGGTCTGGACGGCCGTTCGAGCCCAGCCCGGCGTCTTGGCCGTCACGATTACACGTGAGGCGCGCATGTCGAACGCCTCGGCGAACGTGTCGACGATGCGGACGCCCCGCACCTCCCGTGCGACTCCGTTGTCGCTAGCAGCCGTCTCCATGTGTGTCGATCCGTCCTAAGAAGCTCTGGGGGTCCACACCAGGATCTCGCCCCGTCCGATCACTGACGTGTCTCCGGTATACCGCTGATACGAACCCTGCGCGGGATCGAACGGAATCGTGATGCCCAACGTCTTCAAGTGCTTCGCGTACAGCCCCATGAACGAGGGATTGTACGTCGACGCATACAAGAAGCTGGGAAGCATCGGGAGCGGTTTCAACGAAATGATCGTGCCCCGATTCATCCAGGCGCCTGTCCGGAGCTCGGCGCCGGCCTGGAGGATGATCGTGCCACCTTTCATTTCGAGCCCGGCAAAGTCCCGGACCATTCCGCCCATCACGATCGTTCCGCGCTTCATGCGCATGCCGATCTCGAGACCGCCGGTTCCCCCGATGATGATGGTGCCGTTCGTCATGCCACCGCGGCTCCCGCGATAGGCCGCACCCGCCTGGCCGCCGGCCCGGCCGGCGATGCGGATCAGGCCGCCGCTCATCTCCCCCCCGACCCAGTCCGACGCGTCGCCCGAGACGTCAATCGTGCCGCCCTTCATGTAGGCGCCCAGGTGCATGCCGGCATTGCCGACAATGCTGAGGCGTCCGCGCGTCATGCCTCGGCCCATCCAGCGGACCTTCCTGCCGTCGCCGTGCACCTCGATCTCGTCGGAGGCCTCACCCTCGATCGTGAAATAGTCGTCCAGGCGGGTGTGCTTTTTTCCGAGATAGACCGGAAGCGCGCCAATCTCGGCGTGCTTCAGCTTGACCATCACGTCGGGACAGATCGCTTCCGCTTCGAGCGGAACGAGGTCGATCGGTTCTTTCAGCCTCAGCGTAATCATTTCTTGTGCTCGGGCGCAGGTGCGGGCGCAGGCAGCGGCGGAAGCGGACGGACCGTTCCGGGCATCGGCTGACACTCCACGACTTCGTGTTTGTGCATCCGTTCCATGTCCGTTGGATAGTTCTCGAAGGACATGGTGTAGACCTTCTGGAATACCGGGCGGATGTAGTCCTCGATGTGGGGGTCGAACTGCGGGCGGGAAATGAACTCCCGTCCTTCGAAGATCTCCCGGACCTGGCCTTCCTCCACCACGACGTTGCCGCTCTTGAGCACGTACCGGGGATACGCGAACAGAACGCCGTTTTTGTCCGGCTTCTCCGGGTAGATCGTGATGTCGCCGTCGGCGCCGATGCCCAGATGTCCCTTGTTCGACAGTCCCAGCGCACGGGCCGGACCCGCAGACGTCAAGATGGCGATGTCGGAGAAGGTGTACTCCCGGTCGAGATCGGCCAGCGCGATGCGTTTCTGCGCCTCCACCGGGAGCTTCCGCACTTCGCCCTTGCGGAACTCGGCATCCATCAGCAGCCGGACGATCTCCGGGTACCGCCAGAAGCCACCACCGTTCGGATGGTCCGTCGTCAGATAGATGCGCCACGGGTCGGTAATCAGGAGCATCAGCTCCAGCCCAACGGCCCATTGCACAGCGTTCACGAGATGGTGATCGCTGTACACGTAGGGCACGATGCCACAGCCGGTCTCGTTTTCGACGTCGAGGTTGGCCCATTTGCGCCCGGTCAGCTCGTACAGCAGGTGCTGCCACGGCCCGTCAGCAGTAATCGTCACCGCGTCACCGAAGAGCACCGCGCCGACGTCGCACGTCAGGTTCTTGTGCTTGTTGAATTCTTCGGCGACCGCGACCGCCTCGGACTTCATCGACCCCCAGTCGTGGCCGCCGTAGGCATGAAACTGAAGATGCGCCAGGTGCGTGCGGTGTCCCTCGAGGATCTTCATCGTCTCGATCGTCGAGGTGACGTTGCCAGGGACACCGAGATTGTTCTGGTGCAGGTGCATCGGGTGAGGGAGCCCGATTTCTTCGACGATCTGCGCGAGTTGCACGATGATCTGCGCCGCCGTGATGCTCTTGTAGCCTTCGATCGGCTCGTGCAGCTGGCTCGCGTTCTTCCCCCACTTCCACGCGGCCACCCCGCCCGGGTTCACCGCCTTGATGCCGTAGGTCTTGGCGGACCAGATCAGCCAGGCGACGAGATGCTTGGCCCGCTCGAACTCCCCCGCCTCGAGCAGATCCATCATCAGCTCGTTGTTGGCCATCAGGAGCAGCGTGGACTTGTCCACGATGGGGATGTCGTGCATCTCCTCGTGGGTATGCTTGGCCGACAGCACAGGCACAGCCGCTTCGTTCACGGTCGTCCAGCCCATCCCCGCATAGAGGTAGCCAGTCGCGTAAGTCGTGGGGGTCATCCCGCCGATGCCGGAGCGCAGCTTCGGCGTGTGCATGAACTTCCGCGCGATGCGCTGGTTCTCTGGAACGAGTCCTCGGGCGAAGTTGAGCGCGCCGCCGGCGACGTGCGTATGCACGTCGACGCCGCCCGGAAAAATCACCATCCCGGTAGCGTCGATGACCTTGCTGCTGCCGTTGACCTCGGCGACGATGCGGCCGTTGTCATCAACGCAGATATCCTTGACGACGCCTTCGACACCGTTGGCGGGGTCGTAGACTTTGCCGCCCGTAATCCTCACCATGCGGTATTCACTCTCCCTCAGATGTGCACCGGTCATCCCAGACCCGGCCGACGTTCACAGCCATTCCCGCACGAACGTGATGGTGCGTGCGGCAGTCAAACCCGTCATCAAAATGGTCGATGGAAGAGTGACCTCGGCGCGCAAGAAAATGCCCCCGCCTCCTGGGTTGGCGGCGAGGGCATTATAAGGCTGGCGGCCGACGAAGAGCTTCCGTTCCGTTAGGCGATTTCCGCCATCTCCGCGGTCGCCGCAGGCGTCCATGCCGGTTTCTTGGCGATCGCCGCGATAATGAGGTTGACGATCTCCTCATCCGTGCGATACGGCGACTTGAGCGCCGGCCGCAGCGGCATCGGGATCTCGTCCATGCGATACGCCGTGCCAGGCGCGCTGACGCCGGACACCGCCACGGTAAAGTGCACGCGTGCCAGCTTGCTGGTGTGCGTCACCTTTGGATCGCACACGATCGTCGGCGTCCGCGTCAGATGGTCGAGCGCCGGCTGCGGCATCGTCGCACCCGGATCCGCCCCCAGCACGAACGTCGCGTCGTTGTCCCCACGGACGAGCACGTCAACCGTCGAAAACTCACCAGGGTTGAAACGAGGGTAGCCGCGACTCAGATTGATGCCGAACGGATAACCCGTCGTCCATCGCAGCACGACGTCGGCGCCCGTCACGTTGCCGTGGCCGCGCATTGGCATGCAGACGAACTTGGTGAACGCGTTCATCTCGGCAGCGAGGTTCAGGATGCCCGCGGAGTTCATGTGCTTGCCGCGCGTCATCGACAGGCCCATGCCGAAAAAGATGACGCCGAACTTGGCGCGCTTCATCCGATCGACGAGGTCCTGGAGCCTCTCGAGCGGGACGCCGATTTCAGCGGCGCGCGCCTCGTCGACGGGCTGACTCTTCATCAGCGCCCGTAACACCGTCCCGAGCTCGAAGTCCTTGCCCGGCTTGATCTGCAGGAAGATATCGGCTGCCTTCGACGTGGGCGTCTCGCGGATGTCCACGTTGACCATCGTTCGGCCCTTGCGTCCTTCAGGGATGAACTTCCCCTTCTGGGTGATGGTGTACTTGCTGAAGTGCCGCGGGTGGCATTCAGCGGGGTTACCGCCCCAGTAAATCATGAAGTCGCAACGGTTCTTGACTTCGCCTAACGTGCACGTGACCTTGCCACCCAACTGGGCGGCTATCTCTGTGGGGCCGTGTCAAAGCGAGGTGTGGCTGTCGACCACACCCCCTATCATTTCGGCCAGGGCCACCGCGGCGCGGGAGGCCTCGCACGTGACGTTGCTGAGCCCGTACACCAACGGCATGTTGGCGTTGTACAGGATGTCAGCCGCAACCTCCACAGCCTCTTCGACGGTCGCTTCTTTGCCGTCGATCAGCGCCTCGGGATAGTGGCGTTCCGCCGTGTGAAACTTGAAATGGGCTTCGCCAAGGCTGCAGGCGTTTCTAGCCTTGATGATCTTGTCGTGTTCGGTATGAAGCTCGATGTCGTCGCAGACGCAACCGCAGAAGGTGCACGTGGCGTACTTGACAATGTTCGAGCTGGGATTCAACCCAGTTGGCGCGACCGCGCTGACTGCGGACATTCACTCCCTCAGTTGACCCTACGCTTGCCTGTTACTACGCCGGCTGCTTGTCGCCCGTACCGGGCGACAGAAGAAACGTTCAACCAAGCTCCCGGCCGCGGAAGCTTCCGCGCGTGCGGCGGGGCTGGTACCGGCCCTCTTCGATCTCCGACCAAAACGAAACCTTCTCTTCCCGTAGAATTCCGAACCTGATGGCCTGCTCGTGGTCCAGCGTTGTGTCACGTTCGTCCATATGACCTGGTCTTCGCCCTTTCCTGGGCAGCCTGAAAGCTTAGAACTTCACCGTAATTATATCTTGTGTCTACCGTGCACCGTCCAACCCGGCTCAGGTCGTCGGAGGCGGGGCCGGCGCCGGGGGAGCTGGTAGCTGGACGAGCTCCACTTCGACTTCCCAACCCTTGGAAGTGGGCATGCCCGTTCCATCTGTCTGCTGTCCCATCAGGCGGCACGTCGGCGGCCCGTACGGCACGAAAATCATGCCCTCGGGCACTTTTCCCTCAACACACTTGAACGTGGCTTCGCCCCAGGGTGAGCGGACGAGAACAATACTTCCGGTCGGCACCCCTATTTCCTTCATGTCCGACGGGTGCATGTGCATCGTCCCCACTGTGGCTTGATAGTCTTCGCGATCTTTGCCTGAGCTGATTTGCTGGCCCTGCTTCGTCGTGCGGCCCGCGTTCATCAGGAACTTCTTCGTGCCTTCTTTAAGGGGCGTTCCGAGACTTTCCATCCACGACCTCTAAATTACTGAATACCAGGCAATTCGCGCCCAGAACGCCAAGCCTCGTGAAACTATTCACTTGCCCACGCGCTTCATCATAACACGTGTCAAGTTACCCGACAGCGGACCGTCCGAGGCCAGGGACGTCGCAACACAATCCAAATTATTGATTACTTCCGAACGGGGCAGGACCGTGCCTATTGGCTCCAAAACTTGCGCTACTGGCGTTCCAGAGACGTTACCGCGCCTTCAGGCGGACACCTGCGTTCCGCCCCTCAGGCCACCCATCGGCCGGACTTGAGCTGGGACGCAGCCTCTTCGTTTGGTCTAATGTAGAGCCCGATGGAAGTCCGCCTCTTTCCGAACCTGATGCGACCGGGCGTGGGTATGAAACCCCGGCGCGAAAGCACGCGTCCGTTCCTGCCTCAGCACTCTCGGCACTGCCCCGTTCTCGAGGCTGGCAGCGCGCTCGGTTTTCTTGTCTATCCCCCACTGGAGAAGATCGAGTCGTTTCACATCGCCTACCAAGGCGACGGACGCTACCAGCTGACGTACTTCCTGAACGCGCCCGACCGGCCGAGCGAGCCGATTTTTTCGCTCCTTCTCAAACTTCCCATGGGGAGCATCGGCATGGTGCGGGAAGAGATCACGTTCATGAGCAAGCAGCATCCAATCGATCCGGATATGGCGCTGCTGCTCGCGCGGACGTTCATCGTCCCCGAAGATCTCGGCACCCCGGCAGGCGGCGTCTCGCTTCGGGGCGCCACGAACTTTCAGACCCCGGCCGGTTGGGATACCGTCTACACACCCGTGTTCAACATGATCGAGCGGCCGAACGCGCCGATGCTCGTGATCCGCGTGGAAACGGACTGGTATCCGCACGAGAGCGAATTCCGCTACGTGCTGCAGCCGCGGGAAGGGATCGACTGCGCGCACAACATCCCCATCGGGCAGGTCTTCTTCGTTCCGCGCGAAGAGATCACCATGCGCGACTGCAGTGAGGAGGAGCTCGCCGCCATCACCCAGGCCCGGGAGAATTACTTCCGCGAGAAGGCCGTCACCAAGCAGACAACCGCCTACGGGCTCCAGTACAGCCCGCTCTACCTCCGGCAGAGCCGTTCGCACAAGACCTGACGATCGAAGTGCCGCTCAGGCGAGCGCGGCGGCGACATCCACCAGAATATCGTCCGACGCGGAGGGTGTCGCCGCACCGTTGACGAACAGGCGAACCGAATAGGTGCCCCTTACCGTCGCGGCGAACATCGGCAGCGGCATCTCTTCGCGGTCGGAGCCGGGCTCAGCGACGAACTTGAGATGCGCCGCCGGCAGCTGGTGTCCGCGCGGATCGACAATCTGCGCATCGCACGTCACGGTAGTCCGCTCGTCGCTGGTGAACTCGATGGCCAGCCTCCAATTCAGGACGGCAGGGAACGACTCCACGACGAGAATGCGGCTGATCGAGGTGGACGTCTCGTACTTAGTGCCGTCGGCGTGGCGCGCGCGCCCGATATCGAGGACGAGCATCTTGTCCACGCGGAACGCCATCCACGGCAGTCTAGGGTCGGGTTACACGCTTGTCAAAGCGAAAGGGACAAAAAAGCCCAGCTGTCGGCGCTGACAGCTGGGCTGTGCGGAACGGGGATCTTACTGCTGGTTGCCCTGGTCGTCGGTTTCAACGTCGCAGATTTCGGTGATGCAGACCGACGCGAGCGTGCGACCCATCGGCGGCGCCTCGAGGCCACTCTCGGTCATCAGCTTGCGGAGTAGGAGACCCGCTTCGGGATGCGCCACGGCTGATTGGACGCCAACTCGAACGAGCCCGTCGGCGTAATCGACCGGCTGCCAGGTGTGCACCGCAAGTCGGCCACCGGCATCGTTGCCAGTCATACCGTAGTCTCTCGTGTCGAGTTTCGCCCCGTGGTCGACGAGCATCTGGATGACCGCCGTCCGCCCTTTGTGGCCGGCCCCGTGCAACGCCGTCCGTCCGGTTTCCGCCTGGATGTTGGGATCCACGCCGAGATCCAGCAGCAGCTTGACCGCCTCCTCGTTGGCCTTCGGGGACCATTCGTAGGTCAACCCATCCACCCAGCCGATGCCCGCCGCTACCTGCAACGCGGTCACGTCGCCCACCGTGGGGATCTTCGGATCGGCACCATGGGCCAGCAGAAGATGCATGACTTCGAGATCGCTCGACTGCGACGCCCGCAGAAATGCCGTGGCCCCGTCTTCGTCGAGCCACTGGTTCGTAAAGACGGTCCGCGTCTCGGTGCTGTCCTTCATGCGGGCATTCACGTCGGCGCCCTTGTCCAGCAGCTTCTTGATGAAATCGAGGTGGTCCATGTCGCCTTTCCGAACGGGGTAGTCGCCACCCTCGATGTTGCGATTGTCCACGGCGAGATAGAGGGGCGTCCAGCCACCGGTGTTGGCCGTGTTGGGATCGGCGCCCTTGTCGAGCAGGAACGAACCCAGCT
Source organism: Vicinamibacterales bacterium (assembly GCA_035537875.1). Classification (GTDB taxonomy): domain Bacteria; phylum Acidobacteriota; class Vicinamibacteria; order Vicinamibacterales; family CAVVIG01; genus DATLLJ01. The sequence continues at coordinate 38,269 of DATLLJ010000151.1, read as the reverse complement.
GATAGAACCGGTTCTGGGTCGCGACCAGCAGCGGGCTCCAGCCGTAGCCGGTGGTCTGATTGATGTCGGCGCCCGCGTCGAGGAGCGCCGTCACCGCCTCCTGGGAGTTCGCGCGGGCGGCGTAGGCGAGCGCCGTGAGGCCGCCGCCACTGCGGTCTTCTTCCTCACGACGAGGCGCCTGCTGCCGCGGCTGTGGTTGCGCTGCCGCTGGCGGCTGGCCCTGCCCGGCGACGGGCTGGGCGCCGCCGACTCGCTGGTCGGCGTCCCGCTCGTCCTTCGACGACAATCGCTCGACTTCCGCTCGCGTCGCCCCCGCCGCGGCCGCCTGAAGCGCCCTGTTGGACCTCCTGGGATCGTTCGCCTTCCCCAGATACGCCGTGCGCCCGCGAGGAGCGGGGTTCGATTTCATTGCGACGTCCGCCCCCCGTTCGACCAGCAGCTTGACGGTTGCCGCGTGGCCCTGATCGGCGGCCCACATCAACGCCGTCGTTCCGCGGAGACTCTCCTTCGCGTTGACGTTCGCGCCACGGTCCAGGAGCAGCTTCACGACAGCCGTGTTGCCGGTGCGCGAAGCCATCATCAGCGCCGTCTCTCCGCGCGGCATCCGCTCGTTGGCGTCAGCGCCTGCCTTCAGCAGGCTGTCAACGATGGCGGCGCTGCCGTTGAGGCAGGCGAGCGAGAGCGGCGTGGCTCCTTCGCTGTTGGCCGCGCTTGGATTCGCGCCGGCCTGAAGCAGCAGGTCTGTCAAGGCCGTGTCAGCCCGGTAGACCGCCCAGTGGAGCGCGGTCGCGCCGTCGGCCTGTTTTGCGTTCACGTCGGCCTTCTGGGCCAGCAGCGTCCGGGCAGCAGCCGCATCGCCGCGCATGACAGCGTCCGCCACCTCGCTGCCTGCGGCCGAAACGCCAGTGCCCAGGCTGGCCAACGACAACAACAATGCCACTGCACATCCTGCCGCGACGCGACCCATACGCATGCTCCTCATTCCACGTTAACCGGACCCGACGAGGTCCGAACTTGTTCAATCGTCTCTTGCTGCGGTTCGTCCTACTGTTGCTCCTGCTCCGGTTCTTCGACGTCGCAGATTTCCGTGATACAGACCGACGCCAACGTGCGACCCATGGGCGGGGCTTCGAGCCCGCGCTCGGCCATCAGCTTCCGGAGGAGCAGGCCCGCGTCCGGATGAGCGACGGCCGACTGGACGCCGACCCGCACGAGCCCGTCGGCGTAATCCACAGGCTGCCACGTGTGGATCGCAAAGCGCCCGCCCGCGTCGTTGCCGGTCATACCGAAGTCTTTGGTGTCGAGCTTCGCTCCGTGATCCACGAGCAACTGGATGACCGCCGTCCGCCCCTTGTGCCCGGCTCCGTGCAACGCCGTACGTCCGGTTTCAGCCTGAATATTCGGATCGACTCCGAGATCCAGCAGCAGTTTCACCGTTTCGAAATTGGCTTTTTCCGACCATTCGTACGTCAGGCCTTCCACCCAGCCGATTCCCGCCGCCACCTGCAGCGCCGTGACGTTGTTCACGGTCATGATTTTCGGATCGGCGCCGTGGGCAAGCAGCATCCGCATCACTTCCAGATCGCTCGATTGCGCCGCGCGCAGGAACGGCGTCGCGCCGTCCTCGTTCAGCCACATGCTGGTGAAGACGGTCCGCTTGTCGGTGTTGTCCTTGATGCGCGCGTTGACGTCGGCGTCCTTGTCGAGGAGCTTCATAATGAAGTCGAGGTGGTTCATATCGCCCTTGCGGGTGGGATAGTCGCCACCTTCGATGTTGCGGTTGTCGACCGCCAGGTACAGCGGCGTCCAGGCGCCGTTGTTCGCTTTGTTCGGATCCGCACCGTGGTCGAGCAGATAGGAGCCAAGCTGGTAGAAGCGGTTCTGCGTCGCCACCAGCAGCGGAGTCCAGCCGTACGCGCTGGCCTGGTTGATATCGACTCCTGCGGCGAGCAGCGCCTTCACGGTCTCGAGGGAGTTTGCCCGAGCGGCGAACGTCAGGGCCGTGAGGCCGCCGCCGGTCATCTCCTGTCGCCCGACCGGCGCGTCGTCGTCGACGGCGGCTGCGACGGCACGTCCTCCGGCTGCGGCCGGTGTTCCTCGCTGCGCCCCTGCCTGGGCGCCTGCGGCTGGCCGTTGAGGGGCATTACGCTCGTCCTTCGACGCCAACCGATCGATTTCCGCTTTTGATGCGCCGGCCGCGGCCGCCTGCAGCGCGCGGTTCGATCGCCTCGGATCGACCGACTTGCCGGGAGGCCCTCGCCTCGGGTTGGGAGCCGGATTCGACTTCGCATTCAGGTCGGCGCCGCGATCGATCAACAGCTGGACCGCCGCGGTGTGCCCCTGGTCGGCCGCCCACATCAGCGGGGTCGTTCCCCTCAAGGTTTCTTTCGCGTTGAGCTCGGCGCCACGATCGATCAGCACCTTCATCGCATCGGTATTTCCGGTGCGCGAGGCCATCATGAGCGGCGTTTCACCGCGCGGAAGCCGCTCGTTCGGATTCGCACCCGCTTTGAGCAGGCTGTCGACGACGGCCGCGTTTCCGTTGAGGCCGGCGAGCGCCAGAGGCGTGAACCCCTCGCTGTTAGCTACGTTCGGATTGGCGCCTGCCTGAAGAAGCATGTCCGCTGTCGAGACGTCGCCGCGATAAACCGCCCAGTGAAGGGCGGTGGCTCCGTCGGCCTGCGGCGCGTTGACGTCGGCCTTCTGCGCCAGCAGCGATCGTACGGCTGCGGCATCGCCGCGCATCATGGCGTCCGCAACCTGGCTGTCGGCCGCACCGAGCGTGGACACCGAAAGCAACAGGCCGAAGCCACAACTTCCGACGAGGCATCTCGTCCACATAAGGTCTCTCCAACGGGCGGCCGAACCCCGCAGGCTCGCGCTCGCGTTCCGGACGTTACTGCTGCTGATCAGATTCCTCGACGTCGCAGATTTCCGTGATGCAAATCGACGCCAGCGTGCGGCCCATCACGGGCGCCTCGAGCCCCCGCTCGGTCATCATCTTCCGCAGAAGGAGCCCGGCCTCGGGGTGCGCGACGGCCGACTGCACTCCGACGCGCACCAGACCGTCGGCGTAATCCACTGGCTGCCACGTGTGCACCGCGAAGCGCCCGCCAGCGTCGTTCCCGGTCATGCCGTAATCACGCGTGTCCAGCCTCGTACCATGATCCACCAGCATTTGAATGATGGCGGTCCGGCCCTTATGGGCGGCGCCATGCAACGCCGTACGACCGGTCTCGGCCTGAATGTTGGGATCGACGCCGAGATCGAGCAGGAGCCTCACCGCCTCGACATTGGCCTTCTCCGACCACTCGTACGTCAAGCCATCCACCCATCCAATGCCTGCCGCCACCTGGAGCGCCGTCACGTCACCAGCGGTCGCAATCTTCGGATCGGCGCCGTGAGCAAGGAGCAGCCGCATGACTTCCAGATCGCTCGACATGGATGCGCGAAGAAACGGCGTCGCGCCGTTTTCGTCCAGCCACTGATTGGTGAAGACAGTTCGACTCTCCGTGCTGTCCTTGAGACGGGCGTTCACGTCCGCGCCCTTGTCGATCAGCTTCTTGATGAAATCGAGGTGGTCCATGTCGCCCTTGCGAACGGGATAATCGCCACCCTCGATGTTCCGGTTGTCTACGGCCAGGTAGAGCGGCGTCCAGGCGCCGTTGTTCGCTCTGTTCGGATCGGCGCCGCGATCGAGCAGATACGACCCGAGCTGATAGAACCGGTTTTGCGTGGCGACCAGAAGTGCGGTCCAGCCGTATTCCGTTGTCTGGTTGATATCCACTCCGGCCTCGAGGAGCGCCTTGACGGTCTCGAGCGAGTTCGCGCGCGTGGCATACACCAGCGGCGTGAGGCCGCCGCCGTCGTTGGGGTCCGCCTGCTGGCGGAACGGCTGCTGTCCAGCCTGGAGATTTCGATCCTCGCGCACCGCGAGACGCGCCACCTCTTCGCGGGTAGCGCCGGCCGCGACAGCCTGGAGCGCACGGTTCTGTTTGCGCGGGTCGTTTGCCTTGCCGAGACGTGCCGGGGAGCGATCTCTCGGGGCCGGGTTCGAACGGACGCTCGCATCTGCTCCCCGTTCAACCAGCAGCTTGACCGCGCCGGCGTGTCCCTGATCGGCGGCCCACATGATCGCGGTCGTGCCACGCAAGGCTTCCCTGGCGCTGATGTCGGCGCCACGATCGAGCAGGAGCCTCACCGCCGCCACGTCGCCCGTACGGGAGGCCATCATGAGCGGCGTCTCCCCGCGAGGCAGTCGCTCGTTCGGATCCGCCCCCGCCTTCAGCACGCGTTCGATCAGCGCCGGGTTGCCGCTGAGCGCAGCGAGAGCGAGCGGCGTAAAGCCTTCACTGTTGGCGACCCTCGGGTTGGCGCCGGCCTGCAGGAGCAGGTCCGTCGTGACGACATCCTCGCGGTACACGGCCCAGTGCAGAGCAGTCGCGCCATCTGCCTGCTTCGCGTTCACGTCGGCCTTCTTCGCCAGCAGGTCGCGCACCGCGGCAGTGTCGCCGCGCATCACCGCATCGGCCACGTCGCTGCCGGCTGCACCGAGACTGCTCAGCGACAGCAGGAGAGCGATTGTGCAACTCCCAACGACGCGACCCATGGTGCCTCCCTGAACGTGAACGAGCCCGGGGCCACGAGGGGCCCAGAAATGCAGGAAGTCGAGAATCCATGTCGCCACAGACCCCCGACTCCTCAGACTCCGAATCTCAGAGATCTTCCAACCGTCCGGTACTGTCGCCGATGCTGTCCTGCTGGATGTCGAAGCGCTCGAGAATACTCAGCAGGAGGTTCCCGGTCGGTACGGTCTTGGTCGGGTAGAACAGAGCGCGGCCGCCCTTGAGCCGTCCGCTGGCCCCACCGACGAGGACGTGGGGTGAGTCCTCGTGACGATGCTGGTTCGAGTTGCCCATGTTGGTGCCATAGAGGACCAGGGAATGATCCAGGATGGTGCCGTCCCCATCCTGCGTCTTCGCCAGCTTCTGGACGAAGTGCGCCAGCATGGCGACGTGATAACGGTTCATCTTCGAGTACTCGTCGATCCGCTTCGGATCTTCGCCGTGGTGCGACCCGCCATGGAAGCCGACGGTCACGCCGCTGTCCGGGAAGTTGCGCGACGTGAGATCGCGGGCAAACAGCAGCGAGCCGACCCGCGTGATGTCTCCCTGAAACGCCAGCGCGAGCAGGTCGAACTGCAGCTTGATATGTTCGTCGAACGACTCGGGGACGCCGACCGGGACGGTGCTTTCGGCCGGCGCGTCCGTGGCCGCCTGCCGGGCAATCTGGAGCCGCCGCTCGATCTCCCGCACGTTCTGCGCATACTCGTCGAGTCGCGCGCGATCTGCGGCGCTGATGTTCGTCCGCAGCCGCGAGAGGCTTCCGCCAAGGGAGTCGAGGATGCTGCGGTCCTGTTCGCGACGGGCCGCCCGCTCTTCGGCGGTACTGCCATCCCCGAACATGCGTTCGAACGTGACCTGCGGGTTCAGCTCCATCGGCAGCGGCGTCGACGGCGTAGACCAGGAGATGCTGTTCGTGTAAGCGCAGCTGTAACCCTCGCCGCAGTTGCTCGAGTTCGCGCCGGGATCTTCCACCGCCAGCTGCATCGACGGCATCAGGGTGTCCTGACCGATCTTCTGCGCGATGAGCTGATCGATGGTGGTGCCGTTGAACACGTCCGCACCGGCTGTCCGCTTCGGCTTCTGCGCGGACATGAACGCCGACGCCACCCAGTGATCGGCCGGGCTCTGTCCGGGCGGCGCTTCGGCCGATCGGGCGTGCAGACCGTTGATGATGATCGTCTGGTTCTTGACCGGCTCCAGCGTCTGGTAGATGAACGGCAGCTCGTTCAAAGCCCCCGCAGGCGCCATGTGGTAACCAGGCGCCGCCCCATGCGGCACGAAACACCCGACGAAACGGGTCTTCGGGTTGGCCGCCGTCTGGGCCAGCATCGTGGCAGCGGGCACCATCGCGTCGAGCAGCGGCAGCGCCAACGTGACGCCGGTTCCACGAAGGAAGGTCCGGCGGGGAATATGCTTCTTCGAAATGAACATGTGATATCTCCCTCTCAGGCTCTCAGCGAGACGCCTGTTGTGTACCTTCCCCGAGCTTGGTGTTCATCTGGAACGCATCGCTCTTGACGATGCCCATCACGATCGACGAGAACCGATAGTTGCTCGCGCCGGCGTCTCGGACGATCGAGCGCACGAGCGGCATGTCCTGGTATTCGACGCCGCGGCCCAGCGCGTAAATCAGCATCTTTTCCGTCACCACGCGCACGTACTGATTCGAGTACCGGTGCAGCACCTCGCGCAGGCTGGCGACGCCGCTCACCTTGGTGCCGTCCACCAGAACGCCGGACGTGTCGATCGGGCTACCCTCGTCAAGCATCCGGTAGGTGCCGATGGCGTCGAAGTTCTCGAGGGTCAAGCCAATCGGCTCGAAAATCCGGTGGCACGACGCGCAGACCGGATTCCGTCGATGCTGCTCCATCCGCTGCCGCATCGTCGGCTCCTTGAGGTTGCCCGCGCCGTCGTCTTTCTTCTCGGTGATGGCCGGCACGTTCGGCGGCGGATCGGGCGGGCTGATGCCGAGGAAGGTCTGCAGGAACCACTTGCCTCGCGTGACGGGCGAGGTCCGCGCCGCCTGGGACGTGGTCGTCAGCAGCGAACCTTTCCCCAGCAGGCCGCGGCGCATGTCGAGGTCGGGACCCAGGGTCACGCGACGGAACTGCGGGCCATAGACGCTGGGGATCCCGTAATGCTTCGCCAGCCGCTCGTTGACGAAGGTGTAGTCGGCATCGATCAAGTCCATGATGCTGCGGTCTTCGTGCACGATGCTGTCGAAGAACAGCTCGACCTCGCGACGGAACGACTGCCGCAGGTTATCGTCGAAGTCCGGGTAGAAGTTCACCAGCGGATCGTTGGATTCCAGGGCGCGCACGTTCAGCCACTGGCCGGTGAAGTTGGTGACGAAGGACTGAGACTTCGGATCAGCGAGCATGCGTCGCACCTGCTGCTCGAGCACCGCCGGCTCTTTCAGTCGCCCCTGTGCCGCCACCGTCATCAGTTCGTCGTCCGGGATGCTGCTCCACAGGAAGAACGAGAGTCGAGAGGCCAGCGCGAGATCGTTGAGACGGTAGGTCCGACCCGGCGCCACATTGGCCGGCTCGACCTCACGCCGATAGATGAACTCGGGATCGGCCAGCAGGCGCCGCAGGGCGCGTTCGATACCCGAATCGAAATTGCCGCCTTCGCTCCGGCCCGCCAGATAGAACTCCATGAGCGTGCCGACATCCTGGGCGGTCGCCGGGCGACGGTAGGCGCGCTTGGCGAGGTTCGTCACAATCTGACGGGCGCAGGATTCTTCATCTCTCGCAGTGGTCGGTTTGCAGACGAAAATCTTGCGGCGGGTCGGCGTGTCTTCTGCGCCTTCCGGTTCATACGGGCCTTCGATCCGGACCCGTCCAACGTGCGGGTAGAACGTCATGCCCGGGAGCGAGCCGGTCTGAATGGTCGAACGGAGGAACTTGGAATTCAAGTCGTAGCCGGGGGCATAGTTGGTGGCCGCGAACGTCACGCCAACCGTGTGCAGCCCCGCCTTGACGTAGACCCAATTGGTGTCGGCACCGGCATGCACGGCGTTGCCGCGGGAGAGTTCGGAGTCCCAATCGAACCAGTGGACCAGCTCGCCGTCCACGGTGACCTTGAGCTGCTCTCCGGTCACCTCGCCGAAGGCGCCGCTGCCACCCATGTTGCCCTTGTTGATGGGGAACACCTGGAAAACGTAGTACGCGTCGGCCGGGAATTCGTGCTTGATGAGCATGCCACCGCGGGTGCCAAAGGGCAGGCCCTCGATGTGATAGTCCTGGCTGACGTCTTCAGGGGCGATGTAAACGGCCTGCGAGGCGGCCGTCGTCGAGCCGATGGCCAGCCTGCTGATCTTGCCTGCCGCCGAGAGGTACGCTTCCATCAGCGCCGGCGACATGCGCAACGCGCCCGCGATATTGTCGAAACCCGACGTGGAGTCGTCGGAGGGCAGGAACTTCGTGGCGTCCACTTCGAGTGCGAGCAGATCCCGAATCACGTTCGCGTACTCCGCCCGATTGAGGCGATGGACACCTGGGGGCGGCAGATGCGTCGTCGCCTGCGAATCGACCTGCTTTTCCATCCAGGCGATCAGACCTTCGAGCGTCGCGCCATCAGGTCGAGGCATGCCGTTGGGCGGCATCATGCCCGCCCGCAATTTACGGATGACCTTCTCCGCGACGTCCGGATGATCCGCCAGCCGGGACAGATCGAGCTGATCCAGCAGCAGGTTCGCCGTCTTCAGCTTCTGGTTGTGACAGGTCACACAGTACTGATCGACGAGGGCGCGCTGGCTCGCCAGCTCAGATGCTGACTGAGCGGGCGTGCTCGCAGCGGCACGTTGGGGAGCGGGAGTCTGACCGGAAACGAAGGCGACAGAAAGGGCGGCTAAGCACCCAGTGACAACTGCTCTCTTTAGCACGGAGCCCTCCGGTGGTGACGACGTTGCCCGGGTATAGTCCGCCGATGCCACAAATCTGGCGATATTGTGGTTTATTTCACAAAGTAAAACTGGTCACTTTTACTGTACTTCCGCGAAAAAGTCAAACATTTCGGTCGTTTTTCCCGTCTCATCCCTGAATCCGTTGGCTGCCGGCGCCGCCTTCCACGCCGCGCGGTGCGTTATGATGACCGGCCCGATGAGTCATCTCGGCATGAACCTACGCGCCTGGGGCCTGGCCGATCGATGCATCGAGCGTGCCGCGGCGCTGCGACTCGGCGTTCACACCCTCGGCAACGGTGCCCGGGTCCTCGACGCTGGCAGCCACGCACCCGGTGGCCTGGGCGCCGGGATCGCCCTCGCTGAGCTGTGCATGGGCGGCCTCGGGCAGATCGCGTTTGCCCCCGTCACCATCGGCGGCGACACGTGGCCCGGTGTGCACGTCTGGACCGATCACCCGGCCGTAGCCTGCATGGCGTCGCAGTACGCGGGCTGGGCCATCAACCCCGAAGGCTATTTTGCCATGGGCTCGGGGCCGTTGCGCGCCAGGGCGCGGGTCGAGAAAGAGCTCTTCGCCAAGCTCGCGTACGCGGAGGACGCGGCAAAGGGCGTCCTGGTCCTCGAAGGCCGGACGCTCCCCACCGAACAGGTGGCGTCGTGGGTCGCCGCCAAAGCGGGCATCGCACCTGACGCGATCACCTTTGCCGTGGCGCCCACCGCCAGCCTCGCGGGCGGGGTGCAGGTCGTCGCCCGGGTCCTCGAAACCGGTCTTCACAAGATGGAGACGCTGGGCTTCGACGTGACGCGCGTGGTCAGCGCGATGGGAACGGCACCGCTGCCCACGACGGCGCGGAGCGACATGCGGGCCATCGGCCGCACCAATGACTGCATTCTCTACGGCGGTCAGGCTCGTTACGTGGTCGGCGCGGAAGATGCCGAGCTCGCCGAGCTCGCCACGCGGCTGCCCGCGTCGGCTTCGAACGATTACGGCACGCCCTTCTACGACATCTTCAAGCGGTACGACAACGACTTCTATAAGATCGATCCAATGCTGTTCAGTCCGGCCGAGGTCTGGCTGACGAGCGCGACCAGCGGACGGACGTTCCATGCCGGACGTCTCGATCCCAAGGTGCTCACCGCGTCGCTCTTCGACTGACGACTCGAGTGCGGCAGCGCCTGACCAGAGCCGCGGCGCCTCGGGCTTCCCGGCTCCTTGCAGGTCGCAATGGATGCAGATGCAGGTCACGATCCTGAACGCAGGCACCGGTTGGCACACCGACGAGCTGTGTCGCGCGCTGATCGAACGCGGCCATGTCCCTCGTGTGCTGCCCTATGAGGGGCTGACGGCGCGCCTCGGCACCGAACCGCGCACGGTCCGGCGGCTCTCCGTTCAAACGACGGAACTCCTCGACGTCGATGCGGTGCTCGCCCGAATCATCCCGGCCGGCTCGCTCGAGCAGATGATTTACCGCGTCGATGCGCTTCACTGGATTGAAAAGCGTGGCGTGCCGGTGATCAACTCGGCCCGGGCGATCGAGCGCTCCGTAGACAAGTTCTATACGACGGCGCTTCTTCAGGAGGCCGGGCTTCCTACGCCGGAAACGACCGTGTGCGAGGGAGCCAGCGACGCGATGGCCGCACTGGAGACCATGGGGGACGCGATCGTCAAACCGCTTTTTGGATCCATGGGGCACGGCATGGTGCGGGTCACCGATCCCGACACCGCGTTTCGCGTCGTCCGCGCGCTGGAACAGCTGCACGTCGTTTACTACATTCAGCGGACGGTGGATCATGGGGGCCGCGACGTTCGCGTCTTCGTGCTGGGGGGACGCGTGCTAGGCGCGATCGAGCGCCTCGCGCCCGATGGCCAGTGGCGCACGAATGTGTCGCTCGGCGGCGCCGCTCGTCCCGTCGAGCTGCCCGCGGCGTGGGAGGAGATGGCGCTGCGGGCGGCGGCGGCGACGGGAGCCGAGTACGCCGGCGTGGATCTGCTGCCCTCGCGCGACGGAACGGTGTTCGTCCTCGAAGTGAACGGTATTCCGGGCTGGCAAGGGCTCAAGCAGGCTACGGGCATCGACGTCGCGGGCGCCATCGTGGACTATCTCGTGGAGCGCGTCCGGGCAGGACATCCGCTCGTCAAGCCGACGGCGGAGTTGCCGGCGTGAGCCTGCCGTCGGCCCTCCCGATCGCGCAGGAGGCGGTCGCCGCAGTGTTCGTGGCTGATGCAGCCCAACTGGCGTGCCTGCTGGAGGCGAGCGCGCCGAAGCCAGGGAATGTTTCGCCCGGACGCCATTTCGCCGACGCGCGGTACGAGGACTTTCTTGCCAGCGCGATCGCCATTCGCGAACCGCTGTCTCACGCTGGCGCGCGGCCGCTTGGCGTCACGATCCGGCTGGCTATCGAAGCCACGTCACGCTGGACACGGTCGAACACAAACCTCGGGATGGTGCTGCTGCTCGCGCCGATCGCACGAGCGACGCTCGTCGAAAACCGAACGTTCGTCCGTCCGGCAAAGGCCGGTCTCGAACGCGCCTCATTCACCATGCTTCGCGATGACCTGCGCCGCGTGCTCGAAACGACCACGGTAGACGATGCCCGGGAGACCTATGCGGCCATCCGCCTCGCCGCACCTGGCGGGCTCGGCCGGGCCGGCGTGCAGGACGTCGGCGACGATCCCACGATGACGCTGCTCGACGTCATGCGGCTCGCCGCCGACCGCGACGGGATCGCACGCGAATATGCGACGGCGTTCGACGTGACGTTCGAAATCGGGGTGCCCGCCCTGAGACGGGCGCGCGCAGAGGGGCTTTCCTGGGACGACGCGACCGTCGAAACTTTTTTGACGCTTCTGGCCGCCAACCCGGACACTCACGTGGCGCGTCGCGGCGGAACCGGGTTGGCGGCCGAGATCTCGCGGCGGGCGCGCACCGTTCTCGAGGCTGGTGGCGTCCGCTCCCCGGCGGGACGCCAGGCGATCGACGAAATGGACCGCGACCTGCGGGACGCGCACAACGTGGGAAATCCGGGTACGACGGCGGATTTGACCGCCGCCGCACTCTTCGGCGTCCTGCTCGACGGTGGTTGGGTGCCGCCCGAGGCCGGCATTGATGGAGGACCCGATGCAGCCTCGCGGTGAATTCCGCGTCTCGGTCACCAAAGACTATCTGGTCTTTGCCTCGGCCCATTTCATCACCTTTGCCGGCCACCGGTGCGAGGGCCTGCATGGGCACAACTACAGAGCCAGCGTGACCGTTGAGGGATCGCTCAACGACGAAGCGTGGTTCGTGTTCGATTTCGTCGAGCTGAAGCGTCTCATGCGCCGCCTGTGCGACCAGATCGATCACCTGGTGCTTCTGCCTCTGCAGAGCGACCGGGTCAGGGTGGACGAAGACGGTGACTTCGTGAACGTCGGGGTCGACGGCAAGCCGCGGTACGTCTTCCCGAAACGAGACTGCGCGTTGCTGCCGATTCCCAATACCACCGTCGAGATGCTGGCCCAGATGCTCACCGAACGTCTGCGCGCCGAGCTCGATTCGTCGGGAGTGCGCAACGTGACCGCGATTGAAATGGAGGTGGAGGAGAATTTCGGTCAGTCGGCCACCTATCGGCTGACGTTGGCCTGAGAGCGTTGGGCAGCCGTCACGTCGAACGCTGATAGACTTCCGTCCTGCAGCGCCGACGCCACGAGCGCACCATCGCAGCCCGCATCGGCGAGCCTTCGCAGATCCTCCGGCCCTCGCACTCCCCCACCAGCCAGCAGCGTCGGTCCAGGAGCAGCTTCGCGAACCCGCTCCACCAACGACAGATCGATGCCCACACCCGCACCGACGCGCGCCAGGTCGAGCACGATCACGTTCCCCACGCCAGAAGCTGCGGCGCGTGCCGCCAATTCCGGGGCAGGCTCGTCGGCAATCTCACCTGCGGAGTCCACGACGGGCTCGCCGTTCCGCACGTCCAGACTGAAAGCCACGCGGTCACCGCCAACGGCGGCGCAGATCCCTGCGAGCGCGTTGAACGATCGCAGCGTCTCGAGGCCGACGACGACGTACGACGCACCAAGGGCCCGGGCGGCGCGCGCACGATCGATTGTCGTGACGCCGGCATCCAGCCAGAGGGGCACGGCCAGCAGCGCCAAAGCGGGCACCGCCGACGTCTCTGCCTGCCCCCCGAGAATGGCGTCGAGATCGGCGACGTACAGCTCGCGAATCCCCAACTCATCGAGGTAGGCCCGTGCCAATGCGAGGGCGTCACCCGCGCGAATCTGCGTCCGACCGATGTGCCGCACGGGTCCGTACTCGGCGCGCCGTCCTCCGCGCGCCCGCACGGCCTGGCCGCCAAGCAGGTCCACGACTCCGATCACTCGCATCTCTCGCTCAATGGCGCAACGTCCGCCTGTCACCCTGGCGCAGCGTGACGAAGGTGCGGTCCAGATACTCGAGAAGGGGTACGACAATCCGCCGACTCGTCGAAAGGACCTGGCGCAGTTCGCTGACCGTGGCTGGCCCGTGCTCGCGGATGAACGTTCGAATCGTATCCGCGGCTTCTGCCACGGCCTGTCCTGACATCACCAGGTCGGCCGAGACCTCGACGACCTCGCCTGTATCGACCAGAAAGCGGAGCGCCCTCTGCGACACGGCGTCGGGCGCGAGCTCTCTGCGCGATGGGGGTTCGAGCGGCCTGGCTGTCAGCTGCTGCGTCAGCTTCGCGCCTGCCACACGCAGCGGCTCGGGCAGCGCAGGGCGGTGACCCGCCCGCCGCACGACTGAACCGACGCGCACGAATTCCCCCTCGCAGAGCGCGGCGATCAACGGGTCGAAGAGCTCCGGATACGGCAAGTCGGCATCGAAACGCGCATGCAAATCGGACAGTGATACACCCAGATGCTCGGGGTGGTCGCGGTGGGCAGACTCGACCGCTTCCTGCGCCCGCACCCGCAGCGCCTCCCACGCCGTCGCGTCGCATACGAAATCTCCTGCGATGACGACTACTCCCTCACGGGTCAGCCTGGCTGTGGCGTCAGCCACCTCCGCCGCGCTGAAGTGCGACTTCGCCAGCAGCTGCGTGCGCCGGACCGCACCGTCACGCGTCACGAACGCCGCCACGAGCTGACCAACGTCGCCGATCGAAGCCGACACGCGCTCGAGCCAGGGAAGGCGCGCCTTCGTCTTCAGCCCCTTCCGGTCGGCGTCGGCGTCAAGGACGAGTGCACCAGCCAGCGTGTGCTGTTCGGACCAGTCGCGCAGAGTGAAGCGATCACCGACGAAGGCGAACGCGGGCGCTTCCAACCGCAGCTGCCCGAGCGCGCATGTGCCGGCACCGACTTCCTTGCGGTCGAGCAGCACCAGTTGTGCGGGCACGTTGCCGCTGCCGTGATGCACGCGCAGGCGAAGTCCGTCCTTGATCGACCGCGACGCTCTGGGCGAGATTTCCACAAGCACGTCGAGGCACTCACTCGACCGACCGAGGTCGGCAAGTGTCACGACATCGCCCCGATGGACGTCCTCGATTGTATCGACGTCCGCCAGATTGAGTGCCGTGCGCGTACCCGGCCCGCTCGTCTCGACATCTTGCCCGTGCGACTGGATCCGGCGAATGCGGGTTGTCTTCCCTGAGGGCTGCAGCACCACTGATTGACCGCGGCGCAGCGTGCCTCCGAATAGAGTACCGGTCACGACCGTGCCGATGCCCGGCAGCGTAAAGACCCTGTCCACTGGAAGTCGCGGCTTACCGATATCGCGGGGCGTTGCCGTGGTGGCGAGTTGCTGCGACAGCGCCGCTCTCAACTCTGACAGTCCGCGACCGCCGATCACCGACGTCGGGACGATCGGTGCGTCGGCGAACGGGCTGTTGTGCAGCCGCTCACGGATCGTCGCAATCGCGTTCTGTTCGTCCGCCGTCAGATCGGCTTTGGTCAACGCGACGACGGCCTTTCGCACACCGAAATACGACAGGATCTGGAGGTGCTCTTCCGTCTGGGGCATCCACCCGTCGTCAGCCGCGACGACGATCAGCGCAAGATCGATCGATCCGACGCCGGCAACCATGTTCTTGACGAAGTCCTCGTGGCCCGGCACGTCGACGATTCCAAGGAGGAGCGACGAAGGCGACGAGTCAGGTGACGGCAGCTCGAGGTGCGCGAAGCCGAGATCGATCGTGATGCCGCGCGACTTCTCTTCAGGCAGCCGATCCGGGTCGGTTCCGGTCAGCGCTTTGACGAGGGCGCTCTTCCCATGGTCGACGTGCCCGGCAGTCGCGACGATGAAGTGCCGTCCCTCTGCCATGTTCAGGCACAGACCGCCCGGAGGGCGCGGATGACGTCCTGATCCTGTCGGGGGAAGATCGTGCGGAGATCGAGTTTGAGCGTCCCGCGCGCGAGATAACCGATCATCGGGGGTTCCTGTTGTCGCAGGCGAAGCGCCAACTCCTGCGGCTTCAGCGAGCGGTGCGCCAGATCAACAGTGACCGACGCGATCGAAGAGCGCGGCAGCGTGCCCCCGCCGAGCTGTGCCCGTCCCTCCCCGACCCGGGCGACGAGCGGAAGGCCGACGAGCGCGGCCACGATCGAAGCGGCTCGCACCCGCAGTTCGTCACAGCCGACATTCAGCATCTCCAGGACCGGCACGTCGCGCTCACCTCTCAGGTACTGGTCGATGGTGACCTGCAGACCTGACAGAATCAGCTTGTCACACCGCAGCGCTCGGAAGAGCGGCTCGCGTTTCAGCCCGGCCACGAGCTTCTGCCGTCCAGCGACGAGACCCGCCTGGGGGCCACCGAACAGCTTGTCGCCGCTGAAACAGACGAGATCGACCCCGCGCCGCAACGTCTCCGCCGGAGTGGGCTCATGCTCGAGCCCCGGTATGGTTCGCGTTTCGATCATCGCGCCGCTCCCGAGGTCTTCGACGAGCGGCACCCGCTTTTTTCGTGCCAGGTCGGCAATCTCCTCGGTTGGCGGAGATTCCACGAAGCCGTCCATGAAGAAATTGCTGCGGTGCACCTTGAGAATGAGCGCCGTCTGCCTCGTGATCGCCCGAGCGTAATCGCCCGCAGTCGTCTGGTTGGTCGTGCCGACTTCGCGCAGCCTGGCGCCGCTCGACTCGAGCACCTCAGGGATCCGAAAGCCTCCGCCGATCTGAACGAGCTCGCCTCGCGAGATGATCACCTCATTGGCGGTCGCCGTGCACAGGTGACGCAGAATGAGCACCAGCGCCGCGGCGTTGTTGTTGACCACCGTCGCCGACTCGGCCCCGCACAAGACCGCAAGGCCGCGTTCGACGTAGGCGGCGCGCCCGCTGCGTGATCCGTCGGACAGGCTGTACTCGAGATTGCTGTACTGGGCTCCGGCGGTCGAAATCGCGGCGATGGCGCGGGCGCCCAGGGGGGCCCGTCCAAGATTGGTGTGGACCAGGATGCCCGTCCCGTTTATCAACGCCTGAATTCTCGACGCGCGGAGGACCGCCAGCGTCGAGCGAACGCGCGCGATGATGTCCTCGGCATCGGGAATCGATTTCCCGGTGCGCAGCGTCTTGAGCTCCCGGCGAACGACATCGACCACGAGCGGACGAGGCGTGTCGATCTCGCCGAGGGACTGGAGGATCTTCTCCACGGCTGGAATGGCCCGGAGACGAGGCCGCCTGATCCGAGCCGCGGACCGTCGCTTGCCCAACACTCTCATGCGCGAGCCAGGATCCCTGCCGCGGCGGAACCGCGACGACGGGCGGCCTTCGCCCGCGATCGATGGCGGAAGCTGGCGGAGAGGGTAGGAATCGAACCTACCCCCCGACACAGAGTGTCGGGGCGACGATTTTGAAGACCGCGACGACCACCAGGCACGTATCACTCTCCGACATCAATACTAACTCTCCAGGGACGGCACCGGGGCGGACGACGGCGACCTGCCGTCACGGCGAGCGCGATCTGTAATAAGGCGATCTGTATTAGATTGTAGGCATGAACACGCGCCGGTTTTGAACCGAGGCGAGGCTCGAAGTCTTCGAGCCACTGATGACGGCGCCACCGTAGCGCGTGGGCATTCCATGCTGCGCCCCGTGGTCGCTGACGAGGTGTAGCATGAGCGTAGGGTCTGCCGGGTATTCCGCATCGTTGGAACGGATTTGCAGCGAAGTCGTCGCACCCGAAGCCTCCAGCGTGGATCAACGGGGCGCCTTCCCAGAACGATCTCTCAACGCGCTCGCCGGAGCGGGACTACTCGGGGCCGTCAGCTCACCCGAGGTCGGCGGCCTTGGCTTGGGGTTCCGCGGCGCGTCGAACATCGTGACCCGGTTGGCGCAGGATTGCGGCTCGACGGCGATGGTGGTCTGCATGCACTACTGCGGCACCGCCGTACTCGAAGCCCACGCTCCGCGCGACGTTCGTTCCGCCGCCGCGAGCGGTGAGCACCTGAGCACGCTCGCTTTCAGCGAGGCCGGCTCCCGCAGCCACTTCTGGGCTCCAGTGAGCACTGCGAAGCCGAGCGGCGACGGCATCGTTCTGGACGCACAGAAAAGCTGGGTGACCTCTGCCTCGAAAGCCACCAGTTACGTGTGGTCGTCAAGGCCCGTCGACTCGTCGAGCGGCTTGAGCACCCTCTGGCTGGTCGATGCAAGCTCGCCCGGAATGAAGGTACAAGGTCCCTTCGATGGCCTCGGCCTGCGCGGCAACGACTCCGCGCCGGTAGTGGCGACCGGCGTCCGCGTGCGCCGCTCAGCCATGCTCGGCGACGATGGCAAGGGCTTCGACATCATGATGGGGACCGTGCTTCCGCTGTTCAACGTGCTCAACGCCGCCTGCTCGGTCGGGCTGATGGAAGCAGCCGTGCAGCGGACGGCGCAGCACGCCAGCGGAACCCGCTACGCTCATCTCGACTCCACGTTAGCCGACCTCCCGACCATCCGCAGCTACATCGCGCGCATGCGTATCACAACGGATATGGCGCGAACTCTACTGGACGACACCGTGTCCGCCCTGGAATCGGGACGAGCCGATGCCATGCTTCGTGTGCTGTCATGCAAGGCGGCGGCGGGCGAGTCTGCCACAGACGTGGTGGAGACGGCGATGCGGGTCTGTGGTGGCGCGGCGTACCGGAAGGACCTCGCGGTGGAACGCTATTTCCGCGACGCGCACGCCGCGGGAGTCATGGGACCGACCACGGACGTCCTGTATGACTTCATCGGCAAGGCCGTCTGCGGGATGAACCTGTTCTGAACTGCATTTGCAGCATAAGGCAAAGTGACATGAGCGTTTCGCATCCGTTGACGCTGGGCGCGGTCGCTTACGATCAGAAGGTCGTGACGATCTGGGACGGCTTCCAGCAGTATTTCCACAGCCGCGGTCTCGATTTCGATTACGTGCTGTACACGAACTACGAACGACTGGTCCAGGCGCAGATCCTGGTACAGATCGACGTCGCCTGGAATTCGCCCCTGGCGTGGCTCCAGGCGGACCGTGCGGCCCGATCGATCGGCCGCAGGGCCGAGGCCATCTGCATGCGCGACAGCGATCGCGATTTGACCTCGATTATCGTGGTCCGCTCCGACAGCCGTATCGAGTCTCTCGCGGATCTCCGAGGCAAGAACGTAGCGGTGGGAGCCGGTGACTCGCCGCAGGCGACGTTGATCCCTTTGAACTTTCTGGCAGACAACGGCCTCGTCCCACGCGAGGACTTCGCCGTCATCCCCTTCGACAAGCTTCTGGGCAAGCATGGCGATCACATCGGGGGCGAGCGCGACGCGATTGCCGCCCTCCTGAGCGGGGTGGCACACGCTGCATGCATCCTCGACGCCAATCTGTTGACGTTCGGGCGTGAAGGCACGCTCCCCTCCGGGTCCACGCGCGTGCTCGCCCAGACACCGACCTACGATCACTGCAATTTCACGATCCTCGACGGCGCCCCGGCCGAGCCGGTCGCACGTTTCCGAGAGTTGCTGCTGGGGATGTCCTATTCGGATCCCGCCGTTCGCCCTCTCCTGGATCTCGAGGGGCTCAAACGCTGGCTGCCCGGCCGAACCGAGGGGTATGGACAATTGACGGCAGCAGTGGACCGATTCGACACGATCGGAGGCTTCGTCCGGCAGCTTGCAGGTCAATGGAGGTAAATCTCGGAGGGCTGGGGTTCCCCGAGGGCGGCTATCTGCTGGTCAAGCGCGCCTTGAAGACGGCGCCGGAGGGACAGGAGATCAGCGTGACCGGCACGGCTCCGGACCTGGCGGTTCATCTGCGGGCATGGTGCCGCTCCGAAGGCCACCAGTTCGAGTGGCTCGCGGGCGTCGGGCACGCAACCGTGCGCAGCGGCGGCGCCGCGCACAGCCGCTGGACCGGCGCGGAACGGGCGGCTAGCGGCCACGGTTCCACAGCAAACGACGTCGCGGATCACCCCCGACAGACCTGGGGCCTTGCCGCCCGCGGCGCCCTCGTCGAGGCCGGCACACCCGCGTTCGACTTTCACCTGGTGGACAAGGTTGAAGTGTGGGCGGACGATGCGGCGTCGATTTACGCGCAGGCGGTGGCCGCGCAGTGGGATCCGGACAAGGCGATTCCCTGGCATACCCCATTCGAGCTCGCCGACGACATCGAGGACGCAGTCGTTCAAATCATGACGTTCCTCATCGAAAACGAAACGGCGGCGCTCATCATTCCCAGTCGCTTCATCGCCCAGCTCCATCCGCACTTCCGCGAGGTGATGCAGGTCCTGGCCATTCAGGCGGCGGACGAAGCTCGTCATGTCGAGGTCTTCACTCGACGGGCCCGGATGCACCGCCACGAGCTGGGTCTCTCGACGAGCGGCGGGCAGGCCTCGCTCAAGACCCTTCTGGATGAACCCGAGTTCGCCATCGCTTCGTTCTTGCTGTCGGTGCTTGGAGAGGGCACGTTCCTTTCTCTGCTGTGGTTCATCGAACGGTCGGCACCCGACCCCGTCACCGCCGCCGTGACCCGCCTCGCGGCGCAGGACGAGGCGCGCCATGTCGCGTTCGGTCTTGCTCACCTGAGCCAGCATCTACGCACCGACCCTGGTCTCCGACCCCGTCTCGCGGACGCGATCCATCGTCGACACGAAGCGCTTCGCCACACGGCAGGGCTCAATGCCGAAGTCTTCGACGCGCTGGTCCTGATGGCGGCGGGGTCGTGGGCGCCCGATGCGCTGGCTACTGGCCACCGAAAGGTCATGCAGCTCACTCGCGATATGGACGAAGGACGACGAAGGCGCCTCGAGAGATTAGGGTTCGACGAACACGACGCGGAAGCGTTGTCGGCCCTCCACACGCGCAATTTCATGTAGATGGCCATCGACATCGTCGTCAAGGTTGGCGGCGGCCTGCTCGCGCACCGCGGCGCCCTGGATACGACTCTCGCTGCCGTCGCAGCCGCTGCACAGACGCGAAACCTGCTCGTCGTGCCCGGAGGAGGACCGTTCGCCGACGCTGTTCGCCTGGTCGATCGACGTCTGCGGCTGACCAACGACGCGGCTCACTGGATGGCGATTCTGGCCATGGAGCAGTACGCACACCTCATCGCCGGAAGGTTGACGGGAGCGGTCCTCGTCACACAACCGTTGGAGAAGGTCGTTGGAGCCGCAGCAAACCACGGGTCGACACCTACCGGATCGGGCGCCCGGATTCCCGTGCTCGCGCCGTACGCGTGGCTGCGCGACGCCGATCCGTTGCCCCACAGCTGGGACGTGACGAGCGACAGCATCGCGGCATGGGTGGCCGGCCAGGTTGGGGCAGGTCAGCTGGTTCTCGTCAAGCCTCCAGGCGCTCCAGAAAACAACAGCGTGGACGCCTACTTCTGCCGGGTGCTGCCTGCGCACGTGAAGTCTACGGTTCTTCCCGTGGAGCGGATCGAGGCACTCGAGACGATTGTGATCGCGACGGAGTCCCGCTGAAGCCGGCCACTTCCACGCGTTGTCCGATGAGCGATGAGGAGTAACTTCCGGCTCAGCGCACGTACTGACCCGCTTCAGCCGAACCGCAGCACGCCCGCAGCACCGCCACCCGACTCACGGACACACGTCCGATCCGGCTCTTCTCGCACGCAGCGCCTCGTACGCCGGCAATGTCTGCGCCCGCGTCTCGCACAAAGGCGAGGTCGTCCGGGCCGAGCTTTCCCGCAAGGGCGACCAGCAGGCCGGCGTCATGGGCCTCGCCCACCCATTCCGCGAGGGCGTCTGCTGAAATCAGCCCGCGCAGACCCGGACCTGCTTTGTCCGCGGTGTCCAGCAGCAGTCCGCTCGCCCCCGCGCGCGCCGCGAGGTCGACGAACCGAGTGGCGGGCAGGCTACCCACCCGCTCGGCGTCAGCATAGGCGACCGCCACGACACCGGTCGCTCCAGATCGACCCGCCTGGGCGCCGCGCACCGCGGCGGCCGTCAAGGCCTCGACGCGTCGCGGGTCTGAAATGCCCGAGAATCCTATCTTGACGAGCGCCGCCCCCGCCGAACAGAACGCGACCGCCGCCCGTTCGGTGTCGGCTTCCCGAACGACATCGCCCAGGGCAGCGGTGACGAGGCGGAGACCGGCAACAGCGGCGTGAATCTCGCCAAAGACGTCAGCCGTCACCGGACCCAGTGGTCCAGCCAGCGGATTCTTGGCGTCGACGATATCCGCACCGCCCGCGAGCGCGGCCGATGCCTCGTGGGCGCTCGACACGCTAACCAGCAGACGCATGGCAGTTGGATAAGCGGGCATTGAAACCTAGGCAATCGAGACTCGAGGCGTTCCGCCCGTCACTTCTCCGATGATCGATGCGTGTGCAAAGCCTTCGGCTTGGAAGATCTGCAGCACCTCTGCCACCGTGTCGGGTGCACACGCGACCAGCAGGCCTCCGCTCGTTTGGGGATCGGTGAGTAGTGCGCGCTCGATATCACCGTAAGGTCCGAGGTCGACGCTGCTGCCGTAGCTGGTCCAGTTGCGCGCTGACCCGCCGGTGACGTGTCCTGCCGCAGCCAGTTCGCGTGCGTCGCTAAGCAGCGGGACGGAGTCCCAGCGCACGGTCGCACGCACCCCCGCGCCTCTGCACACCTCCAGCAGGTGACCGAGCAGTCCAAACCCGGTGACGTCGGTGAGTGCGTGGACGCCGGCTAGTCGCGCCAGCGCCACCCCGGGCGTATTCAGCTGGGTCGTGGTCCCAATCAGTTCCCGATACTGCGCATCGGTGATCTGTTCTTTCTTAATCGCGGCCCCATACACGCCCACTCCGATCGCCTTGCCGAGCACGAGCTTGTCACCCGGTTTCGCCTCGGCGTTGCGTTTGACGTGCCTGGGATCGACGACTCCGATCGCCACCAGCCCGTAAATCGGCTCGACCGAGTCGACGCTGTGTCCGCCAGCCACCGGGATCTTCGCGCGCCGACAGACCGATTCGCCCCCTTCGAGCACCCGTCGAACCGTGTCGAGCGGAAGCGTGGCGACCGGCATGGCCACGAGCGCGAGCGCGAAGAGCGGGCTCCCACCCATCGCATAGACATCCGAGATGGCATTGGTCGCGGCGATGGCGCCAAAGTCGAATGGATCGTCCACGATCGGCATGAAGAAATCGGTCGTGGCGACGATGGCCTGATGGTCGTTGATCTTGTACACCGCCGCGTCGTCGCTCGTCTCGATTCCGACGAGCAGCTCGGGCGGGACGATTCCCCGAGTCTTCGCAATGATTTGCTCGAGGACGGCAGGGGCGAGCTTGCAGCCACAGCCGCCTCCGTGAGAGAGGCTCGTGAGGCGCGTGACGGGTTCCATCTGATTGCGGATCATGGGGTTGGACACGCTCCGCCGACGATCATACAGTACGCGTTCATGACGACCGCAACCGCCATGCCTCTTTCGGGCCGCGCCGTGCTCGTAACCGGAGCCTCGAGCGGGATCGGTCGGGCGATTGCTCTGGCCGCTGCCCGTGCGGGGGCGGACGTGGCCATCACGTATCACGCGAACGAGCGCGGCGCCCAAGCCGTCAAAGAGGAAATCCGTTCGCACGGGCGAAGAACGCTCGCTCTCCATCTCGATCTCGCCGACGTGGAATCCATCCGCGCCGTCGGCCCCGCCGCACGCGACGGCCTCGGACGCCTCGATGCGTGGGTGAACAACGCGGGCGCCGACATTCTGACCGGCGCCGGCGCTCATCTCTCGAAGGTCGAAAAGATGGATCTCGTCCTCGCCGTGGATCTCCGAGGGACGATGCTGGCCTCGTGGTGTGCCGCGGAACTGCTCGGCGCACAGGAGCGAGGCGGCGTGATCATCAACATGAGCTGGGATCACGCCACGTTCGGCATGGAAGGCACCAACCCGCAGCTCTACGGCGCCGCGAAGGGAGGCGTGCTGACCTTCAGCAAGTGTCTCGCTCGGTCGGTGGCTCCACGGGTTCGCGTGAACATCCTGGCGCCGGGCTGGATTGCCACCTCGTTCGGGGAGGGTCTGGACGACAACGTGCGGCACGCCGTCGCGGACTCGACTCCTCTCAAGCGCTGGGGAACACCGGATGACGTGGCCGGCGCCGCTGTCTACCTTGCATCGCCGGCGGCGGAGTTTCTGACCGGCCAGACGATCATGGTGGGCGGAGGGATTGTCATGTAGGTCAATCGGGTAATTGGATAATCTGGTAATCGGGTAATTGATTGAGGCATGGAGGGTATGCTTCCGATCGCCCAATCAATCACCAAATTACCCGATTACTCGATTACCCGATTCGAGGAGGCACTGGTGTCTGAGAAAGAGCCGACATTCGACGAAGGACAGATCGCCCAGAAGCTGCGCGATCTGCCAGGCTGGTTCTACGAGGATAAGTGGATTCGCCGCGTCTACAAAACCGACGGGTGGCCGACGACGTTGATGCTGGTCAACACAATCGGCTATCTCGCGGAAGCGGCGTACCATCATCCCGATCTGTCGGTGACCTGGGGACGAGTGACGGTCAAACTGTCCACCCACAGCGCCGGCGGCATCACCGACAAGGACTTCTCTCTCGCTCGAAAGATCGAGGAGGTCGTCCTCTGGCGGCCCGCTGCGGGCGAAGCGCTCACCGGCACGCCCAACAAGTTCGTCCGGAGCGGCGAGCCTCGTTCATGAGCGGACTTCGTTCCGGTGGCTAGAACGCCCGAGACGCCCACCGGGCCGACCGCGCCACCGGCCAGCGTGTCCGCCGGCGCGGAACCTTCGCGCGTGCTGTTCGTCACCGGGCGGCTCGCCGAACCGTCGCTTCGCCGCCTCCTCACTGAAATGGCGCCCCCATTCGCGTGCGACGTTGTCGTCTTGAAAATCACCGTCGCGGCGCTGATGACCACCACGTGGATCGCCGGCCATTTGCGGCGCGAGGACATACCGGAAGACACGAGTCTCGTCCTCCTTCCCGGCCTGTGCGAGGGTCAGACCGAAATGCTCGGCGAACAGCTCGGCGTCCCGGTCGCGAAGGGACCCAAGGACCTCCGCGAGATCCCTGGCTATTTCGGGCGGGCGGCGGCGGCGCGCGCCTACGGCGCGTGGGACATCGAAATCGTCGCGGAAATCAACAACGCTCCCAAGCTGACGCGCGCAGATGTTCTGGAGGCCGCGACGTACTTTCGGGACTCGGGCGCCGACCTCATCGACGTCGGCTGCACTCCGGGCCTCGCCTACCGCGAGCTCGGCGCTGTCGTCCGCGACCTGGTGGCCGCCGGCATGCGCGTCAGCGTCGACAGCTTCGATCCCGGCGAGATTCGCACCGCGGTGGCCGCAGGCGCCGAGCTGGTGCTGAGCGTCAACGGCTCGAACATCGACGTCGCGCGCGAACTCGTCGGCACCGGCGCGCGCGTGGTGGTCGTTCCCGACCTTGGCAGATCGCTCGACACGCTCGAGCCAAGCTTGGAAAGGCTTGCCGGCTGGTCGGTCCCGTATTTGATCGATCCGATCCTCGAGCCCATCGGCTTCGGCTTCATGGCGTCGCTCCAACGCTACGCCGAAGTTCGGCGACGATATCCTGAGGCGGAAATGCTCATGGGCATCGGCAATCTGACCGAGCTCACCGCGGCCGATTCGACCGGTCTGAACGCCATGATGATTGCGATCTGCCAGGAGCTCGGCATCCGCGCCGTGCTGACCACCGAGGTGATTCCGTGGGCGCGGGGTTCCGTTCGCGAGGTCGATGTCGCTCGGCGGCTCATGCATTACGCGGTCACCCAGCGGACCATCCCGAAAGGAATCGACGATCGGCTGGTCACCGTCAAGGATCCGGAGGTGTTGACCTATTCAGAAGACGAGCTGCGGACGCTTCAGGCGCAGATCACCGATCCGAACTTCCGCATCTTCGCCGATCGGGAGGGGATCACGGTCCTCAACAACGAGCGGTTCGTTCGCAGCACCGAACCGGCCCGGATCGCCGACATCTTCGCGCAGCTCGATGTGCACGAGCCGACGCACGCCTTCTATCTCGGCAAGGAGCTCGCGCGCGCGAGTCTCGCGGTGACGCTCGGTAAGACCTACCGCCAAGAGGGATCGTTGTCATGGGGATATCTCACGCCGCCGGATGACACAACGGCCGAGCGTGTGCGTCTGACACACGGGTTGAAGCGAGATCAGAGCGCGGTACCTCCGCCCTCCGAGCCGTAAGTCGTGGGCCATGAGTCGTGAGTCCTCTTCTGTCGTCGAGGAGTTGATACCTCCGCCGGATCCAGTTCGCTGTTGCGAGTTGCTTGCGACGCTTCCCTACCGGATCTTTCTGGACAGCGCGTCCAGGGGACCGCGCCTGGGACGCTACTCGTTTCTCATGGCCGATCCGGTCGCGATCGTCTTCAGCAAGGACAGCCGCACGGAATGCCTCGATCTCATCGAGGGCACGCGTCAAGGCGTCCCGGGCGACGCGCTCGACGCCGTTCGGCGGCTCCTGACGCCACATCTTGCCGACCCTGTGCCAGGCCTGCCGCCGTTTCAGGGTGGCGCGGCCGGATACCTCGCATATGACTGGGGACGCGCCCTCGAGCGGCTGCCCGCGCCCCGTCATCGAGATCTGGCGCTCCCCGACGTGGCGTTCGGCATTTACGATTGGACGCTGGCGTGGGATCACGATGAGGCACGCGCCTGGCTGTTCTCGAGCGGTCTGCCTGAAACCGCGCACGACGCCCGAGCCCAACGCGCCGCGGCCCGCGCGGCCGCCGTCAGGGAATCGCTGAACGGCAGACCTCGACCGACCGAAGCCGGTGCCATCGCGAGCGCCGGGTTGTCGCTGCCACGACGGCCACCGCCCGCGCCATCCTATCCGGTGGACGGGGGCTGGTGGGACGCGCGTCTGGCGCTGCGGTCGTCGTTCACGCACCGCGGCTATCTCGACGCTGTCGCCCGCGTACGCGAGTACATCTTCGCCGGTGACATTTTTCAGGCGAATCTGTCGCAGCGTTTCGAAGCCGAGCTGGGCGAACCGACCTGGGATCTTTATCGACGCCTGCGCACCCGCAACCCGGCGCCGTTCGCGGCCTATCTCGACTATCCCGATGCGGTCGTGCTCAGCGCGTCGCCCGAACGCTTCCTGCACGTGGACGTGGCCGGCCACGTCGAGACCCGGCCGATCAAGGGCACGCGCCCCCGGGGCGTCGGACCGGAACACGATGCCGCACTCGGCCTGGCGCTCGCCGTGAGCGCCAAGGATCAGGCCGAGAACCTGATGATCGTCGATCTGATGCGGAACGATCTGTCGCGCGTCTGTGCGCCCGGCACGGTGAAGGTGGCCGAACTCTTCGGGCTCGAGCACTACGCCACGGTTCACCATCTGGTGTCCACCGTCGTCGGAGATCTGGCGCCGGGCGCCGATGCGCTCAGTTTGCTGCGGGCATCGTTCCCGGGGGGATCGATCACGGGCGCGCCCAAGGTTCGCGCGATGGAGATCATCACCGAGCTCGAGACTTCGGAACGAGGCGTGTACTGCGGCTCTATCGGATACTGGAGCCTCACCGGCGCCCTCGACAGCAGCATCGCGATCCGTACCGCCGTGGCGGTTGCGGGCCGGCTCTACTTCAGCGCGGGCGGCGGCATCGTGGCCGATTCCGATCCCGAGCTCGAGTATCGCGAGACGCTCGACAAGGCGCGCGGTATGATCGATGCGCTGGTGGCACCGGTACGACCGCATGATTCTCCTCATCGATAACTACGACTCGTTCGTGCACAACCTGGCAAGGTACGTCCGAGAACTCGGCGAGGACTCCCTGGTCCGGCGCAACGACCAGGTGACGCTCGACGAGATTCAGACGCTCGGGCCGAGCCACATCATCATTTCGCCCGGCCCCTGTTCGCCGGCCGAGGCTGGCATCTCGACCGAGCTCGTGCAACGGTTCGGCCCGTCGATCCCCATCCTGGGCGTCTGCCTGGGACACCAATGCATTGGCGCGGCCTATGGGGGGGACATCGTGCGGGCAGGCCGGCCGCGTCACGGCATGACTTCTCCCATAGCGCACGACGGCACGAGCGTATTCGACGGGCTGCCGTCGCCGTTCCGCGTGACGCGTTATCACTCGCTCGTGATCGCCCGCAACTCGCTGCCGTCCGAACTAAGGGTGACAGCCTCCGCCAGCGATGACGGGGAGATCATGGCCGTTGAGCACCGGACGTTCCCGGTGGTCGGTGTTCAGTTTCATCCGGAGTCGGCGGCAACCGAGTACGGTTACGCGATGCTCGACCGCTTTCTTCATGGAACCGGTTCCAGGGTGGCTGGCCTTCCGGCCGGTGCGGATGGAGGCGAGAGCGTGCACCGGACGCCGGACACCCCTCCACCATGGGGCTCGCGCTGGGAGGAAGCGGGCGACTCGTTCGTGCCGCCGCCGGTGGATTTGGTGCGATGAGGCTCCACGCCTCGGCCGTCCAGTGCGCACCCGCCCGCGCGGTTCGGCCGGTTCACCGCCGCTCGCATGTTCACCTGACCTGGCGGTCCAGCCATCCGTGATCGTCGAAACCATCGTCACGACCGTCGCCGGGGACGGTACGGTGAATTGCGCGCCGATGGGTGTCGAATGGGACGACGAGATCATCGTGATGAAGCCGTTTCTCGAGACCGCGACCTACCGGAACGTGATGGCCACTCGCGCAGCGGTCGTGAACCTGACCGATGACGTCCGCGTCTTCGCGCGGGCGGCCATCTCGAACCCGACGTATCTGACCACACCTGCCACCGTCGTGCGGGGAGTCGTTCTGGCAGACTGCTGTTCGTGGCGGGAGCTGAAGGTGAGGGCGATCGACAGCACTCCTCCGCGCTCGCGGATCGAGACCGAGGTTGCGTACCGGGGCACCCGTCGCGAATTCATCGGGTTCAATCGCGCGAGCCATGCCGTCCTCGAGGCGGCGATTTACGCGACGAGGCTGCACCTGCTGCCGCGCCCGTTCATCGAGAGCGAACTCGCGCGCCTGCAGGTCATTGTGGACAAGACGGCCGGACCTCACGAGATCGAGGCGATGGAGCTGCTGACACGGCACATCCGCGAGACGCCGATCGCCTCAGCCCCGGATCGCGCATGACCGGCACGGTGTTCGTCGAGGCTCCGGCCCGCCTCCACTTCGGGGTCCTCGATCTCCGCGGTTCGTTGGGACGGTGGTTCGGCGGTGTCGGCGCCGCCGCGCCAGAACCGACGCTTCTCGTCTCGGCATCGCCATCCGCACAGCTGGAAGTCACTGGTGAAGATGCCACTCGAGCCGCAGAATTCGCGCGCCAGTTCCTCGGCTACCACCGCATTTCAGGAGGCGCCTCCATCTGCGTGCATCGCGCGCTCCCTCGTCATTCGGGCCTCGGCTCCGGCACACAGCTGGCCCTCGCGGTCGCGCGAGGCCTCGCCGTGCTGCACAATCTCGACGCCGATGCTCAGGCTCTGGCGACCGCGACTGGACGCGCGCGGCGCTCGGCGATCGGCACCTGGACGTTCGCCGGCGGCGGCCTGGTGCTCGAGGGCGGACAACCTCGCGACGTCCGGGGCGTCGCCCCGTTGCTCGCGCGATTGCCCTTCCCGCCCTCGTGGCGGTGCATCGTCACCGTGCCCGCCGGGCCATCAGGCATCAGCGGCGATGAAGAAGCTGCGGCGTTTTCGCGGCTCCCCGCCCCGTCAGAACGCGACGTGGAAAAGGTTGCCCATCTCGTTCTCATGGCCCTGCTTCCCTCGCTCGTCGAGGCAGATCTCTTGAAGTTCGGGTCGGCCTTGACGGCAATCCAGCAGATCACCGGCGGGTGGTTCGAACGCGTTCAAGGGGGACCCTTCACGCCGGGCGCGAGCGCGGATCTGATACGAGCGATGAAGGAGTGGGGGGTGCCTGGTGTGGGCCAGAGCTCGTGGGGACCGGCTGTCTACGGCATCGTAGAGGGGCCCGACGCTGCAGCCAGCCTGGCGGCGCGGCTGCGACAGACAGTGGACCCTGGCGGGCAGGTGTTCGAGGGACCCTTTCGAACCGAAGGCGCACGCGTGTGGCTGGGCTCGAAATGACTCGAAGTAAGATGACCCGTCACGACTGGAGGCTGTTATGACACTCGGGGCACGAAGGGTGGCGATGGTTCTCGCGGTCGCCCTTGGATGCGGGGTCTGGAACGCGCACGCGCAGGGCAACATCGACTTCGCGAAGCTCGAACTGCAGACGGTGAAAGTGACCGACGGCCTCTACGTGCTGATGGGTGGCCCGGCGCAGGGCAACATCGCGGTGTCAATCGGTCCGGACGGCGTGTTTCTCGTCGATTCGATGTACGCGCAGATGCACGAGAAGATCGTGGCCGCCGTGAAGAAACTCAGCCCGCTTCCGATTCGCTACGTCGTCAACACGCATCTGCACGGCGATCACACGGCCGGCAATCCCGCGATGGCCAAGCTCGGCGCCATCGTCGTTTCTCACGAGAACATGCGCAAGCGCATGGCCGAAGCGCAGACTCCTCCGCCAGGAGGATCGCTGCCTCAGCTCACGTACAGCGATCGCCTGACACTGCATTTCAACGGCGAGGAGATCGAAATCTACCATCCGGCGCCGGCGCACACCGATGGCGACTCGATCATCTACTTCCGCAAGGCGAACGTCGTCCACGTGGGGGATATTCCCGCGTCGCTCCGCTATCCCAACATCGGGGTCAACGACGGCGGGACGGTAGATGGCATGATGGCGGCTGCGCGGGAACTCATGAAGATCGTGAGGCCCGACACCAAGATCATCCCCGGACATCTGGGTCCCATCGTGGGGTTCAAAGAGATTGAAGCTCAGCTCGCCATGTTCGCAGCCGTCCGCGATCGGGTTGCCGGCGCCATCAAAGCGGGTAAGTCGGAGGCCGAGGTCGTCGCGTCGAAGCCGACGAAGGATTTCGACGAAGGTCGCCTGGGCGGCGCCATCACGCCCGATCGATTCGTCTCGCTCGTCTACACGGACCTGTCGCGACGGATGAAGTGAGCGTGGCCGGTTACGCCACGGCTGTTTCTTCGATGGGCCTGGGCGCCGGCCTCAGCGGGCGGACCAGGAGCGTCAGCACGAATCCGACGGCGAGCAGTCCGGCCAGCACCTGCAGCGGCGTGTCGTAAATGTGGATTCGATCCGCACCCGGCGCCAGCGCGTTCCTGGCGTGATTTGACAGCTCGGTGATGATGAGCGGTCCCGTGACGGCGGCGGCGCTCCAGGACGTCAGCAGCGCGCCATGAATGGCCCCGACGTTGTCAGGCCCGAAGATGTCGGCCAGAAACGCGGGAATCGTCGCAAATCCTCCGCCGTACATGGTGAAGATGATGAAAAGACTGGCCTGAAAGAGCGCCCAGTTGCCGCTCGCAGCCAGGCTCGGAATGATGAGGAACAACACGAACTGGGCGACGAAGAACACCATGTAGGTGTTGCGCCGGCCGATGTAGTCCGACCCAGAGGCCCAGAGAAACCTGCCCGCTGCGTTGAAGACGCTGATCAGCGACACCACGGCGGCGGCTTGCAGCGGCGTGCGATTGAACATGTCCTGCATCATGGGCGATGCCTGCGCGAGAATCCCGATCCCCGCGGTCACGTTGATGAAAAGAATGCCCCAGAGCAGGTAGAACTGCGGCGTCTGGATCGCGTCGTTCCGGGTCACGCTGCGATCGGTCATCATCGCGGTCGTTGTCGGCCCGACCCATCCGGGCGGCTTCCAACCGGCCGGCGGACGTTCGAGCAGCCGAGATCCGACCAGCATGATGAACAGATACGTGGTCCCGAGCGCCATTACCGTGTTGGCCACGCCGATGCGGTCCATGAAGAACACGTTGAGATACCCGGCGATGAACGCCCCGCCTCCGAAGCCCATGATCGCCATGCCGGTCGCCATCCCACGGCGATCTGGGAACCATTTCACGAGCGTGCTGACCGGCGAGATGTATCCAAGCCCGCAGCCGATGCCACCGACGACTCCCATCCCGAGGAACACGAGCACGGGCTGACCGACCGCGAGGCCGGCTCCACCGAGGAGCAGACCGGTCCCGAAGAATATCGCCGCCGCCGTCGCCGCCGCACGCGGCCCCCGCCGCTCGACCCAGGGTCCACCGAACGCCGCGCTCAGCCCGAGCAGCACGAGCGCCGTCGTGAAGGTCGTGTACGGCGGGCTGAACCACCAGGGTTGGTCCGGAAACAGCGCGGCAATCGGGCGGTTGAACGTGCTCCATGCGTAGACCGAACCGATGCAGATGTGAACGAGGACGGCGCCGATCGGAATACGCCAGCGGTTGGGCGAGGGCATGAGTGGCTCTCGAGTTAGCGTTTCGCAAAGATCAGGATGTGCTGCCGCGGCAGCGACTCGTCCACCTGCGACAACGTGAAGCCCTCCGCCTCCACTTCCAGCTTCGCCTCGGCTACGCTCATCTTGTGATCTTCGCGAATCGGAATCGACCGGTCTTCTTTCCGATACTCGAGGAGCACGAGCCTGCCGTTCGGCTTGAGCGCCTCGCGAAGGTGTCGCAGCATCGTTTGCGGAGCCGAGAACTCGTGGTAGACATCGACCATCAGCTCGAGGTCGAGCGTGGCAGGTGAGAGTTGGGGGTCGGCGATCTGCCCCTGTACGAGCGTCACGTTCGTCAGATTGTCCCTTTTCAGACGAAGGTCCAGGAGTCGAAGCATCTCGGGCTGGATATCGACGGCGTACACCCTGCCGGACGGGCCGACACGGCGGGCCAGCCGCGTCGTAAAGTAACCGGAGCCTGCGCCGATGTCCGCGACAACGGAGCCCGGCTGAATCTTGAGCACGTCGAGCGCTCTATCCGGCTGCTCTTCCTCGATGCGCTCCGGGCGGTCGAGCCAGGCCGCTCCAGCGGCAGACATGACCTGCGCGTACCGGCGGCCACTGATCGGATGGACGTCGGCTGGCGCCTGCACGGCTGTCTGCTCCGCGATGGCGCTCAGACTGGCCGTCAGGGCCAGCACCGTCGCAAGGCCCAGAGGATGTCTGATGATTGTCACAACATGTTCCTCACATCCCGTTACTGTGGGAGACTTTGACCAACCCGTCGGGTATAAGTCAAGCTGCGCGGGCTACCGGTCACGGATCAAAGGAGGATGTCATGCCGAAATATCTGCTGCAGGTCTCGTATACGGCGGATGGCACCAAGGGTGTGCTGAAGGACGGCGGGTCGAAGCGGCGGGCTGCCGCCAGCGCCCTCGTCGAAAGCCTGGGAGGCAAGATCGACTGCTTCTACTTCGCGTTTGGCGAAACGGACGTCGTGGCAATTGTCGACATGCCCGACGGCGCTTCCGCCGCGGCGGCATCGCTGACCGTCGGCGCAAGTGGTGCCGCTACAAGCCGGCTCACCGTGCTGTTGACGCCGGAGGAAATCGACCAGGCAACCCGGAAGTCGGCCATGTATACCCCCCCGGGACGTTGACGGAGTATGCGCCGCGCGATTGCAGCCCTCGTCCTCGCTGCTGGACTCGCAGCCGCATCGGCGGCGCTCTATTCGAACGCCAACCTGGAAACCCTGGATCTCGACGATGCGGCCCGACGTGAAGCCCCCGGGGAT
The DNA here is from genome assembly GCA_035537875.1 of Vicinamibacterales bacterium. Lineage (GTDB taxonomy): Bacteria > Acidobacteriota > Vicinamibacteria > Vicinamibacterales > CAVVIG01 > DATLLJ01. Next base: position 5,820 of record DATLLJ010000151.1, on the reverse strand, counting down.
TTCGTGCGGCTGACCGATGGCTACACGCATTACGAGATCGGCGGACCGGCGGCAGGGCCGCTCGTTGTCCTCGCCGCCGGCTTCAGCGTCCCCTATTACATCTGGGACCCGACGTTCAAGGCGCTGACCGACGCCGGCTTCCGCGTGCTCCGCTACGACTACTACGGCCGAGGGTACTCCGATCGGCCCGACGTGCCATACACACAGACGTTTTACGTCCGCCAGTTGACCGAGCTGCTCGCTGCGTTGAAGCTCTCGGAGCCGTTCGATCTCACCGGGCTCTCGCTCGGAGGCGCCATTGTGACCAGCTATGCGGACGCATCCCCGGACCGCGTGCGGTCGCTTATTTATGTTGATCCGTCCTTCAGGTCTCCAGGTCCGCCGCCGACGTCAGCGCCAGCCGTGTGGGACTTCTTCACCACAATCTTCACCGCGCCCCGATGGGCGGACGACCAGCTTGCCGACTTCGTGCATCCAGAGCGTTTCCCTGACTGGCCCTCCCGTTACCGCGTCCAGATGCGCTATCGCGGATTCAGACGAGCGAGGCTGTCAGAGTTGATGGCCAATGCCTCGGTCGATCAGCGGGAGGAGATCGAGCGGGTGGGGATGCACAAGCGGCGTGTGCTGGTGATTTGGGGCAAGCAGGACACGCAGGTGCCCGTTGAGGAGAGCGCCAAAATCCTGGAAGCGATGCCTCGCGCCCATCTCGTGACGTTCGACGACGCCGGTCACCTGCCGCAATGGGAGCAGCCGGAGCCGTTCAACAGAGCGATGATTGACTTTCTCCACGAGGTGAACGAGCTGCCGGCGTCATGAGGCGTGCCAGCACTCTGCTTGTGTTGTGCGTCCTCGCGTTGGCGTTGGCGTCAGCACCCTTCGACGCCGCGGCCCAAGGAGCGGGCGAAGCGACGGTCGAGCTCCGTTGGGCAGGCGACTCGGAGGGCGGCGCACCCTTCGTCGAGGCCAACCCGGCCCGCCCGGACGAGGTCGTCGGATTCGACGTGGACATCGCGGCGCTCTTGGCGCGCGGGCTGACGCGCACGCCGCGGTTCGTCCTGGTCGCGTTCGCGTCCATCGACCAGTCCGTGAATCGCGGCGACGCGGACATCGGTCTGAGCGGGCTCGAAGACACCCCGGCCCGCCGCAGCACTCTCGCCGTGACGATTCCCTACTATCAATTCCGGGAGGTGCTGACCGTCAGGGACGGCGATGCGGGGCGGTTCCGGACGCTCGCGGACCTGCGCGGCCGATCGGTGGCGACGCTCGGTGGAACGATCGCGTACGAGATCCTTCTGCGAGCCGAGCAGCAGTACGGGCTCCGCGCGATCTCGTACGACGACGACGTTCATCCATACAGCGATTTGCTGCTCGGTCGTGTCGATGCGGTGCTCCTCGACCAGGTGCTCGCCAACCGACGGCAACGGACGATGCCGGGGCTGACCACGCAGCCCGCGACCATCGCCATCGGCCACTACGTCGGCGTGCTCGCGGCGCGCGATGCGGCACTCCGGGACAGGGTGAACGACATTCTCCGCGACGCGATGCGCGACGGCTCGCTCGAGCGGATTTTTCGAAAATGGAACGTCTGGAACGAGGATCAGCCGGCCCTGTACGCGAAGCTCCTGGCCGGCGAAGAGCTTCCGCCGGTGATCGACGGGGGCGGCGATCCAAGTCATCCCTACGCGGGGACCGCACCGTTATCGGGCCGGGAGGCGGCACGGCTTTACTTCCCATCACTGCTTCGGGCGTCGGCCATCACGCTGCTGCTGTCGTGCCTCGCCATGGCGCTGGCCGTCGTCGGCGGCGTGGTCATTGCCACCGGACGCGTGTACGGCGGACGTCTACTGCGGACGGCTCTTCTGGCGTACGTGGAGCTGATGCGTGGGACGCCACTGCTGCTGCAGCTGTTCGTGCTCTATTACGGTATCGCCGCAGCGATTCAGCTGCCGGCGTTCACGGCCGCGCTGCTCGGGCTGGCGCTGAACTACGCGGCCTACGAAAGCGAGATTTATCGCTCGGCGCTCCAAGCCGTTCCGGTTGGGCAGCTTGAAGCAGCGCGGACGCTGGGGCTCAGTGAATCCCAGGTCCTGAGGTTCGTCCGCGGGCCGCAAGCGTTCCGTCTGGCGCTGGCACCGATGACCAACGACTTCGTGGCACTCCTCAAGGACTCCTCGCTCGTCTCCGTGTTGACGGTGATCGAGCTGACCAAGCAGACACAGATCTTCGCCACCAATCTCGGCAGCTGGGTGATCCCAGGCACGCTCTGCGCCGCGCTGTACCTCGCGATGTCGCTGCCCATCGCCGCCCTGGCGAGGCGGCTCGAAAATCGGTGGCACCCGTGAATGTTCTGCAGGTACAGGATGTCCGAATGTGCCGCGGCGATCGACATGTGCTCGACGGCGTGTCGTTCGCGGCCGATCGCGGCGAGCTCGTGGCCATCATGGGGCCATCCGGGGCGGGCAAAACGACGCTGCTTCGCGCCATCGCCGGCCTCGAGTCGTTTCAGGAAGGACGGATCGCGATCGACGAGGTGACGTTGACGGCAGGACGCCCTCGCGCCGCCACTCGTCAGGCCCTCTGCCGGAAAGTCGGGATGGTGTTCCAGTTTCACTGCCTCTTCGAGCACCTGACCGCGCTCGATAACATCTGCCTCGCTCCAATTCACGCGTATCGCATCCAGGGAATCGAGGCCGAACGACGCGCGCGCGAGCTCCTGCGGGCATTCGGCGTCGAGCACCGAGCGGCGGCGCTGCCACGCCACCTGTCGGGCGGCGAGGCGCAACGCGTCGCCATCGCGCGCGCGCTGGCGGTCGACCCCCCGCTTCTCCTGATGGACGAGCCCACAGCGTCGCTCGACACCGCGCGCCGGGCAGAGCTGGGCGGGCTCTTGCACGCGCTTATCAAGGAAGGCAAGACGCTCGTCATTGCGACCCACGACGAAGAATTCGCCGCCGCATGGGCGACGCGCGCGCTGCGCGTCGACGAAGGCCGCCTCAGTCCCGCGTCGCGATGACGCGCGCCGCCTCGCGGGCAATCGCGTCGTACCCAGCCGAGTCGGTATGCCAGTGATCGCCCTGCAGGTACACGCGGCCGAACGTTTCAATCGGCAAGTGCAAAGGTCGGCCGTCGGCAGACGCCGGCACTTCCACCCGTCTGATGTAGGGGACGTCGAGCCCTTCCCAACGCCCGGGCGCGCCGCTGTTCGTGTACACGTAGAAGACGCGGCTGCCCACTGCGAGATCCGCGGTGTGGCTCCACACCCCGTCTCCCGCCCTCTGGTCCCCATCGGTCCCGTCGTCGTGCATCGTCACAAGATTCGGAACGAACGCGCCGAGCTGCTGGTCCGCCCCTACAATCGACAGCCCTTTCGGCACGTCGGCTGAACCGCGATAAACGCGAAACACCACGGTCGTTTTGCCGGCCGCCGGGAAGGACGCCAGCGGAAGCTGTCCACCGCGATCGTCGAGTCCGAGCTGCGACTCGAGGTTGTGTTCGACGGCGCGACGCGCAGAGTCCAGAAGGGCTGCGCCGTCTACCAAAGGGACGTGAAGTTCGGCGGACAGCCGTTTGAGCACCGCTCGATACGGGCTGGCTTCCCAGAGCTCGTTGTCGATGAGCACGACGCGAGCGCCGTGCTCTCTGGACAACCGTATCATCTCGCGCACGTTCAGCTCGTAGTCTGTTGGCGACACACGCGTCCAGGCGTCCAGGGTTTCATAACGGGCGTCGCCCTCAGTGTCTTTGTCGGTTTCCGCCCGGATGTAGTCGGCGATCGGTTTCTCCCGGAAGGTCACAACCAGCGCCGCGTACTTCAGAAGTTTGTAGGTTTCCAGATCCCGCACCGCGGCGCCCAACGCGCCGATACTGCGAGACGCGATCGATGGATGCGCCCCGTCCTGACGGACGTCCTTGTCGCGGTAACCGGCCACCTGCGAATCGTTCATCCCGAAGCCGATCGCGATGATGTCCGGATCGAAATCGAGAACCTTCGTCCGCAGCAACCGTAGACCCTGAAAGGAGGAGTAGCCCAGAACACCGAAGTTCTGAACTTCGTACTCCAGGCCAGGCTGCATCTCTCTCAACCAGGCCTCGAGCCTGCTCGGATACGTCTGGTCCTCCGTCACCGGCATTCCGAATGTCCATGAATCGCCGATGCAGGCAATTCGCACCGTGGAGCCGGGATGAGTTCGCGTCATCGCGCTCCCGCGAAAGCCCTCTGAATTGAGGCGCACTTCCCACGTGGGGTTGCCGAGGAAAACCTCCGGTATTGATGGCAGGAAGCGGCGCAGCAGAGCTATCCGGTCACGCTCCTGCCACACGGGACTGAAGACATGGAGGTAGTCGACTCGGAAATCAGCCTTGCTCCGCCAGATGAGTGTCTCGTCTTCCTCCAGAATGTCCAGCGGATCGAGCCAGGGCGGCTGAGGCCCGTAGTTATCTCCGAACGCGTACGGCAGGGGCACGTACTGAACGAGCGAATTCCGCACCAAATACGCGCCACGCAGCGCGACTTCGGCCAGGACGAAGAAGACCAGAGTGGTGATGAAGCTTTTGGCTAGCGCCTTCAGGATAGTCAGAATTCCGGTTCAGGTAGTTTACCGGTGTTTAGGCGCTCCTGACCGGTGGTCGAATCTGGCACCGCCATAGCCAGCTCGGCGCAGCCACTGATGAGCAGAGCTGAGGCGAAATTCGGACTGACGTCGTAGGTCTCGCCGGGTCGAAATCGGCGGAAATCGAAGTCGCCAACGACTCCCGCATCCGGAAGCCGGATCAGACGAATGCGCACGTATGTCTCGATTCCTGACAGAAACGGCCGCGGCCGCCGCGTGCAAGTACACTTGCGACGCGTCAACGACTCTATTGCCCGTCAAGAAGCAATAACATTGCCGGGCGCCGTCAGGGCCCGGCGCTCGAAGCGCAAGAGAGCAACGGCTCCCAGTCCGACCGTCCATGCCACGTACTCGACGAGCAACCCGAAGAGAAGCAGCGTCCAGGCGAACGGGGAGATAAATGGTCCGCCGAAACCGACCAGACGGCTGAGAAGAACGGGAGAAAGAACGAGAACGACTCCGGCCGCGGCAATCAGGTAGGGATTTCGACTCTCCCAGCCGAACCGGCTCGTGATGAGCCGGCCGACATCGTAAACGACGGCCGAGAAACCGACCAGGAGGAGGAGCACGAAGGCCAGTAACGCGAACGGGATCAGCAGGAGAAGCGGGATGCCGATGATCGTGACGACCATTACGACGATGGTGACGCAAAGAGCCGGCACGAAGAGCAGCTGAATCAACAGACCCACGAGACCCGCCTTCACAGGCTGCTCGGCCGCGCGCTCACCGACCTGTTCGGCGTAGCCACGCGCAAAGACCAGGACGAGGGACACGAGAAAGCAAAGCACCGCGAGCCGGGCCATCGTCGAAACGAGCGCGAAGAACCTGTCCGCCATCGTGCCGAAAAACATCCCGGGCATGCCCCCCGTCGGCCACCGCCATCCGCCCGGGACGCCCATGCCGCCGAACCCGATTTCTTGAATTTCTCCCCGGACGCGAGCCGAAGGGTTCCGGCGAAGCACCCCCCCGACGACGACCGCATCGCCATCCACGTTGGCCTCGGGACCGAGATCCATGTTGCCGCCAATCGCCACCACATCGCCGTTGACCTCGCCGTTGACGTCAGCGCTGCCGCCGATGGCAACGACGTCGCCGTCGATGATCTCGCCCGCAGTCACCTGGACGCTGCCGCCGATGCGCACACGATCGGAGCTGCGCTCACCTCGTGGACGTGTGGGAGGTGTGGGGGCCGTCGGCGGCAGCGTCCAGG